>CAMFHP010000001.1 GCA_945952225.1 uncultured Myxococcaceae bacterium
CGGGGGTGAGGCGCGATGCGGGGGCCGTGCGCGATGGGGGGGCTCGGAGGGCGCGGCGCGATGCGGGTGGCGTGCGCGATGCGAGCGTGCGCGATGCGTCGGTGGCGCTGCGTCCGCCCACGCACGGGCGGGTGGATGCGCAGGCCGCGCGGCAGCTCCTCGCGACGCGGAACGACGCCGTGCGACGGTGCTACGCCGAGGGGCTCAACGCCGACGCGACGCTCCACGGAGAGATCACCGTGCGGCTGCGCGTGGAGCCCGATGGGCGCGTGTCGGAGGCCTCGTCGGGCGGTGATCCCGCGTTGTTGCGCGTGGGGCGTTGCATCGAAGAGGCCCTGCGTACGCTGCGCTTTCCGCAGCCCACGGGCGGTGCGGCCACGGTGGCGGCGCCCTTCGTGTTTCAGCCCGGCGGATGATGCGTCTCGCGTGGGCGCTGGTGCTCCTCGGGTGCGCGGCGCCGGTGCGTGCGATGCGTCCGCGGGGGCCTTCGCGCGGGGCCGCGCTCGCGGCGTTCGAAGCGCTCGATGCGACGGCGGTGCGGTGCCTCGGGCCCGACGATCGCGTGACCGTCGAGGGCTTCTTCGAGGGCGCGACGGGGCGCTACTTCGTGGAGCGTGTGGGCGTCGCATCGCCGCGCACGTCGCTCTCGGCGCAGCAGTGCGTGGCCAACGTGATGGAGCGCGCGCGGGTGCCTGCCTTCGCGGCGGAGCGCTCCGAGGCCGTGTGGACGGTGCACGGCGCGGAGGTCTCGGCCGCGGTGCGCGCGATGCTCTCTGCGGACGCGTCGGTGGGCCCTGCGGGGCCCGTGCTGGGCGAGATCGACGCGCGGGCCGTGCTCGCCCAGGTGCGGGCGCAGACGGGGGCGCTGCGGCGCTGCTACGACGATGCGCGCGTGGGGCGTCCGTCGCTCGCGGGGCGCGTCGAGGTGCGGCTCACGCTCTCGGTCGATGGGCGCGTGACGGGCGCGGTGGCCAACGTCTCGCGGGGGATGCGCGAGGTCGGCGTGTGCGCCCTCGGTGTGCTGCGCGCGCTCGCGTGGCCCGCGGCGCGAGGGGCTTCGGTGGACTTCGCGTTTCCGTTTCAGTTCGATCCGCCGCGCGACGACGCAGGGACATAACCTGTCACGGGCGCGCCTGACCGATGGCGTCGCCGTAGGTCCACCCGGTGTGGGTGCGCTGCCAGCGGATGCCGTACCAGCTCCCGCGACGGTCGACCATCTCGACGGCCGTGTTCTGCGGCAGCCGCGCGACGATCGCACCGGTGCGGGGCGCGTCGCGCACGATGGCGGTGCTCCACGCGACGGTGGCCTGTCCCATCGCGGGCATGCGCAGCATCTCCGCGGGCGTCGGGAGCGAGGCGTCGGGCGTGGGCGTGGGTGCGGGCGTCGTGGGCGCAGGTGCGGTGGGCGCGGGCGCGGTGGGCTCCACGGGCTCCGTCGGTGCGGGCGCGAGGGGCTCGACGGGTGCGCCGGCGTCGCGCAGCGGGCTGAAGCGTGCGGTGAAGAAGTACTGGTAGCGCGGGTGCGCGGCGGTGATGCGCCAGAGCTCGTCGAAGCCCGTGAGCGCCGCGTTCACGCAGGGCACGTAGCTCACCTTGTCGGGCACCGTGGTGCTGCGGCCGAGGAGCGAGACCACGCGGTGTCGCGCGAAGTCGATGCGCAGTCCGAGGGAGAGCGCCTTCGAAGGGTCACGGGCCGCGCTCGGGGCCGCGGGGCACGTCGCGAGCACGCGCTGCACGCGCGTTCGGAGCAGCGATTCGAGGCCCGCGGGCGTGTCGCAACGGCCGCCGGGGAGTTCCATCTCTTCGCCGTCGCCGCACGCGCTGAGGATGCCGCCGTTGACCGTCACCGAGACCGTGGGCGCAGGCGCGGACGCGTCGGGGGTGGGCGTTGCGATCACGGGCGCGGTCGACGCATCGGGGGCATCGGGCGTCGCGGGTTCGGTGCTCGCGGTGTTGTTGTCGGGCGTGACCGCGGCGGTCGACGGGCGAAAGACCCAGGCGCCGAGGAACCATCCGCCGACGGCGCACGCGACGGTGCCGACGAGGGTGATCGCGAGGTGCGGCGAGTCGCTGCGGGGACGGACGATGCGGGGTGCCATGCGCGCGGCCTCTACGTACCCGATCGCTGGTCGTGCAGGTAGCGTTCGATCACGAGTTCGTGCGCGCGGACGCTCTCCAGCAGGTAGCGCGCGCGGAGGCAGCGGGCTTCGTGGGCGTCGAGGTCTCCGGCGCGTCCGCGGGTGACGGCCTGGAGCGAGATCGCCGCGGCCACGGACACGTTGAGGCTCTCGACCATGCCGCGCATGGGGATGGCGAAGCTCCCGCTCGATCCCTCGCGCATCTCGGGGCTCGCGCCGGTGTGCTCGTTGCCGAAGACCAGCGCCACGTCGGGGCGCGCGGCGATCTCGTCGAGGGTCGTGGTCGCGCGCACGTCGGCCACGTAGACCTCGTAGCCGCGGCTGCGCAGCGCGGTGGCGCACACGCGCGAGTCGCGGTGCACGTGCAGGTCGAGCCAGCGGTCGGCGCCGCGGGTGATGCGCTGGGTGATGAGCGGTCGCGTGCCGCGGTCGATGAGGTGCACCTCGCCCACGCCGAACGCGTCGGCGCTGCGGAGCACGGCGGCGGTGTTGTGCGGGTCGATGACGGCTTCGAGCACGAGCACCACGCTGCGAAGGCGTGCGCGGGAGACCGCTTCGAAGCGCGCGAGGCGCTCGGGCTGCACGAGGGGAGAGAGCGCGTTCTCGATCACCTCGACGGGCCAGCGCAGCGCAGAGGCCGACGGGGTGGGCTCGAAGACGCCGGGGGTGGACCGTCGCATACGGGCGGCGGACTTATCACCGAGCGAGGGCGCGCGTGCAATTCGTCAGCGCACCACGCGGCGCGCGATGCGGTTCGCGAAGTCGACGAAGGGCGTGCTGTCGCCGGTCGCGCAGATCGAGGCCACCATGCCGTTGCCGCACGCGGCGCCCGCGCAGAGGGGCGAGCGGTCGAAGCGTCGGGCCAGCTCGGCGACGCGGCGCGCGGGCCATGCGAAGGGCTGCTCCGTGGTGCTGCACGCGCGGATGTCGGGCGTTCCGCTCGCGCGGCAGGCGGGCACCACGCGCAGCGGGCACAGCGCGTCGGGGTTCGCGGAGCGCATCGAGGTGGGGCCCGAGGGGTCCATGGGGTTGTCGTACGCGAGGGCGCCGTTGCGGGCGGTGAAGTCCTCGGGGCGTCCCGCGGCGGCGGGGCCGAGGAGCGCGTCCCAGTCGGTGCCCGTCGACGTGGTGGGCACCGCGAGGGGAACGCCCGTGATGGCGCCAAACACGATGCGCTCGGGGTGTCCGGGCTTGAGCCCGAGGAGCCCGCGCGTGAGGCGCTGCGGGTCGACGTAGCGCTCCAGGGGCCAGGTGGGATCCTGCGCGGAGCCCGGCGCGGCCATGTAGAACCGGAGGTTCAGATCGGGGGAGGCCCAGCGCGTCGCCGAGGCCTGGAACACGTCGGTCGCGTCGCTGCACGCGCCCACGCCGTCGTGGTAGCGGCAGTCGCGCACGGAGCCGTCTTCTTCGTCGGTCAGCACGAGGATCGCGAGCGTCGCGTCGGCGCGGAGGAAGCCCGCGTTGGGCCTTCCCGCGGCGCCCTGGGTCACGAGCGCGCGGTACGCCGCTTCGAGGGGCTGCTCGATGCCACATCCGCCGATGGAGAGCGTCACCTGACACGCGGGCGTGTTCACCACGCTCATCGCGTTGTCGCCGAGGCGCACGGTCACCCACGGCTGCGCGAGCACCTCGGGGGTGCAGAACGCGTTGCTCACCTCGGGCTGTTCGCGCAGTCGCGCCGCCGCGCCGCGCATGCGGGGGTTGAGCACGCCGTCGTCGCCCGTGTCCGAGGCCGCGCAGCTCGGAATCACGGCGCCGGGCGTTCCGAGGTTCGTGGTCACCACGCCGATGCGCACGTCGCCCACGCGGTGGTGGTCGAGGAGCGTGTTCACCGTCGCGCCGAGGTAGGCCCGCAGCGACTCGATGTTGCGCGTCATCGAGTTCGAATCGTCGACGACGACGAGGAGGTCGACGCTTCCACCGGGAGACACGGGGCCCGCGTCGACGACGGGGCCGTCGGGGGGCGTCGATGCGTCGGCGATGGGCCCGTCGGCGGGCTGCATCGCGTCGACAGGGAATGTCACATCGGGCGTCGTGGTGCTGGCGTCACCGGGCGCGCTCGCATCGACGGTGGCGGTGTCGGCGGGCGCGCTCGCGTCGTCGGATCCTGCATCGCCCGCGATGGGCACGATGGTGTAGCAGGCCGTGAGGTTGGCGCAGAGCGCGAGGGCCGACGCGAGGGACAGACGGGTGCGTTGCGAGTGCATGGCTCGTGACTCCTGGTGAGGGCGCGCGCCCACCGACCTCCGCGCGGGAGGTCTCGCGGCGACCTTCGACCACGATTGCGAGGGTGCGCCGATGCGCTTCGCGAAAAAGAGCATCGACGTTCAGAAGGCGAGCGAGAGGCCCGCGGAGGCGCTTCCGTTGAGCACGTTCTGACGGAACACCGGGCGGTCGAGGGCGCCCTCGCGCGCGACGAAATCGTTGAGCACAAAGGCCATCAGCGCGCCGAGCGAGAGCGTGAGGGAGACGTTCGCGACGACGGGGATCGTGGCGCGCGCATCGAGGCTCGCGGCGATCCACGGGTAGTTGCCCGGTTCGAGGGCGGCGCGTCCGAAGGTGACCGCGTGGATGAGCCCCGCGGAGAGCCCCGCGCACGCGCCGAAATCGAAGCGCCACGGGAGCGTCGGGTGCGCGCACACGCCCGCCGTCGCGCGGGTCATGCCGAAGGCCCACTCGCCGAGGTCTCCGGTGCGAATCTCGGGTTCGAATCCCACGGCGCCGAAGACCCGCCAGCGTGTGGTGAGGGGCACGTCGAGGCGCAGCGAGGTTCCCCACGCGAGGCGCGGGAGCGGGCCGAGGATCGCTTCGGCCGCGAGCTCGACGTGGGCGAGGTCACGCGGCGGTGGTGGCGTGGGCGCGACGGGCGCCGTGAGCGGTGGCGGAATGGCCGGCGGTGCGATCTCACCGTCGTGTTGGGCCGGGGTCGGCGTGGCGGGGGCGAGGGAGAGCGCGAGGGAGAGCGCCACCGCGTCGGCGAGCGTGTCGCACGTGGGAGACGCATCGGTGAGGTCGCGCTCGAAGCGCACGGCGCCCGTCTCGTCGCGGAGGCGCAGGCGCGCGTGCCAGCGGTCGTTCGCGCGTTCGACGAGGGCCTCGGCGGCGACCGATGCGGTGATCGAGAAGGGGTCGCGTCCGAGCTGCGCGCGCACGGCGGACATCACCCGCGTGTGGGCGGGGCATGCGTCGGCGCCGTCGCCGCGCACCCACGCGAAGGACACGCTGCGCACGGGCTCCTGCGCGTGGAGCGGGTGCGTGCGGGCGAGGGCCGCGAGGGCGACGAGAAGTGGCGGAAGGGCGCGTCGGGTCACGGCGCGTTGCGGAGCAGGTCGCGCACGCGGGCGGTCTGGGCGCTGCCGGGCGCGCGGTGTTCGAGCTCGCGGGCGATGGCGCGGGCGTCGTTCCAGCGGTCGGCGCGGGCGTAGGCCTCGGCGAGCACGGCGTCGCGCTCGTCGCGGAGCTGTCCGTCGGGCGTGTCGCGGCGGGCGGCCGTGAGCAGCGCGATGGCGCGCGCGGGGTCTCCGTCGAGGGAGGCGTGGGCCGTGCGCACGAGGGCGCTCTCTTCCGCGAGCGTGAGCGGCGCGCGGGCGGGTGCGACGGGCGCGATGGGGGCCGCGGGCGCGGCGGTGCGGTGGGGGCGCATCGCGGGCGCGATCTCGCGTGTCGGTTCTGTTGGAGCGCGTGTCGGTTCCGTTGGAGCGCGTGTCGGTTCTGTTGGAGCGCGTGTCGGTTCTGTTGGAGCGCGTGTCGGTTCTGTGGGAGCCACGGTGCGCGCGGCGCGGAGCTCGGGCGCGCTGTGGGCTGCGGGTGGGGTGCGCGTCTCGGGGGCGCGGGTGCGTGCGATGCCGAAGCCCACCGCCGAGACCAGCGCGACGGCGGCGAGGGCCTTGGCCGCGAGGGGAACGGACGCGGAGCCCACGGTGCCCGCGGTGCCTGCGGCGGCGAGCTTCGGGGTGAGCTTCGCGGCGAGGCGCGCGCTGTCGGCGGCGGTGAGCGGGGCCGTCGGGTCGGCGCTGCGGAGCAGGGCGCGTTCGAAGTCGCTCACGCCGTGCGAGAGGTCGCGGAGGCGCGGGGGATCGCTCATCGGAGGGCTCCAGGGTGGCGGGCCTGCCAGCGGGCCGCGGCGCGTTGAAAATCTTTGCGGGCGGCGTGGAGGCGCGAGTGCACCGTGCCCACGGGAATGCCCATCATCTCGGCGATCTCGTCGCAGGGGAGCTCGTCGAGCTCGTACATCACGAAGACCGCGCGGCGTTCGACGTCGAGCTCGTCGAGGATGGTCAACAACACCTGCCGCGTGCGTGCGCGCTCGGTGCGCTCTTCGGGCGAGGGATCACCGTGCACGCGCGGTTCGGGGGGCGCGTCGGTGAGCTCCTCACGGCGCACGTGGGCGCGGCGCCTCCACGCGGCGGCGACGCGCACGCAGATGCCGAAGAGCCACGGGCGCAGGGGCAGCGTGGGGTCGTAGCCGTCGAGGCGGCGGTGCACCACGAGGAAGACCTCCTGGTACACGTCGTCGAGGTCGGCGCTGCGCACCCCCAGGCGTTGGAGCGTGGCCCACAGAAATCCCCCGTGCGCGAGGTGAACGGCGGCCGCGTCGGCGGGCGCGTCGCGGGCGTCGAGGGTCTGCGGGTTCGCCGTCATGGCGGGCGTCACGAGACCCGATTGCGGGGTCGAACTCAACCGCTTCGCACAATCGTCAGGCCTTGCGCGCGAACACCTGCATGGGCTGCGATTCGGGCTCGGGCGCGGCGGGCGACGGGGCCGTCGGCGCGCCGAGGAGCGTGGTCGGGTCGTCGTCGTCGTTGTCGTCGTGGGGGAGCGTCGCGAGGCAGCGCTGCATGTCGAGGGCGTCGGCAAAGCGGGCCGCGCGCTCGGGGGTGATGGCCTTCATCACCGCGGCGTCGAGGGCCGTGGGCACCTCGGGGCGGAGCATGCGCGGCGGCGCGGGGCGGGCGCGGCGGAGTTCGAGCATCAGGGCCGCGGGTGTGCGCGCGGCGTAGGGGAGTCGGCCCGTGAGCGACTCGTACAAGATCATTCCGAGGGAGTAGAGGTCGGTGCGCGCGTCGAGGTCGGGCTCGCCCGTGGCCTGCTCGGGGGACATGTACGAGGGCGTTCCCATCACGATGCCGGCGCGGGTGAGACGGCGCGCGTCTTCGGCGGGCACCATGGCCTTCGAGAGCCCGAAATCGAGCACCTTGGCGCGCGTGCCTCCGTCGTGCGTGCTCACGAGGAAGATGTTGTCGGGCTTCAGGTCGCGGTGAAGGATGCCCCGCGCGTGCGTCGCCACGAGGGCGCTCAACACCTGCCGCGCGATGGAGAGCACCCGCGGCACCGCCACACGTCGCTCGCGCTGGATGCGCTGGCCGAGGGTCTCGCCCTCCAGCCGCTCCATCACGAGAAACGGGGCGCGCACGTCGTCGAGCCAGCCCAGGTCGAAGACCTCGACGATGTGGGGATGACCGAAGCTCCCCGACACCATGGCCTCGTTCTGAAAGCGCTGCACCGCCGACTGATCCGTCGCGTACTTCGGGTGCAGACATTTGATCGCCACGCGGCGCCCGAGGGCCACCTGCACGCCGTCGTACACCACGCCCATGCCGCCCGCGGCGATCACCCCGGTGACCCGGTAGCGCCCCGCGAGGAGCTTGCCCACGAGCATCGCGGGCGAGGTCTGTCCGCGCGCGGCGGGCAGGGGCGGCGGCGTTGCCACCTTCGCGGGAGGCAGCGGCGGCGGAACCGAGGGGGGCGCCGAAGGGCGTGCGTCGACGCGCGCCGCAGCCACGATGGGCCTGTGCGTGACAGGGCACTCGCGCACGTCGGCAGGGTGCGGAATGCCGCAGAGCTGGCAGCGGATGAAGCGCTCTGCCATCGGGTCGTCGCTCGGGCGGCAGTATATCGGTCACGCCTCGCGCCGCGAAGGATCATTCGTCGACGCGCGGGAATCGGAGTGACTGAATGGTGATTCAGTCAGGCCCAGAGCGAGGCGCGGGCGAGGGCGGTGCGCACGTCGGGCCAGCGCTGGCGGGGCACGGACACGCGCGTGGGCATTCCCCCCGACACGCCGAGGAGCGTGAGGAAGTTGATGCCCGAGTCGAAGGGCGCCGCGAGGGTCACGTTCTGCGTGTCGAGCACGACGGAGACCCGCGCCCGCGTCTGCCCGAGGAGCAGCAGGTCGGTCTTGTCGAACTCGCGGGGGTTCACGTCGGAGACGTCGCACACGACCGTGGCGCCGTGGAGGGCGTAGCGCTCGCGGGCGAGGCGCTGCGTGGTGGCCTCGACCTCGGCGTACTCGCGGGCGGCCTCGCGGATGTCGTGGGCGGTGCTGCCGTCGTCGCGCCCCACGAGGTGCTTCACCACGCGGGCGAGAAAGGTCTCGTCACGGCCGCGGGTGCGCAGCGCGCGATCGAGTTCGGCGCCGCGGGCCGAGGGCGTGCCGATGCGGGTGTCGACGGCGCGCGCGTCGTCTTCGGCGCCGGGGTACGGATCGCGTCCGCCGAGGATCCATCGCGCGGCGGAGTAGAGCCCGTCGAGGTCGGTGTGGCACACGACGCTGTCGACCGCGCCCACACGTTCGACGAGCGCGGGGGTGATCATCTCGGGACACGCGCCGTGCATGGCCTTGGTGGCGAGCACGAAGCGCGGGTCGTGGGCGTAGCGGGGATGGTACGCGTGGTCGTGGTGGTCGACCCACACGGCGAGGCGGTCGCCGAGGCCGTCGAGAAAGGGCGCGGTAACCTTCTCGAAGCTGTGGCCCGTTCCGTCGGCGGCGAAGGCGATGTCGAGCACGGCCACACGGCCGGAGACCGTCGAGGGCTTCGGGAGCTTGCGGGGAGTGCCGAACGCGAGGCGGGGGAGCGGAGCCTCGCTCACGCGGCGGGCTCGAGGGTCTTCACCGCGTCGCGCGCGATGGTGGCCGAGCCGCGCGCCGAGGCGCTGGGCTCGAACCCGGCGGGGATCGTTCCGCCGTCGAAGTCTGCGAGGGTGAGCGTGTCGGCGGTGGCGCCGAGGAGCGTCGCGCGGACGCGCACACCCCCCGTGGTCTCGATCACCACGGGCTTGTCGAGGTGGCGCGACCAGGGGTCCGTCGAGCCGCCTTCGAGGTTGAGAAAGAGCTTCATCTGCTTGAGCCAGAGTTCCTGGCCGCGCGGATCGGTGGTGTCGAGTCGCATCTCGTTCACCAGCTTTACCGACATGTTGATCCAGTCGCGGTAGCAGGGCGCGCAGATCTTCTGCTGGATCTCGGTTCCGAGGTCCGCGAGCTTGGTGCCCGCGCGGAACGGGGGATTCGTGAGTGCGGGCTTGAGCTCTCCGCACTTGATGCACTGGGTGGTGGCGCTCATCGGGCGGTGGTTATGCGGCAGGTGCCGTCGGGACCGCAAGGGAGGGATGGCGCGTGACGCGCGCGCGCCAACCGTGCGATACGGCACGCCGTTCCAGATGGTCGAGAGGGCACGCTTCGACGAGGTGCGCGTCGAGAAGGTCACGCGGGTGTACGGCGCCACGCGCGCCCTCGCGGGCGTCTCGCGGACCTTTCGCGCGGGCCAGGTGTGCTCCATCGAGGGCGGCAACGGCGCGGGCAAGAGCACCCTGCTCCTCGTGCTGGCCACGCTCGTGAAGCCCACGCAGGGCACGGTCACCTACGGCGAGTACGAGCTCCCCGACGACCGCGACGCCGTGCGCTCGGCCATCGGGCTCGTGGGCCACGAGGCGCTGGTGTACCCCGACCTCACGCCGCGCGAGACGCTCACCCTCATGGCCACGCTCCACGACCTCCCCTCGCCCGCGGCGCGCATCGAGACCTCGCTCCGCGCGGTGGGCCTGTGGGAGCTCGCGGATCGCCCCGCGCGCACGTTCTCGCGGGGACAGCTGCAGCGCCTCGCCCTCGCGCGCGCCGAGCTCCACGACCCGTCGCTTCTGCTCTTCGACGAGCCCACCACGGGCCTCGACGCGGGTGCCACCGAGCGCCTCGCGAAGGCCATCGGCGCGGCCCGTGAGCGCGGTCGCATCGTGGTGCTCGTCACGCACGACCACCCCTTCGCCGCCCGCGTCGCCGACGTGCGCGTCACGCTGGAGCGCGGCCGCATTCGCGACGTGCGCGACGCGCGGAGCCCCGACGATGGAACGTGATAGCGTCGCCGCCACCGTGGACCCATCGACCGACGCCGCGCCCGCCACGCAGACCGCGCAGCCCGAGCTCCCCGTGCTGCCCGCAGCGCCCTCGACGCTCATCGGCCGCCTGCACGATGCGCCTCCGTCGCTCACCGCCGACGCGCGTCCGTCGCCCCTCGACGACCTCGTCGACCGCGCCGTCGAGGGTGCGCGCCGCGAGGGATCGGGACGCGCCGTGGCCAACGCCGTGGCCCTCGTGCTCGGCACCGTGCTCGCGCTGCGGGTGATCTTCGACGACGTGCTCCCGAAGCTGTTGATGCTGGCCGTGCTCGGTGGCGCGGTGCTCGCGGCGGTGGCCCTCGTGGCGCGCGCGGCGCTCGAATCGCGGCGGCAGAAGGCCCTGCTCGCGGTGTTCGAACAGCTCACGCGCCTGGCCCAGCACGACGCGGCGATGCGCGACCGCGTGGCCCCGCAGCTCGACGCCGTGGTCGATGCCCTGCGCGCGCCGACGCCCCTGCTCCCTCCGTTCTCGCGGAAGGGATGACCGTCGCACCGACGTTCTGACCGCGCCGTGAAGACCCTCCGCCCGACCGTGCCCGTGCTCGCGACGTGGATGGCGCTCTCGGGCGGCGCCACGCTCGCGGCCGAGGCCCTCGGTGCGCGCGTGCTGCGCCCCGTGCTCGGCAGCACCGCCCTCGCCCAGACCGGAACGCTCGCGGGCGTGCTCGGCGCGCTGGGCTTCGGCGCGTGGTGGTCGGGGAGGCTCCTCGCGCGCGGTGGTCATACTCCGTCCACCGTGCTCGCGCGTTCGCACGGGGTGCTGGCGGCGTACGCGCTCGTGGCGTCGCTCGCGCCCGAGTCTGCGGTGCTCCTCGCGGCGAGGCTCTTCGTGGCGCTCTCCGAGGTCTCTCCGTGGCTCGGCGACGGCGCGCGTCTGCTCGCGGCGCTCACGGTGACCGCGGTGCCCGGCGCGCTCGCGGGGAGCGCGTATCCCGCCGTCGTGTCGCTCTTCGCGCGCGGTGCGGGCGCGGGCACGGCGATGGCGGGCGCGTCGAGCTCGCTCGGTGCCGCGGCGGCGGCGCTGGTGACGACCTTTGTGGTGTGTCCGTCGCTCGGTGTGGCGCACACGCTGACCCTCGTGGCGGCCCTCTACGCGCTGCTCGCGTGGACGGCGTCGCGCTTCGAATCCACCGCGTCGCCCTCGCCCGTCGCGCGTCGAAGCACGGCCCCGTGGGATGTGTCTGTGACGGGCGCGCTGCTGGCCCTCGGCGTGGCCTCGACCGCGTGGCAGGTGCTCCTCGGACGCGCGGCCTCGCTCGCGTTCGGACCCAGCGCGTTCGCCTTCGCCGCAGCCCTCGCGGCGCACGTCACGGCCCTCGCGCTCGGCGAGCTCGCGGCCCTGCGCGCGGTGTCTCGCGCCGAGGGGAGTTCCTCACGGAGCGCGCTCGCGGTGCTCACGGCCGTGGCCTCGGTGGCGGCGCTCGCGTCGCGTCCGCTCCTCGCAGCGATGCCTGCGTGGGCCGAGCGTCTGCTGGAGGGAGGCGCGCCCGCGCAGTCGACGCTGTGGCTCTCGGCGTACGGCGCGCTCGTGGTGGGCGCGCTGCCGGTGGTGGGCGCGGTGGGCGCGGCGATGGGATTCGCGGCCCGCGCGATGGTGACAGACAATGACCACACGGGTGAGGCCAACGGGCGCGCGCTCGGGGTGATGGCGCTGGGCAACGTGTTCGGCGCGCTCGCGATGAGCTTCGTGGCGATGCCCGCGCTCGGGGTGGAGCGCGCCGCGGTGGCCGTGGGCGTGGTGCTGGCCGCGGGCGTGGCGGGCGCGGGGCGACGGGGCCTCGCGGTGGCGCTCGCGGCGGCGATGGCGCTGGCGATGGGGCGCGCGCCCGACGAGGGGGCGATGCTGCGCGGGCCGTTTCTGTACGCGGGTTCGCGCGATGTGGAGCTCGGGCGCCTCGCGTGGCGCAGAGACGAGCCCGAGGCCACGGTGGCCGTGCGCCGCGACGACGAGGGCAACGTGCTGTTGCAGATCAACGGCAAGGTCGACGCGACGAGCCTCGGAGACCAGAGCACGCAGACCGTGGTGGGGCTGCTCCCCGTGGCGTTCGCGCGCGACGCCCGCGACGTGCTGGTGGTGGGCCTCGGCAGCGGCATGACCGCGGACGCTTCGCGCGCCGTGCCCGGCGTACGTTCGGTGGAGGTCGCGGAGCTCGTGCGCGGCGTGATCGACGCGGCGCGGGGAGACTTCGCGCGGGCGAACCATCGCGTGCTCGAAGACCGTCGCGTGCGGGTGGTGCGGGCCGACGCGGCGCACCTGCTCCGCGGAACCTCTCGCAGCTACGACGCGATCGTGAGCGAGCCGTCGAACCCGTGGGTCGCGGGCATGAGCGATCTGTTCACCCGCGAGGCCTTCGAAGCGGCGCGCGCGCGGCTGCGGCCGGGCGGGGTGTTCGGGGCGTGGTTCCACGCGTACAGCACGAGCGCGGAGGTGGTGTCGTCGATCGCGGCGACGTTCCACGCGGTGTTTCCCGAGGCCGCGCTCGTCGAGGTGACGCCGGGGCAGGACTACCTCCTCCTCGGGGTTCGCGACGGCCGCGTGGACCTCGACACGGCGCTCCGTCGCCTCGAAGACCCCACGGTGCAGCGCCTCCTGCGCGCGGCCAACGTGAGCGATGCCGCGGCCCTCGTCGCGCGCTTCGTGGGCGGTCGTCGCGCGGTCGAGGCCATTGCCGGTGACGCCCCGGTGCTCCGCGCGTCGGACCTCACGCTGGAGTTCGTCGCCCCCTCGCTGCTCTACCGCGACGCGACCGACGAGGTGTTCGCGCGCCTCGCCCGCGTCGACGACCTCCCGCTCGCGGGACTCGTGCGCGAGATGGGTCCAGGGAGCACCTGGCTGCGCCTCGTCGACGAGAGCGAAGCGCGCCGCGAGGCCAACACGCACCTCCGCGCGATGGTGCTCGCGCAGCGTCAGGGAGACCTCGCGCGCGCCCTTCGCGAGGGAGAGCTCGCCGTGGGCTTCGACCCGCGCGACCTCACGGCCCGCACGCTCCTCGCGCGGCTCTACCTCGTGCGCGCGGCGCAGCGCACGTCCCGTCGCGACCGCGGCGGCGCCGAAGAAGACCTCACCGCCGCCCTGGAGCTTCGCCCGCCCGACGCCGAGCGGTTTCGCGCGCTCGTGCGCCTCGGTGATCTCGCCCTCAAGCGCCGCGACGGACAGCGCGCCCTCTCGCGCTTCGAAGAGGCCCTCACCCTCGCCCGCGCCTCGGGCGAACCCGCGGCGGAACTCCACGTGCGCATGGCCGAAGCGCTCGCGATGCTGGGCGCGCCGACGCAGGCCGCCGAAGCGCTCGACCGCGCGATTCGCGACACGCGCGACGGTCGCCGTCGTGAGGAGCTCGAGGCGCTGCGCGCGGGCGTGCGGTCACGCTGAGGGCGCGTCGTCGGCGAGGTGGCAGGCCGCGAAATGTTGCGGCTTCACCTCGCGGAGCGCGGGCGCGGTCACGTCGCAGAGGCCCTTCTTCGCGAGGACGCAGCGCGGGTGAAAGGTGCATCCCGGCGGCGGCGCGAGGGGGCTCGGAACGTCTCCCTGGAGCACGATGCGCAGGCGCTTCTTCTCGGGGTCGGCGACGGGCGCGGCGCTGAGCAGGGCGCGGGTGTAGGGGTGTCGCGCGTCGGTGTAGAGCGAGGCCGCGGGGGCCGTCTCGACCACGCGCCCGAGGTACATCACCGCCACGCGGTGCGACACGTACTCGACCACCTTGAGGTCGTGGGAGACGAAGAGGTACGCGAGGCCGAGCTCCTCCTGCAGGTCTTTGAGGAGGTTCACGATCTGCGCCTGGATCGACACGTCGAGCGCGCTGATGGGCTCATCGGCCACGAGGAAGCGCGGCTCCACCGCGAGGGCGCGCGCGATGCCCACACGCTGCCGTTGTCCCCCCGAGAACTCGTGCGGATACCGCGGCGCCTGGTCGGGCCGCAGCCCCACGCGCTTGAGCAGCGCCTCGATGCGTCCCTCGCGCTCGCTCGGCGACGGCGCGAGGCCGTGGATGTCGAGCGCCTCGCCCACGATGTCGCGCACGCGCATCCGCGGGTTGAGCGAGGCGTAGGGGTCTTGAAAGATCATCTGCATGCGCCGACGGAGCGGACGCATCGCCGAGGGCGACAGCGCGGTGATGTCTCTCCCCTCGAAGCGGATCGTGCCCGCCGTGGGCTCGATGAGTCGCAGCACCGTGCGCCCGAGCGTGCTCTTGCCGCAGCCCGACTCGCCCACGAGCCCGAGGGTCTCGCCGGGGTTGACAGACAACGTCACACCGTCGACGGCCTTCACGGTGCCGCGCTTCGCGAAGAGTCCGCGCTGCACTTCGAACCAGGTGCGGAGGTCGCGGGTTTCGAGCAGCGGGGCGTCGCTCACGGGGTGCTCTCCAGGTGGCATCGCACGAGGCGGTCGTCGGCGATGGGGCGGAGCGCGGGCTCCTCGCGGGCGCAGCGGTCGAAGGCCACGTCGCAGCGGTCGCGAAAGCGGCACCCGCCGGGGAGGTCGCGCAGGTCGGGCACCACGCCCGCGATGGTCGGGAGGCGCCGCGCCGTGCGGTTGTCGCCGTAGCCCGGTACCGAGCGCAGGAGCCCGCGGGTGTACGGGTGCTGCGGTGAACGAAAGAGCTGCTTCACGGTGGCGCGCTCGACCACGCGGCCGGCGTACATCACCACCACCTGCTCGGCGAACTCGGCGACGAGCCCGAGGTCGTGGGTGATGAGCATCACGGCCATGCCGAGGCGCGTTCGCAGCGACGCGAGGAGCTCGAGGATCTGCGCCTGGATGGTCACGTCGAGGGCCGTGGTGGGCTCGTCGGCGATGAGGAGCTTCGGCTCGCACGCGAGGGCGATGGCGATCATCACGCGCTGGCGCATGCCGCCCGAGAGCTGGTGCGGATAGGCCTTCGCGCGGGTCTCGGGCGAGGGAATTCCTACGAGGCCCAGGAGCTCGACGGCGCGGTTCCACGCGTCGCGCTTCGAGCGCTTCTGGTGAATGACCAGGCTCTCGATGATCTGATCGCCCACGGTGTAGACCGGGTTGAGCGAGCTCATGGGCTCTTGAAAGATCATCGCGATGCGGGCGCCTCGCACGGCGCGCATCTCGCGTTCGGGGAGCGTGACCAGGTCGCGTCCTTCGAAGAGCACCTGGCCCGAGGCGATGCGTCCGGGGGGCTGGATGAGCCGCAGGATCGAGAGCGAGGTCACGCTCTTGCCGCATCCCGACTCGCCCACGACGGCCACGGTGGCGCCCGCGGGAATGTCGAACGACACGTCGTCGACCGCGCGGAGCACACCGCCATCGGTGCGAAACTCGGTGACCAGGTTGCGCACGGAGAGGAGTGCGTCGCTCACGGCGCGCACGATACCCGAAGGCCCACGGCAGAGAAGCGCGACGTGCGGGCGCTCACGGCGTGCGGCTGCATCCGCGCGACGGGGGAATGCGCTCGGCGGCGGCGATGCGCGCGTCGAGGGCGGCCATGTCGCGTTCGAGGTCGCGCTGGGCGCGCGTCTCGCGGAGCTGCGCGGCGGGGTCGTTGGCGGCGAGCGCGTCGGCGTAGCGCTGGAGGCGTGCGACGCGCTCGTCGAGCATGGAGCGCAGGTCGGAGCGGAGCGACTGCGCGAGCGGGTGCTGCAACGTCGCGCGCTGGCACGCGTCGGCGTTGGCGCGGGCCACGGGGAGCACCACCGTGCGAATGCTCTCGGCGGCGCCGCGAGGGTCGTCGGCGGCCGTGCGGTCGGCCTCGGTGAGCAGTCGCACGACGCGCGTGTCTTCGTCGCGGAAGGGGCGCAACACCGCGGCGTCGGGGGCCGGTTGAACGCACGCCCACACGAGCGAGAGCGACGCGAGGAGGAGCCTTCGGCGCGAGGGTTTTGCGGTCGTCACGCGGGGCACGTTTACCTTGACACTTCGAAGATTGCGACGATAACGTCGCCGCCGCCGTGCGCCGAAATCTGCCTTTGCAGACGGCGAAATCACACAATCACAGCGCGGCGCTGCGGTGCCCACGAGCACGCGAAGGAGCGGAGGAATCCCCGATGGCCGAGGAGAAGAAGAAGCCGGATCTGAAGAGCCGTCTCAAGGGTACGATGGCGGGCACGCCCGCTCCCTCCGCAGCCTCTTCGGAACCGAACTTCGCGCCCCCGCCCGCGGATGTGATCGCACCTCCGGTGGCCGACGTGGCCCCGCTCGCAGCGCCCCCGGTGGCCTCGGGCGGTGACGACATCGCGGTGCCTGATTTCATCCGTCAGCAGATGGCGGAGAAGGCCGCGGCCGAGGCCCGTGCGGCCGCGGAGCGTGCGGCGGCGGAGGCCCGCGCGGTGGCCGAAGCGCGCGCGCAGGCCGAGCAGGCGAAGCTCGCGGCGATGGCGGCGGATCCGTTCTCGTCGTCGGCGACGGCGGGCGCGCAGGACATCCGCCTCGTCATCGACGACAAGGCCGTGAGCGATGCCGAAGTGGGGCGCAAGAACACCGGCGCGCTGCTCACGGCGGGCGCGGTGGGCCTCGTGGCCCTCGTGGCGGGCTACCTCATCGGCGACTTCAAGAGCTCGAAGGACGAAGCCGACAAGACCCGCGCGGCCGTGACGGAGATCCGTCGCTCGGTCGACACCGCGGGCGCGGCCATCACGGCCCTCAAGGACAAGGTCGACGCGGCGGCCACGGCGGCGGGCATCGCCGCGGGCGGCGGCGAAGAGGGTCAGCAGGCGCAGGCGCAGCAGCAGCAGGCCGCGGCGCAGGCGACGGTCGACGAGGGGCTGCTCACGTGGTTCTCGACGCAGTCGCCCGAGCCGCCGCTCACGCCCGACGTGTACGCGGGCCGCGTGGGCCGTCTGCGCCCCGACCTCGTGACCAAGCTCATGAAGGTTCAGATCGAGCTGGAGCAGGTGTGGCGCGACATGCAGCGGCACCAGGCGCTCACGGCGGGTCCGAACCTCGTGGTGGTGCGCAACTCGCTCTCCGAAGCGCAGCGCGCGCGCACCGAGTTTCAGCGCCTCGCGGTGGTGTTCACGCCGGGTCGCGGTGAGAACGCGCCGCCGGTGCTCGCCACGCTCGTGACGCCGACCTACACCCCCACGGGGACGTTCACCTTCCCGCCGGTGCCGGGCCTCGCGCCTGCGCCCCGCACGGTCTACGCCTCGGGCGACCTCATGGCGACGATCAACACCGTGGGCATCCCCGTGGCGCCGGGCGCCGGCGTGGTGGGCACCGTGGTGAGCAACCTCGGTCGTCCGTGGTCGGAGTACGTGGCCCGCCTCACGCGTCTGCGCACCGCGGTCGACGGCCTCCAGAACGACCACCACCAGCTCGCCGAGGCGCTCACCCGCGCCGGCGCGAACTGACCGCGAACACACTCCAGGTCGTTCCTCCACGGAGGGAGCGTGTGCCGACGAGGCGCCGCTCCCTTCGCGCGTTTCGAAGCATCCGCGCGTGATCTCCGAAGCGTGATCTTCGAAGCGTGATCTCCGAAGCGTGATCTCCGAAGCGTGATCTCCAAAGCCTGCAACCCGTGTCGGGTGTTGCGCGTGGAGGGCGCTCAGGTCGTGGTGGTGTTGAGCGCGCGCATCACGCCTTCTGCGCGCTGGAGGGCGAAGCGCTCGGCGGGTCCGAGTCGGTCGGCCTCCTTGCGGAGCCACTCCACGTAGTCGCGGAGCTGCGAGGGCATCGGGGCGTTGAGCGCGCGCAGGTGCGTGTGCACCTCGTCGAGGAGCGCCGCGTTCATCACAAGCCCGCCGCGGTGGTAGAGCGCGAAGATCTGATCGAGCCACGCGCCACGGCCCGTCGCCGCGGTGAAGGTCATCACCGCGCGCGCGACCCGCTCGAACACCATGGGGTTGCGCATGCGCACGGTGGGCCCTCCCACCACGAGCTCGTTGAAGAGCTGCTTGAGCAGTCGCTCGGCCTCGTCGTAGCGCGCGCCGAGCACGGCCTTGTCGAGCTGCGTGGTGATCGCCGCGGGTCCGCCGATCTGCGTGACGTCTTCGAAGTCGACCATGGACGCAAGGTCGGGCGCTGTCGCCGCGAGGGCGTTCATCGGCGGCATCACCTCGGCGGAGCGCGCGGCCATCACGCGGATCTCCTGCGAGCCGATGGTCACCACGTCGTGGTCGGCGAGCACCATGGGGCCCTTGAGCTGCACGCCGTTGACGAGGGTGCCGTTGCGGCTCTGGAGGTCTTCGACGGTCACCCGCGATCCCTCGGCCACGAAGCGCGTGTGGCGCCGCGAGACCCGCGGATCATCGAGGATGAGCTGACAACCCGGAGCACGCCCCACGACGAACTCCCCCTCGGGTAGCTCATAGAACGTGTTGCGATGGCGAACGCGGAACCTCGTCACGGCCACTTTCATCCCCCAACGTCGCGGATGGCGCCCGTTCGGTGCGGCGCCGGTCAGGATTCTACGGCGCGTTGGAGCCGACGTGCGTGTTCGTCAAGCAACGATGCGTCGCGCGCCACGTCGAGGTACTCGCGCGCCGCCTGGGCGATGCCTTCGAGGTCGTACACGGCGAGGAGGCCGTCGACGGTCGACGGGGCCAGCGCGCGGCGCCCGCGGCGGTGGACGTCGAGCACCCACAGGGCCCAGCGAGGGTCGCGCACCTGGAGGCTGTACTGAATCGCGAGGTCTGACGTGCGCGAGAACTGCGGGCCGTCGATGTCGCTCGACGCGATGCGGTTCTCGGTCTCCTCCGCGGCGCGGTAGAGCAGCTTCTCGGCCTCGCCCGCGCGACCCGCGCGGAGCACGCGGTCGAGCATGTCGTTGAGCATCTGGAGGATCCACGCCTGACGCACGGGCATGCCCGCGACGCCCGACATGGTGTCCTCGTCGGCGCGCACCGCCTTGCCGCAGTGCGGACACGACGTGGGCCCTTCGGGAAAGGGTGTGGTGCAGTGCTGACAGAGCCGCATGGCGCCCGTGGCCTTGGCCGCGCGCGCGTCGGTGCGGAGGCCGTAGAACACGAGCTCCTGCGTGCCGAGACGGATGCGGTCGCCGTCGTTGAGGGGCGTGGGCTCGACGAGGAGCCGACCGTTGACCCGCGACCCGTTGCGGCTCCCGAGGTCGTGGAGCACCGCCACGCCGTTGTTCACCACGATGCGGGCGTGCTGGCGTGAGAGGAGCGGGTCGTCGATCGTGATGTGGCACTCGGGGCTGCGACCGATGACGGTCTCTCCCGGGGCGAGATCGAACTCCTGCAGCAGAAATCGAAGCCTGAACCGTGCCACGTGCGCGGGGCACTATACGCAGCCGAGAGTTTCAGCGTCAATCGAAGGTGCCTGCGCGCGAAGGGCTTTGTTCGCGGGTTGTGTGTGCCTTTGCGACGCCCGCACGCGACGACGACGTTGACCGCGGCGCGCGCCCTCGCACACCTTCGCGCGCGTGTCTCACACCGACGCGGCGACCGACGACGAGCCTGACTGCCTGACCTGCGGCGCGTGCTGCCGAACGGGGCACGACGGGCGGATTCTCATTCCCGACGAGGACCTGGTGCGATGGCGACGTCTCGGTCGCGAAGACCTCACGCGCGCCGTGCAGCCCGGACACTTCGGACTCGTGGGCTTCGCCACGCGACCCGACGGCGCGTGCGTGCACCTCGGCACCGATCACTCGCCGCACGCGTGTCAGATCTACGAGATCCGCGGCACCACCTGTCGGGAGTTCGAGCGCGGGAGCTGGCAGTGCCGGGAGTTCCGTCGCGAGGCGGGACTCGATGCGCGCTGAGTCGGCGATGAGGTGGAGGGCGCACACATCCCTCGACGCGGGCGCGCGATGCGCTCTACCTTCGCGCCCGTGACCGACAACGCGCTCGCAGGCCGCTGCGGGTCGTGCGCGTACTTCCACTCCGCGCGACCCGACCCCGTGAAGGGCGTCACCGTGGGCGATTGCACGAGCGGGCAGTATCCCCCGGTGCGCCCCGAGACCTCGTCGTGCGGTGAGTACATTCCCCACGGCGCGCTCACGGCGAAGCCCCGGGTGGTGCCCGCGCGTCGCGTGGCGCGCGCGCCCGAACCCGCCGAGGTCGTCACCCCACGCGCCCCCATCGAGATCGAGGTCGACATGGACGAAGCCACGTTCCGCAAGGTGCTCCGCGAGGTGCTCTTCGAAGAGCTCGCCCTCGGCGACACCCCCATCGCAGACCGCTTTCGCGGCGGCGAAATGGTGCTCAAACCCGGCCGCGCCGGCACGCAGGAGAAGCGCGTCCCGCTCGACACGTTCTTCCACAAGATCGTGATGCTCCGCGACAAGCTCCGCGTGCTGGAGCAGAAGCTCAACAGCTCGAAGCTCGCCGACGACGAGAAGGTCGCGCTCCAGCAGTACATCACCGGCTGCTACGGCACGCTCACCACCTTCAACGTGCTCTTTCGCGACGACGACGACCGCTTCATCGGCGCCGGTGAGCGCGAGTAGCGCGACGCCCACACCGTCACCACCGTCACCCTCATGCGCGCGCTGCCGCTCGTTCTCGCGCTCCTCACCGCCGCGTGCTGGCGTCGCACGCAGTCGCCCGCGTACGACCCCGATGCGTTCACCCCGCCCCCCGCGCAGGAGCCCATCCGCCTCGTGCTCCCGCGGCCCACGGGCGATCCCATCGACCTCGCCGACCACCGTGGCAAGGCGCTCCTCGTGCTCGCGTTCACCACCGACAACCTCGCGAGCCAGGCCCTCGTGCGCAACCTCGAACGCGTCGCGCGACGGCACCCCGACGACCTCGCCGTCGTGGCCATCGCGGGCGATGCGGGCGCTCCCTCCACCCTCCGCGTGACCCTCGACGCGTACCGCCAGGTCGCCGACCTCCAGCGCGTGGAGCTCACCGTCGCCACCGACGACGTGCGCAACGGCACGAGCGCCCTCGGGCCCGTCGAGCACGTGCCCACGCTCTTCTTCGTGAACCGCGCGGGGGTCATCGTGCGCCGCCTCGAAGCGCTGCTCTCCGAAGCGCAGATCGAGTCGCTCGTCGCGCCCGCGCTGCCGCCGCGCTGATACCGTCGCCCGATGCGCTGGCTCTACCACCTCGTCGACGCGCGCGAGGCTCCGTCCTCCCGCTACGCGCCGCCTTCCCTCGCCCGCGAGGGGTTCATCCACTGCTCCTGGGTCGACGCGCTCGAAGGCACCGCCGCGAAGTGGTTCGCGCCCGATGCGCCGCTCGTCGCGTGGCGCATCGATCCGCGCCGTCTCGATGTGCCCGTCGTCGTCGCCGACACGCCGCGCGGGCCCATGCCGCATGTGCACGGGAGCCTTCCTGCCGACGCCGTGCGCGAGGTGATTCCGCGCGCGCGCTGGGCCGATGCGCCCGACCGCGTGACGGGGCATCGCGTGGCCTTCGTGGCCTTCGAAGGCATGACCCTCCTCGACCTCGTGGGGCCGCTCGATGCGGTCTCGCGGCTGCGCTCCATGGGCTTCGACGCGACGGTGGTCACCGACATCGTGGGCGCGCACGACCGCACCGTGTGGCGCGGCGACGGCGCGGTGCTCTCCGTCGAGAAGCTTCGACCCGCGTTGACAGACTATGACCTCGTGGTGCTGCCCGGCGGTCTCGGCGCGCGGGCGCTCGCGGAGGATGAGACGGTGCTCGCGTGGCTGCGCGCGCGTCCGTCGCACCACGCGTGGGCCTCGGTCTGCACGGGCTCGCTCGTGCTCGCGGCTGCGGGATTTCTCACCGGGCGCAGGGCCACCACGCACCACAGCGCGCTGGATCTTCTCGCCGCGTACGAGGGCGTGACGGTCGTCCGCGAGCGCGTCGTGCATGATGGTCCCGTGCGCACCGCGGCGGGTGTCACCGCGGGCCTCGACCTCGGTGTCGCACTCACCGCGTGGCTCGGTGATGAGCCCACCGCGCGCGCCATCTCTGCGCAGATGGAACACGCCTTCGCGTTCTGAGCGGGCCTTGACCCTCGCGGCGCTCCGCGATGGAGTTCCGCGCCATGCGCGCGCTTCGAATGCTTCCGGTGGTGGTGCTGACGCTCTGGGGATGCGCCGACGAGACGGCCTCGGGCGATGCGGGTGCGGGCGATGCGACGGCCGACGCGGCGCCGCGCACGTGCACCACGACCTTCACGTTCAACCTCGGGCGACAGGCCCGCGCGGTCTCCATCGGCGGCGAGTGGAACGGCTTCTCGCCCACGGCCACGCCCATGACCGACATGGGCGGCGGGGTGTACCGCGCCGAGGTCAACCTCGCGCCCGGTGACTACGGCTACAAGTTCGTGATCGACGGCACCGACTGGCGCCTCGATCCCGAGGTGACCGCGCGGCGCTACGTGGGCGGCACCGAGAACTCGCGCGTCGTCGTCGCAGACTGCACGCTGCCCGTGCTCCGTGTGGAGCGTGCGAACGCGACGGCCGAGGGCGCGCTCGAACTCGACGTGCGCTACGTCGACGGCAACGAGGGACGCGGCGCCGACGCAGCGAGCGTGCGCGTGTCCATGAGTCCGACGGCGCTCCCCGCGGGCGCGGTGACCTTCGACCGCGCGACGTCGACGGTGCGCGTGCGGGCCACGGGGCTCGCGGCCACGAAGTACACGCTGCGCATCAATGCAAACTCGGCGAACGGACGACGCGCGCAGGAGCTCGTCGTGCCCATGTGGGTCGAGCGCGAGGCGTACCGCTGGGGCGACGGGCCGATGTACTTCGTCTTCACCGATCGCTTTCGCAACGGCGATCCCACCAACGACGGACGCGTCGGCAACGTGGCCCCCATCGCCGACTGGAACGGCGGCGACTTCGCGGGCGTGACCGCGGCGCTGCGCGAGGGCTACTTCGACCGACTCGGTGTGCGCGCCCTGTGGCTCTCGCCCGTGAACAGCAACACGCACGCGGCGGGGCGCGGCAGCGACGGACGCAACTACGCGGGCTACCACGGCTACTGGGTGAACCAGGCCCGGCAGACCGACTCGCACTGGGGGTCGCTCGATGAGCTCCGCGCGCTCAACGCCGAGGCCCATCGGCACGGCATCCGCGTGCTCTACGACCTCGTGCACAACCAGCTCCACAACGAGCACCCGTACTTTCGCGATCATCAGCGCGACGGGTGGTTCAACGGCGACGGGTCGTGCGTGTGCGGCGGCCCCATGTGCTCGTGGGACGACCGCGCCGTCGACTGCTGGTTCACCAACTATCTGCCCGACGTGAACTGGTCGAACATGGCGATGGCCGACACCATGATCGACGACGCGTGGTGGTGGCTCACCGAGACCGACGCCGATGGCTTTCGCGTCGACGCGGTGAAGCACATGAACTTCCTCTCGACCACGAACCTCCGCGCGCGCCTCGACCGCTACGAGGTGGGCAACGCGCGGATGTACACCGTGGGCGAGACCTTCACCGGCGCCGACGGACGCGACCTCGTGAAGGCCTACGTGGGCCCGCGCGCGCTCCACGCGCAGTTCGACTTCCCGCTGTTCTGGTCGATCCGCGGGGCCTTCGTGTCGAACGGCGGCACCATGGGCGACCTCGAGAACTCGGTGCAGGCCAGCGAGCGCGCGTACGGCGACGCGCCGATGTCTCCCTTTCTCGGCAACCACGACGTGACGCGGTTCATGTCCGAAGCCGCGGGGCAGATCACCGGCGACTCGCGCGAGCTCGGGTTCAACAGTCCCCCGCCGCCGCCCGATCGCGACGAGCCCTACGAGCGCATGGCCCTCGCGTTCACGTTCACGCTCACCCTCCCCGGCGTGCCGTTGATCTACTACGGCGACGAGTTCGGACTGCCCGGCGCCGCGGACCCCGACAACCGACGGATGATGCGCTTCGGCACCGCGCTCAACGCCCGCGAGCAGCGACTCCTCGCGCACGTGCAGGCCGTGGGCGCGCTGCGGGCCAGCCACGCGGGGCTTCGCCGTGGAGCCCGTCGCGCGCTGCACACCGACGGCGACGGATACGTCTTCGCGCGAGGCACGGGCAACGACGCGGCCCTCGTCGCGCTCAACCGCGGAGGCACGGAGCGCACGGTCTCGGTGCGCGTGCCCGCGGAGCTCAACCTCGCCGATGGAACCACCCTGCGCGACGCCCTCGGCGGTCCGTCGGTGACGGTGCGCGGCGGGTCGATCGAGGTGCCCTTCCGCGTGCGGTCGAGCGCGATCTACGTGCGGTGAGCGATGGGTGACGCGCCCCGTGCGATGCGGGGCGCGGGGCGATCAGAAGAGCACGCCGAGCACGCCGCGGATCGTCTGGGCGTTGCTGAACGAGAAGGCCGAGAGGGCGTTGGCGCGCTCGTCGGTGCGGGGGCCGAGGCCCGCCATCGGGAAGAGGATGCCGTACTGGAGCGAGGCGTAGAAGCCCGACGCGGGGACGTTGCCGAGGGTGTTGTCGCGCCAGTTCGACTGGTAGGTGACCTCGGCGTCGACCTCGATGCCCAGGTTGGCGTCGTTGCCGCGCGTCTGCACGAAGTCGCTCGCGCGGGAGTAGATCACCGAGGCGCGGCCGTAGAGGCGATCGGAGCCCGGGCGCTCGACGAAGGCGTACTGAACCCCGGGGCGGAAGTAGTAGGCCGACGAGACCTGGCGCATCACCTGACGCCAGAGGATCAGGTCGACGCGGTAGTCGGGGTGGAACGCGAAGGACGTGATCGACGACGCGCCCGCGCGCAGCGGACGGAGCCCGGCGGTGCGGTACGTGAGGCCTTCCTGATCGGGGTCGCCCGAGGCGTAGCCCGTGCGGAACTCCAGACGGAGGCGGTTGTTCATCAGGCGGTATTCGAACTCCGCCGCGCCGCCGAACTGGAGCAGGTCGAAGCGCTGCGGGTCGGGCGAGGCCGTGCGGTCGACGGAGGTGTTGCCCGCGACGAGCACCGCCTCGGCCTCGAAGCGGAAGTTGCGGTGCAGAAGCTGGAACCACGCGTCGCCCGTGAAGGCGAAGTAGTCGCGGCGGATGAAGCCCGACTGCACGTCGGCGAAGTTGTTGGTCACCGCGTCGCCGCCCGCGCGCGTGTCGGCGGCCGAGGTGGTGGCCGTGCCCGCGAGCGCGCCGTTGGCGTAGACGTTCTCGCTGGAGAGCGTCTGCCAGCGGAGGGTGCCGTAGAAGCCCGCGTTCCACACGACGTCGCCGCGCGAGAGGCTCTGGCGCGCGTCGGAAGCATCCACGCGACGGCCCACGGCGAGGCCGATCTGGTGCACGTCGTCGAAGGTGCTGAGGTCCGTCGGCTGGCCCTGACCTGCGCTCATGCGCGTCGAGGTGCTCAGGATGCCCGTCGAGGGGAAGTCGTACATCACCGCCGCGAAGAGCGAGAGCGGGCGGATGCGCACCTGGTACATGAGCCGGTCGACGTGCGTCTGGTAGTCGCTGTCGATGCCGTTGCCCGCGTTCGCGAGGATGCCGAGACCCCAGTGCCAGGGCATGCGGCCGAAGCGGATCTGTCCGAGCGTCGCGTTGGTGACCTCGGCCCACGCGCGGCTCACGGCGATGGAGGGCACGAGGCTGTTCTGCGCGGTGGGCGTCACCTGCGTCTGCGACATCGCGGTGATGGGCGCCCAGGGGGAGCTGTTCTGCGTGCGTCCGACGCCGCCGCCCTCGGGCGTCGAGCCGAGGATGAAGTTGTCGAAGATGTCGATCTGCGTGTGCACCGTGATCGAGTCGGTGACGTGGATCTCGGGCTGCAGACGCAGGCGCATGTTCGCCATGGTCTGGTAGTTCGAGAGGCAGTCCGCGGCGACGCGCGCCGAGGTGCCCGGCAGCGGCGAGGTGGAGCACAGCGCGGCGATGCCGTTGCCCGGGTTGCGCGACCAGGGCCATCCCGAGTTGTTGTACGCCGTGGCCGCGAGGGCGGGCGCGTCCCAGCCGATGGCGAAGTTGTGCTGAAGCTCGGGGCGCACGCGGAAGTTTCCGTGCAGCACGAACGACTGGGCGATGCGGTCGAGGAGGTCCGCGGGCGGCGGCGTCGGAGACGTGGGAGGCGCTTCTTCTGCGGGGTGCGGGGTCGGCGCGGGGGCGTCGGTGGCGGGGGTCTCCGCGGTCGTCGCAGGGGTCGCGGCGCTCGGAGAGGCCTCCCCCTCGGGCTGCGGCGACGTCTGCGCCCACACCGCGGCCGGTGCCGAGAGCGTGAGCGCCATCAAAGATGCCAGGGAACGACGCATGGACCTCCAACCCCCTCCAGCGGGAACACTTCGGGGGCGGCGTCGGCTATCACGCGCCGCGTGCCAACGTCAACGCGCGCCGTCGCCGCGCGGCGGCATCGATGAAGTGCGTCGGCGCCGCCCGCGACGGGGTTGTCAGCGACGGCGCGGGTGTGGTGAGAACCGACGGCGGGCGCCTGTGCCCGACGGAGGGAGCGCACGGTCGATGGCGAGCGCGGCGGAGCGGGTGGTGCGTGTCATTGCCGACAGACTGGCGATCGAGCCCGAGGCGTGTGCGCGCACGGCGTCGCTGCGGGGCGACCTCGGCGCAGACGACGTCGACATGGTCGAGATCGTCGCGGCGCTCGAAGAGGAGTTCACCCGCGCGCTCTCCGAGACCGCGGTGGAGCGCCTGGTGACCGTGGGCGACGCCATCGCGCTCTTCGAGGGCCGCGACGGGTGACCCCGCGCATCGACGGGTGACCCCGGCGCTCGTTCAGGGCGTACGGCGCGGCGTGAAGGGCGTCGTGGGGCGCGTGTCGTCGAGGAGGTCGGGAGGCACGTCGGCGGTCGGCAGCGGATGGCCCAGGGCCTCGCGGATCGCGTCGACCAGCGCGCCGGGGTCGGTGTTCGAGGGTTCGAGCACGACGTACTCGAAGTGTCCCCGTGCGAGTTCGAGGGTGACGGCGCGCGCGGGGTCGCGCACTTCGAAGAACGACGCGCGGTGCCCGTCGTGGGCCTCGGCGTTGCCGACGATCATCTCGCCCGCGTCGTAGCTTCCCCAGAAGACCGCGGGCTCCTTGAGGGCCAGCGCGGGAATGCCCACGGAGACCGCGCGGATCGCCGTGAGCGGAATGGTGAGCGTGCGAAGCCGCGCGCGCACCACGTCGGCGCCAAGGAGCTGCGCGCGCAGCGTGTGGTCGACGATCTCGATCTGGCTCATGGGCGACTCCCTTCGAAGCGCGCGTGGGCGCTGCGGTGTGTGGGCGGTGTGTGCGTGGGGCCGTGGGCCTCCGCGCTGCGAGGGAGCACCGCGTGTGCCGCGAGGAAATTCCCGCGTGATGGGCGACGTGGGGTGGGCGCCATCGTGGCGCGACGCCACGTGCGTGCGTTCTGCCCCGGGCGCGTGGGCGCGTCTCGAACACGCGGCTCTGCGTTCCGTGTGGTGGGCATCGCGTTCCGTGTGGTGGGCATCGCGTTCCGCGCGGTGGGCATCGCGTTCCGCGCGGTGGGCATCGCGTTCCGCGCAGTGGGCATCGCGTTCCGCGCGGTGGGCATCGCGTTCCGCGTGGTGGGTATCGCGTTCCGCGCGGTGGGCATCGCGTTCCGCGTGGTGGGCATCGCGTTCCGCGCAGTGGTCCCGGGGTTCCCGTTGGTCACCCCGGGCTGGTGTGTGCGGTCGCGTCGGAGTGTGCCTCCGACGCTGCATCATCCGCTTCGCCCGCCTCTGGGAGCGCCGGGCAGCGCTCGGTGCGATTCTCACCGAAGCCCGGGGTGACCGCAGGAAACCCCGGCCGCGAGGTCGCCCACACCCCCGGCCACGCCGCAGCCCGCGCACTTTCGAAGCGCGCGGCAGCATCTCCGTTGACCGCGCGTGCGCTCTCCCCCGACCATCCGCCCCCGATGACCGCGAAGGGCTCCACGCGCGACGCCGAACGCGATGCGCTCGTGGCCGCGCATCTCACCTACGCGCGCAAGCTCGCGGTGCAGCTCTCGCGGGAGCTTCCGCGCGCCTTCGCCCTCGACGACCTCATCGCCGTGGCCCAGGCCGGACTCGTCGACGCCGCGACGCGCTTCGACCCGTCACGCGGCGCGCAGTTCAGCACCTTCGCGTACTACCGCATCCGCGGCGCCGTGCTCGACCACGTGCGCGATGCCGCCTCGTCGAACCCCCACGTGCGCGCCCGCGCCGCCGCCGCAGCCGCCGTCGATGACCTCGTCGAGCAGCGCCTCGGAGACCCCGCCGTCACGCCCTACGCCGCCGCCCAGCAGGCCGCGCAGGCCCTCTCCGACATGCTCTGCGAGATGGCCACGGCGTACACCCTCGCCGACCTCGGGGAGCAGACCGCGCCGTCGGTTCCGCTCGATCCCGAGACGGCCTCCGTCGCGTCGGAGATGCGCGCGCACCTGGAGAGCAACCTCGCCGTGCTCCCCGAGCGCGAGCGCGCGATGCTCCAGAAGGTCTATTTTGAAGGGCTCACCATTGAACAGGCCGGGCGCGTCTTCGGCCTGAGCAAGAGCTGGTCGAGCAGGCTCCACGCACGCGCCGTCGGGCTCCTACGCACGCGCCTGGCGGGCGTCTCCGACGGGCTTTGACATCGCGTCGGGTGTGTCTTCAGAGCGCGTGCGAGGGCAGCGCGTTCTGCGCGCGGGGAAGGCACCAGACCTGATCCGAGAGCCAGCGTCCGTCGGTCTGGTGGTACGTGGTGTACACGAGCGCGCCGCGGGTCATGCGCAGCCGCACCACGGGGTGACCGTCTTCGGTGTCCTCTGCGAGGGAGTCCCACTCGGGATACGCGTGGCCGCCCTGCGACGTGAGATACGCGCGGCACGCCACGATGGTCTCGGGCGTGATCTGCGCGCGCAGCGCCGCCACGAAGGTCGCGCGAAAGGCCTCGTCGTTGCCCGTGCGAAGAAGATCCGCCTGGGCCTCGATGGCCGCGCGCGGCGTCGAGAGATCCACGCGGGCGAGGGCGTCGGGCTGCGTGGGCGGTGCGGGCTGCGCGGCGGGTGTGGGGGTGGTCGAGGGCGCTTCGGGCGCGCGCTCGCTGTGGTGCGGTGGGGCTTCGATGGGCGCGTCGTTGCGGGGCATCGGCGGCGGCGCGGGCGGGCGGCGCGTGACGAGCGCAATGGTCATCACGCCGATGGCGATGAAGAGGCTCAGGCCGAGGGCGGCGAAGAGCACGTGCTTGCCCGAGAGGGTGTTGCGCGGAGGCATCGGTAGGGCCTCGTTTCTAGTGACTCTCGCGGCCGTTGGCCATCGCCGCGGATTTCACAGAATGCGGGAGCGGTGATGTAGAGTCCGCGCGCCGTGACGAAACCCTCGATTTCTGAAGCGTCGGCGCGCACGTCTGCGGGCCTCCAGGCGCTGCTGGTGCCGTTTGTCTGCTTCTTCCTGTCGGGCGCGTCGGGCCTCGTGTTCGAGGTCATCTGGACGCGCATGCTCACGCTGGTCTTCGGCGCCTCGACGCCCGCGATCAGCACGGTGCTCAGCGCCTACATGGGCGGACTCGCGCTCGGGTCGTTCCTGTTCGGTCGCTTCACCGATCGGTTGAAGTTCCCGATTCTCACGTACGCCGCGATGGAAGCGGGCGTCGGAATGTTCTCGCTGCTGATCCCCCTCGTGGTGCGCGGGGTCTATCCCCCCATCTCGCACTGGATCACCAACCACGGCGGCAACCGCTTCGACGTCTTCACCCTCCTGCGCTTCGCGGTGGTGGCCCTGGTGCTCCTGCCGCCGACGACCCTCATGGGCGCGACGCTGCCGCTCCTCGCGCGACACTTCGTACGCCAGGGCGGCGCGCTCGGTCAGCGCGTGGGCGCGCTCTACGCGGTCAACACCTTCGGCGCCGTGGCGGGCACGCTCCTCGCGGGCTTCTACCTCCTGCCCTCGATCGGCCTCTCGTGGACGAACGCCGTCGCGGGATGCACCAACCTCACGCTCGCGGCGCTCATCGTGGTGTTCCGCAAGCCGCTGCTCGGCGGCGCGTGGCCCACGTCGTGGCGTGAGCTGCTGCCCGCGCGCGAGTCCGTCGACCTCGCGGTGCCCGAGGGCGAGACCGCGCCCGATGCGTCCGACGACGCGGGTGACGACGAGGTGCTCGAAGAGACGTCGTCGCGTGCGGTGCGCACGGCCACGCTCATCGCCGCGGCGGGCTCGGGCTTCGCGGCGCTCGCGTACGAGCAGATCCTCACGCGCGCGCTCGACATGGTGATCGGCTCGTCGGTCTATTCGTTCTCGATCATCCTGGTGGGCTTTCTCGTGGGCATCGGCGGCGGAAGCGCGCTGGCCTCGGCGATCTTGAAGGCCCGTCCCACGCCCTTCGCGACGGTGGTCTTCGCGGGATCCATCGAGGCCGTGGCGCTGCTCCAGTACGTGATCTACCAGACGAACCTCTCGCGGCTCGTGTGGGCGGTGACCACGGTGGCCGTGCTGCTCGGCACCTCGATCGCGGCGACGTGGCGGCGGCCCGTGCTGGCCCTCGGCGTGACGCAGCTCCTCATCGCCGCGGGCGCCATCGTCACGTACTTCTTTCAAGACCGCATTCCGCGGATGTTCGTGTACCTGGCCCTCAGCGCCACCACGAACTGCGATGCGAACGAGGTGGTGAAGTTCTCGCAGCACGTGGGCGCCATCCAGGGACTGTCGTTCCTCGTTGCGCTGCTGTGTGCGTTGCCCGCGGCGGTGGGCATGGGCGCGGCGTTTCCGTTGGGGGTGCGGGCCTACGCGCGCGGCCTCTCGAAGATCGGCAGCGACACGGGCGCCGTGTACTCGGTGAACACCATCGGGTCGATTCTGGGGTCGTTTCTCACGGGCTTTCTCATCATGCCCGCGGTGGGCATGGAGACGGCCATGTACATCGCCGTCGCGGTGAACCTCGCCATCGCCCTGGTGCTCTTTCTCGCCTCGCCGGGTGAGGAGCCCGTGAAGTACGTGCTCGTGCCCATGGCGGCCGTGCTGCTCGCGGTCACGGGCACCGGCGCGGTGCTCGGTCGCGACGGACGCGTGGCGCGCTCGCAGGGCTCGCTGCGGCTCTTTCCGCGCGCGTGGGACCAGGCCGAGATGACCACCGGCGTGTTCCGTCTCTCGCTCGCCGACGGCATGGTGCGGCGCCAGAACGGACGCTGCATCGAAGACCAGCCCGGCGAGCGTCAGCGCGCCATCGGCGGCGACAACCCGGTGTACTACCGCGACGGCGTCACCACGACGGTGACCGTCGAGCGCTGGTCGCTCGGCGGCGAGAAGGTGCACTTCGCGCTGAAGAACAACGGCAAGGTCGACGCTTCGAACGGCGACGACATGCCCACGCAGGTGCTCGTCGCGGGCTATCCGCTGCTGCTCCATCCGCGGCCCGCCAACGAGCTCGACGTGGCCGTCGTGGGCTTCGGCTCGGGCGTCACCATCGGCACCACGTTGCAGTTCCCCGTGCGTCGCGTCGACGTGATCGAGCTGGAGCGCTGGATCCCCGACGCGGCCCGCTACTTCGCCGACGTGAACCACCTCACGTTCACGCCGGAGCGGGCGTTTCCCTTCGTGACCGCGGACCGTCTCACCGTGCTCAACAACGACGGTCGCAACTTTCTCGCGGCCACCGACCGTCGCTACCACGTGGTGATCTCCGAGCCCTCGAACCCGTGGATCACCGGCGTCTCGAACCTCTTCACCGCGGATCACTTCCGCGCGGCGACGCAGGCGCTCACCCCCGACGGCATCTTCGTGCAGTGGGTGCAGCTCTACGAGATGTCGCCGAACAACATCAAGACGATCTACCGCACCTTCGCGTCGGTGTTTCCGCACGTGCGGGTCTTCGCGGCCGACGCGTACAGCTCGGACACGATCATGCTCGGGTCGTTCAGGCCCATCACGCTCGACCCTGCGACGCTCGACCGTCGCCTCGCGGATCCGACGGTGCGCGCGGCCATCGAGCCCTCGCACGCCACGGGGAGCACCGACCTTCTCGCGCGCATGCTCCTCGGGTCGCGCGACGAGGTGAACCGCTTCACCACGCTCGAAGAGCACCTCGAACGCGGCGAGTGGCGCGCGGACCTTCGGGCCACGGGGCTCGGCGAGTGCAACCTCCCGACGTGCCGCCGTCGGCCCGCGCCGATCAACACCGACGACAACGCGCTCATCGAGTTCGCGGCGCCGCGCGACCTCATCGGCTTCGACGCCTTCACGGGCTACGTCGAGACGATGTACGCCGACGAGTGGAGCTACGGCATGGCCGAGCGCGAGGTCGCGATGCCCACGGACCCCGCGGAGCGCATGCGCTTGATGGCGCGTCTCGGCGTGTCGCTGCTCTCGGCGGGGCGTCCGTCGCGCGCGGGGCAGGTGCTCGACGCGGCGGCCTCGATCCGTGGTGCCGATGGGCGCGAGCTGCGCGTGCCCGAGATGATGCGCGGCGCGAGCATCTGGAACGCCGTCACCTCACCGCGCGAGCCCACGATCCGGCTGGAGCCTCCGGTGCCCGGCGCGTCGATGACCGCCGAGGGGGCGCGGCTGCTCACGGAGACCTTCGACCGCGCGCGCACGGCCATCGACCGCGGGTCGTACAGCACGGCGCTGGAGATTCTCTCGGGCCTTCCCGTGAACGTGCGCGAGCAGTCGGGCCCCGGTCTGCGGCTGATGTACGGCTACCTGCTGTACCGCGTGTCGAACGGCGAGACCGGCGACCTGCGCTACGCCGAGGCCGCGGAGACGCTCGAAGCCCTCGCCCACGACGAGCCCGCGTGGACCGAGCGCCACCCCGAGGTGCACTACCTCATCGGCCGCGCGCGCTTTCGCAATGGCGACTTCGCGGTGTCGGTGCAGGCCATGGGGCGCTTCATCGACGCGTCGCGGAACCCCATTCGCGGCGAGCACGAGCTCCCCGCCGTGGCCCGCGACCTCGACGAGCCCGAGGCTGCCAGCGCGCCCGTCACCGACGCGCCGGGCGAGAGCGTGAAGGACACGCGCGCGCCCTGACGTCACCACCCCCCGACGGCTCCGTGTGAAGGGCAACCTACAGGTTGCGGATCATGCGGAGCCGCACGGTCTCGAAGCCCATCTCTTCGTAGAGCTTTCGCGCGACCACGTTGTCGGCGTCGACGCCGAGCCCGATGCTGCGCAGGCCGCGCTCGCGGGCGACCTCTTCGGCCTTCTCGACGAGGAGCCTTCCCCAGCCCCGCGAGCGGTACTGCTTCGCGATGGCCATGGTGTTCACCCACAGCCGCGGAATGCCCGTGCGGAGGTCTTCCTGCTCGGTGAGCCAGAGGTGACCCGCGTAGAGGCCCTCGTCGTCTTCGAGCACGTAGAGCACGGCCTTGTTGGCCGTGGGGCCTTCGTCGGTCCACACGTAGCGGCTCTTGAGCACGGCGGGCCAGCGTTCGCGAAAGCGCTGTCGATCTTCGTCGGGAGCGAAGCGCAGGGTGGCGAGCCCGGTCTCGATGTCGAGGGCGACAAACGACTCCCAGTCCGACTCGCGATAGCGTCGCAGCGTGGCCATCACCGCGGATGTTCTTCTCCGCGGACGCGATGCGTCAAGCGCATCCTCGCGGGCCGCGACGTGCGGTAGTTTCACGCCCCCTCATGCAGCCGCAGCACGCACCGAGCGCCGGGTGGATCGACGCCCTCGGCAGCACCGCCACCCATCTCTGGGACGCCGTTCCCGACGTGCTCCAGCACGTGCTCGCGGCCTCGCTGCGCGTGGCGGTCACCGTGGCCCTCGCGCGCGCCCTGCTGCGCCTCGTGCCCGCCCTCGAAAAACTGGTGGTGAGCCGCGCGTCGAAGGTTCCCGCGTCGCGGTCTCTCTCGTCGGACTCGCTCGCTTCGACGGGCCGTCGCGTGGCCACGCTCGTGAAGGTCGTGGGCAGCGTGGCGCGCGCGGGCATCGGAGGATTCACCGCGGTGATGGTGCTCGGCGCCGTGGGCATCGACATCGCGCCGCTCATCGCCGGCGCGGGCATCGCGGGCGTGGCCGTGGGCTTCGGCGCGCAGTCGATCGTGAAGGACTTCTTCGCGGGCTTCTTCATCGTGCTCGAGAACCACTTCGACGTGGGCGACACGGTGACCATCAACAGCGTCACGGGGGTGGTCGAAGAGATGACCATGCGCGTGACCGTGCTGCGCGACAGCGCGGGCGCGCTGCACTACCTGCCCAACGGCACCATCACCACGACGACGAACCGCACGGCGGGCTGGGTGCAATCCGCGGTCGAGGTGTGGAGCCCGGTGGCCGTGTCGGCCGTCGAGGTGCGCCGCGTGCTCGACGAGGTGTGCGCCGCGGTCAACGCGAAGAAGGATGGGACCGTGCGTCCGCTCACGGCGGTCGAGGCCGAGGGCCCGACGGAGCTCAACGGCGAGCGCATGACGTGGAAGCTCAAGGCCCGCGCGCGAACGGGGGAGGTTCATGGTGTGCGCGCGCTGATGGTGGCGGCGTTGCAGCAGCGCGTGCCCGTCGACGAGCGCGGGGTGTTCGACTGGGCCGAGGCCGTGAAGACCACGGTGAAGCCCGAGCCCGCGCGTGACGAACGCGGTGACGGCGACGGAGACGCGGGCGCGGAATCGTCGGGCGAAGGGTGAGCTTCGAAACGCCGACGCCGCCCGTCGCGGTGAAGCGGAGGGGCGGCGTCGCGCGGTGACCGTGTGCTTCGCGGGCGCGATCAGGGAGCGCCGCGCGGAGGGGTCATTCCTTGATGGCCTCGGCGCCGCCGATGATCTCCATGAGCTCCTTCGTAATCGCGGCCTGGCGGGCGCGGTTGTACTGGAGCGTCAGCGAGCTGATCATCTTCTTCGCGTTGGTGGTGGCGTTGTCCATCGCGGTCATACGGGCGCCGTGCTCGCTCGCGTTCGATTCGAGCATCGCGCGGAACACCGAGACCTCGACGTACATCGGCAGCAGGCGCTCGAGGAGGGCCTCGCGCGACGGCTCATAGATGAAGTCCACCTGGGCGCTGCCACCCTGCACGGGGGCGTCGTCGGTGGCCGTGGTGCCCGTGTCGATGGGGAGCACCTGCACGAAGGTGGGCTTCTGGCTGATCGCGCTGCGGAACTCGCTGAACAGCAGGATCACCTGGTCGAACTCGCCCGCGGTGAAGGCGTTCATGAACCCGCGGGCGATCTCCGCGGCCTTCGAAGCGTCGCCCTCGGGGAGGCCGGTGAACTCCTGCGCGATGGCGGTGCCACGGCGGCGGAAGAAATCGCGACCCTTGCGGCCCACGGTGGCGAGGGAGACGTCGAAGCCCTGCTCTTCGAGCTCGCGGAGCTTGATCGACGCCGCGCGGATCATCGACGAGTTGAACGCGCCGGCGAGGCCGCGGTCGCTCGTGAACACCACCAGAAGCACCTTCTTCACGGGGCGAACCGTGAGGAGCGGGTGCACGCCCTCGTCGCCCGCCGACGCGCCGCGGGCCACCGAGCGGAGCACGTCGGCCGTGCGCTGCGCGTAGGGGCGGAGGTCGGAGATGCGCTGCTGGGCGCGGCGCAGACGAGCCGCGGCGACCATCTTCATGGCGCGCGTGATCTTCTGCGTGTTCTTCACCGACGCGATGCGCCGGCGGATGGACTTCAGAGACGGCATGAGGCTCCTCGGGCGGCGAGCGCGCGGCGGAGTGCACCGCGCGCAGGCCGCGTCACATCACTTCGTGGAGAAGGTCTCGGCGAAGGACTGGAGCGCGAGCTCGAGGCCCTCGTGGTAGGGGCCGCCGTCCTTCTTGCCGGGCTTGGTCTTCGGGCTCGCGAGCGTGGCGAGCAGGTCGCCGTGCTTGGCCTTGAGGAAGGCGTACAGCTCGCGCTCGTAGGCCGCGAGCTGCTTGACCTCGTAGCGGTCGAGGAAGCCGCGGTTCGCCGCGTAGATGATCGCGATCTGGTACTCGACCCCGAGGGGCACGTACTGGTTCTGCTTGAGGATCTCGACGAGGCGCTCACCGCGCGCGAGCTGCTGCTGCGAGGCCTTGTCGAGGTCCGACGCGAACTGCGCGAAGGCGGCCATCTCGCGGTACTGCGCGAGCGTCAGGCGGAGCGTGCCGGCGATCGCCTTCATGAAGGGGATCTGCGCGTTGCCGCCCACGCGCGACACCGAGATGCCGACGTTGATGGCGGGGCGCACGCCCGAGAAGAACAGGTCGCTCTCGAGAAAGATCTGCCCGTCGGTGATCGAGATCACGTTCGTGGGGATGTACGCCGACACGTCGCCGGCCTGCGTCTCGATGATCGGGAGCGCCGTGAGCGAGCCGCCGGTGCCGGGGATCTTCACGAGGTCGTGGTCGGCGTGCTTCGCGAGGTGCTCCTCGGCGTGGGCCTTGCCGAGCACGCCCACGTGCACCTTGCCGTCGACGCCCTTCGTGTCGCGGGTGACGGTGGTGCCCTTCTTCACGATCACCCACTCGTCGGCCATCTTGGCCGCGCGCTCGAGGAGGCGCGAGTGGAGGTAGAACACGTCGCCGGGGTACGCCTCGCGGCCCGGCGGGCGGCGCAGGAGCAGCGAGAGCTGACGGTACGCGACGGCCTGCTTCGAAAGGTCGTCGTACACGATGAGCGCGTGCTCGCCGTTGTCGCGGAAGTACTCGCCGATCGTGACGCCCGTGTAGGGCGCGATGAACTGAAGCGGCGCCGACTCGCTGGCGCCCGAGGCGACGACGGTCGTGTACTCCATCGCGCCGAACTCCTGCAGGCGCGCGACGACCTGCGAGACCGTCGACTGCTTCTGCCCGATGGCGACGTAGATGCAGTAAACGCCCTTGCCCTTCTGGTTGATGATCGCGTCGATGGCGACGGCGGTCTTGCCCGTCTGGCGGTCACCGATGATGAGCTCGCGCTGGCCGCGCCCGATGGGGATCATCGAGTCGATGGCCTTGAGGCCCGTCTGCATGGGCTCGTTCACCGTCTGGCGCACGACGATGCCCGGGGCCTTGATCTCGATGCGGCGGCGCGTGGGCGACTCGATGGGGCCCTTGCCGTCGATGGGGAGGCCGAGCGCGTTCACCACGCGGCCCGCGAGCGCCTTGCCCACGGGCACGTCGGCGATGCGGCCCGTGCGCTTGACGACGTCGCCTTCCTTCACGGCGGTGACTTCGCCGAAGACGGCCACGCCCACGTTGTCTTCTTCGAGGTTGAGCACGATGCCCATGAGCTGGTTGGGGAACTCCACCAGCTCGCCCGCCATGGCGCCCGACAGGCCGTACACGCGGGCGATGCCGTCGCCCACCGTGAGCACGGTGCCCGTCTCGCTCACCTCGACGGCCTTCTCGTAGGTCTGGATCTGCTTCTTGATGATCTGGGAGATCTCTTCGGCGCGCAGTTGCATCGTGTGCCTCGAATCGGTCGCCCGTGGCGTTCAAGCCCGCGGGCGCTCTCTACATCGTTGGGGGAGTGGAAGAACCTTCAGTTGGCCGCCGCGGACTGGCGGATCTCGTCGAGTCGCGCCTTGAGGCTGCCGTCGTAGACCTTGTCGCCGATGCGGGTGACCATGCCCCCGATCAGCGTCGCATCGACCTTGTGCGAGACCGCCACGGTCTTGCCCGTGAGCTTCTCGAGCGCGGTGCGCACGCGGGCGAGCTGGGCCTCGGTGAGCGCCGTCGCGCTGGAGACCTCCGCGTGCACCTTGCCTGCGCGCTCGTCGGCGAGGGCCGCGAGCGACTCGGCCACCGCGGGGATCAGCGCGCCGCGGCGACGGTCGGTGAGCAGAAGCGCGAAGTTGCGCGTGGTGGGCGACACGCCGAGGCGCGCGAGCACGTCGGACATCACGGCGCGGCGCGGCTCGTGGGCCACCACGGGGTTCGAGAGCAGGGCCGAGAGCTCGGGGCTGCCCGCGATCGTGGCGGCGACGTTCTTCACCTCGCGGGTGAGGGCGTCGAGGCGGTTCTCCTCCACGCCGATCATGTACAGGGCCTTCGCGTAGCGACGGGCGATGGGGGTGCTCACGCGCTCGCTCCTCCGGTGCGGGTCGTCTGGGCGTCACGCTCGATCGACTGAACGAACTCGTCGACGAGGCGGCTCTGGTCGGCCGCGGTGATGTTCTTGCGAACGGCTTCTTCCGCAGCGCCCACGGCGGCCACGACGGTCTCGCGACGGAGCTCGTCGCGGAGCGCGCGGAGTTCCTGCTCGATGAGCTGCGAGCCCTCGGTGCGGAGCTTCTCGGCGCGGGTCTGCGCGTCGGCGATGATGCGCTCGCGCTCGGCCTCGCCCTGCTTCACGAACTCGGCCTTCAGCGTCGCGAGCTCGGTCGAGAGGTTCTCGATGCGCGCGGCGTACTCGTCGTGGAGGCGCTTCGCTTCGTCGTGAAGGCGCTTCGCCTCGGCGATCTCGGTCTCGACCGCGGCGCGGCGCGCGGCGAGGGCCGGGTTCACCTGCCGACGCACGGCCATCACACCCAGCACCACGAGCACCGCGAAGTTGAACAGCGGGCCGAGAAAGGGCGGCGGGCCCTTCTCGGTGCCGTGCTCGGTCACCACGGGCGCGGGCGACGGATTGGCCATGTTGAAGGGCGCCGCGGGGGCGTGGAAGCCCTCGGTGAGCGCGTGGCCTTCGTGGTGCTCCGCGGGGCCGCCTTCGTGACCTTCCGCGTGTTCGGCGGTGGGGGCGGGCTCGGCGGGGTTCTCCTGCGCGTACGCCGACGTGGCGGCGAGGCAGAGGGCGATCGAGAACGTGAGAATCGAGCGCTTCACGAGCGCACCTCCCGACGAAGCACCTTCGTCGCGATGTCGGCCGCGAGGGCGGGCACCGTCGCCAGCACCTCGTCGCGGACCTTCTTCTTCTGCGTGGCGATCTGCGCGCGCTGGGCCTCGACGGAGGCGGCCACCTCGTCGCGCACCTTCGCGGTGATCTCGGCGTCGCGCTTCATGCCCTCGGCGCGCAGCGCGTCGCGCTCGGCGGTGGCCGAGGTGCGCGCGGCGGAGAGCTCTTTCGTGAGGCGCTCTTGAAGGGCCTTCGCGCTGTGTTCGAGGTCCGACGCGGCCTTGCGCGCACCCTCGGTGCCCGCCTCGCGCGCGTCGATGAGATCGAGCATGGGCTTCCACAGCACCGCGCGGAGGAAGAGGAACAGCGCCACCCAGATGCCCAGGTTGAGCAGCAGCGTGGCGTCGATGTTGATCAGCGGGCGCTCGTTGGCGACGAGCAGCAGAAGGGGTGCAGGCATGAAGGACTCCGCAGGGGGACTGCCGCGTCGAGCTTCGGGCAATTACGGTGTTTTTCGCGAAACACCCGGTGCACCGATCCCTCGAACGCGCGCGCTTCTAACACCCCCCCTCGCGGAGGGTCAAGGCAACGGAATGGTTCTCGGGAGGATGCGCCAGAGGGGCGGGGCGAGGCGACGGGAGGGGGGAGCGCGGGCGTGAACCCCGACGGAGCCCAGGTTCAGCGGCTCGACGTGGCGTTCGGGGGAACGGCCTCGGGGGTTCCGTTCGCGGGCAGGGTGTTGATCGCGAGCTGACGGGCCACGCGGGTGCGGAGGTTGTAGGCCAGCGTGCTGGCCGCGCCGCGCATCTCGCGGGTGAACACCGACGAGGGGAAGGGCAGCCGCGGCAGCGCGAGCACTTCGAACACCACCCGCGTGCGGTTGGGATCGTTCGGCATTCGCTCCACCACGGAGCGCGTCTCGAAGCGGTCGGTGTTGCTGTCGACGGCCTGGCCCGTGAGTTCGAGCCGTCCGCCCTCGCGGTGCGCGTCGATGCGGAGCAGCGCCCAGATCACCCCGAGCGATCCGCCGAGGGGCACCTGCATGTACACGTCGGTGGCCGAGCGGTTGCGGCGCACCACGCGGCTCTCGCGCACGTGGGGCATGAACTCGCTGTAGTGCGCGAAGTCGGTGAGCGTGCGCACCACCACGTCGAAGGGCGCGTCGATCACGGTCTCCGAACGGCCGCGGCGCACGAGCGTTCCGTCGGCGGGCAGGTCGGAGATGGCGACCTCGTCGGCGGGCGCTGCGGTGGCGGGTGCTGCGGTGTTGTTGGTGGTGGTGCTGGGCGCGGGGCGGGTGGCGGCTGCGGGCGCTTCGGTGGCGGACGCGGTGGCCGCGGCGGGGTTCACGTTCTGCGCGTGGGCCACGGCCGCGGAGAGGGTCAACGACGCGGCGGCGGTGAGCGAGAGGAGGCTGCGACGGAGGGCGTGCGTGGGGTTCATACGCGGTCCTTCTCGGGGCGGTGTGGCGTTGCGTGCGAAGGAGGGATTCGGCAGGGGAGCGGCGCGCGAAGACGTACGCCGGACTCCAAGCAATTCACGTCGCGGGCCGGGAGCGTGCCCGCGTCTTTTTGCGCCTGCAAGTGCGGCAGGGCGTTCACAACCCTGCGTAGGCGCTTACGCGTCGGACCCCTCGCGCGGGTCTGTTACCGTGGGCGGTGATGGCCACCGAAGCACCGATGCGCTCGCCCTTTCTCACCGGCAACTTCGCGCCCGTGCGCCGCGAGCTCGACGCCGACGCGCTCACCGTGATCGGCGAGATTCCACGCGACCTCGACGGGATGTTCCTCCGCAACGGACCGAACCCGCGCTTCGACCCCGAGGGGCCGTATCACTGGTTCGACGGCGACGGGATGATCCACGCCGTGCAGCTCTCGCAGGGCCGCGCGCGCTACCGCAACCGATGGGTTCGCACGCGCTCGTGGCAGCTCGAAGATGAAGCGCAGAAGACTCTGTGGAGCGGCCTCGCGGGGCCTCCGCGCTTCGATGCGCCGGGCGGCATTCTCATCAAGCACACGGCCAACACGGCGCTCGTGCACCACGCCGACGCGCTCCTCGCGATGATGGAGGCCACGCCGCCGTACCGCGTGTCGCTGCCCGACCTCGACACGGCCGCGGTGCATGACTTTCACGGCGCGCTCGAAGGGTCGTTCACGGCGCATCCGAAGGTCGATCCGCGCACGGGCGAGATGGTGTTCTTCGGGTACCAGTTCTGGCCGCCGTTTCTCACCTACGGCGAGGTGAGGCCCGACGGCGCGCTCACGCACCGCGCGGAGGTCACCCTCCGAGGCCCGGTGATGATGCACGACTTCGCCATCACCGAGCGCCACGCGGTGCTCATGGATCTGCCGCTCACCTTCGACCTCGATCGCATGGCCGCGGGGAGGTTTCCGATGGTGTTCCGCCCCGAGCTCGGCGCGCGGTTCGGGGTGCTGCCGCGCGGTGGATGCGATGGCGACGTGCGGTGGTTCGAAGCCCCGTCGTGCATGGTGTTCCACACGGCCAACGCGTGGGAGGAGGGCCGCGAGGTGGTGCTCGTCGCGAACCGCATGGCGCGCACCGACGCCCTCGCGGGCGGGCTCGTCGACGATGCGCAGGGCGAGGTCGCGCGGCTCCACGAGTGGCGCTTCGACCTCGACACCGGGGCCGTGCGCGAGCGACCGCTCGATGATGTGGGGAGTGATTTTCCCCGCGTGCACGACGGCCTCCTCGGGGCGCGCACGCGCTACGTGTACACCGCGCGGATTCAAGACAAGCGCGGCGACGGGCTCCCGTGGGTCGACGCGGTGGTGAAGTACGACCTCGACACGGGCAACACCGAGTCGCACGCGTGGGGCAGCGGACGCTTCGGCGGAGAAGCCGTGTTCGTGCCGCGCACCGTCGCTCGCAGCGAAGACGACGGCTACCTCGTGACCTTCGTGTGGGACGAGCGCGAGCAGCGCAGCGAGCTGGTCATCGTCGACGCGCAGGACCTCGCGCGCAGACCCCTCGCGCGGGTGATCCTTCCGCAGCGCGTGCCCTTCGGCTTTCACGGCCTGTGGCTCGACGGCGCTGTGTTGCGCCGCGCGACATGAACGCGTCGGACGCGCGGTGACACCCACGAGGGATTAGAGTCGCCGCCCGATGAGCACCGCATGCCCCATCTGCCGCGCGGAGGTCACCGCGCGCAGGCCCGAGAACCCGGCGTTTCCCTTCTGCTCCGCGCGCTGCCGGGGCATCGATCTCTCCCGCTGGCTCGGCGGCGACTACGCCATTCCCGTGCGCGACGAGGCTCCCACCGACGAGGACCTCGCCGTCGCCGCCCGGAGGTCTCGCTCATGAACACCCGCGCCCTCTCGCTCTCCGTCTGCGCCGCGCTCTCGCTCCTCGCGACGCCTGCGCTGGCCCACAAAGACGACGCCCACGACATCCCCTTCGTGAGCGCCACCGCGGGCCTCGCCTACGCCAACGTGCTGGCCTTCTCGAACGACGCGCTCCTTCCCGGTGTGACCGAGAGCCGCGAGTGGGGGCCGCACTACGGGCTCACCGCGGGGCTGCGCTTCGGGCCCGTGTCGTTCGGCGCGCACGGCGACCTCTCGCGCTTCCGCTCGTACGACATCGGCACCCTCGGCGGCGTCGTGGAGCTGCGTCTTCCCATTCCCGTGGTGCAGCCCTGGGCGCGCGTGGGCTTCGGCTACGCGTGGCTCGGCGACGTGCAGGTCTCGACCTCGCTGGCCTCGTGTTCGCCCACCTCCTCGTCGGGCGCGTGCCCCTCGGTGCGCGGCTGGACCCTCTCTGGTGGCGCGGGCCTCGACGTGTGGCTCCACCGCTACCTCACGCTCGGCGTGGGCCTCGACGTGTACGTGCTGAACCTCACGCGCAGCGCGTCGCCCACCACGGTGAACTTCGAACGCACCGGCGACTCGGTGGGCCTCCAGGGCGCCCTCTCGGTGCAGGTCGGGCTGCACATCTGAGCGCGTTTGTAGACCCCGTGCGCGTGTGGCTTCTAGCGTCGCGCGCATGACGCCGTTTCTCGAACTCCCCGCCGCGCGCCCGCTGCTCCTCTTCGTGTCGTTGCTCGTGATGAAGACCGCCGCGATGGGCTTCGCCACCGCCAACGCGCGCCGCCTCTCGAAGGTCGTGCTCAACCCCGAAGACGTGGGCGTGAACCCCGGCGCGCACGCCGAAGCGCAGGAGTCGCCCGAGGTGCTCCGCGTGAAGCGCGCGCACCTCAACGACCTCGAAAACATCCCGGGCTTTCTCGTCGTCGCGACGCTCTTCACCCTCGCGGGCGGCAGCGCCACGGGCGGATGGGCGTACTTCGGGCTCTACTTCGCGGCCCGCGCGGCGCACTCGGTGTTCTACCTCAAGGCCGTGCAGCCCTGGCGCTCGGCGGCCTTCGGGGTGGGCCAGCTCACGCAGCTCGGCGTGATCGTGCACCTGCTGATGAAGGCCTTCTGAGTCAGCGCACCGCGGGCTCGCCGTCGTGACCGTGGCTGTGACCATGGTTGTGGCCGTGGTGCTTCTGCGCGAGGGGCTCCCACGGGTCGTGGAGGTTCGTGCGGTCGATGACCTGCTCGCCGCGAAGCTCGCGCACGACCACCGAGGCGGCCACGAGGCCGAAGGTGCCCGTGACCCACGACGCGCTGCCGTCGATGCGCGCGCGCTTCTCGCAGGTGTGCATCCCGTTGTCGCTCTGCGGACACACGCAGTGAAAGCCGTCGTCGGCGTCGTAGGCGAGGTCTGTCGGGGCGATGGGCTTCTCGTCGCTGAAGACGCACGCGACGCCGGTGGGGCGCGAGGCCTTGAAGCTCCACCCGTGCTTCTGCCGAAGGATCTCGCGGAAGTGATGCGCGAAGGGGTCGTGGTGCGTGCGCGCGAGGTCGTCGACCTTCACCCGCGTCGGGTCGATGCGGGCCGCGGCGCCCATCGCGCTCACCACGGGAATGCCCCGACGGCGGCACGTCGCGACGAGGTGGGCCTTCGCCGTGAGGTTGTCGATGGCGTCGATGACGTAGTCCCACGGGCCGTCGAGCACGGCGTCGGCGCGGTCGGGGTTGTAGAACTCCACGCGCGCGTCGACCGTGCCCGTGGGGTGGATCATGCGCAGTCGATCGGCCATCACCTCGACCTTCGGGCGGCCGATGTTGCCGCGCATCGCGTGGAGCTGACGGTTCGTGTTGGTCACGCACACGAGGTCGAAATCCACGAGCGTGAGGTGCCCCACGGCGGTGCGTGCGAGGGCCTCGGCGGCGAACGATCCGACGCCTCCGACGCCCACGACGAGCACCCGTGCGCGGGCGAGGCGCGCCATCGCGTCTTCGCCCACGAGGCGCGCGGCGCGGTCGAAACGTCGGTGCGTGCGGTACTTCTCGGTGATCTCGGCCATGGAGGGGGCCGGTGATATACACCACCCGACGCGCGCGGGGCGCGCCGGGGCGCACGTATCCCTCGCGTGGGGGCTGTGTTATGCGTCGCGCCATTCCGATGACCACTGAAGCTACCGATACCCAGACGTTGACCGTCACCGAGGCGCACGCCGGCAAGCGCCTCGATCGTTATCTCGTCGACGCGCTCCCCGAGCTCTCCCGCGCCCGCGCCCGCGAACTTCTCGACGAGGGCCAGGTGCGCGTGAACAACCGTCGCATGCGCAAGGGCGACGTCGTGAGCGCGGGCGACACCGTCACCGTGCAGGGCGCGCTGCCCCCGAAGGATTTCTCTCCGCTGCCCGACCCCTCGGTGGCCGTCACCGTCCGCTACGAAGACGCCGCCGTGGCCGTGGTCGACAAGCCCGCGGGCATGGCCACGCACCCGCTCCGCCCCGACGAGCTGGGCACGCTCGCCAACGGGCTCGTGGTGCGCTTTCCCGAGACCGCCGCGGTGGGCTACCGGCCCCGCGAGCCCGGCGTGCTCCACCGCCTCGACACCGACACCAGCGGGCTGATCGTCGTGGCCCGCACGAAGGCCGCGTTCGAGACGCTCCGCGAGTCGATGCGCGCGGGGCAGGTCAACAAGCGCTACCTCGCGCTCGTCGAGGGACGCATCGCGGCCGAAGGGTCCATCGAGGTTCCGCTCGTGCCCCACCGCAAGGACCCGAAGCGCGTCGAGGCCGTGACCGAGCACGTGCGTCTGCGCGCGGGCACGAAGACCTATCCCGCGCTCACGTACTACCGCCCGGTGCGTCCGCTCGGGGACTACACCCTCGTCGAGGTCGAGCTCGAATCCGCCTTTCGCCACCAGGTGCGCGTGCACCTCGCGACGCTGGGCCATCCCCTCGTGGGCGACACGCTCTACCGCGGCCCGGTGCTCCCCGCGGACCTCGGCGTGACCCTCGAACGGCACTTCCTCCACGCGAGCGAGGTGGTGTTCCCCCATCCCGTCACGGGCGTCGAAGTGCGCGTCACGTCGCCGCTGCCCGACGACCTCGCGGCCGTGGTGGGACGCCTCCGCGCCGGCACCTGATCGCCTCGATGTCGGCGTCGCTCAACACGTGTCGACGCGACGCCACAACGGTCGCTCCTCCCCTCCTCGAAGAATCGCGCAGATGCCTTGAAAATAGGTGTTGGCGCGACCCTTGAAGTGTCGGCCTCCCGCGTCGGGGAACTTCCCCACGGCGCTACACACCGGGAGGATCCGTCATGTCGAACTCGCTCCGCCTCGCCCTCTGCCTCGCGCTCTCCGTCGCTCCGCTCGCGGGCTGTCAGGGCGGCGACACCGCCGAAGACACCAGCGCCGACAGCGCCGCGGCGATGCTCGAACAGCCCAACGGCGGTCAGAGCACCACCGACGAGGCCCCCGACTTCAACGACAGCACCTTCACCGCGCTGCCCGAGTTCGACGCCGCGGGCGCCGATGCGATCCTCGACGAGTCGGGCTCCTTCGCGGGCGACGCGGTGGCGCCCGCGCAGCGCCATGTGTTCCGCGTGATGGTGCTCTGGGGCCACCTGCCGACGCCCAACGACGGGAGCGCCGCCGTCGCCCCGACCGCGCCCGCCGCGCGCATCGACTGGTCGGGCACCGCGCGCGTCGACGAGGGACGCATCTCCGTCCGTCGCACGCTGGGCTTCGAACTCGGCGACCGCGTGGCCGCGCGCACCGATCCCGCGCAGGTGTCGTTCGTCTCGCACACGCAGCCCTTCGTCGACGGCCTCGCCCTCACCGTGCGCACCACGGCCGCCGCGCCGGTGCTCCACCTCGCGACCGCGGCGGGCAGCTTCGAACTCCCGCTCCCCGACGCCGACGGCACGGTGATGCGCCTCGCCGACGGACGCAACGGCGTCTACTACGCCGCCTACGAAGAGCGCCCCGACTGCGGCCAGGGCTTCGTGCTCGGCCACTGGGGACGCTTCCGCGCCAACGTGGGGATGTTCCGCGGCCACGTGATCGACGCCGTGGGCGCGCCTCGCGGATCGATCCGCGGCGTGTGGGGCACGAACCGTCGCGGCGAGTCGGTCTTCTACGGCAAGCACATCTCGAACATGGGCGTGTTCAACGGACTGCTCTCGGGCACCTACAACGCGGGGCACTTCACGGGCGTGTGGGGCCTGCGCGACGGCTCGCGCGGCGTTCTCGCGGGCCGCTACGCCGACGGCATCGAGCGCCGCGACGGACGCGGTGTGTTCCTCGGCCGCTGGCGCGAGGCGTGTGCCGCGCGCTGACCGACTTCGGCGCTGTGCACGCATGGCACGCCGCACCCTGCGGCGAGAGCGTTTCACCCCGCCGCGCGATTGATCTACCGTCGCCCCCTTACGCCCCGCTGACCTCGCGACGGAGATCACCCCCCGCAATGAGCCGTACTGTCTGTGCGCTGAGCCTCGGACTCGCCCTCTCGGGCTGCTTCGGTGAGCCGAAGCCGTATCCCTCCGACGCCGCCGATGCCGTCGCCGATGTGCGCGCCGAGGCTGCCGTCGATGCGTCCGTCGATGCGGGGGTCGACGTGACCGCCGACGTGCGCGATGCCGCGGTCGACACGGCGCCCGATGGGTCCGTCGACAGCGCCGTCGACGCGATGGACGTTGCCAACGTGAGCGACGCCGCCGACGACGTGACGGACGCGAGCGACGTGAGCGACGCGAGCGACGGCAGCGACGTGATGGACGCCTCCGATGCGGCGCGCGATGTGGGCGATGCGGGCGATGTGACCGATGCGGGCGATGCGGCGCGCGATGTGAGCGACGCGGGCGATGCGGGCGAGCCCGTGGATCCGGCGATCGGCGTTCCGAGGCTCATGGCGCCGCTCTCGGTGTCGCGCGTCGTGCGTCGCGTGCGCTTCGAATGGATCAACGCCTCGACCGCGGACGGGGCCACGATCGAGGTGTGCCGCGACCGCGCGTGCACGGTGATCGAAGCGAGCGCGGTGGTCACGGGCGAGAGCGTCGCGCCCACGGTGGATCTCGCGCCGGGCTTTCACTGGTGGCGCGCGCGGGGCCGTCGCGGACGCATCAACGGCACCATCGCGACGCAGCCCTGGGAGTTCTACGTCACGCCGCGGAGGCCGGGCTTCGACGTGCCCACGCCGCGTCAGTGGGGCGCCATGTTCGACGCGAACGGCGACGGGCTCTCCGACCTCGTGGTGGGCGCGCCGACGGCCACCGCGGGCGGCATGACCGGCGGCGCGGCGTACGTGTTTGCAGGCAGCGGCTTCGCCTTCGCGACCACGCCGTCGACCACCTTCGCGGCCACGGCGACGGGCGCGAACTTCGGGCGGCGTGTGTCGCCCCTCGACGACGTGAACGGCGACGGCTTCGCCGACCTCGCGGTGTCGGGCAGCGCATCGTCGACGGTGTACGCAGGGGGCACGGGCGTTCCGTCGAGCCTGCGCGTGTACGACGGGTGGTCGCGCGCGCAGTCGGCGGGCGACGTGAACCACGACGGCTACGGCGACGTGCTCGTGAGCGACGGCGCCCGCGTGGGCGTGATGCTCGGCGGCTCGGGCGGCCCCGCGCTCGCGGCGGTGCGCACGGTGACGGGCTCCGCCGCGGTGGCCGTGGGTGATCTCAACGGCGACCGCTTCGACGACCTCGCGGTGCAGACCGCCACGACGCGCATCACCGTGTACCTCGGCAACCTCGCGGGCTTCGACGCGACGGCGGCCTACACCCTCGACGCGCCCGCGGGCTACACGTTCAGCAACGTCACCGCCGCGGGCGACGTGAACGGCGACAGCCTCGTGGACCTCATCGCCACGGCCACGCCCACGCTCGGCACGATCACCACGGGGGTGGTGCTCCCGCTCGTTCCGCCGGGCACGCGCGTGGCGTCGCCGGTGCTGCTCACCGCGCCCTCGCCGCGTCCCAACGGCTTCGGGGTCTCCGTCGCGGGCGTCGGAGATTTCAACGGCGACGGCGTCGACGATTTCGCCGTGGGCGCGAGCTCCGACACCGCGTCGACGAACCAGGTGTGCGTCTACGCGGGATCGATCACGGGCCCGGCCACCATGCCCACGCAGTGCCTCGTGGTGAGCGCGCCGCCGCGCTTCGCGGCCTCGGTGGCGGGCACGGGCGACGTGAACAACGACGGCTTCGAAGACCTCGTGGTGGGCGCGCCCGGGTCGAGCACGGTGCGCGGTGCGGTGACCGTGTACCGCGGCCGCGCGGCGGGCCTCACGGACCCGATGTCGCCGGCCTTCACCGCGGGCGACACCGCGGGCGGTTTCGGCACAGACCTCGGCGGCTGGCGCTGAGGCGTTTCGGCCGCGCGCAACGGTGATACCCTCCGCGCCCTCGCAATGAGCGCCACGACCTCGACGACCCCCGCGGTGGGCGCTCTCATCGACGAGCGCTACCAGCTCGAATCCATGCTCGGCGAGGGCACCTTCGGCGGCGTGTGGCGGGCCCGCGACACGCGCCTCTCGGGGCGCCCCGTGGCGGTGAAGTTCCTCAAGGCGGAGTTCATCGAGCACGCGGGCGCGGTCTCGCGCTTCGACGCCGAGGCCGACGCGCTCGCGCAGCTCTCGCACCCGAACATCGTCGTGGTGATCGACCGCGGCGGCCGCACGCACCAGCGCTACATCGTCATGGAGTTCGTCGAGGGACGCTCCCTCGCCGAGTGGATCCGCGAGCGCCGCGACGCGGGCGTGACCCCCGATCCCCGCGAGGCCTTCGCGATCTTCGACCAGGTGTGCGCGGGCATCGAGGCGGCCCACGCGGTGCGCTCGCCGGGGCCCATCGTTCACCGTGATCTCAAGCCCGACAACGTGATCCTCCGCACGCTGCCCGGCGGCGAGCTCTCGGTGAAGGTGCTCGATTTCGGCATCGCGCAGCTCGGTCGGCGCAAGGGCACGCAGACCGGCGCCCTCATGGGAACGCCCCTCTACATGGCCCCCGAGCAGGCCATGGGACAGGTCGCGGCCATCGGCCCGTGGACCGACGTGTTCTCCCTCGGTGTGCTCCTCGTCGAGATGCTCACCACGGAGCCGCAGCCCAACGCCGACGAGCCCTGGTGGGGAGCCTCGCTCCAGCGCGCATCGACGCTTCGCGAGGCGCTCACGGCGAAGCGTCCCGACATTCCCGAGGGCGTGTGGCGCGTGGTGGCGCGGTGTTTCTGTGCGCAGGGCTCGGAGCGATTCTCCGACGCGGGCTCGCTGCGCAGCTCGCTCCGTGTGGCCGTCTCCGAGGCGTACGGGATGTTCTCTCCGTCGCTCGTTCCGTCGCTGGGCTCGACGCCGCCGGGCGCGCAGTCTCCCCGCGCGCGGCCCACTCCCGACGGACGCGCCACGCCGCCGCTGCCCGCTGCGAACTTCAACTGGCTCACCGCGGGCGCTGCGTCCGACAACACCGACGCGCGCGGTGCCGCGGCGGGTGACGCTTCGAAGCCCGCGGCATCCGTCGCTGCGGGCGTCGTCACGGGCGCCGAGGCGGGCGTCGCCGCAGACCGCGATCCCCCGTGGATGAAGCTCACCGCGGTGGTGATCGTGGGCGCCGTGCTCGCGGCCGTGGCCATCGTTGCGGCGCTGGTGTTCCTCGATCAGCGGAAGCACGGAACGCCGCCCGAGGCCGCCACGCATCACCCGCGCACCGCCGCGTCGGTGCAGGGTGAGACCCCGCACGCGCCGACGCCCTTCGTGACCACGCCCGCACAGCCCCTCGCGCAGAACGCGTCGCTCGGAGACTTCGTGACGACGTGGGCCCGCACGCGCCGCGCAGAGCCCGGAGCGCGTCCCGTCGAAGCGCTCTACTCGACCTCGCTGAAGTACCACGGCTCGTCGCGCACGCCTGATTTCGCCGCGATGGCGCGCGACATGGCCCGCGTGACGGCCGAGGGCGGGAGCTTCACCGTCGACGCCGCGCGGAGCGACTGGAGCCGCGAAGATCCCAACGCCGACGCCGTGCCTGCCGCGTGTCGCACGGTGCCCGACGCGACGGGCGCCGTGGTGAAGGTGCGCGCGTGGGCCGTCGAGGTGCGCAACGATCGCAACGCCGACATCGGGTGCCCGCGGCTCGAAGGGCGTTACCTGCTGCGCATGCGCGAGACGCCCGCGGGGCTGCGCATCTGCCACGAGAGCTGGTCCGTCGACGAGGGGATCTGCGCCTCGTGCCCCACCGCGCCGATGTGTGCGCGGCGACGCGACTGAGGGATCGCGGAACACGGCAGCCGTGGCGCGCCCGCGGGATTGCCGTACCATCGCGCGCCCCGCGACGCCGGAACGGTCTGTGATGTGCGCGCGGCGATGACAGCGCGCATGAACCGACACCGCCCACGGTCTTCGAAGCCCGACGACACCCTCCGCGACCCGAAGGCCGACCTCGGGATGCACGACACGTTGCCCGCGCACGAGGCCGTGCCCGGTCGACGCCGCGAGCCCACGCGACCCGCGCCGCTGCCGCCGCCGCGCGCGACGTGGAAGCGCACCGTGGGCATCGCCGCGCTCGGTCTCTTCGGCGCGGGGCTCACGGGGCTGCTCGTGCTCGGCGGACTCTTCACCTGGTACGGCCGCGATCTGCCCGACGTGCACTCGCTCCGCACGCGGTGGAACCCGCCGCAGACCACGCGGGTGTTGGCGCGTGACAACAGCGTGCTCGCGGAACTCTTCATCGAGCGGCGCACGGTGGTGCCGCTCGAAGCGCTCCCCGAGAACCTCGTGAAGGCCCTGCTCGCCGCCGAGGACGCGGAGTTCTACGAGCACCGCGGGCTCGACTGGCCGGGGCTCGTGCGCGCGCTGTGGGTGAACGTCCGTCGCGGCACGCTCGCGCAGGGGGCGAGCACCATCACCCAGCAGGTGGTGAAGAACGTGCTGCTCACGTCGGAGCGAAGCCTCTCGCGCAAGGTGCGAGAGGTGCTCCTCGCGCGACAGATCGAGCAGGAGCTCGGCAAGAACGAGATCCTCTTTCTGTACGTGAACCACATCGCGTTCGGCCACGGGCGCAACGGCGTCGAAGAGGCCGCGCGCTTCTACTTCGGCAAGCACGTCGGCGAGCTCACGCTGGGCGAGTGCGCGCTGCTCGCGGGCATTCCCAAGAGCCCCGTGCACTACTCGCCGCGCAACGACCTCGAAGCCGCGCTGCGCCGCCGTCGGTGGATCCTCGGCCAGATGGTCGACAAGCGGTTCATCACGCAGGCGCAGGCCGATCAGGCCGCCGCGGAGCCCGTGCATCTCGTTCCGAGTGACGACGACGACGGCGACTGCCCCGAGGTGGTGGACCTCGTGCGACGCACGCTCGCGCAGGTGGGCGGCGAGGGCGCGCTCCGTCGCGGCGGCTTCACGGTCTACACCACCCTCGACCCCGCGCTCCAACGCGCCGCGCGCGAGTCGGTCACGCGCGGACTCACGCAGCTCGACGCGCGCCACGGCTACCGCGGACCCCTCGGTGCGCCCGGCGCGCGCAGGCCCGCGGGCAGCGGCAACGTGGTGCGCGCAGAGCGTCCGCCCGCCGACGGAAGGCTCCTGCCCGGTCACGTCTACACGGGCGTCGTCGAGCGCGCCGAAGACCCGCCGCCCGGCAGCCGCGCGCACGGCTCCCTCTTCGTGCGCGTGGGCACCTCGCACGGTCGCGTGCCGTGGGAGACCGCTGCTCGCTACGCCACGAACCTCACGCCCTCGCAGTTCGCGCCCGTGGGCGCCGCGGTGCGCGTCTCGCCCGACAACCTCATCACCCCCGAGAACGAGGGAACGCTCCACCTGGAGCTCGGTCCCCAGTCGGCGATGGTGGCGATCGATCCGTCGTCGCGCGAGCTCCTCGCGATGGTGGGCGCCTTCGAATCGCTGCCCGGAATGTTCAACCGCGCCACCCGCGCGATGCGTCAGCCGGGCAGCGCGTTCAAGCCCTTTCTGTACTCGTATGCGCTCGCGTCGCGGCACTTCACCCTCGCGAGCACGATCGACCCGAACCCCGCGTGCTTCGGCACCGGACGCGGCCGATGGTGCCCCGCCGAAGCGCACGCGCGCGAAGGGGTGATCGAGCCGCCGATGCGCCTCCGTGAGGCCCTCGCGTTCTCGCGCAACATGGTGGCCGCGCGCTTGATGGAAGCGCTCGGCCCCGACGCCGTCGCCACGCACGCCGCGTCGCTGGGCATCCGCTCGCCGCTGCCGCACGACCTCTCGCTCGCCCTCGGCTCGGGCGGTGTGACCCCCATCGAGCTCGTGAACGCCTACGCCACGTGGGCCTCGGGCGGCCGCTACCAGGACTGGACCGTGATCCGTCGCATCGTGGGCCCCGACGGACGCGAGATTCCATTGCCCGCGCGCCCTGCGCCGCGGCAGGCCATGGCACCCGCCGATGCCTACCTGGTGACCTCGCTCATGACGAGCGTCATCGACCACGGAACGGCCCGCGCCGCCCGCGCCCTCGGCCGTCCCGCGGCGGGCAAGACGGGCACCACCGACAACGCGCGCGACGCGTGGTTTGTGGGCTACACCCCCGACCTCGTGGCGGGCGTGTGGGTGGGCTTCGACGACCGTCAGCCCCTCGGTCCCGGCGAAGAGGGCGCGCGCGCCGCCGTGCCCGTGTGGACGTCGTTCATGCGCGAGTACGTGCGCGTGCGTCGTCCGCCGGCCATCGAGTTTCCGCGACCGCAGGGGGTCGTGAGCGTGCGCATCGATCCGGTGACGGGGCTGCTCCCCGCGGAGCCCGTCGCGCCCGTCGACCCGTCGGCCCCGCCGCCGCCCGCGCCCTTCGAAGAGGTCTTTCTCGAAGGCACCGAACCCCACGAGCGCACGCCCGTCGACGCGGGTGTGGTTGACGCGGCGACGGTGCTCCCCGTGGGCGATGCGGGCGCGCCCGTGCCCTCGGAAGCGCCCCCCGCGGAGCCCGGTGAAGCCCCGCTCGTGCTGCCCGTGCAGGAGGCGCCCGTCGACGATGCGGGCGCCACAGACGACGCATCGCCGCCGCCGACCGCGGCACCCTGAAAGCCCTACGTAGAAGGCGTTTCCGCGAGCGCTTCGGGCTCCACGTGGATCACCACGTCGACGTGCGCGTGCGACTGCGCGACGGCGCGCTCGACCTCGTCGCAGAGCGCGTGCGCGTCGGAGACGGTCATCGCGCCGGGCACCACCATGTGCAGGTCGCAGAAGGCCCCCGCGCCCGCGTGACGAAAGCGAAACCCGTGGACCTCGATCGCGCCGCGTTCCTTCGCGGTGCGGGTGATGAGCGCGCGGAGGTCGTCGCGTTCGGTGGCGTCGAGGGTCTCGTCCATGAGTCCGCCCACGGAGCGCCGCACGAGGCCCCAGCCCGCCCACACGATCTGCGCGGCGACCACCAATGCGAGGAGCCCGTCGAGCACCCACCAGCCCGTCACGCGCGCGGCCACCACACCCACGAGCACGCCCGCGCTCGTGGCCACGTCGGTGAGCACGTGCACCCCGTCGGCATGGAGTGCGGGCGAGCGATGGCGCTTCCCTTCGCGCAGCAGAAACCACCCGAGCGCGCCGTTGAGCGCCGAGGCCGTGAGCGAGAGAAGCACACCCAGTCCGAACGACTGCGCGGGCACGGGATGCATCACCCGCGGAATGGCCTCGCGCGCGATCTCGGCCGCGGCCACGAGCACGAGCACACCTTCGAGCACGGCGGAGAGGTACTCGGCCTTGCCGTGTCCGAAGGGGTGATCGCTGTCGGCCGGGCGACGCGCCACGCGCACGGCGGCCCACATCGCGAGGGCGGCGGCGACGTTGACCGTCGACTCCATCGCGTCGGAGCCGAGCGCCACGGAGCCCGTCACGCGCCACGCGAGGGCCTTGAGTCCCAGCACCACGAGGGCGACGCCGACGCTGATGCGCGCCGCGCGTTCGAGGGCCGAGGGAGAGGTCGAGGGGCTGGTGAGTTCCATGGGGTGTGCGCCGAGGTGTCGGGCGTCGGGGCCGCGCTGTCGATGGTGAGCGTCCGCCGCTGAACGAGAATTCATCGCGCGAAGGTGAGCTCCACCGCGCGCGTGTCGCCCTCGCCGAGCCGAACCACCTTCTGCGCCGTCGCCTCGCCGCGCCACGCGCGCAGCACGTAGATTCCCGCGGGCACGTTGCGGAGTTCGAAGCGCCCCGCCCCGTCGACCACCGCGTGGTACGGGTGCGCGAAGGCGTAGACCCGCAGCGTGCGACCGTTCGCGTCGTCGCCGCGGAGCATCCCCGTGCGCTCCACACGCAGCGTCGTCGAGGCGCCGCCGGCGAGCACCACGGTGAGCGCGCGCGCGTCGTTCCATCGCAGGGGAAGCGCGCGCACCTCGTCGCCCACCGCACGGAGCGAGAGCGTGTCGCCCACGGTGGCCGCGACCGCGCGCGGAGACACGCCGCACGGGCCCACGGTGAGCGGGACCTCTCGCGCGGAAAGCCCTTCGCCAAAGGCCATTCCGTCGAGCGCGACCACCGCGTCGTCGCCCTGCGCGCACGGGTCTGCGGCGTTGCGTGCGGGCGCGGGGAGCACCCTTCCACGGAGCGTGGCGCCGCGTGTCACGGCGACCGCGCGGTACGGAACCATCGCCGCGTCGGGCATCGCCGTGAGCTCCTCGACGGGCGCGGTCACCGTCGCATCGGGCGCGGGCGAGGCGACGGCGCGCGGGTCACGGCACGCGGCGAGCGCGGTCACGACCCACAGTGCGGCGCGCTTCGAAACCATCGGGTGCGGAGGGAGAAATTGCGGCCGCTCAGACGAGCGTGGAGACAGCGCCCGCGAGGCGTTCGAGGGCCTTGTCGATGGTCTCGAGGCTCACGGCGTACGAGAGCCGCAGGTGGCCCGGGGCCATGAACGCCGAGCCGGGCACCACGGCGATGTGCGCGGCGTCGAGGAGCCACGCGGCCACGTCGGCGTCGGTGGCGAGCACCTTGTCCATGGGGGTGAGCTTGCCGAGCCACGCGCGCACGTCGCAGAAGGCGTAGAACGCGCCCTCGGGCATGCCGCAGCGAACGCCGGGCAGCGCGCGGAGCCCCGCCACGAGGCGGTTGCGACGGGCTTCGAAGGCCACGCGCATGCGGTCGAGCTCCGTGGGCGGAGAGTTCAGCGCTTCGAGCGCGCCCCACTGCGAGAAGGTCGCGGTGCTCGTGGCGCCCTGGCCCTGCACCGTGTCCATGGCCTTCGCGAGGTGCGTCGGCGCGATGGACCAGCCCACGCGCCAGCCCGTCATCGCGTAGGTCTTGCTCACGCCGTCGATGATCACCATGCGCGGCGCGAGGTCGGGCGCCACCGACACGATCGAGCGCTGCACGAAGCCGTCGTACACGAGGCCCGCGTAGATCTCGTCGGAGAGGATCCAGCAGTCGTGCGGGCGGAGCACGTCGGCCAGCGCTTCGAGCTCGGCGACGGTGTAGGCCGCGCCCGTGGGGTTCGACGGGGTGCAGAGCACCACGGCCTTCGTGCGGGGCGTGAGGGCCGCGCGGAGCGCTTCGGGAGAGACCTTCCAGCCCTGTTCGAGCGTGCTCTCGACGTAGACGGGCGTGGCGCCCGCGATGCGCACCTGCTCGGGGTAGCTCACCCAGCACGGCGTGGGGATCACCACCTCGTCGCCCTCTTCGAGCGCCGCGAGCGCGAAGTTGAAGAGCGCCCCCTTGGCCCCCACGGTGACCGTGACGTTCTCGGCCTTCGCGGGCGCGCCGCGCGTGGCCACGGAGCGCTCGGCGATGGCCCTGCGCAGCTCGGGGATTCCGCTCACGGGGGTGTACCGCGTGCGACCCTCGGCGATGGCCTTGCGACCCGCCTCGCGGATGTTCTCGGGGGTGTCGAAATCGGGCTCGCCCGCGCCGAAGGAGATCACGTCGACGCCGCGTGCGCGAAGCTCCTGCGCGCGTGCGTTGATGGCGAGGGTGACCGAGGGGGTGACCGCGTTGAGACGCGCCGCGAGTTGGTTTGCCATGGTGCTGCGCGGCGGATCATACAGAAACCGCGCGCGGCGGTGCGCGCGTTGCGCGACGGCGGAGGGACCGCTCAGCGCGGGGCGTTGCCGACGTTCATGCCTTGCGGAATCGCAGGCGCGGCGCCGTTGCGCTCGGGCGACATGCCCATCACGCACTCGCCGTTGACCACGGTGGCGGCCTCGTAGCGGCTCGGGCACTTGGCCACGAGCTCGTCGGCGGTGAACACACCATCGTCGCCGAGCACGCCGCGCACGGTCACGCCCGCGCAGTCGCGAAAGGTGTCGGGCGCGAGACCGCGGTAGTGCACGGGCATCACCGCGTGGTTGCGCGACACGCGGAAGCGGTACTCGTTGGTGCCCGGACGGTTCTCGATCGACGAGGGCACCACGAGGCCCTCGACGCGGAGCGTGCGGCCCACCCAGCGGCGGGCTTCGTTGGGGGCCATCACCTCGTCGACGTACTTCGAGTACACGAGCGCGTTGCCCTTGAGCGTCGAGCCGATGAGGGCGATGGCGACGAGCAGTCCGCCGAGCGCGACCCAGCGGGCCGCCGAGGGCTTCGACCTCTTACGCGCAGGACGGATCGGGGTCTCGACGGCCGGGGCTTCGTCGTGGGCGTTGTTCTCGGGGCCGTTGCTCATCGCGGTGCGGCGGACCGTAGTTCCACCCCTCGCGAGTGTCTACCCCGCGCGCGGTGGCGATCGTGCCATCCTCGCGGCCCCGATGAAGAACCTTCCACGCATGGGCGCGCTCACGGTGGTGTGCGCGATGGCCGCCACGACGTGCACGTCTCGCTCGACGCCCCCGCCCGATGCGTCGTCCGATGCGCCCCGCGATGCGGTCGATGACCGCCCGATGCTCGCGCCCTACGCGGATCCGTACGCGTGTCCGTTGCGCAGCACCGCGGCCCCGCTCGACGACGCCCTCGACGCCTCGGAGTCGCGCGCGGGAACCATCACCGCCGAGGGAGAGCTCGTGGGCGGCGAGGGCGCCTCGGGGCGCGTCGGGCACCTCAAGCTCTACAACAGCCGCGTGCGCTTCGTGATCCAGGGACGCGTGGGCACGACGGGCAGCGCGCGCGCCGTGGGATACAGCCTCCACGGTGGCAACCTCATCGACGCCGACCGCGTGCGACCGCGCGGAACCGCAGGCCACGACCTCTTTCGCGAGACCTTTCCCTCCGTGGCCTTTCGCGTGTCGTCGGTCGACGAGGTGGCCGTCGCGTGTGACGGATCGAACGGTCGGCCCGCGGCGATCCGCGTGGTGGGCACCGACACGGCGAGCCGCATCCTGGGCATTCTCGACAACCTCGCCCGCGAGCAGCGCGTGCGGATCGTCACGCACTACCTCCTGCGCCCCGACACCGACGCGCTCGAAGTCATCACCGAGGTGCAATCGCTCGACGGGTGGTCCATCGCGAACGCGGCGGCGGGTGACTTCCTGGGCTTCGGTTCCGCGCTCACGCTGTTCAGCAGCGCCACGGGCTTCGGCTCCATCGGCCGCGCGACCGAGCCCCTCACGTGGCTCGCCGCCGTGAGCGACCCCGGCGAGAACGGCCGTCGTGTCTCGTACGCCATCGCTCCTGCGACGGGCGCCATCACCGTGCCCGTGGTCGACGCGTCGGGCACCGTGGGCCTCTACGACAACCTCGCCGCCGCGAAGGGACAGCCCGCGCGCTTCACCCGGTATTTCTCGGTCGGCGACGGCGATGCGACCTCCGCGGTCGAGCCCATTCTTCGCCTCCGTCGCGACGCCTTCGGCACGGTCTCGGGACGCACCACCGGCGGCGCGCTCGTGTACGCCTACCGCGGCGCGTACCAGGCCGGCGCCAACGCGCGCTCCTTCGCGCGGGCGCAGACCGACGGGAGCTTCCGACTCGCGCTTCCGCCCGGTGACTACAGCCTCGTGGCGGTGAACGAAGGACGCGCCCGCGGCACGCCCGTGAGGGTCACCGTGACGGCCAACACGGACGCGACGGCGAACCCCGTGGCGGGCGCGACGGGCACGCTGGTGCTCGACGTGGCCGTGCTCGACGCGATGGGCGCACGGCAGCGCGCGCCGCTCAAGGTGAGCCTCCGCGGCGTCGACGTCGAAGCGCCCGATGGCGCGCTCGGCGAGGTCGAGGGAGAGCTCGAAGAGTACGGCCTGCACCGCGCGCTCTATCCCCGCATGGGCAACGAGCGCTACGCGGTGAAGCCCGGACGCTACCGGGCCACGGTCTCGCGCGGCGACGAGTACGACGCGGTGAACGTCGAGGTCACCGTGCCCGCCGACGGAGAGGCCACGCTGCGCGCCGACCTGCGTCGTGTGGTCGACACGACGGGCATGGTGTCCGTCGACCTGCACCAGCACACGGTGGGCAGCATCGACTCGCCGCGCGCGCTCTGCAACCGCGTGCTCGAAGACGTCGCCGAGGGCCTCGAATGGGCCTCGACCACGGACCACGACAACGTCACCGATTTCGCCCCGTGCATCGCGTCGCTGAACCTCGCACCGTGGTTCGGCGCGATGCGCGGCAACGAGATTTCGGTGGTGGGACTCGGGCACTTCAACGCGTACCCGCTCACGCCCGCGGCGTCTGATCCCTTCGCGCTGATCGGCGCGCAGTACTGGGCCGACCTCACGGCGCAGCAGCTCTTCGACAAGGTGCGCCGCGAGGAGGGATCGCCCGTGCTCCACGTCTCGCACCCGCGCTCCAACGGGTTCAAGGGCTACTTCACGTCGATCGGCCTCGACCCCGTGTCGCTCCAGGGCCGCGTGCCCATCGCGACGGGCTGGGAGGCCATGGAGGTCAACGAGTCCTTCGGCGCGCCGGAGCAGTACCTCCCGACGGCCGATGCGACGCTCCAGGCGATGGCCCGTTCGAACGCCTCGTCGGTGCCCACGCTGCGCGACTTCTTCTCGCTGCTGAACCGCGGCGAGCGCGTGTGCGCGCTGGGCAACAGCGACACGCACGGACGCAACAACAGCTCGGGCTGGCCGCACAACCTCGCGGTGGTGAACGAAGACCGCCCCGACCGCGTGACGGCGGCGATGATCACCGGCGCGATCCGCGCGCAGCGGGTGCTCGTGGCGAACGGCATCGTGGTGCGCGCGCTCACCAACGGCGCATTGCACCTGGGCCGCGGCGACGTGGTGCGCGCGGGCGCCGACGGCGTGGAGCTCACCCTCGACGTGCAGGCCGCGCCGTGGGTCACCGTGCGCGACCTCACGCTCTTCGAAAACGGCCGTCCCCTCGCGCTCACCGCGAGCGGCAGCGGGGCCTACACCGTGGCGCCTGCGACGACGGCGGCCAACGCGTCGCTCGCGATCGACGAGCGCTCGCCCGGACGTGCGGGCAGCGTGCGGTTGCGGGCGACGGTGCGCGTGCGTCCCTCGCGCGACAGCCACTACGTGGTGCTCGTGCGCGGCGGATCGCTCGCCCCCATCGGCGCGGGCGAGGCCTACGGGTACACGAACCCGGTGTACGTCGACACGGGCGCCGAGGGGTGGAGCCCCTGACCGCTCACGCAGGATAGGCGCGCACGACTTCGAGCTTCGGTCGCTCGATGCGCTGCACGCGCGAGGTCACGAGGTCGCGCTCGCCGCTGCGAAAGTAGATCGCGTCGCCCACGCGGGGCTCGTCGTCGACGGGGCGCACGCCCTGGTTCTCGTAGCGCATCACGCCTTCGAGGGTGCGTCCGAGCGCGGGATGCACCTCGCACCAGGTGTTGTCGCGCAGGTCGCGCACGCCCACGCAGACCCCTGCGCGCACGTGGTACTCGGTGTTGCGGGTGACGTAGACGCGGTGGATGCGTCGCTCGGTGCGAACGGCTGCCATGGTGCGCTCCCTCGGTGACCGCGAGAGTCATCGACGGAGGCGGTGGCGCCGTCCACTTTCGGGGGGCGAATGTGGGCGATGGGGCTACGGCGCGGCGCCGCCCTCTTCGGTGTCACCCGCGAGCACGGTGTCGAACCATCGCGCGGTGCGGGTGCTCTCCAGCGTCTGTTGTTCGGCACGCGCGCGGAGGCTCTGCGTGAAGGTGCGCGCGGCGTCGAACTCTGCGGTGAGCGCCGGGGCCTCGGCGCGCGGCGTGGCCTCGTCGACGAGCACCGGCGGCAGCGTCGGGAGGAACACCGCCATGCAACGCTGCGTGGCCTCGGCGTCGCGGAGCACGGCGGCGATGGCGTCGAGCACGGGGCGCAGCGCGGGCGCGTCGAGGTCGCTCTCGACGGTGAGCTCGAGGCTGTCGACGAGGCGCTGGTACTGGGCGTCGATGAGGGCGCGCGCGGCGTCGGCGTCGGTGGAGGTCGCGAGCACGGCGTCGCGCCACGCGGCCACGCGGGGTTCGAGCTCGCGGGCCATGGGGTCGGGGGCCGCGCCGCGGCGCACGCGGATGGCGTTGATGTTCGCGGTGCGCATCGCGTCGCGCAGGGCGGATTCGAGCTCGACGCGGTCGGCGTTGGGCAGGCGGCCGAGGGCGCGGGAGAGGGCCGAGGTGAGGTCCGCGCGGCGGGCGTCGACGGTGCCCATGGCGTACTGGGCGCCGTGCACGGCGGAGAAGTACGCGTCGGCGCGGGGGTGGTGCGCGACGAGGAGCTGCTCGCGGCTCACGCGCGTGGCGCGCGCCGCGCGGTAGGGGTCGGAGCTGCACGCGGGCGCCGCGGCGAAGACGGCGACGAGCGCGAGAGAGACAACAGGGCGGAGGCGCGGAGCGAGGGTGCGCACGGGGCCTCGGAGGGTCGTCGGGGCGACAGTCGGCGACAACAAAATACAAGTTGGCGACAACTTCCGGAGGGCCAGAACGCTATGGATTCCGCGGTTTTCGTGAGGTGCCGGAAACGTGCGCCGCCGGGCTCCGCGAGGGTAGAGACGGCGCGTTTCTGGAAGGACGTTGAGGAACCGATGACGACCCTGCTGATCGCCGTTCCGTACCTGACCGTGCTGCTCTTTCTGGTGCTCTACGGTCTGCACCGCAGCCAGCTCGTGTGGCTGCTGTGGAAGCACCGCGCCGAGCTCCCGCCGGCACCGCCGCGTCAGCTCCCCGACGGCGAGCTCCCGCACGTGACGATCCAGCTCCCGCTCTTCAACGAACCCGACGTGCTCGACCGCCTCCTCGAGTGCGTGGCGCGGATCGATTACCCGCGTGAGAAGTTCGAGATCCAGGTGCTCGACGACAGCACCGACGACACGCGCGAGCGCTCGAAGGCCAAGGTGGCCGACCTCGTGCGCCGCGGCATCGACGCGGTGTACATCCACCGCACGGACCGCACGGGCTACAAGGCCGGCGCGCTCGACAACGGTCTCAAGTACGCGAAGGGCTCGCTCATCGCGGTCTTCGACGCCGACTTCCTCCCGCAGGAGAGCTTCCTCCGCACGGTGGTGCACCACTTCGCCGACCCGAAGGTCGGCTGCGTGCAGGCCCGCTGGGGTCACCTGAACCGCGAGACGTCGATCCTCACGCGCGTGCAGGCCCTCATGCTCGACGGCCACCACATGGTCGAGAACCGCGCGCGCTTCGCGGCGGGTCGCTTCTTCAACTTCTCGGGCACGGGCGGCATCTGGCGCCGTGAGGCCATCGGCGCCGCGGGCGGCTGGCAGCACGACACGCTCACCGAAGACCTCGACCTCTCGTACCGCGCGCAGACCGCGGGCTGGCGCTTCGTGTACCGCGAGGACCACGTCACGCCCGCCGAGCTCCCCGAAGAGGTGGAGGCCTTCCGCGCGCAGCAGTTCCGTTGGGCCAAGGGCACCGTGCAGACGGCCCGCAAGCTCCTCGGCAAGGTGTGGAACGACAAGTCCCTGAGCTTCGACGTGCGCCTCGAAGCGGTCTTCCACATGACCCCGCACTTCGCCTACCCCCTCATGATGCTGCTCGCGGTGTTCCTGCTGCCGATGCTGCTCGTGATGCCCGTGAGCGATCCCCTCTCGCTGCTCCTCGTCGACATCCCCCTGATGATCGGCTCCACGGGCTCGCTGGCGACCTTCTACGTCGTCGCCGAGCGCGCGCAGGGCCGCTCTGCGATGGGCGCGCTGCGCCGCCTCCCGTGGCTCCTCGCGATCGGCGCGGGCATGTCGCCGTACCTCACGAAGGCCGTGTGGGAAGGCCTCCAGGCCGAGACCGGCGAGTTCGTCCGCACGCCCAAGAAGGGCCAGAGCGCGCGCCCCGGCCGCTACCGCGCCCGCACGATCCTCCCGCTCGTCGAGATGGCCCTCACCGCCGAGAGCCTCGCGTCGGTCTACACCGCGCTCACGACGAAGCACTACATCGCCGCGCCCTTCGCCATGATCTTCGTGATGGGCTTCGGCTTCGTGTCGTACTCCGTGATCCGCGAGCGCATGGCCGCCACCGCCGCCGCCGGCCGCCGCGTCGAGACGCCCGCCACGGGCACCGCCGCCGCCGACAACTCCGTCGCCGCCTGATCGCACGGCGCGTCCCTCCCCCGACGCGCCGATCTCTCTCCCTCCGCCTCGCGTTTCGTCTTCCCCCTCAGCTCCGGTCTCGCAGCAGGCAGTCAAGCGCGACGTGCCGCACGTAGACCCTGCGCACGCAGCGCCACCCGTCGAGCATGCCGCCGAAGCCGTTCCACGTGACCACGCGGGCGCCGTCGGCGCATCGCGCGAGCTGGGCCTCGACGAAGCGCACGTCGTCTTCGAAGCGCGCGCGGTCGTGGGCCACCGCGTCGTCGATGCGCTCGTCGTCGGGCAGCAGGTGCTCGCCGAAGGGATTGAACAGATAGAAGCCCGTGAAGTCCGTCCACGCCACGTCGCGCACGTCGCCCGCGAGAAAGGTCGCGCGGTCGGCGCCGAGCCGTGACGCGGCCTCGCGTGCAGCCTCGACGAGATGCGCCCTGCGCTCGACGCCCGTGAAGTGCGCGGCGGTGGTGATCGCGCCTGTGAGGCAGAAGCGTCCGGCCCCTGCGCCCACGTCGAGCACGCGTGCGCCGTCGGATTCCGCGAGCCACGCGGCGGCCATGCGCGACACCTCGACGGGCGTGGCGTGCTGCGCGCGAAAGCGCTTGTATTCAGACGGATAGAGCAGGTCGAGCCAGGCGTCGGCCTCGTCGCCGTCGGGGTCGTCGCGGAGCAGCGCGCGCGCGTGCGCCGCCACGTCGAAGGCGCTCATCGCGGGAGCGTGCCGAGGCGCATGGGGCGCGCGTCGTTCGACACGGCCTCGCGCGCGGGATGCCATCGCACACCGCGGTCGTCGGACCAGAGCACCGCCGTGGTCGCGCCCGTCGCGAAGAGCACGAGGCGATCGCCCGCGGGGAGCATCCACAGCGCGCGCGCCGAGAGCCCGCCGTGAGACGCATCGTCGTCGAGGGCGCGCACCGGCGCATCGCCCAGTGAAGCGCCGGCACCCGCGCGCACGCGCAGCCCATCGCCCGCGCCGAGGAACACATCGACCACGGTGCCGTCGATGCGGGCCACGCGGTGCACGCCGGTGAGTGGGAGGGAGGGCGAGCACCCCGCGTCGCGCTCGCAGCTCTGGAGCCCGCGCGCGTCGACGAGCGTGGCGCCCTTCGCGTCGCACACGAGCTCGTAGGGGAGCGTGCGGGGAGAGACTCCCTGCATCACCCGCGGCGGTGCATCGGCGGTGACCATCGCGAGCTGCGCGCCGCGCGCGTCGACGGCGGCCACCCACGCGACACCCTCGGCGAGGCAGCTCGCGAGCAGCGTGGCGGACGTGCGCAGCGGCGTGAGGTGTTGCATTGGCGCGTCGTCGGCGTCGAGGGAGCGCGCGTCGAGCGAGAGCGCGCCGTCGGGCCCGTTGACGCCGAACCACCACACCGCGCGGTCCGCGGAGACGATCACGCTCTCGCGTCGCACCGCGGGCATGAGGGGATGGTCGACGCACGCGCCGCCGCGGGTGCAGCGCGTCCACACCGAGGCGCCCGCGACGTCGGTGACCGCGTGGAGCACGGGCTCCTGCACGAGCGCCGGGAGGCTCGACACGAGCGGATGCGGCGCGGTGTAGATCGGCGCGTCGGTCGCGTCGGGAGAGACCACCACGGTGTGCTCGGGGTGTCCGTCGTCGACGAGCACGAGGGCCTCGGGCGTGTCGTGGGCCACGAGCCAGTGGGGTGCGTGCGCGGGAGCGAAGCGTCGGCACGCCACGGAGGCGCCGCGGTCGCGCGAGCGGCAGAACACACGCTCCTGCGAGGGCTCGATGAAGAGGGCGTTGAGCGTGCCTGCGCGAAAGGTGCTTCCGATGGTGAGCGCGCCCGGTGCGAGCGAGAGCGGGAGCACATCGCCACCGATGGGGGCGAGGGGCGCGGGCGTGACCGCGTCGTGGTCTTCGGGGAGGCGCACGCGGCGTGCGTTGGCGCGCACCGCGGCCTCGGTGTGAAGGGCGAGCGAGGCGCGCGCGGCGCCGTCGACGGAGAGGTCGCGCTCGCCGTGTTGAAACGCGCGCACGGCGTCGGGCGAGAGCTCGCGGCGCACGGCCGTCACGAGCGCGTCGACCGCGGGCGTCATCGACGAGAGCGCGTCGCTGGAGGCGCTCGCGTCACGGAGCGCGCGGAGGTGCGTCTCACACGCAGCGGGCCACGGAGCGCCCGGGGGCGTCGCGAGCGCGATGCGTCGCAGGCGCGCGGCCCGCAGCGACGCATCACGGGGAGTGCTGCTGTCGCCGAAGAGGCAGGCCTGCGCGCGGGCGTGGAGGCGCAGGGCGGCGCGCGTGCCTTCGAGGGCCCGCTGGTCGCGGCGTCGCGAGGCCAGGAACCACCCCGACGCGAGCAGCGCGCACACGGCCGCCAGCAGGAAGAGACGCGATCGCATGGCGGGCGTTTATAGTAGAGTTCGCGCGTGTTCGTGCGGCCTACCGTCGCGCTCGTCGCGCTCGTCGCGCTCTCGTTGGTGGCCTGCGCCGCGCCGCAGCGACCGCGTGTGCGCATCGCGGGCGCGTACCGCTTCGTGTGCGAGCCCCTCGACGCGCGGATCATCGTCGACGAAGACGACCAGGGCCCCTGTGCGCTGTGGACCACGCGGAGCCTCGGGCTCACCGCGGGCACGCACCGGCTCCGTGTGGAGCGCGACGGGTGGTTCCCGATGGAGTCCGAGGTGACGCCCGCGGGCGGTGTGGTGACCGTGACCGCGCGGCTCCGTCGCGTGCCCGAGTGAGCGCGTCTCGGGGTACAACCGCGCACCCTCCGATGCGCTCCCGCTCTGTGCTCGTCGCCGCCCTGTGCCTGGCCGCTCCGTCGGCCTCCGCGCAATCGCTCCAGTGCCACACCTGCGCCGACTGCACGCAGCTCCTCGCGACGCCCGACGCGCAGGTCGAGCTCACCGCCGACCTGACCTTCTCGGGTTCTGATCCGTGCGTCGACGTGCGCGGCGCCAACGCGCGCTTCAACGGACTGCACCACACGATCCGCGCGCAGCCCTCGGGCGTCGTGGCCGTGCGCGTGTCTGCGGCGGGCGCGAACCTCCGCAACCTCCAGCTCGCCGGGGCCGACACGGGGCTGCTCATCCAGGGCGCGCGCGATGTGACAGCCTATGACATCACCGTCGACGCGCCCGTGCGCGGCCTCGGCGTCGAGCGCAGCGCGAACGTGCGTCTCGAACGGGTGCACACGCGGGGCGGTCACGCGGGCGTCTCCTTCGGCGCGCGCGACGACGGACGCTGTGACGACGGGCGTCCCATGGCCTCGCCGGGCGCGGTGCTGCTGCGGTCGACGATCGAGGGCGCCGACGTGGGCGTGGCGGCGTGCGACGCGCGCCCGGTGCTCACGGGCAACACCATCGTGCGCAACGGCGTGGGCGTGTGGCTCGCGGCGCCCGCGTCCATCGCGGGCCCCGGCGGCGCGGCCCCGTGGGATGCGTGCGCGTGCGCGTCGGGCCTCGACGGCGTGCGCGGCGGAACGGTCACGCTCTACAGCTCGGGCTGCGGCGGATGCCAGGTGCACGAGGGGTGGATGCCCTCGCTCCATCGACGGGGCGCCGACATCGTGGTGCGCGAGAGCGGCAACGGCACCGAAGAGGCGCAGCACCGCTTCGACCGCTTCGGCTGGCGCTGCATGCCCGGCGTCATGGACTCGCTGGGCATTCCGGGGTGCGTGCCCAACTACGGCTGCGCGGCGACGGGCGCGTTCGCGAAGCGCCGCGACACCGACGGATCGCTCTCCATCGACGTCGCGCTCCACAGCGAAGACGACGTGCTGCACTTCGCGCAGGCCTGCGCCGCCGCGGGTTCTCGCTACGCGCGCGGCGCCCGCTGCGTGACCCGCGCCGTGGCCGACAACACCGTGTGCGACAACCGCGAGGTCGACCTCCGCGCCGTGGGCGATGCCGCGCGCGCAGGCGGCGCCGACAACCGCTGCGGCCGCGTCGACGGATGGCGCGACGGAACCTCCGCCGGATGCGCCTCCCCCTGCGGTCAGGACGGCGTCGTACGCACGCCCCCGCCCGAGCCCCACCACGAGCCCTCGCTGGTGCCCACAGCCCCCGCTGCGCCCGCCGTGGAGGCCCCGCAGGCGCCCGCAGCGCCTCCGACCGTCGCAACCCCTGCGACGACCCCCGAGGCGCCCGCGACGGGCTCTCCGTGGGCCCTGGTGGCGCTCCTCGCGGCGGGGCTGGGCGCGGTCTGGTGGCGCGGACGCACGCGCTGACGATCAGCGGGTCACCACACGAGCACGAGCTTGCCCACGGTGTCGTTGCGCTCCATGCGGGTGTGGGCCGCGCGCACGTCGGTCATGGGCAGCACGGCGTCGACCACGGGACGCAGCGCGCCCCGCACGAACATCGGCACCACGGTGCGCGCGAAGCGCTGCGCGAGCGAGGCCTTCTCTTCGAGCGGACGCGCGCGCAGCACCGAGCCCATCACACGCAATCGCTTGAGCAGCAGGGGCGCGAGCGACACGTCGGCGTTCACGCCGCCCATGAACCCGAGCATCACCATGCGGCCCTGCGGGGCCATCGCGTCGAGGTTCTCGGCGAAGTACGAGGCGCCCACGGCGTCGAGCACCACGTCGGCGCCGCGTCCGTCGGTGAGCGCGCGCACCGCGTCGGCGAAGCGCGCGTTGGTCACCACGAGGCCCTCGTCGAGCCCGAGGGAGCGCACCCGTTCGAGCTTCTCCGCGCTGCGGCCCGTGCCGAGGAGGCGCACGCCCGTGGCCCGCGCGAGCTGCACGGCGGCCGTTCCCACGCCGCTCGCGACCGCGTGCACGAGGACCGTCTCGCCCATCGAGAGCCCGGCCTGGAGGTAGAGCGCATCCCACGCGGTGAGGAACACCTCGGGCACCGCGGCGGCCTCTTCGAGGGACATTCCCGCAGGCACGGCGATGAGCTCGCGCGCGTGCGCCACGACGTGCGTGCACATGGCCCCGCCGCCCGTGATGGCCATCACCCGATCGCCGGGCTGCCACGCGGAAACCCCTTCGCCCACGCGCTCCACGATGCCCGCGTACTCGAGGCCCGGCACGTCGGGCGAGTACCCCGGCGGCGCGGGATAGAACCCCTTGCGCTGCATCACATCGGCGCGGTTGAGCCCCGCGGCGGCCACGGCCACGCGCACCTCGCCGGGACCGGGCTCGCGCACCGTCACCTCGTCGATCGCGAGCCCCTCGACCCCGCCCGTCTCCCGGATGCGAACCGCACGCGCGTGGATGCTCATGGCCCTCGCACTATCACCCTCTCGCAGCTCCCACGAGACCCTTCGGCCGCGTGCGCCGTGCGCCGTGCGCGAGCAGTGTGCGCGTCGGCGCTGCGTTCGCGCACAACCTGTGGCGCGACGCGACAGGGCCACGGGTCGACGACGGGAATTGCGCGGTCTCTCCCGCGGTGGCGACGTTCGTGCATTCCGTCGCCGCGAGAGCACAGCGATGAGCGACACGATCAATCCGTTGGAAGTTCCCCCCATCGAGCGTCCCGACTGGCCGCGCCACGCGCCCGGCGAGTACCCGATCCTCGTGTGCGTGCAGTTCGACGACACGGGCCACAACGCGCTCGACATGGCGCTGCGTCTGGCCGAGACGCACGGCAACGCGCCGCTCCACGTGGCGCACATCGTCGGCGACACGAGCACCTCGGGCCGCGGGGCCGTGCTCGACCGGCACTCGCAGGAGTTCGAGCAGGCCCTCCGCGCGCTCGACGAGTTCGTGATGGCGCGCCTCCGCGACCGCAAGGTCACCGTGAAGCAGCACGTGCGCATGGGCGACGTGGTCGAGACGGTGTTTCAGCTCGCGTACGACTACGACGCCGAGGTGATCGTGGTGGGCACGCACGGTCGCACGGGCGTGCGCAAGCTGGCCTTCGGCTCCGTGGCGCAGCGGCTCGTCGAGGCCGCGCGGTGTCCGGTGCTCATCGCGACGCCCCGTGATTTCACGGGCATGTCGCAGACGCTCATCCCCGATCCGCCGAGGCCGTGAGCGAGGCCGTCGCGCGGCGTTCGGCGAAGCGTCGGAGCACGTCGAGCCCGTCGCGGCGGATGCTCACCGCAGGGCGCGCGGCGCGGGCCTTCGCCACGGCCTCTTCGGCGGTGGAGGCGTGGCCCGCGGCGATCATCAGGGCGCACACCACGAGGGCGCTGCGCCCGCGCCCGAAGGCACAATGCACGAAGAGGGTCTCGCCCGCGCGGTGACGTCGCAGCAGGCCGTCGACGATGGCGTCGAGGTCGCCGTCGGATGGAAACGCCCGGTCGAGGAGCGCGTGACCCACGCGGGTGTACGGCGCGCGCGAGTACGTCCAGCTCGTGGGGAGCTCGCTCGTGAGGTCGACCACCACGGTGGCGCCCACGGCGTCGAGGAGCGCGCGCTCGCGGCCGAAGAGTCGCGGGCCGAGGTACACCCGCGGCATCACCTCGCACACGACCTTCTCGCGGCGCATCACCCGCGCGAGGGCGTAGATCAGCACGCTCACGAGGCGAAAGGGCACGAACACGGGCTGGAGCACCGCGAGGCGCTCGCCCTTGAGCACCGGCCCCGGACGCCCGCCGTACGCCGCCCACACGTAGAGCGCCGAGACCGCGAGGAGCGAGAGCGCCGCCCAGGCCGAGAGCGCGCTCACGACGATCCAGAGGTCGAGCCACATCCAGGCCATGAGCCACGTGGCGAGGTCGACGGCGAAGAGCACCGCGGTCCATCGCAGCAGGCCGCGGTCGGGGGTGGTGTCACGCATGGCGGGCGTCGGTGTTGGGATGCGGAATGCGGCGCGCGGCGACGTCGGAAACGCCGCGACCTCCGAACGTCCGAGCGGTCACCGGGAGCGGTGCGCTGCGGGCGCGCGGAGGTCGCGCGTTCGGCCGTGGGCTACGCGCCGACGGACGGTCTCAGCCCTTGTTCGCCGCGGCGGCCATCTCGGCCACCTCGGTCGCGAAGTCCTTGGTGGGGGCCTTCTCGATGCCTTCGCCTACTTCGAAGCGCGCGAAGCGAGCGATCGCCGTGCCCGCCACGGCCTTCGCGAGGTCCGACTGGAGCTGCGCGATGGTCTTCTTCGACTCCTTCACGGAGACCTGGTCGAGGAGCACCACCTCGTTGAGCCACTTCGCGACCTTGCCCTCGAGGATCTTCTCGCGCTGCACCGCGGGGCGCGCGCGCACCTTCTCGGCGGCCTTCGTGAAGCCCTCGTAGGAGCCGCGGAACTTCTCGTCGGTCTCGACGAGCTTCTTCGCCTCGGCGGTCGCGTCGGAGACCTCGCGGCCCTCCTCCTGCGCGCGCTCGACCACGATGGCTTCGACGCGCTTCATGAAGGCCTCGGGCTCGCCGAGGATCTCCGCGTCTTCCTTCTCCATGAGCGCGCTGAGGATCTCGCGCTGCTTCGACACGACCTCGTCGGGCACGTCGGACTTCTGGAGGTACAGCGGGCTCATCGAGGCCACCTGGATGGCCACGTCGTCCGCGAACTCCACCACGCGGGCGTCGCCCGGCGCGCTGGAGTGCATCTCCACCACCACCGCGATGCGCGAGCCGTGGTGGATGTACGAGCGCAGCAGGCCGTTGGCGCCGGTGTTGAAGTGCGTCACGCGACGGATCGCGTGCTTCTCACCCGAGCGCGCCGTGAGCTCATCGGTCGACTCCTGGAAGGTCTTGCCGTTGACCGACAGCGCGAGCAGCGCGGCCGCGTCGGCGGTCTTGTGCTCGAGCGCGGCCTTCGTCGCGGCGGCGAGGTGGTTCTTGAAGTCGTCGCCCTTGGCCACGAAGTCGGTCTGGCAGTTGAGCTCGACGAGCACACCGTCGCGACCGTCGGCCGAGAGGAGCGCGCTCACGAGGCCCTCGGCGGCGATCTTGCCGGCCTTGCCCGCGGCCTTGGTGGCGCCCTTCTTCGCGAGGATCTCCGCGGCCTTGTTCATGTCGCCCTCGGCCTCCTGGAGCGCCTTCTTGCACTCCATCATGCCGGCCTGCGTGCGCTCACGAAGCTCCTTGACCATTCCTGCCGTGATCTCAGCCATGACACTTCCTCATCGGGTCGAAACCGCCGCGACACTCGTTTCGCCGCAGCGGGGGGAGGTTTCTGTTCGGTCGTTGAATCGTTCGATGCGTGCGATGCGATGCGTGCGATGCGTCCGGGGCGAAGCGCGGGCGATCCCGTGATGCGCGAGCGGCGCGCACCCTGCGATGCGCGCCGTCTCGACCGTGCCTCGGAACTCTCGTTCAGGGCCGTGATGCCCGCGGTGACGTCGTAGAGGGCGTCGACACGCGGTGCGCAGACAGGCGAAGAGGCCCGCGAAACCCTCGCTCCACCCGAAGGCCCTCCCGTGTTGTCACGGTGACCGTCGCGTGAAGTGGCTTCGGGGGCCTCCCGTCGCCCGCCGCTCGGATCAGCCGTTGCCGCCCGCCGAGTGCGTGCCGCGGGGCCCGCCGGGGCCACGGCCGCCAGGGCCACGGCCACCGCCAGGACCACGGCCGCCACCGCCGCCGGGACCGCGACGGTCACCGCCGCGGCGGTCGTCACGACGGCTCACCTCCACGGACGGGCCGTGGTGGTGGTTGTCATCGCGGCCGCCGTTGTCGCGGCGCTTCTGCACGCCCTCGATGCAGGCGTCGGCCACGCGCGCCGTGATCAGCTTGATCGAGCGGATCGCGTCGTCGTTGCCGGGGATCGGGAAGTCGATGAGGTCCGGGTCGCAGTTCGTGTCCGTGATCGCGATGATCGGGATCGAGAGCTTGCGGGCCTCCTTCACGGCGATGTCTTCGAGGGCCGGGTCGATCACGAACACGGCGCCGGGGATGGCGTTCATGTTCTTGAGACCGCCGATGTACTCCTCGAGGCGCACGCGCTCCTTCTCGAGCTTGAGCACTTCCTTCTTGGGACGGGCGTCGTAGCCGCCGTCTTCCTTCATCTTCTCGAGCTCACGGAGGCGCTCGATGCCCGAGCGGATCGTGCGGAAGTTCGTGAGCGTGCCGCCGAGCCAGCGGTTCGTCACGAAGTGCATCCCCGAGCGGAGGGCCTCCTCCTGCACGATCTCCTGGGCCTGGCGCTTGGTGCCCACGAAGAGCACGTGGCCGCCCTTGCCGACCATGTCGGAGATGAAGTTGTACGCGCGGGTGAAGAGGCGCGCCGTCTGGTCGAGGTCGATGATGTGGATGCCGTTGCGCGCGCCGTAGATGAACGGGCGCATCTTCGGGTTCCAGCGCTTGGTCTGGTGGCCGAAGTGCACACCGGCTTCGAGGAGGGCGCGAACCGGGAGGGGGGCCTCACCGGGAGCAGGCATCACGTTGTCCATCGTCATGGTCGTCGGTCCTTCGTACGGGGTGGTTGTTCCTCCCCGGCGGGCGTCTCATCGGTCACGATTTCCCTCTCGGGAGAGGGGCACCGCTCGCGTCCGACGTGCGGGTCGATGCCCTTCGGCACCACCGCGCATGACCCGGTCCGGGTGTGAATTCCTCCGAGAAACACGGTGAAAATCTCATCCGTGGACCTCGAAGGGGCGCGGACCCTACCACCGTCGTTTGCGCTTGCCAACACCGCAACGGGCCATTTCTCCATCGCCCCCATCGTCGCTCCACGGCGCGCGGTGACAGCCCTCACCCCAAGCGGCTAGGGTCCGCGTCCCCATGGCTCACGCATCCCATCAGGGCACGGTCATCCCCCGCGTGGTGACCCTCACGATCAGCGACACGCGCACGGCCGCCGACGACACGAGCGGCGCCGCGCTTCGCACGCAGCTCCAGGGCGCGGGCTTCACGCTCGGGCGACACATGCTCGTGCGCGACGACATCGAGGCCATTCAACAGGCCGTGCGCGAGGTGGTGGCCCGCGGCGAGGCCGACGCCGTGATCGCCACGGGAGGCACGGGCATCGCCCCGCGCGACCAGACCATCGAGGCCCTCACGCCCCTGCTCGACAAGACCCTCGACGGCTTCGGTGAGGCCTTCCGTCGGCTCTCGTGGGACGAGATCGGTCCCCGCTCGATCCTCTCGCGCGCCGTCGCGGGCACGGTGGGGCGCGTGGTGGTCATCGCGCTGCCGGGGAGCACCAACGCCGTGCGCCTCGGGGTGACAAGAATCATCGCGCCGGTGCTGCCCCACGCCGTCGCGCTGCTCGCGGTGTAGAGAACCCCCGATGCTCACCTACGACGAAGCGCTGACGCGCGTGCTCGCCGACGCGCCCTTCACCGGACGCGAGCGCATCGCCCTCGCCGACGCGCCGGGACGTGTGCTCTGCGACGACGTGCTCGCCCGCGCGCCGCAGCCCGCGTTCGACCACAGCGCCATGGACGGCTACGCGCTGCGCCTCGACGACCTCGTCGCACGCGACGACCGCACGCTCGCGGTCGAAGGCGAGAGCCGCACGGGGGCGGGCGTTCCCGCGGCGCTCACGGAAGGGCGCGCGTGTCGGATCTTCACCGGCGCCATGGTGCCCGACGGCGCCGACACCGTGGTGATGCAGGAGGAGGTCACGCGCGACGGAGACCACGCCACCTTCGCGCGCGTGCCGAAGCGCGGAGAGCACATCCGACGGCGCGGCGAAGACGTGCGCGCGGGCGACGCGGTGCTCCGCGCAGGAACGCGCGTCACGCACTACCAGACGGCCCTGCTCGCGAGCGTCGAGGCGTTGAAGGTGACCGTCGCGCGCAGGCCCGCGGTGGCCATCGTGTCGACGGGCGATGAGCTCCGCGAGGCCGGCGACGAGGCCCGCGCGGGGAGTGTGGTCGACGCGAACGGACCCGCCCTCGCGGCCCTGGTGCGCGCGTGTGGAGGTGCGCCGCGGGTGCTTCCCTTCGCGCGCGACACGCTCGCCGACACGGAGCGCACGCTGACCGAAGCGCTCACCCAGAGCGACCTGGTGCTCACCGTCGGCGGCGTGAGCGTCGGCGACCACGACGTCGTGCGCGCCGCGATGGAGCGCGCGGGCGTCTCCCTCGACTTCTGGAAGGTCGCGATCCGTCCGGGCAAGCCGCTCTGCGTGGGCACCGCGGGACGCACGCGCGTGCTCGGTCTGCCGGGCAATCCCTCGTCGGCGCTGCTGACCTTCACGCTCTTCGGCGCGCCGCTGCTGCGCGCGATGCAGGGAGACCGTGCGCCCATCGCGCCGCGCTTCGAAGCCACCCTCGACGGGGTGATCCGTCACCAGCCCGGGCGCCTCTCGTTCGTGCGCGCGCGCCGTGAATTTGTGGGTGGAACCGTGGTGGTGCGCCCGTTGAGCAACCAGGCCTCCGGGGCGGTGACGTCGTTCGCGTGGGCCGACACGCTGGTGCTCGTGCCCGCGGAGCGCGAGGCGCCCGCATCGGGCGAGCGGGTGCAGTGCATGGGGCTGATCGATGGCTGACGCGACGGTGACCGTGCTGCTCTTCGCGGCCGTGCGCGAGGCCCTGCGCACGAAGGAGATCGCGCTGCCCGTGGGGCCCGATGGGGCGCTCACGGCGGGCGCGGTGGTCGATCGGTTGTGCGCGATGCATCCCGCACTCGCGGCCTACGCGCCGTCGCTCCGCGTGGCGGTGAACGGCGACTACGTGGCGCTCGATGCGAGGGTGGTGGCGGGCGACGAGGTGGCGATCATTCCGCCCGTGGCGGGCGGCTGAGTGCGAAGGGCGATCAGCTCGCGGAGGCGGCGCAGAGCGACTCGATCTCGCGCTCCATGTCGTTCTCGCTGATGGCCTTCGCGAGGGCGAGCTCCTTGAGGAGCAGCGCGCGGGCCTGGTCCATGAGACGGCGCTCGCCGTAGCTGAGCTCCTTCTCGTTGCGGAACTTCACGCGGTAGAGGTCGCGCAGCACGCGGGCCACCTCGGTGGGCGAGCCGCTCTTGAGCATCTCCGCGTAGGCGCGCTGGCGACGGTTCCACGGACCCGTGCCCACGGCCTTCTCGGGCGAGCGGAAGATCGCGAGGACCGCGTCGGCATCATCCGGCGACATCACCCCGCGGAGGCCCACCGAGATCGCCGCGCGCATCGGCACCATCACCTTCATGCCCGACTCGAGGATGCGGAGCACATAGAACGAGCCCGCGTTGCCCGCGACCTCGCGGCTCTCGATGGCGGTCACCTCGCCGAGTCCGTGGGCGGGATGCACGGCCTTGTCTCCGACCTGAAAGCTCGACTCCATCCGACTTTCTCCTCGAAGCGCCGACTGGCGGCGCACCACGACCTGCGGTTACGGGACAAACTACGTCCACGCGATGTGTGCCGTGCGATCCGTCGTTCGCACTGCCTGCACCGCGCTGAAGCCCCGTCTCCCTCCGGTCGCTGCACCTGCGTTGGTATTCGACGACGGTTGTGATGGGACAGTGCCATCCGATGCGATGGCGTCTGACGTTGGTATCACGCTCCCCGGGGCAGGTCAAAAAACCGACACGATGCGTCGAGGGCGCTGCGACGCGCGGAGAACACCACCGTGAAACCTCTTGTGGAGTGGTGTTTCTAGCGCCCCGGCCCCTCGCCCACGCGGCCCCTCAGCACGTCGGCCATCGCGTCGAGCGACACCCACGGAACGCGCGCCCGCACGGTGATCGAGTCGCCCTCCTGACGAATCGTCGCGGCGTCGTGCGAGGCCCAGCGCACCGCGCCGATGGAGCCGCCCAGCGGGCTCTCGATGAACACGTCGAGGGCCCTGCGCACGCGGTCGGTGCCGTCGGCCGGGAGCGCACCCTCGAGACGCAGCGACACGTCGAGCCCGTCGGCGTGGAGGCGCGCGTCGACTTCGACATCGTGCACGCCTTCGAGCAGGGCCGCGGGGGCGCGCGCGCGGAGTTCGGCGGGCACGAGGGCGCTGTGCCACCGCGCGAGGGCGTCGTCGTCGGCGGGCGCATCGGCGCGTGGGTGCAGCGCGAGGGCGTTCATGCGTGAGCCCGCGGGGCCTTCGGCGAAGCTCACGTAGCCGCACGCGTTCCACACGGTGAGGGAGACGGGCGTGAGGTTGAGGGCGCCCTCGGTGACGGCAACGCCGTTCTCGTCCATGCGTGCACGCGGCGGGAGCAGGCGGTCCCAGAGGAGCTGCTCGATGCGTCGCGTGTCGAAGCTCCCGAGGCCTGCGCTCCAGGTGCTCGATGGGGTCCACGCGAGGGCCGCGCGGTCGACGGTGCGCACGTCGTAGCCCACCCGTCGCGCGCGAGAGAACAGCGCCTCGTCGGCCGCGTCGTCGAAGGCCCGCGCGAGGATGCGCCCCAGGCGCGGGTGCTCGAAGATGGCGCGCGGACGGAGCAGCGCCCAGCTCGTGACCCCCGCGGGAATGCGCGCGCGCAGCACCGCCGCGTCACAGCGCATCGCCGCGGGGGCGGTGCCGACGGGCGGACGGTGTGTACACGCAGGCGCTGCGATCCCCGTGAGGATCGCGAGCGCGACGGCGAGGTGGTGGGCGTGGGCGCGCACGCGAGGGAGCGAGCGCGCGAGAGAGGCGATCAGGCCTGGGCCTTGGGGCGGTCCTTCTTGGCGGCCGCGGCGGCCTCGGGCTTCTCGTCGGCCTTGCCGTTGAGGGGACCGGGCTTCTTGACGTTGTGCTTCGTGAGCACCTCGGCCTCGATCTTCGCGAGCGTCTCCGGCGTGCGCTCCAGAAAGGCCTTCGCCTGCTCGCGTCCCTGCCCGATGCGCTCGCCCTTGTACGAGTACCACGCGCCCGACTTCTCGACGATCCCGGCCTCGGAGGCAAGGTCGAGGAGGTCGCCGCTCTTCGAGATGCCCGCGCCGTAGAGAATGTCGAACTCCACCTCGCGGAAGGGCGCCGCGAGCTTGTTCTTCACGACCTTCACGCGCGTGCGGTTGCCCACGACGGTCTCGCCGTCCTTGAGGGCGCCGACGCGGCGAACGTCCATGCGGAGCGACGAGTAGAACTTCAGCGCGTTGCCGCCCGTGGTGGTCTCGGGGTTGCCGAACATCACGCCGATCTTCATGCGGATCTGGTTGATGAAGATCATCATCGTGTTCGAGCGGTGCACCGTCGCCGTGAGCTTGCGGAGCGCCTGCGACATCAGTCGCGCCTGAAGACCCGGGAGCTGGTCGCCCATCTCGCCTTCGATTTCGGCCTTCGGCACGAGCGCCGCCACCGAGTCGACCACCACGATGTCGACCGCGCCCGAGCGCACGAGCATGTCGGCGATCTCGAGGGCCTGCTCGCCGTTGTCGGGCTGCGAGATGAGCAGCTCGTCGGTCTTCACGCCGAGCTTCTTCGCGTAGTTCGTGTCGAGCGCGTGCTCCGCGTCGATGAACGCCGCCACGCCGCCGGCCTTCTGCGCCTCGGCGATCGCGTGGAGCGAGAGCGTCGTCTTGCCCGAGCTCTCGGGGCCGTACACCTCGATGATGCGACCGCGGGGATACCCGCCGACACCGAGCGCGATGTCGAGCGACACCGAGCCCGACGAGATCACCTTCACCTCGTTGGCCGCGTCCTTGGCGTCGCTGTCGAGGCGCATCACCGCGCCCTTGCCGTACTGCTTCTCGATGCCGAGCAGGGCCAGTTCGAGCGCCTTCTTGCGATTCTCATCCATTGCCGTGGTCTCCGGTGTTCGCCCGCGACGCGCGCGGGTGCTTGCGAGTCGTTGCTCTCTTCGAGGCGGATGCGTCCTCAGCGCCTCGACGAGCGGTGATGTAACCCGGCACTGAACACCCGTAAAGTGCTCAGCCGTCAAGGTGTGACGTATTCTGTCCGGTGTCGTCGCGGAGGCTTTGTTTCGCAGCGTTCTGCGCGATGCGCGGGTCGGCGAGGGGGTGCCGCGAGAGGCTGTGGTACTCGGCCCCGTTGCGCAGCAGGTCGCTGCGGTAGAGCGCGATTTCGTGCACGAACCCGACGCCCACATCGAGGCGCGGACGCTCCACGGAGGCCAGAGCTCCGGGCGCGTGCTTCACCCGCGCGAGGGTCATGTGCGCGCGAAAACCCCTGGTTTCACGGGCGAAGCCGAGGTCTTCGAGGGCGTCGTCGAGGTCGCGCGCGAGGGCCGCGAGGGCGTCGTGGCCGTCGGTCACGCCGAGGGCCAGTACCCGCGGCGCAGACTCGTCGGGGAACACCACGAGATCACGGAGCGCGAGCTTGATGGGGCCGTGCCGCGAGGCCACGCGCGCCACCGCGTCGGAGAGCGCCGGGGCCGTGCCCGCGTCGACCTCGCCGAGGAACTTCAGCGTGAGGTGCAGGTTGGGAGGCGGGGCCCACGCGCAGCGCCATCCCGCGGCGTCGAGCGTGCGGCGCAGGGCGCGCGAGGCGTCGACCGCGCGGCGCGTGGCGTTCAGGTCGACGAGGCAGCCCACGAAGGCGCGGAGGGTCTCCATCGCGCGCTCAGCCGCAGACCGAGGTCTGGAGCGTCTCGACGGGGCCCACACACGCGCGGCGCACCATCGCGAGGGCCGCGTAGGCCGCCTGGCGCTGCACCGACGCCCGATCGCCCGCGAAGCGACGCGCGATCACCTCGGTGCCCCGCTCCGTCGAGAGCGCGAGGAACACCGTGCCCACGGGCTTCTCGGGGCTTCCACCGCTGGGGCCCGCGATGCCGCTCACGGCCACGGCCATCGTCGCGTCGGCGATGCGACGGGCGCCGTCGGCCATCGCGCGCACGCACTCCTCGGAGACCGCGCCGTGCCCGAGCAGCACCTCGGCGGGCACGCGCAGCACGCGCTCCTTCGCGGCGTTGGCGTAGACCACCGCGTCGAGGAGCAGGAACTCGCTCGACCCCGGCACCGCCGTGAGCATCGCGCCGATGAGCCCGCCCGTGCAGCTCTCGGCGATCGCGAGCGTGGTGCTCCGATGGCGCAGCGCGCGCCCGACCACCGCCGCGAAGGCCTCGTCGTCGGTGCCGAACACCACGTCACCGAGACGCGCCCGCGCCTCGCGCGCCGCCCGCTCCGCGAGGGCCCGCGCCGTCGAGCGGTCTTCGCTTCGCACCAGGAGCTTCACGTCGACCTCGGGAGACCGCACGCGGTAGCCCACGGTGAGCCCCGACACCTGCGCTTCGAGCCCCACGAGGCGGTCGGCCACCGCGCTCTCGCCGAGGCCGTAGGTGCGCAGCACGATCTGGTAGCTCCGCGGCGTGGCGAGGGCCCCGATGCGACGGGTCACCAGCTCGTCGAAGATGCGCTCGGCCTCCGCGGGAACGCCCGGGAGAAAGAAGCACTCGGCCTCTCCGACCCGCACACGAAACGCCGGCGCGAGGCCCGACGGATTGCCCAGCACCTCGCTCCCCGCGGGCACGTCGGCGAGCCGTTCGGCCAGCGGGTTCAGCGTCTTGCCGAGCATCTGGAAGCGCCGTCGCACGCCCTCCATCGCCGTCGCGTCGCGGGTGACCTCCACGCCCGCTGCGCGCGCCGCCGCGGCCACGGTCACGTCATCGCCCGTGGGCCCGAGTCCCCCCGTCGCGATCACCACCCGGTGCTGCGCGCCGAGCGCCGTGAGCGCGTCGCGGATGCGCCCCTCGTCGTCGGGCACGGTGGTCACCCCGTCGACCTCGAACCCGAGGGCCGTGAGCCGCTGGGCGAGCCACGGGGCGTTGGTGTCGACGATCTCTCCGCGGGTGAGCTCGCTGCCGATCGAAAGAATCGAGGCCTTCATGGTCGGACCGGCGACCGTACGAACGACTGTTCCCGATGGTCAAGCGATGGCGCGGACGAATGAGTCTCCTCAGCGCGCCTCGACCGCCGCGGCGCCCACGACGCCCACCGACAGCACGCCCCGCGCGGCGTCGTAGTGCCAGCATCCGTCGCATCCCGCGAGCGCCTCGGCCGCCGTGTCGACGCGTCGCAGGGGCGCCCCGTCGCGCGTCACCGCCGTGGGGGCCGGCGCGCGTGAAGACCCGCGGTTCGTCACGTCGATCTCCGCACGAAAATCGCTGTATTCACGGCCCGGCGTGAAGGTCACCCGCAGCGCGTCGTCGCCCTCGCGCACGGCCACGCGGGCGCCTTCGTAGACCTCGGTGCTGTGCTCTCCCGCGGGCACGATCCACGGTCGAAGGATGCGTCCGCGATCGGCCGCGTCGACCACCGCGGCGTCGTCGGTCGAGGCGAGCGTGTCGATCGCGCCGTCGATGCGGGGAATCATCGCGCCCCTTCGTACGAAGTACGTCGGCGATCCGAGGGGGGCATCGACGGTCACGTCGGCGGGGCCCGTGTACGCGCGCCGCGTGACGCCGTGCACCCACACGCCCGGCGGGATGTGCACCGCGCGAGAGGTCGCCCCCGCGGTGAGCACCGGGGCCACGTAGAGGTCGTCGCCGAGCAGGTACGCGTCGCGGTCGCGCAGCGATCCCGGGTCGTCGGGAAAGGCCAGCGGGAGCGAGAGCACGGCGGGTGTTCCGTCGCGCGAAGCGCGCTGTGCGGCGCCGTAGAGGTAGGGCACGAGGTCGTTGTGGAGCCGTGCGAGCGCGCGGTACGCGTCCGTCGCGTCGGGGGTGTAGCTCCACGGGTTGTGGCTCTCTCCGCCGCCGCCGAGCTGGAGCACGGGCGAGAGCGCGGTGTGCTCGGCCCATCGCAGCAGCACCTCGCGCGTCGGGCGTCCGCCGCGGTAGCCGCCCGTGTCGGCGCCGTAGTTCGGAAAGCCGCTCGCCGCGAGCGACACGAGCGCGTGCACCGAGGCCGGGAGCCCGCCCACCTGACGTCGTCCGTTGACCGTCTCGGCGCGGCGAAAATCGTTGTCGAGATCGCCGGGCCACACCACGTCGGCGACGCGCTGACCGCCCCAGCTCGACCCGCGCACGAGGAGGAATCCATCACCCGCCGAGCGCTGTTCGAACGCGGCCTGGTAGGCGCGGTGATAGCCCTGCGGATAGAGCGCGTGGCCGTTGCGCTCGTCGTCGCCGCTCGCGAACACGAAGCCCGGACGTGCGCCGAGAATGTCGGTCACGATGTCTTCGCCGTAATCGAGCTTGAAGCCCCGCACGCCGAGGTCGACGAGGGGCGCGAGGCGCGACGTCCAGAAGGCGCTCGCCGCGGGCGAGGTGAAGTCGATCATCGCGCCGTTCGAGTCGGGCATTCCGCCGGCGCCGCCGGGCGACGAGATGCTCACGTAGGGCTCGTTCGTGGCGCGCAATCGCACGAGGTGTCCCGCGTCGCGGGCCTGCACGTAGAGGCGTTCGGCGGGGTTCGCGGGCTGCGCGCCGGGGGCCACCGCGTCGAGGTAGGGCGTGTGCCACACGAGCACCTTGAAGCCCATGCGCGTGAGCTCAGCGAACATGCCCGGCGGGTCGGGGAAGCGCGTCGTGTCGAAGTCCGCGTCGTTGTAGGAACGCTGCCACGGGTTGTCGATCCACACGGTGGTCGCGGGCACGCGCTCGGCCCGCAGGCGCCGCACGTCTTCGAAGAGCTCGTCGCGGTTTCTCCACTCGTTGCGCCAGTGCATCGGGCCGTAGACCCAGCGCGGCGGGAGCCTCGGGAGCCCCGATTGACGCGTGTACGCCGCCACCACGTCGGCGGGCCGCGGACCCACAAAAACAAGGGTCTCTGCGCGCGCCGTGTCGAAGGTCGCGCGCACCCGCGTCGGATCCGACGAGGCCACGTCGAAGGCCCCGGGCGCGAGCGTCTTCACGAACATTCCGTAGGCGCGCGTCGAGACGAAGAAGGGCACCGGAACGTGAAACTCGTTGGTGCCCGACGCGCTCGTTCCGTCGATGCCGAACTGCATGGGCACCACGGAGCCCCGCGCGTCGGGATCGCCGAAGCGCTCGCCGAGTCCGTGGTACTGCCCCGCGTCGGCGGCGAGGGAGAGGCGCAGCATCGCCGCGTCGCGTCCGGTGGCCTCGACGGCCACGCGGTACACGCCCTCTTCGACGCGCGAGAGCGACACGCGCACGGGCCCCGCGGCGCCGAGCGAGAAGGTCACCGCGCCCTCGGCGGCGTTCTCGTCGATGACGTACGCGGGCGTCTCCCACGTGATGCCCGCGGGCTCGGCGCTGCGCGTGTCGGGGGCGCGCGCCGGGTCGGGACCACCCTTCGCGGTGCCCACTTCGAGGAAGCTTCCGTTGTCGGGCGAGGCGAACCAGAGGCTCCCGTCGGGGCGCTCGACGCGCAGGGCCACGCCGCGGGGACCGGCCGTGAGCGACACCCGCGCGCGGGCGTCTTCGAGGCGCACCGTGGCCGTGCGCGTGGGGGCTTCGGCGGCGTCGAAGGACGCGTCGCGCGGGCCCACGGTTCCATCGGTGACGGCGGGCGTCGGGTCGGTGCACGAGGCCGCGACGAGGGTCATCGCAGCGAGCGGAGAGAGGGAGTGCGGGCGCTTCACGGCGGCGCGAGTGTACGCGCGAAACGCCGTGCGCGAAGGGCTCAGAACGTGGTCGAGAAGCTCGCGTCGCAGTAGCCCACGGTCTCGTCGCCGCTGCGGAACTGCGACACGCCCTCGTGGTGGAAGTACCAGCGGTTGCGGCTCGGGAGCACCGCGAAGGAGCACATGTCGCTGAGGTTCGTGAAGCGCGCGAGCTCGCGCACCTCGCCGGTCACGAGGTTCTGCCGCACGACGGTCTGCGCGTCGCGCACGTAGTCGACCCACGGGGTTCCGTCGACGTTCTCGGCCACGCCCCAGAAGGCCCACGACTCGCACGACTGGTGCGCGGCGATGGGCGCGATGGTGAGCGCGGTGACCGTGGGCGGCACGTTGCCGAAGATCCACGCGCGCGTGCCCTGCGTGACGATCACGCGATCGGGACCCGCGAAGATCCCTGCCTCGCGGCCCGTCGCGCGGTCGAGGAAGATCGTCGTGGGGAGCGCGATGCGCGCGCCGAGGTTCAGCGCCGCGTCGACGGTCACCACCGTGTCGACGATCGAGGTGAGCTCGTTGAGCGGCGTGCCGTTCGAAGCCAGCGAGAACACCTGGTTGAGTCGGAACGCGCCGAAGAGTCCGTCGTAGCGCGCCATGGGGTTCTCCGTGGGCAACGGCGAGAGCGTGTCGGACTGGAACGCCCCCGTGCGCGTGTCGCCCGTGTAGAACACCGCGCCGTCGCGCACCGCGATGCCGCCGCGGTCGTCGCCGGTGATCATGTTGTGCTCCGTCGCGAGGCAGTTCGAAACGCCCAGCGAGCGCACCGCGAAGGGCGTCGCCGCAGGGATCGCAGCGCAGCGCCCGGACTGACACGCGAAGCCCGACGGACACGCCACGCCGCACGCGCCGCAGTTGGCCGCGTCGCTCGTGAGGTTCACGCACGTGGCGCCGCAGCGCGTGGTGCCCGGCTCGCACGCGTCGATTGCGCAGGTGCCGCCCGCGCAGCGCGCGCCGGGGCCGCAGAAGCGTCCGCACGCGCCGCAGTTGGCCGCGTCGGTCGTGAGGTCGACGCAGCTGTCGCCGCAGAGGGTGAGCCCGCGTCCGCACGAGATCGCGAGGCAGCGTCCGCGCAGGCAGCGCGCGCCGAAGCCGCACGAGACACCGCAGCCGCCGCAGTTGCTCGGGTCGTTGTCGAGGTCGGCGCAGACGTCGCCGCACGCGCGGAAGGGCGTCGGGCAGTCGGGCTGGGGAACGTCGGGCGGCAGGGTCACATCGGGCGGCGGGGGCACATCGGGCGTGACGGGACGATCCGGTGCGACAGGCACGTCGGGTGTGACAGGGCGATCGGGTGCGACTGGCACATCGGGCGAGGGCGGCGCGTCGGGCGTCGGGGGAACGTCGCCCGCGTCGGTGCGGTAGTCATCGGCGACGGTGCGCGCGCCGCAGGCCGTGGAAACAGCCGCGAGCGCGACGAGCAGGAGCACACGGGGGGAATGCATCGGGGACGTCCTCGGGATGGGGGATGCGCCGCGCGGGAGGCGTCGGGACCCATCGACGCCGCGCCGCCCGCACGTGACCGTATACAACAGCGAAAAGGGTGCCATCATCGCGCCCCTTCACGGAGCGTCACACCATGAGCACCCCCCACCTCTCGGCGAAGCCCGGCGACATCGCCGACATCGTTCTCCTGCCCGGCGATCCCCTGCGCGCGAAGCTCATCGCCGAGCGCTTCTTCGAGAGCCCGAAGTGTCACAACGAGGTGCGCGGCATGCTCGGGTACACGGGCACCTACAAGGGCCGCCGCGTGTCGGTGCAGGGCACGGGCATGGGCATTCCGTCGATCTCGATCTACGCCTCGGAGCTCATGAACACCTACGGCGCGAAGACCCTCGTGCGCGTGGGAACGTGCGGCGCGATTCAGCCCGCGGTGAAGCTCCGCGACCTCGTGATCGCGCAGAGCGCTTCGACGGATTCGTCGATCATCAGCACGCGCTTCAAGGGCATGGCCTACGCGCCCGCGGCGGACTACGAGCTCCTCTCGCGCTCGGTGAACTCGGCCCGCGCGCGGGGCTTTCAGGTGCACGTGGGCAACGTGCTCTCGACCGACACCTTCTACGACGAAGACCCCGAGGCGTGGACGCTCTGGGCCCGCTACAACGTGCTCGCCCTGGAGATGGAAGCCGCGGGGCTCTACACCCTCGCCGCGCGCCACGGGGCCCGCGCGCTCGCCGTGCTCATGGTGAGCGACAGCCTGATCACCCACGACAAGCTCAGCCCCGAGGAGCGCCAGACGGGCTTCGCCGACATGGTCACCGCCGCCCTCGACGCCGCCATTCACGACTGACAGGAAACGTCACACCGCCATGCGCTCCCTCGCGCTCGTGTGGGCCTTCGCGGCCGTGCTTCCCGCGTGTGCGAGCACCGCGGGCGCGCAGTTCGCCGACGCGTCCGCGGATGGGGCGGGCGATGCGTCGGACGGTGCGGGGGATGGCGCGACGGGCGCGTGCGTGTGGCGTGCGGGTGAGGTGCGCACGGTGCCCTCGACGAGCGCGCGGTGTGTGCTTCACGACGCGATCCGCACGGGGGCCGCGACGACGGTGCTGCGTGCTTGCTCCGACGGAACGGGGAGTGACGCGCGCTGGCGCTACGACCTGGTCACGCTCGATGCGCTCGGACGCGCGGGCGCCACCACCGCGCTCGCCGACGGAAGGGCCCCGAGCGCGCTCACCGGCAACCTCACGCGCGACCCCACGGGACGCGTGCGCGCGCTGCTCCCCGAGACCGACGGCGCGGCCGCGGAGCTCGTGCGGGTGGATGGCACCTCGGTGCTCCGCACGCCGATCGCGCAGCCGCCGGAGAGCTTTCCCATCACGCAGCCGCGCGGCCTCGCTGCGCGCGCCGACACGCTCTCGTGTGTGGCCGAACAGGTGCGCGGCGCGTGGGGCGTGTCGCTGCTCACGTTCGAAGCGACGGGGGCGTTGCGCACGACCGTCGACCTCGGGCTGCCGCTCGCGCCCTCGGTGTTCGCGCGCGTTCCGTGGCCCGGCAACGAGGGAACCTTCGCGATGTTGTGGTTCGATCCGCGCGGCTCCACGGGCCTCACGCTGCGCCGCTACGAGGCCTCGGGCGCGCCGCGCACCGACGCGGGCGCCTCCCTCGACCTCGCCGTGAACGACCCGATCCGCGCGGTGCTGCTGCCCGACGGAGACGGCGCGCTGCTCGTCTGGGAGGCCGTGGCCGACACGCTTCCGCCCCTCGGCGAGGTGGCCACGCGGAGGCTCGACGCGCAGGGGGTTCCGCGCTCCGAGATGCTCCAGTTCACCGAGCTGGGGTTCTACGCCGGCGGCCTCGACGCGACGGTGGCGCAGGGCACGCGATGGATCACCGCGGTCACGGGCTCGGGCGTGTTGCGCCTCGGCGCGTTCGCCCTCGACGACGCGGGCGCGCTCACGCCGCTGCGCGTTCCGCTCTCGATGGTGGGAGCGGTCAACGCGCGGGCGCGCATCGTCGAGACCGACGCGGGGGCGCTCGTGGTGTTCGCGCGCGATGCCGCGACGGTCGCTGCGGTGCCGCTCACCTGCGACCGCTCGGGTCGCCCGTAAGAAACGCCGCCCAGGGCACCTCGGAGTGGCGCTCGGTGCGCTCGGTGCCGAAGCCCGCCGCGGCCTCGACGGCCTTCACCTGCGCGGCGATGTCTTCGCGTCCGTGCCCCAGCGCGCGCGCCATGCTGGTCATCTGCTGGATGGCCGCGAGGCCCGGCATCGGCACGCGGTACCACTGGGCCTCGGCGAGCGCGAGGGTCTGGTCTTTGTGCAGAAGATCCAGGGAGAAGTGCGTTTCGAAATCCCGCCGCGCCATCGCGCCGCCCTTGAAGTTCCAGTAGGGCGAGGCGAAGCCCGAGGCCTGGATCACTTCGAGCACCTTCTCCATGGGAATGCCCGCGCGCGCGCCCAGCGTGGCCCCTTCGGCGAGGCCTTCGAGCATGAACGAGATGATCGTGTTGCCGATGAGCTTCATCACCGCCGCGGTGCCCGTCGGGCCCACGTAGATCACCTTCGACGCGAACGCTTCGAGCACGGGCAGACATGCCGTGTGGAGCTCGGCCGGGCCGCCGGTCATCACCACCAGCGTGCCGTCGCGCGCGCCCTGCTTCGAGCCCGTCACCGGCGCTTCGAGAAACTCCACGCCGTACTTCTTCGCGCCCTCGGCCATCGCGAGCGCCGTGGGTCGGCCGATGGTGCTGGTCTCGATCCAGCGAAGGCCCGGACGTGCCCCCGAGAGGATTCCGTCGTGCCCCGTGGCCACCGCGCCGAGCACGTGCGGCGTCGAGAGGCAGGTGATCACCACGTCGACCTGCTCGGCCAGCTCGCGCGGCGTCGCGGCCACCGTGGCGCCCTCGTGGGCGAGCGCGTCGGCGGCGCGACGCGTGCGGTTCCACACCGTGAGGGGAAAGCCCTTGCGGAGGAAGTTCTGCGCGATGCCCGAGCCCATGATGCCCAGGCCCGCAACCCCGATGCGCGGACGGTCGTGCGTGCTCATCTCCGCGGCACGATACACAGCGCCGCGAAGCCCACGGAGCGTGAAATCGCGCGAGCGCTACTCGGCGCGGACGCGGGCGCGGAGCGCGAGGTCGAACACCAGCGAGGCCGCGTCGAGGCCCTGCATCGCGAAGGGACGCGTGCGCATGCGGTGAACGGTCACCGTGCCGCCGCCCCGCACGATCTCGCGGGCGCGCTCGGTGCTCGCCGCGTCGAGGTCATAGGCGCCCTCGTCGCGCGCGCCGCACACGAGCGAGCCGTTGCCCTCGAACACGATGGCCACGCGGTCGTCGGCGTCGCCGCGCTGCCAGCGGATCGCCGTCGCACGACGATCGAGGGCGAGGGACGCATCGGCCGCGAGGGGCAGCAGCGCGTCGTTCACGTGCACGTTGGCGAGGGGATCGGGCGCGCGCGACGAGACCTCGAAGCCCCCGATGCCCGAGTCGTCGGCGCCCGTCGCACGAAAGCGCCAGGTGCCCAGGGGCATGTCGCTCTCGGCGTTGTAGAGCACACCCGACACGACGTTCCAGAGGTCGGGGAATCGGCGGGGCTGGAGCGAGAGTTCGCGGCCCTCGGAGTCGACGCGGATGGTGCCCACGTCGAGGAGACGGACCTCGGCGCGGAGCGAGTCGGGCGCGGCCGCGGGCGAGGTCACGCCGTGCTCGACGCACACGCCCACCTGGGGCACCGCGGGAATGCCCACGAGGTCGGGGAGCGCTTCGTCTCGCACGCCCGTGATGCGGAGGAAGCGCGCGCCCACCTGCACGCCCGGCGCGCTCGCGCCCTCGATGCGTTCGACGAAGAGCATCCCCGTGGAGTGCGTGGGCGCATCGGCCTCGGCCTGAGGCTCGTAGCCCGAACCCGTGCAGGCCGCTGCCAGCACCGCCACACCCACGATCGAGAACGCAAGAGACCGCACAGAACGCTCCGTGTTGGAGCCTCGGAGTATAGAGACCCCCCGCGTCGGAGCGCAACGTGACGACAGACTGTCAGAACGTTTCAAGCGCGCGAGGGCTGTGATTCCATTCCGCGCGCCGTGAACACGCACCCTGCAACGAGCGAAGACACCCTCGACACGCTGGCCGGTTCGGTGATCGTCGGAGGCTTCGACGGCACCGCGCTCCCGCACGAAATCTCCGCGCGGCTCGCGTGCGGACACCTCGCGGGCGTCACCCTCTTTCGCCGCAACATCGTCGACGTGCGCCAGGTCCGCGCGCTCAACACGTCACTCGTCGCCGCGTGCGCGGGAGGCCTCCCGCCCATCGTCTCCATCGACCAGGAGGGCGGCCGTGTGGCGCGGCTGCGCGAGGGCGTGGCGAAGGTTCCTCCGATGCGCGCGTTGGGCACCCTCGATGACCCGTCGCTCACGCGCCGCGTGGCCGCGATGGTGGCCCGCGAGCTCGCCGCGCTGGGCGTGAACCTCAACTTCGCGCCCGTGTGCGATGTGGACAGCAACCCCGCGAACCCCATCATCGGCGACCGCGCGTTCGGCCGCGATGCCGCCACGGTGATCCGTCACGTCGTGCCGTGGATCGAGGGCATGCGCGACGAGCGCGTGATGGGCTGCGCGAAGCACTTTCCCGGTCACGGCGACACCGCGCACGACAGCCACCTGGAGCTTCCGCGCATCGCCCACGACCGCGCGCGCCTCGACGCGGTGGAGCTTCCGCCGTTTCGCGCGGCCTTCGCGGCGGGCGTCGACTCGGTGATGAGCGCGCATGTGCTCTTCGAAGCGCTCGACCCCGACGTGCCCGCGACGCTCTCGCGCGCCGTGATGACCGGGCTCCTCCGCGACGACGTGGCGAAGGGGAGCGACGCGGTGATCTTCTCCGACGACCTTCACATGAAGGCCGTGGCTGATCGTTGGGGTGTCGAAGCGTCGGGCGTGGCGGCCATCGCCGCGGGCTGCGACGGGCTGCTCGTGTGCACCGACCCCGACTCGCAGGAGCGCGTGCGCCTCGCCCTCGTGGCCCGTGCGCGCGATGACCGTGCGTTCGAAGCGCGGCTCCGAGATGCCTCGGCGCGCATGGGACGGATGCGAGCGCGCTTCGCGCCTTCGCCCGCGGAGAGCGATGCGGCGCTGGAGCGTGTGCTGGGGCGCGCCGACCACCGCGCGCTGTGCGACGAGCTCGCCTCGCGCGCGGCGGTCTGAGCGAGGGACTGGCTACTTCTCGTCTTCGTCTTCGTCGTCGTCGGGCGAGCCGTTGAGCGCGGTCATCATCTCGGTCGAGGCCTTGAAGGTGACCTTCTTGCGCGAGGGCACCTCGATCTCGGCGCGCGTCTGGGGGTTGATGGCCTTGCGGGCCTTGGTGACCTTGAGGCGGAACGTGCCGATGCCGTCGAGGGGCACCTTGCCGTCGCCTTCTTTGATGGCGCGGGCGAGCGTGGTGAGCACGCCTTCGAGCGCCTTCGTGGCCTGCTCGCGCGAGACCCCCATGGTCTGCATCGCGAGGTCTACGAGTTCCTTCTGTCGCATGGTTCTCCGTGGTCGGATCGCGGCGCCACGGTGAGGGGGCGCCGTCGTGGGATTGGGGGGTTGGGGGGTGTGGGATCAGTCCTTGCCGAGCACGACGACGTGCTCGCGCTTGGGCTGCTTCGCGAAGGCTCGCACGCTGTCGCGGTCGAAGACCTTTCGCTCCTGCGAGGCGCGCGCGACCACACGGAGTCCCGCTCCCGTGGCCGCCTCGCGCAGCACCTTGTCGGCCCGCACGGCGGTCTCGCCCGCGGCGCCATCGGCGATGACCACCGCGGCCCGCGCGCCGGGGCGCATCACCCGCGCGAAGGCCGCCGCCATCGACCCGAGCTCGCGCCGAAAGCGCAGCGCGCCGGCCTCGGGCACGTCGAACCATCGGGCCGCGCCGATCTCGTTCGACTCCATGTGCGACGCGTCGAGCTTGAGCCACGCATAGCGCCGCGCGTGGTGATCCACGTAGTTGTACGTGTTCGCGTACGGCGGCGACGTGACGATCACATCGATGGATCCGGGCGCCACCGTGGTGAGCGCCGCGGCGTCGTCGACGGAGAGGTCGACGGGGGCAGCGCCCTGCGGAACGGCGCTCGCGAGGGCCGCGAGGCATCGATCGAGCTCGCGGGCCTTGAAGGCGAAGAAGCGCAGCGCATCGAAGGGGGCCACGTCTTTGCGAACGTGCCGCGCGTCGCTGTCCGACGCCTGGAGGCTGACCTTCACCAGCACCGACGAGAGCAGCATGCGCAGGGCCGGGCGCGTGACGCGGTCGCAGCGCGCGATCTCGCTCGCGAGCGCGGCCACCTCGCGGAGCGTGTGCGGCGCGAACCACCGCGACTCGTTGGGCGGCACCGGAGACTTCACGCGGGCCACGCACAGCTCCTCGGCGCGGCGCGCGACGCGGTGGGTGGCCTCGACGATCGCGCGGCGCTCGTCGGCGGTGGTCACGCGGGTCTTGAGCGTGGCGAGCTCGATGGCGAAGGGCGAGAGGTCGCGGCCGTACGTGCGATGCCCTGCGACGAGCGATTCGACGAGCACGGTGCCCGAGCCGCAGAAGGGGTCGAGCACGGTGCATGGAGCGGGCGCGAGGGCCGCGAGGAGCGCGCGGGTCACCTCGGGGTGCAGTCGCGCGGGATAGGCGTGGAAGGGGTGCGTGAGCGTCGCGTCGCGCTCGCCGGGGCGCACGGTGAGGGCGGCCACGAGGCGCTGCGCGAGGGCTTCATCGCCCGCGGTCTCGACGGCACCGCCCACGTTCACCAGCGCGCGCTTCGCGTGCTTGCGCTGGAGCAGCGGACGGTGCGCGGAGGAACGGTCGTCGGGGGGGGGCATCGAAGGGGGGCGACGGGTAGCGCGATTCCGGGGTGAACGCCAGCGCGACCCGTTGCGGATCAGCGCGTGGCGCGTGCGGCGAGCTCGCGGCGCGCGGCGGCGCTGCGGCGGTAGTCCGTCGGGGTCTGTCCCGTGACCATGCGGAACGCGCGGCGGAAGCTTCCCTCGTCGTTCCAGCCCGTCTCCTGCGCGATGGCCTTCACGGGGAGCGTGGGCGTGTCGAGCAGGGCGCGCGCGGTCTCGATGCGCACGCGACGGATGAACTCCAGCGGCGTCTCGCCCGTGCTCTCGGCGAAGCGACGGTGCAGCGTGCGGAGCGAGAGGCCCAGCGCGCGGGCCAGCTCGGTGGTGCTCAACGGCGCGTTGCGGGCCACGCGCACCACACGGGTCGCGCGGCGGATGAGGTCTTCGTCTTGCGCCATGGGGGCCGGGGCCACGAGGGCGTCGCGCTGGGCCACCGCGCCGAGCACGGCGAAGTCACGGAGCGCGCGCGCCACCTCGGGGCCGCAGAGCCCGTGCACCGCCGCGAGGCCGATGTCGACCCACGACATGGGACCGCCCGCGGTCACCACGCGGGTGTCTTCGGTGAGCCCCGCGCCGTAGGCCCAATCTCCGTGGGGAAAGCGCTGCTTGAGCGCGTCGTGGAGCCACCAGGTCGTGGTGCACCGGCGCCCGTCGAGGAGCCCCGCGAGACCGATGGCGAAGACGCCCGCGCACGACCCGAGCACCCACGTGCCTGAGGCGTGGAGATCGCGCACCCAGCGGTGCGCCTGGGCCCACGGACCCGCCGTCGCGTCGAGCGCGTTCACGTCGGTGAGAAACCCCGGGATGAGCACCGCGTGGGCGTGCTCGATCTCGGAGAATGCGACGTCGGGGCGGTGGGGCACGCCGCGGCCGTCGAGAAAGGGATCGCGGGTGATTCCTGCCACGCGCACGCGAACCCGCGGCGGCGCGAGGCTCGACGGGCCCGTGTGCATCACGGCGCGGTCGACGAGGTTCAGCAGGTCGACGAGGCCGATGAGACCCGAGGGGAGACATCCCGGGAGGCCGAGGATGACGAACTCGGTGTGGTAGCTCGGTGGGGGGCGGTCGAGGGTGTAGGGCATGTGGGTGGTCCCGATGCCACAGAGTGGCGTGGCAGAAAAACCGAGGTGCGCCGGGTGGCAGAAATTGAATCAAGCCTGTCCAGCGTGCCGATGCAGGCGTGACTTCCGAAGGGTGCCCGCAGCGCCGCACGTCGGCGACCGATGGGGGGCACGATCGCGCGTGAAGGGCGTCGCCGTGGCTCGTTTTCAAGCTCGGCTCCGGCGGAGAGGCGCGCGCGCAGCGCCCTTGACCCGCCCTGCGATCCGCGCGAGGGGTGACGGTCCCATGTCGCAGGCCTTCGAGCTCGTCAGCGAATTTGCGCCCCGTGGAGATCAGCCGCGTGCCATCGAGGCGCTCGTGCGAGGGCTCCGCGAGGGCAAGAACCACCAGGTGCTCCTCGGCGTCACGGGCTCGGGCAAGACCTTCACCGCCGCGAAGGTCATCGCGACGATGAACCGTCCGGCGCTGATCCTCGCGCCGAACAAGACCCTCGCCGCGCAGCTGTACTCGGAGATGCGCGAGCTGTTTCCCCACAACGCCGTCGAGTACTTCGTCTCGTACTACGACTACTACCAGCCCGAGGCGTACATCCCCGCGAGCGACACCTTCATCGAGAAGGATGCGCTCATCAACGAGGCCATCGACCGCATGCGCCACTCGGCCACGCGGTCGCTGCTCTCGCGGCGCGACGTGATCATCGTGGCCTCGGTGTCGTGCATCTACGGCATCGGCGATCGCGAGTCGTACATGGGCATGGTGGCCGACCTCGGCGTGAACGAGGACTACCCCCGCGACCACCTCCTGCGGCGCCTCGTGGAGATGCAGTACGAGCGCAACGACGCGGACTTTCACCGCGGCGCGTTCCGCGTGCGGGGCGACATCGTCGAGATCTTTCCCGCGTACGAAGAGGCCGTCGCGCTGCGCATCGCGTACTTCGGCGACACGATCGACGACATCGCCGAGATCGACCCGCTGCGCGGCAAGGTGCTGCGCAAGCTCAAGGCCGTCACGGTGTATCCGAACTCGCACTACGTGACCCCGAAGCAGCTCCTGGCGCGGGCGATCAACACGGTGCGCGACGAGCTCCGCGTGCGGCTCAAGGAGCTCGAAGCGCTCGGCAAGTTCATCGAGAAGGAGCGCCTCGCGCAGCGCACGCTCTACGACCTCGAGATGCTCGAACAGGTGGGCTTCTGCCACGGCATCGAGAACTACTCGCGGCACCTCTCGGGGCGCGGTCCCGGCGAGGCGCCGCCCACGCTCATCGACTACTTTCCCAAAGACTTCATCACCATCATCGACGAGAGCCACCAGACGGTGCCGCAGGTGGGCGCGATGTACCGCGGCGACCGCGCCCGCAAGGAGACCCTCGTCGAGTTCGGGTTCCGTCTGCCGAGCGCGCTCGACAACCGCCCGCTCAAGTTCGACGAGTTCGAAGCGCGCGTGGGCCAGGTGATCCACGTCTCGGCGACGCCGGGTGACTACGAGCTCGCGAAGTCGGGCGGCGAGTTCGTCGAGCAGATCATTCGACCGACGGGGCTCATCGATCCCGAGATCCTCATCCGCCCGGTGGGCTCGCAGGTCGACGACCTCCTTGGCGAGATTCGCACCCGCGTCGAGAAGGATCAGCGCGTGCTCGTGACCACCCTCACGAAGCGCATGGCCGAAGACCTCACCGAGTACTACACGGAGCTCGGGGTGAAGGTGCGCTACCTCCACTCGGACATCGACACCCTCGAGCGCGTGGAGATCTTGAAAGACCTGCGCCGCGGCGAGTTCGACGTGCTCGTGGGCATCAACCTCCTGCGCGAGGGGCTCGACCTCCCCGAGGTCGCGCTCGTGGCCATTCTCGACGCCGACAAGGAGGGCTTCCTCCGCTCGCCGCGCTCGCTGATCCAGACGATCGGACGCGCCGCGCGCAACGTCGAGGGCAAGGTGATCATGTACGCCGACACGATCACCACGGCGATGCAGAACGCGATCGACGAGACCAACCGTCGCCGCACCATCCAGGCCGAATACAACCGCGTGCACAACATCACCCCGGCCTCGGTGAAGCGCGCGATCACCGACCTCAACCCCGCCGCGGGCAACACCGACTACGTCACCGTCTCGCCGCGCAAGAAGGGCGAGGCCGCCGCCGACCGCGCGCCCGCCACCGACGACGAGAAGCGCGCCCTCATCGAGCAGCTCCGCGAGGAGATGGTCGAGGCCGCCGAGAACCTCGACTTCGAACGGGCCGCGATGCTCCGCGATCGTGTGCGCGTGCTCGAAGGCGGCGGCGGTGGCGGCGCTGCGGGCGGCGCGCAGGCGGCGATCAACCAGGCCGTGCTCCCCGGTGTCGCGGGCAAGAAGCCCGAGAAGAAGGCCGAGAAGAAGGCCGACCCCAAGAGTCGCTTCCAGAAGGCCGGTCAGCGCTTCAAGCCCAAGGGTCGCTGATGGTCGCGGTGGTGCAGCTTCGCGGCGCGTGCGTCGAGTGTGAGCACGCGGTCTCTGCCGTGGCCGTCGAGGGCGGACGCGCGGTGTGGCGCGTGGGCGACGGGCGCGAGACGACCTTCCGCTCGGCGTCGAAGCCCTTTCAGCTCGCGTGCTCGCTCGAAGCCCTCGGAGACCCCGCGGTCACCGTGGAGGAGCTCGCCGTGGGCGCCGCCTCGCACAGCGCGGAGCCCCATCACCTCGCGGTCGTGCGGCGCATCCTCGCGCGCTTCGGGGCGCCGGAGTCGGGGCTCCGTTGTGGCACGCATCCTCCCGCGCACGGGCCCAGCGCCGAGGCCATTCTGCGCGCGGGCGGATCGTTCAGCGACGTGCACAACAACTGCTCGGGCAAGCACGCGTTCATGCTCGCCGCGGCCCTCGCCAACGGGTGGAGCGACGACTACCGACCCTTCGAGCACCCGCTCCAGCAGCGCATCGCCGCGCGCCTCGCCGCGTGGATGGAGCACACCCCCACGCACGCCATCGACGGCTGCGGCGTGCCCACCTTCGTGCAGCCGCTGGAGGCCGTCGCGCGGGGCTGGTGGCAGGTCGCGCGGGCCATGCGCGATGTGACAGACAACGTCACCATCGATGCGCTCACGCACCGTCTCGGACGGGTGGGGCTCGCGATGGCGGCGCATCCCGAGCTCACCTCGGGCACGGGGCGCCTCGACCTCGACGTGGTGCGCGCCGCGCGGGAGCCCATGGCCGTGAAGGTCGGCGCGATGGGGCTGTTCTGCATGGCCCTGCCGGCGCGCGACCTGGCCATCGCGGTGAAGGTGCACTCGGGCTCGATGGAGGCGCTCCCTGCGCTCGTGGCGTGGGCCCTCGGCGAGGCGGCGCCGGGCGCGTGGGCGACGCCCGAGGGGTGGGAGCCCCTGCGCGTGCGCAACGTGGTGGGCCGCGACGTGGGGCGCTGGACGGTCGACCCGGCGCGTTGACACCGCGCGCTCGCGGAGGGCACAACAGCGCGCCCCCCGCTCGATTCCCATGACGCTGCTCCAGGTCGATCACGTGAGCTTCGGCTACGGCGCCGAGGTGTTGTTCGAAGACGTCTCGTTCTCGCTCGGCGCGGGCGAGCGGCTCGCGCTCGTGGCGCCCAACGGTCAGGGCAAGAGCACGCTGCTGCGCATCGTGGCGGGCGAGGTGGCGCCCGACGAGGGGCGTGTGCTGATGCCGAAGGGCACGCGCGTGGGGTACCTCCGGCAGTCCCATGAGCCCGACGCGGCGGGGCGTGTGCTCGATGTGCTGCTGGCTCCCTTCGCCGAGGCCCGCGCGGCCCGCGAGGCGCTCACTGCGGCCGAACACGCCGCCGCCGACGGAACCCCCGAGAGCCTCGAACGCCTCGCCCGCGCGCAGGATCGCCATCACCACACGGGCGCCGACGCGATCGAGCGCGAGGTCTCGACGGTGGCCCATCGCGTGGGCTTCTCGGACCGTGATCTGGAGCGTTCCGTGGCGTCGCTGTCGGGCGGCGAACGCGGACGGTTGCAGCTCGCGGCGGTGCTGGTGTCGAAGCCCGACGTGCTCCTGCTCGACGAGCCCACGAACCACCTCGACATCGAGAGCACCGAGTGGCTCGAAGGCTTTCTTCGGCAGTTCGCGGGCGCGGTGGTGGTGGTGTCGCACGACCGCGCGTTTCTCGACGCGACGTGTCCGATGACGGGCGAGCTCGGGCTGCTGCGGTTCAGGCTCTATCCCGCGCCGTACTCGCAGTACCTCACGCTGCGCGAGGAGACCCTCACGCGCGAGCGGCGCGAGGTCGAGATGCAGCGCGCGGAGATCGCGAAGACCGAGGAGTTCATTCGTCGCAACCTCGCGGGGCAGAAGACCAACCAGGCGAAGTCGCGGCGGCGGATGCTGGAGAAGGTCGCGCGGCTCGAACTCCCCGAGGACGTGTGGTCCGACGCGGCGAAGGTGGGGATGCGCTTCGCCACGCCCCGGCGCTCGGGCGACGTGGTGATCGAGGCCAGCGGGCTCACGGCCACCCGCGGCGGGCGACGGCTCTTCGCGGGAATCGACCTGAAGCTCCGTCGGTTGGATCGGCTTGCGATCGTGGGTCCCAACGGCACGGGCAAGAGCACCCTTCTCAAGATGCTCGCGGGCATGAGCGGCGACGCGGGCCGCGATGATGGCGGCGAGGTGCGCCGGGGCACCAACCTCGACGCGGGCTACTTCGACCAGCACCTCGAATCGCTCGACCCCGCGTGGAGCTGCGTCGACGCCGTGCGCTCCGTGCGACCCGACATGGTCTCCGACGCGGCGAGGCAGTACCTCGCGCGGTTCCGGTTCTACGGCGACGATCCGTTTCGCAAGGTGGCGTCACTTTCGGGCGGAGAGCGCACGCGCCTCGCGCTCGCGCGGTTGCTCCTCGTGCCGCGCAACCTGCTGCTCCTCGACGAGCCCACGAACCACCTCGACATTCCCGCGTGCGAGATTCTCGAAGAGGCCCTGCGGCACTTCGAAGGCACGCTCGTGGTGGTCTCGCACGATCGGTACTTTCTCGACCGCGTGTCGACCCGCGTGCTCCACCTCGAAGACGGCCGCGCCACGCACCATCCCGGCGGCTACGCCGACTACCACGCGCGGCGTGACCTTCACGACGGCGCCGACGTGCGCGCCGACCGACGCGATGTGGCCCCGCCGACGAGCCCTCGCGGCGGATCTTCGGGTGTGACGGAGAATGTCACCGCTCCTTCGCGCGAGTCCCACGAGGAGCGCAAGCGGAGGCAGCGCGAGGCCGAGCGTCGGCAGAAGCGTGTGGGCGAGCTCGAACGGCTCGTGGCCGATGGTGAAGCGAGGCTCCAGGCGATGCGCGCGGCGCTCGCGACGGGCCCGGGTGATGATTGGGAGAAGGTCGCCGAGATGGCCGAGGCCGAGCAGACGCTCGCGCGCCAGGTCGACGGATGGACCGACGAGTGGATGCGTCTTTCGGAGGGTGCCGATGCGTGAACGAGTCGCGTTGCTGGTGGTGGCGGTGTCGCTCGCGGCGGGGGCGTGCAAGCCCGCGAACGAGGGCGCGCGCGCGCCGCAGGTGACGCCCGAGACGGCGCGCGGCGGAGAGCCTGCGCCGGCGGTGCCCTTCGAGGTGCGGGCCACGTCGACGGAGGTGCTGTGGTTCTGGTTCGATGAGCGCGGCGCGGCGCACTCGGCGACCATGGTGGACAACATTCCGCCCGATCGTCGGGCGATGGTGCGGGTGGATCCGACGCGTCCCGAGCTGCGCGCCGCGGGGTGGGTGTACCTCGCGGACCTGCGCACGCCCGATGCGCGCGGGGTCTTTCCTGCGCGGGCCGTGCGCTCGGAGGAACTCTCGCAGCAGCTCATGGCCATGGCGGGCGCGCAGGGGCCGCAGGGCGCGCCGCCGAACGCAGAGCCCGGCGCGCAGGCGCACGCAGGGGGCGATCCGCACGGGCAGCCGCAGGGGGCGGGGGTGATCATCTACGGCGCCTCGTGGTGCCACGCGTGCCACGACGCGGCGGCCTGGCTCCGTGAGCACCACGTGGCCTTCGTCGAGAAGGACATCGAGCAGGACCCCGCGGCCCACGCCGAGATGATGGACAAGGCCCGTCGCGCGAATGTGCCCACGGGGTCCATTCCGATCATCGACGTGCGCGGTCGGGTGATGGTGGGCTTCTCGGCGCCGGACCTCGAACGCGCGCTCGCGGGCGGCTGAGCACCGGGGATCACACCGTGTCGTCGGAGCCGTCTGCGCCGCCGCCGCGTCCGGTTCGTACGACGCGTCCGGTGACCTTCAACGACGCCGTGCGCGTGGGGCTCCGTCCCGCGCCGCTGCGCGACCTCTACCACTCGCTCATGAAGATGAGCTGGGGGCGCATGCTCGCGTTCATCGCGGGCGCGTACCTCACGCTCAACACCCTCTTCGCGTTGGCCTACCTCGCGGGCGGCGACTGCATCGAGAACGCGGAGCCCGGCTCGTTTCACGACGCGTTCTTCTTCAGCGTGCAGACCATGGCGACCATCGGGTACGGCAAGCTCGTTCCGCGGACGACCTACGCCAACGCGATGGTGGCCTTCGAAGCGCTCTGCGGCATCGTGGGCACCGCGATGGCCACGGGGCTCATGTTCGCGAAGTTCGCGCGGCCCACGGCGCGGGTGCTGTTCAGCCGCGTGGCGATCGTCACGACGCGCGACGGGCAGCGCTCGCTGATGTTCCGCATGGCCAACGAGCGCGGAGACCAGATCGTCGAGGCCAGCGTGCGCGTGGTGCTCACCCGCAACGAGGTGACCGCCGAGGGCGAGCGCGTGCGGCGCTTTCACGACCTCACGCTCTCGCGCGACCGCAACGCGGCCTTCGCGCTGTCATGGACGGCCGTGCATCCGATCACCCGCGCGAGCCCGCTCCACGACGCGACCTACGAGAGCATGGCGGCGAGCGATGCGCTGCTCATCGTGGCGCTCGTGGGCATCGACGAGGTGAGCGCCCAGACCGTGCACGCGCGCCACGTCTACGGCCCCGACGACCTGCGCTGGGACGAGCGCTTCGTCGACGTGCTGGGCCGCACCGACGACGGGCGCAGGATCATCGACTACCGCGTGTTTCACGACACCACGCGCGACCCGCACGGGTGACCTTCAGCAGACGATTCCGCGGCCCGGAATGCCGATGTCGTCGAGGGCCTCGCCGAGCGAGGGGTGCTTCTCGACCAGCGCGCGGAACGACGCGAGACCCACCTTCGCCGCGAGCACGGTGCCCAGCGTGCGGGCCGTCACACCCGCGGGCTCGCCTTCGAGAATGCTCCGCAGGCCCACACAATCACCCGCGCGGGCCCGCACGGGCTGACGGCCGTTGAGCGCGCCGCCGTAGACCTCGACCTCGCCCGCGGCGACGATCCAGAACGCGAGCGGGGGCGCGCCCTCGCCGAGCATCAGGTCGCCCGCGTGAAGCATCACGGGTTCGAAGCGCGCGTAGGCCACGCCGCGCTGGTCGGGCGAGAGTCGACGGAGCAGCGGCGATGCGCGGCCGATGGAGGCGAAGGCCCGCTCCCACGCGGCGTCTTCGAGGGCCATGCGCACGGTGGGAACCTCGCGGGCCAGCCAGCTCACGAGCGAGCGGGGAAGGGCCGCCGCGGTGATGGGCGCGCGCGCCGTCGCGGTCATCACGCCGGGGCCGCCGTAGAGCGCGCCGAGCTCGCCCACAAAATCACCGACGCCGAGGGGCGTTCCCGGGCCCTCTTCGCCCATCGCGCGGAGGATGCCGCGGCCTTCGAGGATCACGTAGAGCGGCGGCTCGTGGCCCGCGTGACCGGGGAGCAGCATCGCCTCGCCGGGTTCGAAGTGCACCACCGACACCTGACGCGCGATGGCCCGCACGGTCTCACCCGGCGACTCGCGGAGCAGCGGCAGCGTGGCGAGCTTCGCGGCGAGCCCTTCGGCTTCGGCCGCGCGCTGCGGGAGGAAGCTCACCGCGTTGCGCAGCGCCGAGGCGAGTTCGAGCGAGAGCCGACTGTTGACCTCGCCGCTCGTCGAGGGGTCGTCGTGTTCGATGAGCCGCGGCGGCGACTCGCGCAGGGCCACGAAGCTCGTGGGCACCTGGCTCGGTTGGGTGGTCACGCGCGGCGGCGTCGAGCCCGTGGCCGAACCCAGCGAGGGCGCGCTCGAACGCGTGGGCGGCGGCGGTGCCGACGAGAGGGCCGCGGCGAGGCGCGCGACCTCGAGGGCCGCTTCGTCGTTGCCCGCGTCCATGAGGTGCTCGACGGCGCGGCGGTACCAGACCACGGCGTTCTCGGTGTCGCCGCGATCCTGAAGCGTGCGCGCCGTGGTGAGCGCCCACTGCGCCTCGTCGTCGTGGGCGTCGCTCTCGCCCTCGGAAATCGGAATGCTCGGGTCCTGCACGGGCTCCATGGGCGTCTACCAGCTTTCCGTACACGCGGTGTAATCCCTGCGCAATGCGGCCGCTGCACCGCGACGCGGCACCCCCTACTCGTCGCGGAGCGACGAGGCGCGCAGGGTCGAAACGTAGCGCTCCCACGCCGAAGCGTCATGGATCATGCGCGACAGCTCATCGAGCGACGCGGCCACGAGGGGGAGCGTGTCGGCCGAGGGGTTGCGCGCGCGGAGCGCATCGAGCTCGGTGCGTCGCGCGTCGAGGGCCACCTGCACGGCCGCGCGCGTGGCGAAGGGGCTCACGCCCAGCACGGCGAGGTGATCCTTGCGACGGGCGGCTTCGACCAGGGCCCGCAGTCGCGTGCGCTCGGGGCCCGCGGCGGCCGAGGCGCTGGTGCCGTCGTGCGAAGGTCCCTCGACGCGCAGGAGCTGCAACCAGTGGAGCGCCAGCATCGCGGGGAGCACCGTCTCGCCGTGCGTGCGGAGGATGCTCGCGAGGTTCACGTCGCGCGCCGCGAGGGCCGCTGCGCGCTCGGGCGCGGTGAGGGGCAGCGACGCGATGGCCGAGGGCTCCACGCGGAGCGTCACCACGGTGCCGTCGCCGCCGAGGGCGCCGTAGGCCACCACGGGCTCGATGCGCGCGCGGGCGCCCTGCACGAGCAGCGCGTCGGGGGCGCGGGTCTGCATCGGGATGCCCACGGAGTTTTCGAGCGCGCGGATCTCCCATTCCAGCCCTTCGAGGCAGAAGAGGTCGAAGAGGAGTTCCTGCGCGGCGCGGGCGAGCATCGAGGCCACGCCGTCGGGGGCCACGTACCCGCGCGCGGCGAGGAGCGCGGCGCCCCGCACGCCGAGATCGAGGGGCACCTCGGCGAAGCGCGCGGCCTCCTGCGGGAGGAACCCCAGACGCGCGAGGAGCGGGCCGATGTGGTCCTCGGCGCGCGACCCGCGGACGGCGAGCACGTGCCCCGCGTGGAGCGCGATGTGCCACTGAGCGCCCCGCGACTGCACCGCGATCACGCCCGTGGCGCGCACCCGCGACGCCGCGCTCAACAGCAACGGAACGCCGTAGCGCGCGATGGATCCCGCGAGGAGGAGGTCTCCGTCGACGGGCAGCGGCGACACGGCGGCGGCGGGCGTGGCGTTGCGCGCGATGCGTCGCGCGGGCACGCCGGGCGACGTGGTGGGCGGTGTGTTGTGAAAGCGCGTGCCCTCGGTGGCGGTCTCTTCCGCGAGCGATTCGAAGGGCGAGTCGAGCGGTTCGAGGAGCTCGGGGGGCACCAGGTCGTCGATCTCGTCGTTCGTGTCGGCGGGGAGCTCGAAGCCCGCGGCGTCTCCGCCCGCGTCGTGGATGGCGTTGCGGAGCACCGAGGTGAGGGGCGCCGCGAGCGACGGGGGCGCGAAGGCGTTGGGGGGCAGCGCGCCGGTGCGCAGCGCGGGCGAGGCGGCCTGGGCGAGCGGGCTCTCGGGCGCGAGGGGCGTCGAGGGCGACACCGCGGAGAGCGACACGGGCGGCACGAGCGAGGCCGTGTGCGCGCCCGTGGGAATCGACGGGAGCGTGGGCGAGCGCAGCGCCGACGCGACCTGCACGGGCACCGGGGTCGTGCGGCGAACTCCCAGCGGGAGCGTGCGCGACGGGGCCGAGGGTTCGAGCGAGGGGCGCGTGGGCGACGGGATGCTCGCGCGGCGCTGCGCGTGTTCGCTGTCGTGGAGCGCGCGGAGCCGCGAGGCGAGCTCGGGCGGAGACACGGGGCGCTGGGTGAAGAATCCCGGGCCGTGCTTCGCGAGAAAATCTCCCGCGGGCTGCGACTGATCGGCGGGGCCCACGAGGGCGACGGGGAGCGTCGCGGCCGCGTTGCCGAGGCGGCGCACGCGCTGGAGGGCGTCGTACACGCCGGGGATCTCGACGTCGACCACGAGGGCGTTGATGCGCTCGCGCATCACGGTGCGTTCGAGGTTCTCGACCGGGGCGCTCACGACCACCCAGTGGTTCGACGCGAGGCCTCCCAGAATGGCCGAGTCGCCCGTGCGGAGCACGGCGATCGCGCGGAGCGAGGCGGCGCGCGGCGAGTCGCGAAGGGTCACGCGTAGACTCCGCGGCGAAGGGGCTTCATGGCGGGTGCGGGCTCTGCGGGCATTGGGGTGAAACCGTCACGGCACGCGTGAGGGCGCACCGGACATCGGGAGACAGTACCGCAAGGGCGCGGGGCGTGTCTTCACCGCAACGCACGCGTCGCCACCGACGCGCGGTGCCACTTGCCGCTGGGAATTCTCCCCGGGTCGGCACTACCTTCGGGCTCCGTGACGCCATGATCCAGGACGCGCTCCGCGCACTCATCGACGGCCGCGACCTCGACGAGTCCCAGGCCACCGATGCGATGGACGCCGTGCTCTCCGGCGCCGCCTCTCCCGCCCAGATCGCCTCGCTCGCGACGGGTCTTCGCATGAAGGGCGAGACCGTGACCGAGATCACCGCCGCCGCGCGCTGCCTGCGCCGCCGCTGCGAGTGGGTCGAGGCCCTGCCCGGCGTCGTGCTCGACACCTGCGGCACCGGCGGCGGCCCCATCCGCACGTTCAACGTGAGCACCGTGGCGGCCATCGTGGTGGCCGCGTGCGGGGTCTCCGTGGCCAAGCACGGCCTCCGCGCGGTGACCTCTCGCACGGGCAGCGCCGACGTGGCCGAGGCCCTCGGCGTGCGCATCGACGCCGAGCGCTCGGTGGTGCAGCAGTGCCTCCGCGAGGTGGGCATCGGGTTCCTCTACGCGCCGGCGTTTCACGTGGCCCTCGCGAACGCGAGCGTCGTGCGGCAGGAGCTCGGCTTCCGCACCATCTTCGACCTTCTCGGCCCGCTCGCGAACCCCGCGGGCGCGACGCATCAGCTCCTCGGGGTGCACTCGCCGCGGTACCTCCGTCCCATCGCCGAGGTGCTCGGACGACTGGGGGTTCGTCGCGCGTGGGTGCTCCACGGCGCGGGGGGCATCGATGAGGTCTCTCCCGCGGGCGACACGCAGGTGGTGAGCGTGCGCCAGGGCGTGCTCGTCGAGGCCACGGTCTCTCCGTCGGACTTCGGCCTGGAGCCCATCGCCGACGTGGCCGCGCTCAAGGGCGGCGACCCCAAGACCAACGCCGACATCGCCCGCGCCATTCTCGACGGCGAGCCTGGGGTGCGTCGCAACGCCGTGGTGCTCAACGCCGCCGCGGCCCTCGTCGTGGCCGAGGTCACCGCCGATCTCAAAGAGGCCGCGACCATCGCCGCGCGGGCCATCGATTCGGGCGCCGCGGCGCGCACGCTCCACCGCTGGGTCGAGAGCAGCAACCGTGAGCCCGACGACGACGCTGCGAACGACGCTACGCAGCTCGCGCAACCCTAGATACGCACAATCGCCCTTGAAAATAGGGCTGTCGGAGATTTCGTCGCGCCGCGCGAACGTGCTACGTCACGGTCTTGTGACGAACCCGCCGTTCAAGCGTCGCCGCGACGCCCTGAAGGAGCTCGTCGCCGTCGCCCGCCACGGGTGGCTCATGCCGCGCACGAGCCAGACGCTCCGGGCCCATCGCCACGGCGAGCATCTCGTGATGTTCATCCACGGGTATTTCGGCACGGGCGGGGCCTTCCACCCGATGGCCGAGCACCTCGTGGCGCGCGGGCTCGTGCCGCGTCAGGCGCAGTACAACTACCCTCCGCTCGGCAGCGTGGCCGAGCACGCCGAGGAACTCTCGGAGCGCATCCAGCAGGCGCATCCCGACGGGGCCGTGTGCATCGTGGCGCACTCGCTCGGCGGGCTCATCGCGCGGTACTACGCCCAGGTGCTCGGCGGCCGCGTCGACGCGCTGGTCACCCTCGGCACGCCCCATCACGGAACGTCGGCCGCGAAGGGCTGGCCCATGCGCCTCGCCCGCGAGCTTGCGCCCGACTCGAAGCTCCTGCGCACCCTCGACGCGACGCGCGCGCAGCTCCGGCACACGAAGCTCACCTCGGTGGTGGCCCTGCACGACGCGCTCGTGAGCTGTGACAGCGCGGCCCTCGACGGCTCTCGCGTGGTGCACGTCGATGGCGTCGGTCACCATGGCGTGCTCTTCGATCCTCGCACCTGGGACGCGGTCGAAGAGGGCATCACCCTCCGCGCTACGGGCGAGCACGCCATCGCCGATCGCGGCGCGCCGCAGGGCGCGTGGGATCGCGTCGCGGGGTAGAGTCCCGGGCCGTGTCCCACGGCTTCGAAGACCTCGTTCGACTGCTCCAACACCGTCGCCTCGTGGCGCTCACGGGCGCGGGGTGCAGCACCGACTCGGGCATCCCCGACTACCGCGGCCCCGACGGCGTGCAGCGCAAGCGTCCGCCCGTGCAGTACCAGGAGTTCGTGAAACATCCTGCGCGTCGTCAGCGCTACTGGGCGCGCTCGATGCTCGGCTGGCCGCGCTTTTCCGACACCCGCCCCAACGCCGCGCACCACGCCCTCGCGGTGCTCGAATCGCACGGCGCGCTCCGCGGGGTCATCACGCAGAACGTCGACCGACTCCACACCGCCGCGGGGAGCCGTCGGGTGGTCGAACTCCACGGCGCCCTCGTGCGTGTGCGCTGCCTCGCGTGCGGCGCCCTCGAATCGCGCGATGCGCTTCAAACAAGGCTCCGCGCGCTGAACCCCGATTTCGCGCCGAGCTTCGCGGTCGCGCCCGACGGCGACGCCGAGGTCGACGACGGTCGCATCGAGCGCTTCGTGGTGGCCGACTGCGTGCGCTGCGAGGGCGTGCTCAAACCCGACGTGGTGTTCTTCGGCGAGAACGTTCCGAAGCCCGTGCTCGACGACGCGTGGGCGCTCTTCGACGAGGCCGAGGCGCTGCTCGTGGTGGGCTCGTCGCTCGCGGTGTTCTCGGGCTATCGCTTCGTGAAGCGCGCGCGGGAGCGCGGCGTGCCCGTGGCCATCGTGACCCGCGGCGTGACCCGCGGTGACGGCGACGCGACGGTGAAGCTCGACGGAGACATCGCCTCGACGCTCACGGCCCTCGCGCATCGGCTCACGCGCTGAACCGCACGGCGCACGTCACCGATCAACGGAGCTGCACGGGCGCCGCGAGGTGGGCCCAGGTCTCGTACTGCGCGGGGCACTCGCCCTGTTCGAGCGGCGGGAGCCTGCGCGTGGTGTGCTCGCAGGCCATCGAGGGCTCCTGACGAAAGCGCGCGCAGCGCAGGGGCGCGAGGGCCTCGTCGGGAGACATTCCCCAGAGCCGTCGGCAGATCACGCCGAGACCCGCGGGGTCGTTGGCGCCGCGCGGCGGAACGGGCTCGGCGTCGGGGCCGGGACACACCGCGCGGAGGTGTCGCGCGGCCACGGCGTCGGTGGTCGAGAAGCCGCCACCGGGGAGCGCGTGGGCGAGCAGCGTGAGGGGCTCGTGGATCACGCTGCGTCCGCACTCGGTGCCCTCGGTCCAGGTGTAGGGCGATGGGACGAAGAGGTCGACGCGGCCGTCGTCGTCGACGTCGTCGGCGCCCACGAGGTTCATGGCGCGCGTGGGTTCGAACACCCGCACGGCACCGCCCGCGGCCGTGTACACCTCCACGCTCTGCTGCGCGCGGCCCGTGCCCCGGTCTTCGCTCTGCGCCACCACCGCCGCCTCGGGGATGCGGTCGTTGTCGAGGTCGCTCGCGGTGAGGGTGAGCGTCGTGCGGGTCTGCACCTCGTCGCCGCCGCTCACGACCCGCGCGGTGCGCTCCACGCGGCCCGCGTCGTCGGTCTCGACCGCGCCGTCACGGGTGCGAAAGAACGCGAGGCGCCAGCGCAACTCCACGGCGCAGAGCTCGTCGCGGTCGCCGTCGACGCGCAGGTCGGTGATCTCCGTGGCCCACGTTCCACCGGGGGCGGTGACGCACTGGTCCCAGGCTTCGCGGAGCGCGGTGAGTCCCGCACCCGCGCAGGGGCCGTGTGAGGCCGCGCGTTCGAGCATCGCGGCGTTGTGCTGGTGCAGCGAGGCGCAGCGCTCGGCGCCTTCGAGGGCGACGGTGAGACGCGACGTCGTGGACGCCGACGGAGACCCCGCGGACGCAGGCGGCGCAGGGGTGTAGAAGCTCGTGGGGGCGGTGCTGCGTGAGGGCGTCGGAGTCGTGGCGGCCGCGGTGCTGGCCGCGCGCGGGCGACGACGGGCGGTGCGCGTGCGCGGGGGCGGCGACGCAGCGCAGGCCGCGAGGAACGCCACCGCGGCGAGGAACAGAGGGCGAAGCATCGCGCGAGTGTGCGTCGGAGCGCGGCCCGAACACGACTCCTGCGCAACGGAATCTCGGTCCACGCGCTCCGCGTCAGGGGGCTGTCCGATGGATCGGATGTCGGTCAATGGGGAAATCCTATGGGGACCATCGGTCCTTTCTGTGGGGGAGATGCCGCAGGGGTGGCTCATCGTAGGCCCGCGTTGTTCTGTGACTTCGGGGCCGACGGAGCGTGTGCGCGCGCACCGGGGACGGCCCCGTCGTGACCTCTTCAGCTCCGCGTAGACCCCTCCATGGGGGCGTCTGCGATGGGGCTTCACGGCCTGACGGAGGAAAAGCTCCACGATGCGATCGAACCTCACCTTCTCCCTGCTTCTCGCGGGCGCCGTCGGCATCGGCTGCTCCAGCGACCCGACGCCCACCCCGGCCGACGCGGCGACCGACACGCCCGTGAGCGACATCACCGACGCGCCCGTCGACAACGCGCCCGTCGATGTGCCCGCGGACAATCCTCCCGCCGACGTGCCCGTCGACAACGCGCCGCCCCCCGATGCGGCCGTCGATGTGGCCCTCGATGTGAGCCCCGATGTGACGCCCGATGTGGCGCCCGATGTGAGCCCCGATGTGGCGCCCGATGCGCCGCCGCCGGCGCCGCGCACGACGCTGACCAACGGCTCGGCCATCGCGATTTCGAGCGACGACTCGGTGATCGTGGCGGTGAACCGCACGGCGAACAGCATCGCGGTGTTCTCGGTCTCTGCGGCCTCGGGCACGCCCACGCTCACGCGCACGGCGCTCCTCGCGGTGGCCGACGCGGAGCCCTGGCAGGTGGTGCTCTCCAACGACAACAGCACGGCCTACGTGGCCCTGCGCCGCAGCCAGCAGGTGGTGCGGGTCACCAACCTCCGCGGAACGCCCACCCTCGACACGATGCGCGTGCGCGTCGGCTCCGAGCCCACGGGCCTCGCCATCTCGCCCACGGGCCGCAAGCTCTACGTCTCGAACTGGGCCGAGGGAACGGTCAGCGAGATCGACACCACGGCGTGGTCCGTCGCGCGCACCGTGGATCTCAACGCCGCCCTCGCGTCGAGCGGGCTGCTGGGCACGGCCGCGGCGCGTCCGGGCCTCGCGCACCCGCGCTCGCTCGTGGTGACCAACAACGGCGACAGCAACGACGCCGACGAGACCGTGTACGTCACCGAGTTCTTCTCGCAGGCGCGCACCACGGGTGTGCCCACCGACGACAGCGCGTTCGACGTGGGCCGTCAGGGCGTGGTGTACCGCTTCAACGCGGGCACCGGCGCCGTGGGATCGCTCATCACCCTCGGACCCACCGCCGACACGGGCTTCCGCGACACCGTGGGCAGCACGAGCGCGACGACGGGCAACGTGACCGGGTGCTTCCCCAACCAGCTCACGGGCGTGGCCCTCAACAGCGGGCGGCTCTACGTCACGGGCATGTGCGAGTCGCCGCGCGGACCCACCGGGCCCGTGGCCGCGGCGATGGGCGGGTCGAACAACAACTTCAAGACCCAGATCCACCCGACGCTCTACGTGGTGAACACCGCGACGAACGCCGAGGCCGAGTCCGAGCGCGTGACCCTCACCCGCGCGTGGCAGAACCTCTACGACACCGCGAGCACGCCCGACGACCCGACGCGTCGCATGCCGCTGCTGCCGAGCGACATCCTCTTCGTGCCCACGAGCCGCATCGCGTACATCACGGCCTACGGCGCCGACGCGACCTTCCGGCTGCTCTTCCGCGACGACGGCACGGTGCAGGAGGTGGGCTCGACGATGGCCCCGTTCATCAACCTCGCGCCGACGGGCACGGTGCCCGCGGGACGGCTCCCCGTGGGCCTCGCGGTGAACAGCGCGCGGTCGCACCTCTTCGTGGTCAACAGCAACACGCGCAACGTCTCGACGGTGCAGCTCTCGACGCAGAGCGCAGTGGCCGCCGTAGCCTCGGCCGATGCGCCCGCTGCGGGGGCCGAGACCGCGCGCAACAACGGTCAGCGCTTCTTCGTCACGGGCCTCGGACGCTGGTCGCTCCGTGGTCAGGCGTGGAACTCGTGTGAGAGCTGCCACCCCGACGGGCTCACCGACAACGTGACCTGGTTCTTCGCGCGCGGTCCGCGCCAGACGACCTCGCTCGACGGCAGCTTCGACCCCGCGGGCAACCAGCGCTTCTTCAACTGGACCGCCATCTTCGACGAGACCCACGACTTCGAGAACAACACCCGCGGCAACTCGGGTGGCGTGGGCGCCGTGGTGCACCGTCCCAACGACGGCGCGACCCCGCCCGTGGTGGGCGCGTCGGATCGCATCATCTTCGACGGCACCACGCCCACCGCGCCGCAGGTGGCCACGGCGACGCCGCAGTCGGGGCTCACGGGCTCCGTGCGCTCGCTCATGCCCGATGGCACCAACGCCACGCGCTCCGTGCTCAACGACTGGAACGAGGTTGACGAGTACGTGAAGGCCATCCGTCCGCCGCGGGGCCTCACCTCGCTCAACGCCGCCGATGTCACCGCCGGCCGCATGATCTTCGTGAACAACAACTGCGCGGGCTGCCACGGCGGCACCGGCTGGACGATCTCGCGTCGCTTCTACGCCCCCAACGAGGCGCGCAACGCGGCGATGGGCACGCTCCGCACGACGATGTTCATCGCGCCCACGGCCTTTCCCGCGGCGCTCAACCCCCCGTCGGCGGGCGCCGGTCGCACGGCCACGCTGCGCTTCAGCGACCTCACCACGGCCGCTGCCAACGACCAGATCAACTGCGTGCTCCGTGCGGTGGGAACCTTCCCCGCCACGCTCGACGCCGCGCAGAACGGCGTGACCCCCACGGGCGTTCGCGTGCGTGAGGCCCGCGCCGACATGACCACCGCCGCGCAGGGCGCCACGGGCTTCAACCCCCCGTCGCTCGTCGGCATGACCACGGGCGCGCCGTACTTCCACGCGGGCAACGCGCGCACGCTCGAAGAACTCTTCGGCGCCGCGTTCGAGACCCACGCGCGCTCGCTCTCGACGAACTTCCTCGTGAGCGGTGATCGCGCCACCGAGGTGCGTCAGCTCGTGGCCTTCCTCCTCTCGATCGACGACGACACCATGCCCGTCGCCGTGCCCACCACGCTCGGGTACAACCCCGACCTCTGCCCCACCTCGCTCCCCTGAGCGCCTCGACGCGCTGAACGCGTCCGCGTGACGGCCCTCCGGTTGCGCCCGCTGCGCGCCGCGAGGGCCGTTGCCGTTTCGCCCATCACCGCCGCTCAAGTTTCTTTTGCGCCGCTCGCGCGCCCTTCGCGCAGCGCGTCTCTTCGCGCGACGCCCTGCACCCGATGCTTCACGACCCCGCAGCTCCGTCGCCCCGGCGCCATCGCCCCTACGCCACCGCGGCCCTCGTCGCGCTCATGGTCGCGGCCTGGTACGTCGACACGCACACCCGCGTCTCCACGGGCCTCGGACCCGACGAACTCCCCGCGCGCTTCGTGCTCCTCGGCGACGGCCCCGCGCCCTGGCAGCTCGTCACCTGGGCCTTCGTGCACGGCGACGGATGGCACCTCGCGATGAACCTCCCGGGCCTCGCCCTCTTCGGCGCCGCGTGCGAGCGCCACGTCGGCGCGTGGGGCTTGCTCGCCACGACGCTCGTCGCATGTGTGCTCGTGGGCGCGCTCTTCGTGTGCCTCGATGGACGCGACCTCTACGGCGCCTCGGGCCTCGTCACGTCGTTCGCGGCGATGGTCTTCGCGCTCGCGTGCGCGCGCCCCGACGCGCGGTGGATGCGCGCGTGCGTCGCCCTCGCGTCCCTCGCGTACGCGTGGGTCTTCGACCTCGCGCCGTGGCTTCGTGGAAGGCCCTCGCCGGGCCTCGTTCCGCACGGCCTCGGATACGCCGTGGGCCTCGCGCTCGCCCTCGCGCTCGTGGGTGTGCGTCGTCGTCGCGCGTGAGCTCAAGTTTCTTTTGCGTCGTGTGCGCCACGCGCCCCGCACACATAGCTTCGCCGTCGGTCTTCGCAGCCCACGCACGCGCCTCGCGCTCGCCCCCTCCCTGCGCAGACCCCGGACGCCCACGATGCGCAATCTCCACCGCCTTCACGTCTCGCTCCGATGTCTCGTCGTCGCGCTCGTCGCCGCGTGCTCGTCGTCGTCGTCGACCCCGTCGCCCGACGCTGCCGTCGTCACCGACACGCCCGCCGTCACCGATGCGCCTGCGGTCACCGACACCGCGCCTGCGAGCGACACGACGCCTGCGGGCGATGCCGGCGCGTGCGTCGATTTCACCGGCGGATACACCGTCACGGGCACGTGCTCGTTGCCCGGCGTGGTGCCCTTTCCCGCGGTGTGCATCGCGCAGACGGGATGCTCCGCGCAGATCAACCTCGAAGGCGCCGTGGTCACGGGCACCGTCGTCGGCGGACGCCTCACGTTCACCACCAGCACCATGGGCGTGCCCCTCACGTGCACGGTGGATCGCAACGGCGATGGCTCCACCGCCGTGCGCTGCGAGGCCGCGGGCGGGGCCGTGACCTGCGATGCCGTCGCCGCCGCGCCGAGCTTTCCCGGCGCCACGCGCTTCTGCTGCAACGTGACCGCGCAGGACTGCGGCGCCGGCCAGCGCTGCACCGTCGTGGGCGTCGGGGCTTCGAACAACACCAGCCTCACCGCGTGCGTGCCCGCGGGCACCACGGCCGTTGGCGGCGCGTGCACCCGCACCGACGGACGCCTCGGCGCCGACAACTGCGCCGCCGGATCGAGCTGCGTGAACTACGGCCAGGCGATGGCCTCGTCGCGCGTGTGCGTGCGCACCTGCACCCGCAGCAGCGAGTGCGCCGACGGCGAGAGCTGCTTCGTCACCGCGCCCACGCCGGGCGCCGGCGTGTGCCGCGCGCGATGCACGCTCGGCGATGCGATGCCCTGCGCCGCGGGCACCTGCCGCTACGTGAACGGCTACAACGCCGACGGCACCGTCACCCTGCGCGCGCCCACCTGCCAGCCCGTCGGAACGGCCACCGAGTCCATGCCCTGCAGCAGCGACACCGACTGCGCCGCGGGCCTCGCGTGCTCGCGTCGCACGGGCTCCGATCCCTTCACGTGCCGTCCGCTCTGCGACCGCACCCGACCCTGCGCTGCGGGCACGTGCACCGGCATGATGTCCGACGCGAACCCCGCCGCCGCAGGCACGTGCTTCCCGTGAGCGCGCGTCGTCTCTCGCGTGTGGCGCTCCTCGGCGTGTGCCTCGCGATGGCGTGCTCCAGCGAGCCTTCGCCCGACAACGGACTGCCCGCGCCCGAGGCCGAGCGCGTGGCGGCGCTGCGCGATCTGCCCGCCGCGTGGATCCCCCGCACGCAGATGGGGAACCTCTACGACGGCTCGCGGGCGTACGTGCGCAACCGCGCCCGCGATGCGAGCGGTCCCTCGACGCGGGGCAACACCCGCCCCGTGCTCGTGGTGCTCGGCAATCGCAGCGGGAGCCGCGGACCCGACGGCGACCGCGACGGGCTCAGCGACGAGGCCGAGCGCGTCATCGGCACCGACCCCGCGGCCTTCGACACCGACGGCGACGGCGTGCCCGACGCGTTCGAGATCTTCGGCACGGGCACCAATCCCCGCGTGGCCGACAGCGACCGCGACGGCATGAGCGACGGCGCCGAACTCGACCTCGACGACGCGCGCATCTACGCCGACGACGACGGCGACGGACTGCGCAACGGGCAGGAGCGCGCGGGCCTCGGCACCGACCCCGCGTCGCGCGACAGCGACGGCGACGGCTTCGAAGACCGCCGCGAGTTCTTCTACGGCACCGCGATCAACGACCGCGGGCATCCCGACGTCGACAGCGACCGCGACGGCGAGCCCGACGCGTTCGAATCGGCGAACGGCACCGACCCCAACGCCGCCAGCTCCGAGGATCCCGACGCCGACAGCGATGGCGTGCCCGACTGGCTCGACGACGACGCCGTCGCCATGGCCCGCGTGCGCGGACGCATCGCGGTCGCCGGGGGATGGGGCACGCTCGCGAACCTGCCCAACCGCGTGCAGGTCGCCGTCGAGTAGCGCTCACCCGCGCCGTTGGAACACCGCCGACGGCGTGAGCTCGCCCATCGCGCCGCGCTGGTAGCGGTCGATGTACCCGCGGATCTCGTCGGGCGAGGTGCCCACGAAGGGGCCGTGCATGTACACGGGCTGCCCGAGCGGACGGCCCTGGAGCAGCGTCACCTCGTTGCGGTCGTCGAGGCCCTCGATGGCGAGGTCTCCGCCCGCGGTCGTGGGCGCGAGGCGCGCGACCTGGTGCGTGCGCACGGTGGTTCCGTTGACCTTCGCGGCGCCGCGGCGCACCCACACGAGCACGTTGTCGGCGGGGTCGGTGCGGTGCGGAACCGTCGCGCCGCGCGTGAGCTGCACGTCGAGCAGGGTCACCGGCGAGGGCGTCGCGAGCGTCACCCGCGCGTCGTGGTGCGCGCCCGCCATCACCCGCACACGCGCGCCCTCGTGGGTCACCACGCGGACGTCGCGCGCGTCGGTGTGCAGCGCGTAGGGCGCCGACTGCTTCTGCGCGCGCGGCTGGTCGACGAAGAGCTGGAGCCCGTGCAGCGCGCGTCCCGGCACCGTGGGGATCTCTTCGTGCACCATGCCGCCGCCCGAGGCCGTCCAGTGGAGCGCGCCGGGGCCGATCTGCACCGGACCTGGTGAGAACGTGTCGCGGTTGGTGAACGCCCCGTCGCCGTCTTCGAAGGCCCACGTCACCGCGGAGAATCCCGCGTGCGGATGCGGCGGAAAGGTCGGGCGGCTCATCGCGAACTCGTCGCCCGCGAGAAAGGGATCGAGGCCGCCGGGGCCGAACATCGAGGGGTGCAGACGGGCGATGAGAAAGTCGACGCGGGCGTCGCGGAGGGCGTCGGCGACGGCGGTGACGGGGCGTTGCATCGTGGGCTCCTGACGGCGCGCGGGGTGACGGGTCGGCGCGCAGGCCGCGACGCCCGCGGACACCACGAGCTGAAGCACCTCACGACGACCCTGCGGGGGAACGGACGACATGGCCGCGAGGGTGCTCCCCCGCGTCGCTCAGCGCCACGCCCTTGCGCGCACCGCGCCCGCCGCGCCGAGCACCCAGAGGAGCACCAGCGCGTGCTCGATCCACCGCCCCACGCGCGGGTACCACGGACGCCGCGTGTCGATGCGCACGGCGGCCACGCGCGCGCCCTTCACCGCCACGCCGCGGGCCACGGCCGTGGCCTCGCGCTGCGCCGCCAGGATCGCACTTCGGAGCCGTTCGTCGCGGGCTTCGAGCGCGAGGCGTTCACGCTCGGTCTCGACACGAGAGAGCGCATCTTCGACCGACTCCCGTTCGGCGAGGAGCGCGTGCGCACGACGGAGCGCGTCGCGTTCCGGGCGTCCCGGTGCGGGCATGCGGGCGGCGCGGTCTCCGCCCACGACGTCGTGGAGTTCGCCCGTGGGTGACACGAAGCCCGCGAAGCCCGCGTTGGCCGAGCGCGCGATGCCCACGCGTCCTTCGATGGCGCGAAACACCTCGAAGCGAAACGCGTGGAGCACATCGTCGCTGCGCTCGCCCCACCAGTCGTTGGCGCCGTGGCTCCACACGAGCCGTCCGCGGTGCGATTCGGGGAGCCAGTCGCGGGTGTACTCCGGGGTCTCGGTCTCGAAGCAGATGGGGCTGTGCACCGTCCACGGGCCGACACGAAAGGCCACGGGATGCGTCGCGGGCGTGATCTCCGGCGGGCTGTGCGGCGGACGGATGCGCGCGAAGAGAGACGCGATCGCGGGCGCCGACGAGCGCCACGGCACCGACTCGTAGACCGGGAAGGTGAGCACCTTGTCGTGGCGCGCGAGGGGCTGCGCGGCGCCCGGCGCGAGGAGGTACATCGCGTTGCGGTGCTCCCACCGTGGCATCGCGGGCACGAGCGCGTCGGCGCCCACGAGGAGCGGCACCCCGAACGTGTCGACCCTGCGTGTGAGCGTCGTGAGGGCGCCGCGCGCGTCGGCCTGGAGCACGGCGGCGCGGGCGGCGGTGACGGGCTCCGACGGGTCGCGCGTGAGCGCCGCGAGGAGCGCGGGATCGTCGGGACGTGCGCGGTGAAAATCGTCGTCGAGCGCGCGCGGCGAGGTGGCCTCGGGCCACTGGATCCAGTCGACGCGGGGATGGGCCGCGAGGGCTTCGACGGTGAGCGCCGTGGCCTGGGTGAGCAGGGCGTGTTCGGGCACCGTTCCGCCGAGCGTGTCGGGGAGCACGTCGGTCTCGACGACCAGCACGCGCGGTCCGTCGTGCACGGTGCGTCGCGCTTCGACCATGCGCGCGTGGCCGTACACGAAGACCGCGAGCGAGAGCGCCAGCGCGACGGTGAGCTCACGGCGCGGAGAGAGCGAGCGGGTGATCTCTGGTTCTGTGCGACGGAGCAGCGCGGCGGCGAGGGCTGCGTTGCACACGGCGAGCGCGAAGGTCACGCCCGCCATGCCCGCGAGGTCGGCGATCTGCACGAGCCGCGGCTGCGCGTAGAGCGCCACCGCGAGCCGGTGCCACGGGGGAACCACCGCGAGCGTGCGCACGATCTCCGACGCGGCCCACACGGCGCCCACACCCACCGCGAACGAGGGCCACGAACGGCGCGCGGCGGCGCGCACCATCCACGCCGAGGGCACGAGCGCGCACGCGTAGGCCACGGCGATGAGCGCGTGGCTGATGGGAGCGTGGCGTCCGATCGCGCGGTGCATGAGCGCGTAGGCGGGCATCACGGCGGCGAAGGCGATCCACGGGGCGATGGGGCCGCGACGGCAGGCGAGGGTGATCCACGGCACGAGCGCGACGGCCGCGAGGGGCCACGCGCGCTCGACGCAGAGGCACGCGTAGAGCGCCGCGTTGCCCGCCAGCACCGCGGCGACGAGCGGCAGGGCGTGGCGGAGGCGCGCAGCGAGCATCGTGGGAGACCGCGTGCCAGTGTCGGCGCGACGAGCGCAAGCGCCGGGGAAAGAATGTTGATGTCCGGACGGGCAGGGGGCGTGTCCGGATGGGCAGGGCGTGTGTCCGGACGGGCGAAGTGCGTGTCCGGACGGGCAGGGCGTGTGTCCGGACGGGCGAAGCGCGTGTCCGGACGGGCAAGGCGTGTGTCCGGACGGGCGAAGTGCGTGTCCGGACGCGTGCGGTCAGCGTGCGGGGCCGAGGCGCGCGAGGTTGATCGTGTAGCAGCCGCGCACGGCGGGCCACGCGCGCGACACGACGGGACCGGCGGCGCGCATCCATCGCGGGAGGCGGTGCGGGTGCGCGTAGAGCAGGTCGTAGAAGCTGTGCGTGCGTTCGAGGGACACGCCGTCGGCGAAGCGCTCCACGTCGCGCGGATGGGAGACGCTCCAGGTGAAGCGCGCTTCGAAGTGGCGCATGGCGTCGTGGGCGCCCTGAAAGCGCAGCACCGGCGGCGTCATCGCATCGAACACGAACGACGCGCCGGGGAGCGCCGCGCGGAGCCCCTCGAACACCCCGCGCACCGACGGAGCATCGAGGTACACGAGCACGCCCTCGCTCACGACCATGCACGGCCCAGCGGCGTGGGCGCGCAGCGCGTCGAGGGAGGCGCGGTCGGTGATCGAGGCGGCCACGAGCGTGCGGCGTTCGTGCGGTGCGAAGAAGCGCGCGCGGAGGGCGGTCACGTCGGGGAGGTCGAGCTCGATCCAGCGGGCGGTTCCGTTGTCGAGGCGCTCGGAGCGGCTGTTGAGTCCGACGCCGAGCTCGATGACCGTGCCCGCGGGATGGGCGGTGAGAAAGTCGCGCACCCATCCGTCGACGAGGGCCGCGCGCACGCAGCATCCGAGCTGGCTGGCCTGCGCCTCGCGCAACAGGGCGAAGTCGAAATCGAGGGCGCGCACGATCGCGTCGGCGTGGGGATCGCGGAGCACGCCGTCGGCGCGGCGCGTCTCCTCGGCGCGGGCCCAGAGCGGCACCAGCAGCGTGCGCGCCACGGCGCCCAGCGCGATCGGGATGCGGGGGGCGTTCATCGCGCGGAGGCGTACCGCAGGCGGCACACGCAGGGGGAGCGGTTTTGTGGGGAAGCCTGGGGGCGGCGGGCGGGCGGCGCTCTCTGTTGGCCTGCGCGCACGAGGCGGGTGTATGGGTTCCTCCGTGGAGCCCGACGTCATTCCGAGCGCGCCCGACGGCGGTGTGACCCTCGACCGGAGACTTCTCGATTGGGCCTCCGCGCGGATGCTCGCGGACGCCGAGGCGAAGCTCATCGAGGGAGGCGCCGATGGCGACACGCGCATCCTGCTCTCCGAGGTGTTCGTCGACCTGAAGGCGCGGCATGTCGACGGGCGCTGTCTCGTCGACGTGCCCGTGGTGCGCTTTCTCTGCGACGACGCGCGCATCACGTCCGAGGACGACGATGATGGCGAGCCCGCGCCGCGGGACATGGGCGTTCGGCGCGCACCCCGGCTGCTGCTCACGGGAGGACCGGGCGCAGGCAAGAGCACGCTGACGAGCATGGCGGCGCAGGTGCTCCGCGCTCGGTTGCCCGCGGGACGGCTGCCCACCCAGGCCGATCCGGGGCAGGCCGCGCGTGTGCGTGCGGGCATCGAGGGCGTGGCGACCGCGTTGAAACTTGCGGTGCCTGTCGAGGCATACCCGGTGCGCGTCTCGCTGCCCTCCCTGGCGCGCTGGATGGCGTCGCAAGCGCAGCTTTCGGCGCACGAGGGCATCTGGCTCTACCTCGCGACGGAGTGTGTGGGTGATCTGCGCGCGGCGGGCGCGCTCGACGGCGAGCTGACGGCGACGATGCTCGAAGCGCTGCTGCGCGGGGTGCATCGCGTCGCGTGGTTCTTCGACGGCCTCGACGAGGTGCCCGCGGGGCCCGGACGCACGCGCGTGGTGGCGGCGATCCGCGAGGTCGTGGCGCGCTGTCGTGTGGACGATCGCGTCGTGGTCACGACGAGGCCGCAGGGCTACGACGGGGAGTTTCCTGCGTTCGGTGTGCTCGATGTGCTGCCGCTCGATCTGTTCCGGGCGGTGGCCTACGCCAGGGGGCTGCGGCGCGCGTGGCGGGCCGATGTGCGCGACGACGCGGTGGAAGACTTCCAGATTAAACTCCAGCGCCCTGCGCTCGCGGAGCTCGCGTCGACGCCGCTGCACGTCACCATGCTCACGCTGCTCATGGCCACGCAGCCCGAGCTCCCGGAGGCGCGCGCGTCCCTCTACACGCAGTACTTCGACGTGATGTTCCGCCGCGAGCAGCGCAAGCTCGCGATGCTCAAGGGCCCATGGGCCGATCGCGGAACGCTGTGGGAACTGCACGCGCGCTTCGGCCTCGCATTGCACGTGCGCGCGCAGGCGGGGGCCGGTGCGCGGGCGCTGCTCTCGGGCCGTGAGGTGCGCGGCATCGTGGCGGCGTACCTGCGCGAACTCTCCGACGACGATGGCGCTGCGCAGGAGCACGCAGAGGCCCTCGTGCGCTTCACCACCACACGCCTCGTGCTGCTGCTGCGCACGGCGGAGGGAGGCTTCGAGTTCCGCATCCGCTCGCTGCAGGAGTTCTTCGCCGCCGTCGCGCTGGAGCACAGCGAGGTCGAGACCGTCGCGCAGCGGCTCCACGCGATCGCGCGCTTTCCCCTCTGGGAGAACGTGGTCGCGCTCTTCGCGAGCCGACTGGTGCTGGAGGCGACACGGCGCGACACGCAGGAGCGCGCGCAGCGGCTGCTCGTGGGCGTCTGCGAGGCGCTCGACCGCGATCCGATCGACGGGGTGACGGGGGCCGGTGCGCGGCTGGCTTTGCGGGTTATTGAGCAGACGGGCGCCTACGCACGCGGGGCGTTGCTCCAGCCGTTGTGGGAGGTGGCGCTGCGGCTCACGTCGGTTGCGACGCAGGAGGGCGCTTCCATGCGCACGTTGGGGACGAGCAACGAGCGGCGCGATGTGCGTGAGGTCCACGAAGCGCTCGGTGCGCTCGCCTGGGAGCGCGCGCGCGGTGGTGATCGTCGCTGGTACGACACGTTGCTGGAGAGGGCCGAGGTGCTGCTGGGGGGTGGGCGCAGCGAGCGGTGGATCGCGTGGCATCTGCTGAATGCGTCACTTGCAGGCAATGAAGCTCGCACTACGGAGTTGGCGAGACGTCATCTGCCCCACGAGGCAAAAGAGGCTCGGGATGTGCTCATCATCGCAGACGGAAACCCCGACGACCCCACGTTCTCTGACGTGATGGTGGAGCTGGTGCAATCTCACCCCGAGTTCTTCTCGCCGGGCTGGATCTACGTTGCACGAGAGGTATGGTGGCCGACGAGAGACGACCTGCCCGTGACATGGCGGACGGCGGCGCTGTTAGCCGACGTAGACTGCAAGTATCTGGAGATCGACCTCCTTCGCACTCCTTCGTGGACGCATGCGACGATCGTGGTCCTTCTGAAGTCGCCTACGGATGCGTGGGAATCCATCCGAGCGCTGTGTGAGGGAAACGTCGACCCTGTGCTTCACGCATGGGGAACGACTGCGTGCTTTCATCTGCGGCCTGATCCCGGCTCGCTGGCGGCGCTGCTGGATGAACTTCGGGGCCCGGCATGGGCGGAGTTGCGCCGCGTGACGGATAGGCTCGCGTGGCCGCTCGCCGCCTGCCTCCACCATGTCGCTCAAGAGAGGGAGCTCGTCGAACTCGCGGCGATGCTGCGCGCGGGGACGCTTGGAACCGCGGAGGACTGGCATCGTATGGAGGCCCGCTGGGAGGAGTCGCCCTGCGTGGACACGGACCGGTGGGCGGCGTGGGTCGCGTGCACGATGCCCTGGGACGTTGCGTCGGGGGAGGCGCCGCTTGTGGAGTGGCTGCCCACGATGACCGGGCAGAGTTCGCTGCGTGTGGATCGCGATGTGTACCTGCACGGCATGTTCGCTGCCATCGAGGCGCACGGATCCGATGCCCGGCGTGCCCTGCGGGTATGTGAGACCTGGTTGAACGGAGGGATCCATCTCGGTCCGCGTCCTGCTGTGCCCTTCCACCTGGCTGCGCGCTTCCGCGATGTGCAATCCCGCGATCCCCATATGGCACTCCTCGCGGTGAACGTTGCGCTTCCCAACCTCGCAACGAGTTCCGCGTTGTGGATCGACCTGCTCGATGAGCGAGGCCGCGCAGCCCTGACGTGTGCGTTGAACACTTCGCAAGGGATGGATTGTGCCGAGAACCTGACCTTTCTCGTCGATCAGCTCTCCCTGCAGCCGCATCGTTGGGGGCTCGCGGATGTCGTGTGTGAGCTGCTACTCGACTCCCCAGACGCACCACTCACCAACCTGCGTCTCTCTTCGCCGCCGTCAGACATGACGGCGCGCGGTATTGCCCACTGGAGCTTCCTCACGGTGCTCACCGAGGACCTCCCCGACGAGGCGCTGCGTGAGTCCCTGCAACGTCTGGTTGGACATGAATCGAGGCGCTTCGACTACCGTGTCGTTCTCGCGCGGATCCTCTCGGAGCGCCATCGCGATCCGGCGCGCTCGCTCCGCGTGCTCCACGCGCTCTGGGAGGGAAGCGGGAGCGAAGACTTCGTGCTCCGCGACACCGTCGTCAGTGCATTGCGCGCGCATCGCGAGCGTGTGCCGCCCACGGCCTTCGCAACGGAGGAGGCGTGGCGCGCGGCGAAGCTGCCCGAGCCGTGGATCCCCATGGAACATCCGACACAAGCCATTCCGTACCTCGTCGCCATCGAGGCGCTCACGAACCTGCGCGTGTTTCGGGAGACGCCGCAGGTCGACGTTCCCCTGCCGACGCCCGCGGCGGATCAGGGCCAGTGGATCGTGCTCGTCGGCGAGAACGGCGTCGGCAAGACGACGCTGCTCCGCGCGATCGCGCTCGCCCTCGCGCCGCCGCAGGAGGTGGGGCTGCTGCTCACGGAGCGGCTCCCCCTCGTGCGCAACGGCGAGGACGCCACCGTCGCGGTGACCCTTCCGTCGGGGGAGTTCCGGGTGACGTTGCGGGGAGGTCCGCCCGATCGTCTGCTTCCGTCGGCGTCGGAGCCTCCGTCGCGCCCGTGGGTGGTGGGCTACGGCGTGCGCCGCGGCAACGCGCGCGGCGAGGTCGACCGCGCCGTAGATTGGAGCCCCGCGGGCAACCTGCACACGCTCTTCGACCAACCCGCGTCGCTGGTGCGCGCCTCGCAATGGCTGCTCGACCTCGATCGCCTCGTGCTCCGCGAGCAGCGCGACCGTCAACACGTCGCGAACGCGGCGCCGATGGGCCCCTACGAGGCCACCTGGAACGCGGTGCACACGGCGTTGAAGGAGCTGCTTCGCGTGCGCGAGGTCGAGATTGGCGACCGCGAGGTGTTCGTGCATCACGACACCTTCGGCCGCGTGCGCCTCGACGCGCTGAGCGACGGCTACCTCACGACGACGGGGTGGGTGATCGACCTGATCGCGCGCTGGGTCACGTTGCAGGATCGCGAGCTCACGCCGGTCGGTCCCGACCTGCTCGCGCAGATGCGCGGCGTGGTGCTGCTCGACGAGATCGACCTGCACCTGCACCCGCTGTGGCAGTTGCGGATCATCGACGATGTGCGGCGGCTGTTTCCGCGGATGACCTTCGTGGTCACGACGCACAACCCGCTCGCGTTGCAGGGCGCGCGTCCGGGGGAGATCTACGTGGTGCGCGCCGATGGGGGGCGCATCGAGCTCACGCAGCGAGACATTCGTCCCGGTCACGACGTCGACCGCGTGCTGCTCGAACAGTTCGGCGTGAAGCACACGCTGGATCGTGAGAGCCGTGAATTGCTCGACGCGCATAGCAGTCTGGTGGCGCAAGGGATCTCGCACAACGATCCACGCAGGAAAGCGTTCGAAGCGAAGATCATGGCGCTGTTCGGTGGGCTGGGACCGACGCTCCGCGACGAGCGGAACGCGCGGGATAGCTCACCGTTGCGGCCCGAGGAGCTGCACCTTCTCGACAGGTTTCCGAAGCGGAGCTGATGGACCCCGATGCTGTGCTGGTTGAGGCCGCAGGCCTATTCGACCTTCCACGCCGAGGCGGCGATGTTGCTCTCCGACCTCCGATCCGACGTCGGCAGAAACGCAGGGCACGCGTGCAGTGCGCACTTCGAGAAGCGCATGCTGTGGACTGCAACATGGCGCCGTGCTTCGCAGCCGACGGGGATCCACAAGGCCACGCTTACCGGGCCGCAGGTTGACTACCTGAAGTGTTTTTGGTGCGAGCGTTATCGCGACAATCCGCACGAGATCGATGTGGAGCACTATCGGCCGAAGGTGTCGGTGACGGAGTGGCAGGGGAGCCCCCCGCTGATGAGCGACACACCTCCGCGTGAGGTGAACGAGCGCGGCGGCTACTGGTGGCTCTCATTCACGTGGAGCAACTTCGCGCTCTCGTGCAAGACCTGCAATCAGAAGTGGAAACGCAACCTGTTTCCCGTGCGGGCGACGCGCATCGCGGACGCGGCGGAAGGCGACGAACTCGTCGAGGAGCCGCTACTGCTTGATCCTTCGTGCGTCTTTCGAGCTCGGGATCACTTCCGCTGGACACCCGAAGGAATCATGGAGCCGGTTTCCGACGTGGGGCGGGCCACCATCATTACGTGCGGCCTCAACCGCTCTGAGCTTCGCCAACGCCGCATGCAGGCAGCGCAGAATGTCCAAAGGCTTTGTCAGCAACTCGTGATGCACTTGCGGGGCGGTCGCGACATTCCTCGGAGGGAGACATGGCTTGAACTCCTGCTGCTCTGCGCGGACACCGCAGAGTTCGCGGGCATGGCGCGGTGGTTCGTCGAGGAGACGCTTGGGGGGCGCTCCTGGGACGACATTCCTGATCTTTGTGAGTGACGAGGCCGGGGGCTGAGCGACCGCGCGTTCGTGCGCCGGACAACGTCCGTGAGGTCCGTGTCGCGAGCCCCTGCGGCGGGGCCTTGCGAGGTGCGTCGAGTCCCGTCACGCTCGGCGTCGGAAAGGGGGTCACCCACGATGACCACGAAGACGAAGAAGTCTGCGAATACGGCTGCGAAGAAGACGGCTGCGACGAAGCCTGCTGCGAAGAAGACGGTCGCGAAGAAGGCGGTCGCGAAGAAGCCCGCGGAGAAGAAGACGGCGGGGACGAAGCCCGCGGTGTCAGCGAAGGTCCGCGCGGCGGCTGCGCCCGCGGTTGCGCCATCGCCCGCGACGGGAGACGACGGACGCTGGCCCGATGCGCCGGTGGCGACGCTCGTGAAGCACGCGGGAGACCTCGCGGGCGTCGTGCGCTCGCTGGCCGAGGAGCTCGCCGGTGCGAAGGTGTCCACCGACGATGCCGACCGGCTCGATGCGCTCTCGGCGAAGCTCCAGAGCGCCGAGGACACGTGGAACGCCGCGCGTCGCGCCGTGGCCACGGGCTCGGTGGCGCAGCTCCGTCCGGTGCTCACCGCGGGGCGCAATGATCTCTTCGGCGCGCTCGAAGCGTTCGTCGACGACGATGCGGTCACGCGCGAGCTCGAAGACATCGGCGGCGTCGACGACGACGACGACCTCGAACGCGACACGCGGCGGCTCCTGAAGCTCTGTGCGACCTACGCCGACGACCTCGAAGGCACGGAGATCACCCCCGAGGCCGTGGCGGCGGTCGAGACGACGCTCGGGCGCTTTCGCGATGCGCGTCGCGGCGCGCCGATCGAGGCGGAGGGCGAGACGAAGCAGGCGCTCTCCGAGGCCGCGCAGAAGGCCCTCGACGCGCGCAACCGGCTCTTCTTCGAACTCTCCGATCTCGACCGCCGCGTGTGCCTCCGCGGGCGCTTCTGCTTCCGCAAGGATCCCGCGCGCCGCGCCCGGTTCAGCGGCTACCTCAGCGAAGCCCGCCGCGGCCGCAAGCCGTCGGCCCCGCGCAAGCCCGCCGCGCCCGTCACGGGCTGATCCCTTCCCACGCCGGACCCCGCGCGGAGATTCCCCGCGACGGCGTGCGCAGACCTCGCGATAGACTGCGCGCCCACACCCTTCGGTGCCCCGGGGAAGGTGCTCTCCCGAATGTCTCCCCACCTCGACGAGATCCTCGCGCTCGTGAACGCCGACGGGCTGCGCACCGCGCGCTCGCGGGAGCCCTTCGCCGCGCTCACCCCCGACGACGCGCTCGCCGTGGTGCTCGCCGCGCGCATGCCCCAGTACGCCGCCCGCGCGGTGGAACTCCTCGGCGCGCCCTTCGTCGTTCGTGTGGTGCGCGAGGCGGCGTCACGGCAGCGCCACGACCGCGACGCGACGATCCTCCTCGGCGCGATGCTCGCCGCGCAATCGCGGGGCATGGGCGCCCTCGATGCGGGCTACGACGACTGGCTCGCCGACGCGTTGCAGTCGCACTGGGCCGACGAGGTGCACGCGATTCTCGATGCGGGCGTCGCGGGGCTCCCGCAGGCGCGGCGCGAGGCGATGCCCTTCCGTCGACAGGGACACGTGGCGTGGCGCTACCTCCGTCACTGCGAGCGCGCGTCGTCGTGGCGGCTCGCCGTGCGCGTGGCCGCGATGGACCCTTCCGCCGACGTGCTCCCCACGGGCGAGCACCCCATCGTGGCGGGCCTCGCGCTCGTGGGAGACGGGCTCGCGCCGCTGCTCACCGAGGTGCTCCGCGACCACGACGGAACCCGCAGCGGACGGCGCATCCTCGTGGGCGCCCTCGCGCGGCTGCGCAGCGACGAGACCCTGCTCCGCACGCTCCTCGACGACCCCGATCCCATCGTGCGCCGGGTGGCCCGTGACGGGCTCGACCACCGTGGCGTTGCGTGGGCCTCCAGCGCGCGCATTCCCAACGAGGCCCTCGCCGTGCGGGCGCTTCGCACCGCGCCCACCGCCGACGCGCGCGCCGCCCTCGACGCGGCGCTCTCCGCCGTCGCCGACCCCGCCGTGTTCGACCCGTCGCCCTTCGTGGGACCCGATCCCCTGATGAGCTTCGCCGTGGCCGCGGACCTCTGGCTCCGCGCGCGCCGCCTCGCCCGCTGGACGCGCGCCACGCCCCTCCTCGACCGCGTGATGGATGCGTGTGTGCGGGCCGCGTCGACGGACCCGCGCATGGCCCGCCTCGTGGCCGACACGCTGTGCCGCGTTCCGCCGGCGACGCTCGACCCGATGCGTCTGTACATGGCCTTTCTGCCCGCGAAATCGCCCTTCACCGACGCGGTGGCCGCGGCGCTCGGAGAGATCCTCTCGCCCGAGGATGCAGGCAACCCGCTGCAGCTCTACGACTGGCTCGCGCAGCGCGCGTCGGGTGGGGTGCCGGCCTTCGCGCGCGGCCTCGTCGACCCCGATCCCCGGCTGCGTCTCGTGTGCGAGCGCGCCACGGGGAGGCTCCGCGCACCGCCTCCTCCGCGCGACCTCCGCGGACTGCGCGCGGCGCTCGATGCCTTCGCGGCCTCGGGATACTTCGGCGCGTGGTGCCTGGTCGTCGTCGACGACGCTGCGCAACGGTGCGAGGTGCTCTCCCTCGCCGACCGCGCCGAGCCCGAGGGACGCGCCGCGCACGACCGCTTCGTGGCCGCCGTCGACGGCTGCGTGACCCGCCACGCGCTCGACGCCGACGCGCTCGCCGAGGCCTTCTGCGAAGGCGATGCACGCGCACGCGCCTTCGCGTGGGAGCCCGTCGACCGCGAGGCCGCCCTCGCAGCGCTCGTCGACGAGATCGAGGGCGACACGATGAAGCTCACGCGGGTCGAGGCCGGGCGCCTCGTCGAGGCCGTGGCCGCGTGGATTCCCGCCGACGCGACCGCCGTGAGGGCGCGCGGGGTGTACGAGGCCGCCCACTCCGTCGCGTGGTGCTTCGAGGGGACGTCACCCCGGCGCAGCGCCCTCTTCGTCTACGTGAACGACCAGTAGTGTTGCAGTAACAGGGGATCTTTCGGATTCCTCTGCGGCATCGGGGCACGTAACGTCGTGGCGATGATGCCTCATTGTGCGCGCTACGTACTCCTCGCCTCGGGCCTGCTCTCCGCGTGCTCGGGAATCTCCGTGGTTGCACCGGACGACGCCGCGACCGATGTGGCCGATGTCTCCCGCGACCTGGCCGATACGCCCGACGTGGGCGACGTCAGCGACGTCGGCGATGCGAGCGACGTGAGCGATGTGAGCGACGTGAGCGATGTGAGCGACGCGAGCGATGCGAGCGACGTGAGTGATGTGCTCGACGCGAGCGATGCGGTCGACGTGAGCGATGTGGTCGACGCGAGCGACGTGGTCGACGCGACGGTGGATGCCACGGTGGATGCCACGGTGGACGCGACCGTCGATGCGCCTGCGGACGTGGGCATCGATCGCATCGTGGTCGACGTTCCGCTCACGGGGCCGGTGCTTCCGCGGCCCGGACGCAGCGGCGCGGTGGCGGTCACGCGCGACGACCGCATCGCGGTGACAGCGAACCGCAGCGCGAACTCGGTCTCGGTCTTCGTGGTGACCACGGGGGTGCTCCCGACGGCGCTGCGCGTGGCCGAGCTCTCGACGGGCGACAACTCCGAGCCCTGGCACGTCGCGATGGGACCCGATGGAGACTCGGCCTACGTGCTCCTGCGCCGCGCGCAGCGGGTGTTGCGCCTCACGCGGCTCCACTCGCCGACGCCGACGATCGACACGGCGCGGGCCACCACGGGGGCCGAGCCCACCTCGATGGCCCTCTCGCCCACGGGCGCCACGCTCTACGTGAGCAACTTCGCCGACGGCACCGTGAGCGTCATCGACACGGCCACGATGCGCGCGACGGGCACGCTCGACCTCAACGCGCCCCTCGCCATGTCGGGCATGCTCGGCGACGTCACGGGACGCCCGGCCCTCGCACATCCGCGCGCCGTGGTGATGACCCACGACGGCGACGCCGACGACAGCGACGAGAGCCTCTTCGTCACCGAGTTCTTCGCGCAGCGACGGACGACGGGCATTCCCACGGGGCTCGAACGCTTCGACCAGGCGAACCAGGGCGTCGTGTACCAGATCCCCGTGGCGACCAACGCGGTGACGCTGCGCACGATCGCGCCCGCAACGGACATGGGCTTTCGCGCGGGCGACAACACCACGGCGGGGTGCTTTCCCAACCAGCTCTACGCGGCCACGGTGGCGCAGGGGCGCGTGTTCGTGACGGGCGTGTGCACCTCGCCGCGCGGACCCACGGGACCCGTGGCCGTCACCGCCACCGACGCGGGCACCGACGCGGCCGTCGATGCGAGCGCGGATGTTCCCTCGGACGCGCCGGCCATTCCGCCGCTCGACCCCGTGGGCGCGAACTTCCGCACGGAGCTCACGGGCGCGGTGTGGGTGCTCGACGGCACCACGGGCGCCGAAGTGTCGGGCGGACGCACGCTCCTCACGCAGCGCTACAACGCCCTCTACGACACGCGCCGCGACGCCGACGACGCGCGCCGTCGCTACCCGCTGATCCCCCTCGACCTCGACTTCGTGCCGGGCACCACGGGCACCACGGCGACGGCCGCGAGCACGGTGGCCTACCTCGCGGCGTACGGCGCCGACGGGGTGTTCCGCGTGACGTTCAGCAGCACGGGCACGTTGTCGAGCGTGGGCGCCACGACGGGCAACGCGTTCATCGACCTCACGGCGCCGCGCGCGCCTGCGGTGACCGCGAGCGGACCCTACGGCGTGGTCACCACCGCGGCGACGGCGAGCGCCTTCGCGGTCAACGAGTTCACGCGCAACCTCACGGGCCTCGACCTCACGAACCTCGCGTCGGTGAGCACGGAGCCCACGGTGGCCTCGGTGCCCGCCTCGGCGCAGGCCGCCCTCCGCGGTCGTCGGCTCTTCGTCACGGGCCTCGGCCGCTGGTCGTTCAAGGGCCAGGCGTGGAACTCCTGCGAGAGCTGCCACCCCGACGGACTCAGCGACAACGTGACGTGGTTCTTCGCGCGCGGCCCGCGGCAGACGCTGCCCCTCGACGCCACGCTCGACGCCTCGGGCAACCCGCGGGTGATGAACTGGACGGGCATCTTCGACGAGCTCGCGGACTTCGAAGGCAACATCCGCGGCAACTCGGGCGGCGTGGGCGCGATCGTGCACCGTCGCAACGACGGCACCACCGCGGCGGCGGTCACCAACGCCGACCGCATCGTGTTCGACGGCACCACGCCGGTGTCTCCGCAGGTGGCCACGGCGACGCCGCAGGATGGGCTCAGCGGCGCGGTGGACTCCATCGCCACGACGGCGGGCACGGGCACGCCGCGGAGCGTGCTCGACGACTGGTCCGACCTGCGCGCGTACGTGCAGGCGATCCGCACGCTCGACGCGCCCACGGGGCTCGCGGGCGCCGACGTCACCGCGGGCCGCGCGCTCTTCGCGACGCACAACTGCGCGGGCTGCCACGGCGGCCCCGCGTGGACGGGCCTCGCGCGGCGCTTCTACGTCCCCGGCAGCGCCACGACCGATCGCACGGCGGGCACGCTCATTCGCAACACCTGGACGCGCCCCACGGGCTTTCCCGCGGCGGTGGTGGCGGCGGCGACGGGCACGTTCCGTCTGTCTCCCTTCGACGCGGCGAACGACCAGATCACCTGCGCGCTCCGCAACGTGGGCACGTGGGCCACGGCGGGCGTCGGCCCCGCGGGCTTCGTCTTCGCCGAGGTGCGCGCGAACATGAGCACGGCCTCGCAGGGCGCGACGGGCTTCAATCCCCCGTCGCTGCTGGGCCTCGCGTACGGGGCGCCGTACCTCCACGCGGGCAACGCGCGCACGCTCGAAGAGCTCTTCTCCGACACCTTCGCGGCGCACCATCGGGCGTACAGTCCGGCGTTCCTGATGAACACCGCGACGCGCGCGACCGAGCTCCGTCAGATGGTGGCCTTCCTGCTCTCGATCGACGGCGCCGCCGCCGAGATCGCCCTCCCGACGCGCGTCACGCCGCCGGGCGGAACGGCCTTCGATTCCGACCTCTGCGCGCAGTTCCGCTGAGCGCAGGGCGTCGTCTTCCGCGGGGGGCGCGCCGGAATCATCACGTCGCGCCTCCCACCGACTGCTTCATCCCTGGAGGTTCTTTCATGCGACACCGATGGTCTCCACCGATCGCGCTGACCGCGCTGCTAGGCGTCGGCGCCCTGTTCGGATGCAGCGGCGAGGCGATCGTGGGCGGGCGCCTCGACGCCACCGTGGCCGACGTTCCGTCCGACACGCCGGTCACCGACAGCGCCGACGTCTTCGTCACCGACAGCGCCGACGCTTCGCGCCCCGACGTCTCCGATGTGCCCGACCTCGACGCCGATGCCGACGACGCATCCGACGCCGCCGACGTGCCCGCCGACGACGGACCCACGGGCTGCACCCGCAACGCCGATTGCACGGGCGATGCGGGCGGCGCCGTGTGCGACCTCGTGACGGGCCGTTGTGTGGGCTGCGTGCCGAGCGACGACACGTGCCCCTCGAACCAGCGCTGCGACCCCGCCACGTACACCTGCGTCGCGGGCTGCCGCAACGACGCGGCCTGCGCCACGGCCACCTCCGACGGTGGCACCGCCACGCGCTACTGCGACCCGAGCACGTACGCGTGCGTGGCCTGCGTGGTCGACGCGCACTGCCCGGGCGGACAGCTCTGCCGCGGCAACGTCTGCGTCGCGGCCTGCACGGTCACGGGCTGCCCCACGGGTCAGCAGTGCTGCGCGGGCGCGTGCATCGACGTGACGTCGAACACGGCCGCGTGCGGCGCGTGCGGCACCACCTGCACCGCGCCCAACGCCACGCCCGCGTGCGTGATGGGCGCCTGCGCGGTGGGCGTGTGCGCCGAGGGCTACGCGGATTGTGACGGCGCCGCGGCCACGGGCTGCGAGCTCGACGTGCGCACGAGCGCTGCGAACTGCGGCGGCTGCGGGCGCGTGTGTCCGCCGGTGACGAACGGCGTGGCCGAGTGTCGGCTGGGCACCTGCGGGTTCACCTGCGCGACGGGCTTCGGCGACTGCGACGGCGACGCGAACAACGGCTGCGAGACGGCGCTCACGGGCGACGTGGCCAACTGCGGCGCGTGCGGCAACCGCTGCGCCGTGCCCGCCAACGGAACGGCCGCGTGTGTGATGGGCGCGTGCGCCGTGGCCACGTGCAACACGGGCTTCGGCAACTGCGACCGCGACACCGACAACGGCTGCGAGACGAACCTCAACACCACGGCGAACCACTGCGGCGCGTGCGGCAACGCGTGCCCCACGGGCCAGGTGTGCAACAGCGGACGCTGCGAGATCCCGTGCCCGCGCGGACTGGTCAACTGCGCGGGCGAGTGCGTGTCGCTCTCGTACGATCCCGACAACTGCGGGCGTTGCGGAAACCGTTGTGCGACGGGCGCGCTCTGCGGCAGCGGGATGTGCGTCTCGACCTGCGGCGCGGGCCAGGTGACCTGCGCGGGCGGATGCACGAACACGCAGACCGATCCGTCGAACTGCGGGTCGTGCGGCACGGTGTGTCCCGCGGGGCAGGCGTGCCAGTCGGGCGTGTGCCGGGTGGTGTGCGTGGCCGGGCAGGACGTGTGCGGCGGGAGCTGCGTCGACCTGCAGACCAACCTCCTGAACTGCGGCTCGTGCGGGAACGTGTGCGGCCCCGGCGAGCAGTGCCAGAGCGGGCGTTGCACGCTGACGTGCCGTGACCCGCAGGTGGTGTGCGGCGCCGAGTGCGCCGACCTCTCGCGCGACCCGAACCACTGCGGATCGTGCGACCGCGTGTGTCCCACGGGCTGCTTCGGCGGCGCGTGCGCGCGCGTCGATACGATCGAGGCGGGCACGTACAACAACTGCGTCCGCTACACGAGCGGACGGCTCTACTGCTGGGGGCTCCACGCGGCGAGCAGCACGTTCACCACGGGCATGCTCACGGCCTCGGGCGGCGCCTACGGACACCGCGCGGCGCCGACGCAGATTCTCGAACCCGGCGGCACCTCGCTCGAAGCCGTGGAGCAGGTCGCGATGGGCTCGAACCGCGTGTGCGCGCGCCACACGAACGGCAGCGTGCGCTGCTGGGCCTACGGCACGGCCATGGGCATCGTGTCGGGGCTCCCCGAGGTGGCGCAGCTCGCGGCGCGCGAGACGAACTTCGTGGCCCTCGCGGTCGACGGACGGGTGTTCCAGTGGGACGGCCTCCCGCGCGCCTCGACGGCGCCGGCGCTGACGCCCGCGGTGACGCTCCCCGGCGTGGCGACGCAGGTGGCGGCGGGCGTGGGCTTCGCGTGCGCGCGGCTCTCCGATCGCACGGTGGCGTGCTGGGGCACGGGCACGTCGGGGCAGCTCGGCAACGGCGCGTCGCTCACGAGCGCGACGCCGGTGCTGGTGCGCGGACTCACCGACGCGGAAGAGGTCGTCGCGGGCGCGTCGTTCGCGTGCGCGCGGCGTACGGGCGGCGCGCTCGTGTGCTGGGGTCTCAACAGCTCGGGACAGCTCGGTGATGGCACCGTGACCGCGCGCAACGCGCCCGTGGCCGTGATGGGCCTCACGGGGGTGACCGTGCTCGAAGCGGGCCTCCGTCACGCGTGCGCGGTGGTGGCCGACGGCAGCGTGCGCTGCTGGGGCGAGAACGTGTCGTCGCAGCTCGGCGACGGCACCACGACGAACCGCACCGCGCCCGTGGCGGTGATGGGTCTCTCGGGCGCGCAGATCCGTCTCGCGGCCTACGACCACCACACGTGCGCGGTGGGCCAGGATCGCCGCGTGCTGTGCTGGGGTGCCAATCCCTTCGGCGAGGCGGCGGGCGGCACCGAGGTCGTTCCGACGCCCGCGCCGGTGCAGTACATGGGCTCGGACCTCAACGGCATCGTCGACGTGCGCGTGGGCCAGGCGTCGAGCCCTGCGCTCATGGCCACGACCCAGTGGCGCTGCGCGCTGCACAACGACGGGCGCGTGTTCTGCTGGGGCGCGAGCAACAACGCGAACAGCGCGGGACAGCTCGGCGACGGCACCACGACGAACCGCGCGACGCCCGCGCCCGTGACCGGACTCACCGACGCGACGGCCATCTCGGTGGGCTGGCTCCACGCGTGCGCGCTGCGCCGCGGAGGCACGGTGGTGTGCTGGGGCTCGAACGCGCAGGGGCAGCTCGGCGACGGCACCACGACGAACCGCACGACCCCCGTGGCGGTCACCGGGCTCACGGGCGCCGTGGAACTCTCGTCGGGCGACTACCACACCTGCGCGCGCCGCTCCGACGGCTCGGTCTGGTGCTGGGGTTACAACTACTACGGCGAGCTCGGCGACAGCACGATGGTGAACCGCTCGACGGCCGCCGCGGTGATGTCGCTCACCAACGCGGTGCAGATCACGTCGGGCTCGAACAACACCTGCGCGCGTCGATCGGACGGCACGGTGTGGTGCTGGGGGCGCAACCTCGAAGGGCAGCTCGGCGATGGGTTCCGCACGAACCGTTCGATCCCGTACCCGGTGCAGGCCCCGACGGCGACGGCCTCGGTGCCGCTCTCGCAGGGCGGGTTCACCGACGTGCAGTGCGACTACTTCCGTTGCTACGGAACGGTCGCCGGCGGCGTGGTGATGGGCTGGGGATGGAACTACCCCGTGCGCGCGAGCGTGCGCCCCGAGCTCTCGGGCGTGACGTACAACCGCCGCGTGGTGGTCTTCGGCGAGCCCATCGACACCGAGTGCGAGATCCGCGCGGACGGTCAGACCTACTGCCGCGGACGCAACGAGTTCGGTCAGGTGGGCGTCGGCCGCGCGAGCTTCAGCGAGCCCACCTTCGCGTCGATCTCGTCGCGCTTCTCGACGGTCACCCTGGGCCGCGGCTACGGCACCCCCTGCGCCGTGGAGCGCACCGGGGGGCGGGTGTACTGCTGGGGCTGGGCGGGCTTCAACGCGCTCCTCGCCACGGGCAACACCGGGCTCTCGACCCGGCCCTTCGAAGTGTTCATGCCGTGACGCGGTGATGGACTTCCGTCGCGCGGAAGTGCCTTGAAACAAGGACTTCCGCGCAAACCTTCGCAACACCCCCTTGACCCTTTCTCGCGCACGGTGATAAGAGCCGCGCCGTCCTCGGGGCCGTTACCGCCTGGTAGCACTCCTGTCCTCCGTACAGGGCCGAACCTCGACGACCCCTGCAACACGTCGCCTTGCGGCGCGGGTTGAAGGTGTCCGCACCGTCGCCGGTGCGCCGTCTCTTCGCCAACGGATCCGTTGCTGTGTGGTGCTCCTTCGGGGGCGACGCCGGTCGGAGCCGGGGAACCAACCTCCTCCCAGAAGTCTCCATGGCTTCTGCGCGGTGAGAGGGGCTCCCACGGAGAGCGCGGTGCGCTCAACCCCCCGGCGCCTTCGCGGAGCGGTCACGTCCATGACCTGAAGCGGCCCTGCAGTGGGGGCACACGTCAGGACGTCATCGCGCAGTGAAGGTCGACACGCAACAGCTCCGAACCGGCATCGAGCCCCTCGCCATCGCCCATGGCGTCGAGCTGGTGGCCTTGGAATGGCTCCAGGGTCCCGGTCGCGGAATCCTGCGTCTCTACATCGACGCCCACGGCGCCGATCCGCGCACGCCGCCCGACGAGCGCGCGCCGGGCGCGACCGCCGACGTGTGCGCGGGCCTGAGCCGCGATGTGAGCGCGTGGCTCGACTCGCTGGGCGAAGAGACCTTTCCCATGGCCTACGACCTGGAGGTCAGCTCTCCGGGCTTCGAGCGTCCCGTGCAGAAGCGCGCGGACTTCGACCGCTTCGTGGGTCTGGTGTGTCACTTCAAGCTCCGTCGCTCCATCGACGGCCGCACGGCGGTCGAGGGTGAGCTCCGGGGCACGCGCGACCTCGATCACGGCGATTACGCGGTGACCGTGGCGCTCTCCGCCGACCAGACCCTCGACGTGTCCGCGCGCAACATCGCCCGCGCGCGCCTCGCGGAGATCAAATTCACGAAGCCCGCGAAGCCCAAGGCTCCGCGAAAGAACCGCGCGCCCGACCCGGGCGCGGCCGACGTGCGAACCCGACCGAACGACCACGACGCTCCGCCCGCCGCGCCTGCGCGCGACGGCGGTGACGAGAGGTAAGAGACTCGCAATGGCAAAGCAGACGCAACCGGCGGCTCCCGCGGGGCCGAACCTCAGCCAGACGCTCGACATCGTTGCCAAGGACAAGGGCATCGACCGCACGCGTCTCGTGAAGACCCTCGAGGCGGCGATCCTGTCGGCGGCGCGCAAGCACCTCGGAGGCACCCGCGAGCTCGACGCGCGCTACAACGAGCGCGCGGGCGGCGTCGACCTGTTCCAGGTGATGCGTGTGGTCGACGTGGTCACGCAGCCGGAGCAGGAGATCTCTCTGGAGACCGCGCAGAAGTTCAACCTCGCCGACGAGGTGGGGGAGCAGCTCGCGTTCGAGGTGTATTACCGCCCCGAAGACGCCCACAAGGGCGACGCGCAGGAGCAGAAGTTCGGCGACATGCTGCAGCTCCACAGCGTGCGCAAGGGCTTCGGTCGCATCGCCGCGCAGGCCGCCAAGCAGGTGATCATCCAGCAGGTGCGCGACGCCGAGCGCGAGAACATCTTCAACGAGTACAAAGACCGCAAGGGCGAGATCATCACGGGCGTCGTGCGCCGCTTCGAGCGCAACGACCTCATCGTCGACCTGGGTCGCACCGAGGCGGTGCTCCGCTCGCGCGATCAGGTGCCGCGCGAGAGCTACCGCCCCGGCGAACGTATCGTGGCGTACGTGAAGGAGATCGAGCGCGAGGCCAAGGGCCCGCAGATCATCCTGTCGCGCGCCGACGTGGGGCTGCTCATCAAGCTCTTCGAGAGCGAGGTGCCCGAGATCTACGAGGGCATCGTGAAGATCGTCGCGGCGTCGCGTGAGCCCGGCGTGCGCAGCAAGATCGCCGTGCAGTCGAAGGACCTCGACGTCGACCCCGTGGGCGCGTGCGTGGGCGTGAAGGGCTCGCGCGTGCAGGCCGTGGTGCAGGAGCTTCGCGGCGAGCGCATCGACATCGTGCCGTACGACCGCGACCCCGCGCGCTTCGTGTGCAACGCCATCGCGCCGGCGGAGATCTCGCGCGTGATCATCAACGAGGGCGACCACGCGATGGAGCTCGTCGTGCCCGACGAGAAGCTCTCGCTCGCCATCGGACGCAAGGGCCAGAACGTGCGCCTCGCGTCGCAGCTCACGGGCTGGAAGCTCGACATCATCTCCGACTCCAAGTTCAAGCAGATGGAGGAGGAGTCGATCAACGCGCTGTCGCTCATCGCGGGCGTCACGCCGGCCATCGCGCAGACGATGTACAAGCTCGGGTTCCGCTCGCTCGAAGAGGTCGCCGAAGCGGGCGCCGACGAGCTCGCGGGCATCCCCGGCCTGGGCGGCGCCGAGAACGCCGACCGCATCAAGGCCGCGGCCGAGACGGCGATGGAAGAGCTCCGTCAGCGTCGCATCCGCGAGGCTTCGAAGCGCACCGAGCCCCTGAGCGAGCGCGAGCGACTGCTCTTCGTGCAGGGCGTCGGCGAGCACACGATCAACCTCCTCGCGCAGACGGGGATCAACACCGTCGAGCAGCTCCACTCGGCCCCGGAGGAGGCGCTCCTCCGCGAGTCGGGTCTGGGGCTCCGCAAGGTGCGGCAGATCAAGCAGGGCGCAGCGACCTTCTTGAGCTCGGAGCTCAAGGTGATCGAAGAGGCCCAGCGCGCGGCCCGCGCCGAGGCCCGCGAGGCCGCGGCGGCCGAGAGCGCGACCGGGTCCGAGAGCGCCTGAGCGGCGCAACACCGACGGAGAACCGTACCCCGCAATGCAGATGACACCCCAGAGCCCACGACGACCGACGAAGCCCGACGGCGCACGCGATTCCCGCGCGCCGGAGCGCACCTGCGTGGGCTGTCGTCAGGCCGCGAGCCCGCACGAGCTCGTGCGCCTCGTGGCAGGTCCCGATGGTCGTGTGGCCCTCGACCCGAAGGCGTCGAAGGGCGGGCGCGGCGCGTGGGTGCACCCCACGCGGGCGTGCGTCGAGGCGATGGCGAAGCGCCACGCGGCGGAGCGGTCGCTCAAGGTCGACGTGCAGCGCGATCTCGACGGGCGGAGCCTCGTGGCGTCGCTGCGCGAGGCGCTCACGCGCAAGGCCGCGTCGCTGCTGGTGGTGGCGTCGCGGACGCGCACGCTGGCGCTGGGCACGGAGGCCGTGACGGCGGCGCTCGAACGGGAGCGCGTGGCCGCGGTGGTGGTCGCCCGCGATGCGGGCACTTCGGCCGTCTCGCTGGCTGAAGAGGGTTCAGGGAGTGGCGGCACGCGCGTGCTTCGCCATTCGACGAAGTCGGAACTGGGTGGTGTGTTCCACCGCGGTGAGGTCGCGCTCCTGGCGCTCCTCGACACGCGCATCGCGGCGGAACTCGCAACGACGATCGATCGCCTGGCGGCGCTGGAGGACTGATGACGGGTACGGTGAAAGTCTATGAGATCGCCGAGGATCTCAAGCTGGATACGGAGACCGTACTCCAGAAGATCCAGGCCCTTGGCATCCCTGCGAAGAACAAGATGTCGAAGATCGACGTGGCCTACGTCGACCAGATCAAGTCTTCGCTCGCGAAGGATCGCCAGGCGACCTACGTGGAGGTCGAGGTCGCGCCGGGCGTTCGCCGCCTGAAGCGCGTCGAGCCTCCGCCCGCGCCGCCTCCGCCGCCGCGTCCGCGCCCCGTGGTGCACGTGGAGCCCGAGCCTGTGCGCGCCCCCGAGCCCGTGGCCGTGAAGGCCCCGGAGCCCGAGCCCGTGCGCGCTCCCGAGCCCGTGGCCGTGAAGGCCCCGGAGCCCGCCCCCGTCGCGACGCCCGAGCCCGCGAAGGCCCCGGAGCCCGTGAAGCCCCCCGAGCCCGCGAAGGCTGTGGAGCCCGTGAAGGCTGCGGAGCCCGCGAAGGCTCCGGAAGCCGTCAAGGTCGCCGAGCCCGCGAAGGCCCCCGAGCCCGTGGCCGTGAAGGCCCCGGAGCCCGCGGCGGAACCCGTGAACCCCGCCCAGCCCGCGAAGCCTGCGGAGCCCGCGATGGCCCCCGAGGCCGAGCCCCTGGAGGCCGACGCGAAGGGCGAGAAGCGCCCCGCGGCGAAGACGGCGAAGACCCCCGAGGCCGAGCCCGTGAAGGCCCCGGAGCCCGCGGTGGCGAAGGCCCCCGAGGCCGCGCCCGTCGCGACGCCCGAGCCCGTGAAGGCCCCGGAGCCCGCGGCGGTGAAGACCCCGGAACCCGCGGTGGCGAAGGCCCCCGAGGTTGCGCCCGCGAAGGCCCCCGAGCCCGTCGCGAAGGCTCCCGAGGCCGCGCCCGTGAAGGCCCCCGAGGTTGCGCCCGCGAAGGCCCCCGAGGCTCCGAAGCCTCCGGTGCCGAGCATGCGTCCGTCGGCCCCCGAGGCCGCGGCGCTCACCGCGCAGCCGCCGCGTCCGTCGCAGCCCCCGCCGGGCCCTGCGGTGGCCAAGCGCGGCATCGAGGTGTGGGACCCGGTCACCCGCACGGTGAAGCACGTCGTGAGCGATGCGCCCTCGTCGGGCCCGCGCACCACGATGAGCGCGCCGCCCGGTGCGCGTCCGCCGGTGGGTGCCGATGGGCGCCGTCCGTCGCGCGTGACCACGGTGTTCCCCGCGCCCACGGCGGGCGGTCGCCGTCCCGGTCCGGGCGGATCGCGTCCGGGCGTGCCGGGCAGCGCGCCTGGCGCGTTCGCGAAGACGGGCTTCGGCAACCGTCACAACACGCCGATGCGCTCGCAGTCGGGGCCCTCGCTCCCCTCGACGCAGGATCCGAAGCGCAAGCCGGTCATCAAGATCGAGCAGCACATCTCGCTGCAGGAGCTCGCGCGTCGCATGAACCTCAAGGCCACCGAGGTGCTGATGAAGCTCCTGCAGGTGGGCGGCGCGGGCAAGAACATCAACTCGACGCTCGACGCCGACACGGCGACGCTGCTCGCGAGCGAGTTCGGGTTCACCGTCGAAGACGTGGCGCTCGACACCGACGCCATCATCAAGAAGGCCCTTCCGCCGGACACCATCCAGGACTCGTCGCCGCGTCCGCCCGTGGTGACCGTGATGGGCCACGTCGACCACGGCAAGACCACGCTCCTCGACGCGGTGCTCGGCATGCGCGTGGCCGAGGGCGAGGCCGGCGGCATCACCCAGGAGGTTCGCGCCTACCGCGTGACCACGCCCAAGGGCCCGGTGGTGTTCTTCGACACGCCCGGTCACGAGGCCTTCACGGCGCTGCGTATGCGCGGCGCCCAGACGACCGACGTGGCCGTGCTCGTGGTGGCGGCAGACGACGGCGTGATGCCCACGACCATCGAGGCCATCAACCACGCGAAGGCCGCGAAGGTTCCGATCATCGTGGCGCTCAACAAGATGGACAAGCCGGGCGCCAACCCCCAGCGCGTGCTGCAGCAGCTCATGCAGTACGACGTCGTGGCCTCGGAGTTCGGCGGCGACACGCTGGCCGTGAAGGTCAGCGCGAAGCAGCGCCAGGGCATCGAGGAGCTCCTCGAGACCCTCGCGTTCCAGACCGAGTACCTCGGGCTCAAGGCCAACGCGAAGAAGGCCGGCGTGGGCACGGTGTTCGAGTCGAAGCTCGACAAGGGTCGCGGCGCCGTCGCCCGCGTGCTCGTGCAGGAGGGCATCATTCGCAACGGCGACGTGGTGCTCGCGGGCACCGCGTACGGCCGCATCCGCGCGATGTTCGACGACCGCGGCAAGGCCATCGACAAGGCCGGACCGAGCACGCCGATCGAGATCCTCGGTCTGAGCGAGCCGCCCACCGCGGGCGACAAGATCTACGTGTGCGCCGACGCCCGCAAGGCGCAGGAGGCCGCGGAGCAGATCAAGCTGGCGCTGAAGAAGCCCGGGCCGAGCAACGAGCCCTTCGACGTCACGAAGTTCCTCGCGCAGAGCGAGACCATCACGGTCAACGTGGTGGTCAAGGCCGACGCGCAGGGCGCCGTCGAGGGTCTCAAGAAGGCCCTCACGCAGCTCAGCACCGACAAGGTGAAGGTCACCGTGCTCCACGCCGCCGTGGGCGCGATCACCGAGACCGACGTTCAGCTCGCGGTGCCGTCGCGCGCCGTGATCGTGGGCTTCAACGTGCGCCCCGCGGGCAAGGCCGCCGCGATGGCCGAAGACCAGAAGATCACGATGCGCTTCTACAACGTGATCTACGAGGCGGTCGACGACATCAAGGCGCTCATGGTGGGCCAGCTCAAGCCGACGCTCGTCGAGCGCGCGCTGGGCAAGGCCGAAGTGCGCCAGGTGTTCAACATCACCAAGGTCGGCATCATCGCCGGCTCGATGGTGACCGAGGGCACCATCCGCCGCGGAGCGCTCGCCCGCCTCGTGCGCGACGGCGCCGAGAAGTGGCAGGGCAAGATCGCGTCGGTGCGCCGCATCAAGGACGACGTGAAGGAAGTCACCCAGGGCTTCGAGTGCGGCATCGGCCTCGAAAACTCGCCGGAGATCAAGTCCGGCGACATCATCGAAGCCTACGAGCACGACGAGGTCGCCGCGCAGCTCTGAGCGAGGCGCGAGACCCACCACCACGCGGGGCGGCGCGCATCGTCGCCCCGCGGCACCGATCAACGACGACACGGGAAGCGGCCGCTCATGCAGCTCACGGGCAGGACCACGTTTGAACTGATCGACGAAGAGGGCGACGAGTCGGGCTCGTGGGAGTTCGAATGGGTCGGTCGTGATCCCTTCGAGCTCATCATCGCGGCGGTGACCGAGGTCTCGGGGCGCCCGTGGAAGTGGTCCACGAAGCGGTCGAACTCGGGCAAGCTCTCGCCGCAGCTCTGCCGCGTGCTCTCGGTCCGCGTGGGCCGGGTGCTCCGCAAGGAGAACCGCGGTCGCACGGCGGCGTGCATCGCCCGCGTCGTGGCCGAAGAGTACTCCCCGCGTCGCAAGCAGCAGATCGACCCGAAGGCCGTTCGCGTGCTCCTCGCGAAGATCAACCCCGACATGCCCGAAGACGCCGACGAGCGTCCCGAGCTCCTCGCGGCGGTGATGCTCCGTCGCTTCCGTCGCGCCCTCAAGGCCGCGGTCGAGGGCGACGTGGGGCTCCGCATCTCCTGGCTGGTGGAGTGACGCTCCGCCCATCGCCCCGATGATCGTCGCGCTCGCCCGCATCCGACTTCACATCCCCGCCGCGCGCTCGCTCAAAGACCGCCGCGCCGTCGTGCGCAAGGCCCTCGACCGGGTGCGCGCCCGCTTCGACGTCTCGGCCGCCGAGGTGGGCGACGTCGAGCGCTGGCAGGTCGCCACGCTCGCCGTGGCGCTGGTCACAAACGACGCCTCCCTCGCGAGCTCGGTGCTCGACCGGGTCACGTCGATGGTCGCCTCCGCGGTCGCGGGCGAGGCGATGATCACCGGCCGCGAGACCCACTTCGAATCCTACAGTGACGACGAGCCCATCGGTGACGACGGGCTCCAGGAGAAGCTCTCCCATGGCGACGACGAAGGCCACGAAGCCGACGAAGCGTGACAACCACCGCGTCGAGCGCGTGCAGTCTCGCGTGCAGCAGGAACTCTCGACCCTCCTCCAGCGCGAGTTCTCCGATCCGCGCCTCGCCAACGTGGTGCTCTCCCACGTGGCGATCACCGACGACCTCTCGCTCGCGACCGTGTCGTTCGTGGTGATGGGCGACGGCCCCGACCGCGCGCAGGCCCGCGACGCCGCGAAGGTGCTCAAGCGCCTCGCGCCCGCGATCCGCACGAAGCTCGCGCCGCGCATCGACATCCGCCGCGCGCCCGAAGTGGAGTTCGTCGTCGACGAGGGACGCGAGCAGGTCGAGCGCCTCGACGCGATCCTCGACGAGGTGTCGCGCGAGCTGAAGAACACGCGCAACACCTGACCGCCGCGGTCACCTCAGGTCGCGCACACGCCGCTGCGACAGACCTGGCCCGACGGGCACGTGCGCCCGCACGCGCCGCAGTTGAAGCGATCGACCTGGAGGTTGGTGCAGAACCCGCAGCGCGTGGTGCCCGCGGGGCACATGTCGACGCACACGCCCGTGTCGCACTCCTGGCTCGACGGGCACGCGCGACCGCAGCCGCCGCAGTGGGCGTTGCTGGTGAAGGGGTTCACGCAGCTCGCGCCGCAACGGAGCTCGGGCATCGGGCACGAGGCCGTCACGCAGCGCGCGCCCACGCAGTCCTGCGCGTCGGGGCACACGTTGCCGCAGGTGCCGCAGTTCGTACGGTCCGTGCCCAGGATCACGCACACGCCCGAGCAATTGGTCTGCCCCGCGCCCACACACGTCACGTCGGGCGGAGGCTCGGCGTCGCCCGTGGGCACATCCGCGCGCGGACCGTCACCGCCCGCGCTGTCGAGCACCACGTCGCCGCTCGCGGCGCTGTCGCTCGCATCGGCATCGAGGGCGCCGTCGGTCGCATCGGCGCGGTCCAGCGCGGCGTCGGTCACGTCGGGGGCGCTGTCGAGGGCCGCGTCCATGCCCGCGTCGAGGGGCGCGGTGTCGAGGGCGACGTCTGCGGGGGCGTCGATGGGCGCGGTGTCGACGGGGGCCATGTCCGCGACGACGTCGGCGGGCGCGGCGTCGACGGGCGCCGTGTCGACGGATGCATCGACAGGCGCGGTGTCGACGGGGGCCGTGTCGGTCACGACGTCGGCGGGCGCATCGCTCGCGTCGGTCACGTCGCGGCCTGCGTCGACGTTGGAGGTCGAGGGTCGCGGTTCGGCGCCGCACGCGACGGCGAGGAGCGCGGTGACGAAGAGCGCAGACGCGCGCGAGACGCCCTGCGAAGCATCGCGAAGGTTCATGGGAGCGGATCCTAACGCGAGGGCGCGGTGTGCGGTCAGCCCACGATGGGGGCGATGACCATGCGCGCGATGGGGTGATACGACGCCGCGTGGCGCGCGAAGGCGCGGCGGGCGATGGGCGCGGTGTCGGCGCGGTCCATGAGGGCGCGGTAGAGGGGCTTGAGGTACTTCATGCGCCCGACCTCACCGAGCAGCGATTCGGCGCGGGGCAGGGCGGGTTCGTAGCCCGCGCGCACGGCCACGAGGAGCCACGCCACGAGGATCTCGTACGCGGACTTCTGCGTGAGGTGGTAGCGCGCGTCGAGGGCCTCGGCGGTCTCGCGGGTGACCGTGTCGGGCATGGCTTCGAGGTAGAGCTGCCACTCGGTGGGGCTCCAGCGCGCGGCGGTGTCGGCGTCGGGCACGCGAGCGCCGAGCGCGCCGATGGCGTCGAGGAGCGCGGACTTCGAAGCGGGCGCGTTGGCGGGCACGCCGTGGCCGTCGATCCATGCGGGCGCGTCGATGGCGGCGAGCGCGCCGGGGAGCTCGCGCTCGGTGAACGCGAGAAAGTCTTCGGTGGTGATCGCGCCGAAGCGGAAGGTCTCGATGTACGCGCGGATGAAGCGTTCGAAGCGGGCGCGGCCCACGTGGGCTTCGAGCGCGAGGATGAACAGGCAGCCCTTGTCGTAGGGCACTTCGGAGAAGGCGTCGTCGGGGTCGACGCCCGCGAGGTGCGTGCGGAGCTTCGTGAGCTCGGGGCGCCCTTCTTTCACGAAGCGCTCGATGGCGCGGTCGAGCCCGCGGCGGCCCAGCGCGGCGTGGAGCGCGCCGGCTTCCACACCCTCCGTGGCCTCGACGATGCGGAGCTCGGCGTAGCGGGTCCAGCCCTCGTTGAGCCAGAAGTGTTCGGCGTTGGCGTTGGTGATGAGGTTGCCCGTCCACGAGTGGGCGAGCTCGTGCGAGACCACGCGCACCTGCGAGCGATCGCCCGCGAGGAGCGTCGGCGTGAGAAACGTGAGCCGCGGGTTCTCCATGCCGCCGTACGGAAACGACGGAGGCATCACGAGCACGTCGAAGCGGTCCCAGTCGTACGGGCCGAAGAGGCGCTCGCCCACGGCGAGGTGCGCGTCGATCTCGGCGAACTCCCACGCCGCGGCCTCGACCACGGCGGCCTCGGCCCACACGCGGCTCCGCGGGCCCACGTCGCGGAACACCACGTCGCCCACGGCGAACGCGAAGAGGTACGGCGGCACGGGCTGGGGCATCGCGTACGACTCCACCGCCACGTCGCCCTCGACGGCGCGCTTCACGAAGGCCGCGGCCATGAGCGCGCGGAGGTTCGCGGGCACCGTGAGCTCGGCCTCGAAGGTGATGCGCACGCGCGGCGTGTCTTGCAGCGGCACCACCGAGCGCGCGTGGATCGCCTGGCACTGCGAGAACAGAAAGGGCGCCTTCTTGCCCGCGGTCTGTTCGGGCGTGAGCCACTGGAGCGCCGTGGCCTCGGGCGACGTGCGGTAGCGCACCGTGATCGAGCCGGTGGGCGACGGGAGCGTCACCGACAGCCGCGCGCCGAGCACCCCGTCGGGCGCGTCGAGCGTGAAGGGCAGCGCGCGCCCCGCGTCGTCGACCACGGATTGCACCGCGAGCGCGCGCGTGTCGAGGTCGATCACCCCTTCGCCGGGCGCGGCGAACACGAGCGTCGCCTCGGCGTCGAGCACACGACGTTCGAAGTCGACGCGCGCCTTCCATCGCAGCGTGCGGGTCTGGGGGTGCGAGGCGTCGGCGTAGGAGTGGGGATCAAGACGGGCCATCGATCGGGGCGCGGATCCTGCCATAGGTCCGCTGCGATCGTTGGGCACAAATTCGTTGCTGCACCGCAGTAGAACGCGAGGCGCGAGGGCCGCACCCGCACCCTGCGACCGACGGTCACTTCATCGCGCGGCGCTGGGCGCGGTTCATCTTCGAGCCCTGCATTTCGAGGATGCCCTTGCGCGCGTTGGGGTCGTTGCGCAGCACCTCTTCGGCCATGGCGCGCATCTCGGGACGCACGCCCGAGTCGGGCATCATGAAGCGCGCGAGGTACTGAAAGTTCTCGCGGCAGAGCACCACCATGTCTTTGCGCACGAGGTCGCGCTTGCTCTCGGCCCAGTTCGCGAAGATGCGCGCGAACAGCAGCGGAACGCGCGCGTTCTCGTACGCCTTCTCGTCGGGCGAGAAGGTCGCGAGAATGTCGCGGGCCTCCTTCACCTTCTCGGTGCGCGCCCACGCCTCGGCCACGGTGGCGGCCATCACCGCGCGCACCTCGGGCTGCTGGATCTGCGAGAGCTGGATCTCGTCGGCCAGACGCGACGCCTCCTCGACGCGGTTCTTCACCAGGTAGACCTGGGCCTTCATCCCGCGCACTTCGTTGAGAAGCATCGCGGGCACCTTCTTCATGTCGATGGAGTCGAGCGTGGCGACGGCCTTCTCGGGGTCCTCCTGCAGTTCGAGCTGCGCGCGCATGAGGGTGTTGGTCACGTCGTTGTCGACGGCCTCGCGCTGCTTGAGCTGCTCGATCGCGGCCTTGCGCGCCTCGGGGCTCTCGTTCGCGCGCTTCGCGAGGTTCATGAGCTCGAGCTGCTTCTGGTACCAGCGCCACATGTACAGGCCGAGGCCCGCGAGCACGAGGGTGAGCACGCCCAGAAAGATCATCGTGCCCGTCGAGCGGCTCGCGATGGCGAGCGCCCACAGCCCCACGAAGACCGCCCCCGCGATCACGAGGTTGCGCTTCTGAATGGCGAGCCCCGGCGCGGCGGGTCCCGCGGCGGCGTTCTTCTGCTGCGATGTTTCGGCCATGGGGTTGGTCGAGTACTCTAACCGTCCGCCGGGTGGCAAGACCCCGGCTCGACCCCTTCGATGACCCTGTCACGCCGCGCTTTTTTCGCTTCCCTGGCGGCCTCGTCGGGGGCTGCCGTGGCCCACGCGCAGACCCGTGAGGCCCCTGTCGACGAGGGGCTCTTTCAGCTCGCGGGGCGGTGCATCCTCGCGGGCTCGCGGGCGCCGCAGCTCCACCCCACGCTCGCGCAGATGCTCGAACGCAACGCCCTCGGCGGCGTGCTGGTGGCGGGCGAGAACGCGCGCACCTCGGCCTCGCTGCGGGCCCTCGTCGACGGGGTTCGCGTGCGAACGCCCGCGGGCGATCCCCCGGTGCTCATCGCCGCAGACCAGGAAGGGGGAACGGTCTCGCACCTCTCGCCGGTGCTTCCGCGCATGCCCTCGGTGCACGAGCTCGGGGCCATCGACGACACGGCGCTCACGACCCGATGGGGCGCTGCGATGGGCGCCGACCTGCGGCGCGTGGGCGTGAACTTCGACCTCGCCCCCGTGCTCGACGTGCGAACCAACCCGCGGAACATGGTGGTTCACATGCGAACCTTCGGCGAGCGCGTCGACGTGGTGACTCGCCACGCGCGGCCCGTGCTCGAAGGCCTCCTCGGCGCGGGGGTGCTCGCGTGCGTGAAGCACTTTCCCGGGCACGGAGACACCGCCGTCGACTCGCACTACGGGCTGCCGCGCGTGGCCCACACGATGGCCCGCCTCGACGCGGTGGAGCTCGTTCCCTTTCGCGCGGTGATGAACCTCACGCCCGCGGTGATGCTCGCCCACGTGGTCTACGCGGGCGTCGACGCCGAGCGTCCCGCGTCGCTCTCGCGGGCCATCGCGCACGGGCTCCTGCGCGAGCGCATGAACTTCACCGGCGCCGCCGTGACCGACGACCTGGAGATGTCGGCCATCCGCTCGCACTGGGGTGTCTCCGCGGGCGCGGTCATGGCGATGGAGGCCGGCTGCGACCTGCTCACCATCGCGCACTCGCCGCACATCGCGATGGAGACCGCGCGGATCATGGCCCGTCGCGCATCGCAGAACCGGGCGTTTCGCACGCGGCTCGAAGAGGCCGCCGGTCGCGTCCACGCGCTGCGCACGCAGCTCACGCGGCCCGTCCCCTCGAACGCGGTGCAGGCCACCGTGTGGGACGTGCTCCGCGAGGTCGGTCACCTCACGCGTGCGAGAGACCGTCGCGCGGCCCGCAACGCCGTCGATCCGACGCGCGCCGCGCCCCGGTAGTCTGCACCATCACCGTCGCGCGAGGCGGGCGCCCGCGAGGATGCGCGCGCGCTCCGTGGCGTCGGGCTGGAGCATCGCGAGGTGCTCCGCGGCGCGCTCGTTCGTGGGGTCACGGCGCAGCGTCTCGCGAAAGGCGTTGGCCGCGTCGTTCCATCGCTGAAGGCGCAGCAGCGCGAGGCCGAGGTTGAGCGCGGGGTTGGGATCCTCGGGCAGCAGCGCCGAGGCCTGCTGCAACGGACCCACCGCGCCCGCCGCGTCACCCGCCGCGAGCCGCATGGCGCCGAGGCCGTTCCACGCAGCACCCGTGTTGGGCGCGCGCTCCGTGGCTTCGTGAAAGGCCCGCATCGCACCCGCGCGGTCACCCGTTCGCGCGAGGGCCACGCCGAGGTTCGTGCGCGCGCCCGCGTGGGCGGGGTTGCGCTGCAACGCCTCGCGAAAGCTCTCGATCGCCTGCGTCCAGTGCGATTCGCGGAGGTCGAGATCGCCCTGCGCCACCCACGGCTCCGCGTCGTCGGGACGGAGCCGCGCGGCCCGTTGCACCGCCGCGCGCGCGGCCACCGACTGCGAGGCGCCGAGCTCCGAGAGCACCACGCCGTACGCGAGCCAGGCCTCGCCGCTGTGCTCGTCGACCGCGAGGGCCTGTTCGAGCAGCGTGCGCGCGTTCGCCGTCTCGCCGCGGGAGCGTGCGAGGCGCGCGAGGTTCACGAGCGGTGTGGCATCGCGAGGGTCGAGGCTCCGCGCGTGTTCGAAGGCCGCGAGGGCGCCCTCGGTGTCTCCCACGGCGGCGCGCACGAGGCCCACGCGGTTCGCCACGGGCGCGCTCTGATGAAAGCTCCGATCGAGCTGCTCGACGAGCCCCAACGCGTCGTGGGCGCGGCCCGCATCCAGGAGCACGTCGGCGTGATGCACCCCCGCGCGAGCGCGCACCGGCGCGGGAACGTCGGGCGTGTGGTCGAGGGCGTCGAAGAGGCGTTCGGCGCGGGCGGCGTCTCCGCGGCGCAGCGTGACCACGGCCACGGCGAACTTCACGTGCGGATCGTCGGGGAGCATCCGGGCCGCGGTGGTGCTCTCGGTCTGCGCGAGCACGAGCTCGCCGCGCGAGAGGCTCTCGTACGCGCGGGCCACGTGGTAGAGCGCGTCGGCGCGGTGTGCCGCATCGCCGCCGGGGTCGAGGGTGCGCGCGCGGGCGAAGCCCTCCTCGGCGCGGTGCCAGTCGAGGGACTCGGGGGTCGGAGCCCGTTCGAGGGGCGCCGAGAGGGCCGCCTCACCCTGCGCGAACGCGTCGCCCGCGCGCTGCGCATCACGCCATCGCACGGCCATCGCCGCAGGAGGAATCGCCAGCGCCACCGCCGTCGTGACCAGGAGGAATGCCTTGCGCTTCACGGTGCTCTCTCCGCATCGGGAAACACCCGCGCGACGGTTCTGGTCAACTTTCGCGCGCGTTATGCCCGCGCAGATCGCCCCGTCCGATGTGACCGTCACGCCTCGTGCGAAGCGCGTGGGCTTGTGGCAAGAGCGACGGCCACCATGCGCGCCCGCAAGCTCCGTGTGCCCCGTGCCTCGCTGATCTCCTTCGCGCTCGCGCTCTCGCTCGGCGCGCCCGCGGCCCTCGCGCAGACCCAACCCGCGCCTCCGATGGAGCTCACCCTGGCCGACGCGCTCCGTCGCGCCGCCGCCGATCCGCCCGCGGTGCGCGTGGCCCTCGCGCGGGCCGAGAGTGCACGCGCCCAGATCGACCAGGCCTCCGCGGGCTACTACCCCACGGTGACGGCCTCGGGCAGCGCGTCGCTGGGCTTCACCGACCAGCCCGTGCTCGCGAACCTCCGCTACCAGAGCGTGACGATGGGGCTCAACGCGGGCATCACGGCGCGCGTGCCCATCTACGATTTCGGGCGCACGGGCAACGCGGTGACCGCCGCCACGCGGGGCAGCGCCGCGGCCCGCGAAGACGTGCGCACGGCGCGGGTGCAGGCCATGAGCGCGGTGGCCTCGGCGTACCTCACGGTGCTGAGTGACCAGGAGGCCGTGAACGCCGCGCGGGCCGTGCTCGAACAGCGCGAGGCGCACCTTCGCATCGCCGAGGGACTGGTGAACGCCGGCGCGCGTCCGCCCATCGAGCGCACCCGCGCGCAGATCGACCTCGAAGCCGGACGCCTCGACCTCACCTCCGCCGAGACCCGCGCGCGCAACGACCGCGCGACGCTCGCCGTGGCCCTCGGCATGGATCCCCTCCGCGACCTCACGCTCGCGCCGCTGCCCGACGCGCTGCTCACCGTCGACGACGACCCCGCGCACGCCGCCGCCATCGCGGTGGAGCACCGCCCCGAGTTCGCCGCCGCGCGGGCCCGCGTCGCGCAGGCCGAGGCGCAGTACGCGCAGACGCGCGCCGGTCGATTGCCCATCCTCTCGGCGCAGGGGAGCGCGTCGGTGAACTACTCCGAGCGCCTCACGGGGCAGGGCGCCTTCGGCCTCTCGGAGCAGGTGCAGGGCTCGGTGAACCTCACGTGGCCCCTCTACGATCCGTCGGTGGGTGCCAACACGCGGGCCGCCGAGGCCAACGTGTCGTCGGCGCGCGAGACGCTGCTGCAACAGTCGCTCACGGTGCGCTCCGCGGCGGCGCAGGCGGCGATCAGCCTTCAGGGCGCGCGCCTCTCGCGGGAGCAGAGCGAGCGCTACGCCGTGACCGCCGCGGCCAACCTCGACCAGGCCACCGGGCGCTACCAGGGAGGCGCCGCGCCGATGCTCGAACTCGTCGACGCGCAGGCCGCCGATGCGAGCGCCCGTTACGCGGTGATCCGCGCGCGCCTCGCCGAGCAGATCGCGCGGGTGACCCTGCTCACCGCCATGGGCGACCTCGATCGACTGCGCTGAGCGCTACGATCGCGGGGGAACACACAGCCGCGCGGGCTCGCGTCCGAGCATTCCGCAGGTGAAGCCCGTGTGACATTGGCTGTCCGCGGTGCAGGTGGTGGTGAGGTACGCGGTCTCGTCGGGATCGACGGTGAGCCGCGTGGGTTCGAACTCGATGGGTACGGTCGCGACGGTGCTGCCACCGCGGAGGGTGATCGTGCTGCGCTGCGTGCGGGTTCCGTCGGAGAGCTCGACGACGACGGGGAGCGCGAAACCTCCGTCGGGCCCCACGCGCTGCACCTGACGGAGCGTGACCGTGGCCGTGCGCTCCGTGGGGTTCCACACGAACGAGGGCGTGAGCACCGGTGCGCCGCGGGCGCTCACGAAGGTGCGCGCGAAGCCCGCGATGTCGTGCGCCGAGAAGGCCGCGGCGGCGGCGTCGACGAACTGCTGCGTGGTGACGGCCTCGCCCGCGTGGGCGTCGAACCAGCCGCGCAGAAAGGCCGTGAACGCCTCGGTGCCCACGACGTGTTCGAGCGTGCGGAGCACGTACGCGCCCTTCTTGTACGGGATGCTGTCGAAGATGGTGAGCACGTCGACCTCGGGGTCCGCGGGACGCAGCGCGTGGCTCGACGCGCCGAGGTCGGCGGAGAGGGCGTTGACGAGAAAGCTCCGCCACGCGGCGCGCGCCGAGGCCGGCGGATCGTGGGCCGTGAGAAAGCGTCCGGTGAGGTAGTCGGTGAAGCCCTCGCTGAGCCAGAAGTCGTTCCACGTGGCGATGCGCACGAGGTTGCCGCTCCAGTGGTGCGCGAGCTCGTGAAAGGCCACCTGGCGCGAGCGCTGCGGTGACGCGAAGAGGGTCTCGTCCATGCTCACGAGCGTCGCGTGCTCCATGCCGCCGCCGAAGATGGGCGCCTCGACGAAGCCCGCCTGCTCCCATCGAAACGGCCCGAACTGCGACGCATAGAAATCCAGCGCGTCGGGCACCTCGCGAAAGATCACCGCGCCTGCGTCGGCATCACCCTCATAGGCAAGCCATCGCACCGCGCGCCCCTGCGCCGAGGTGGCCGTCGTCTCGCGCCACCCGTCGTAGGCCGTCACGTGCAGGTCGTACACGGGCATCGGCGTCGCGCAGAAATAGCTCCACGTGCGCGTGCCGTCGGGGTTGTCGCGCGTGCCTTCGAGGCGTCCGTTCGAGAGCACCGTGACCCGCTGCGCGAAGGTCGCGCGCACCGCCACGAGCGCACCGTCGCGGGGATGGTCGACCACGGGCAGCCAGCGCCGCGCCTTCGTGGGCCAGTTGAGCGACTCCACGATGGGACGCCCCGCGCGATTGCGCGCGAAGGCCATGAGCCCGCCGAACGCGCGAAAGTCGTTCGGGTCCACGCCCGCCGTTTGAAAGAGCGCGCCGCGGTAGCGCACCGTCACTTCGAACGCCTCGCCCGGAGACACCGTGCGCCCGAGGGGAACGCGCAGCACCGCGCCCTCGCGCACAGACTCCACGATGCGTCCCTCGGCGCGCACCTCGTCGACGGTGTTGCCTTCGAAGTCCAACGCGAGCGCGTCGACCGCCTCCGTCGCGAGGAACACCCCGCGCATCGTCGCCGCGTAGGTCTCGGCCCCCGCGGTGCGATCGTCGACGGCGAGGTCGAGCTCGTAGCCCACGGCGTCGACCCCGGGCAGCCCGCGATCGCGCGAGCGCACCGTCACCCCGTGAAACATCACCCCCGCGCCGCCATCGACCGCCGCGTCGACGCTCGCCTCGCCGCCCGCGTCGCGCGACGCATCGACCGACACCGCCCCGTCGAGCACCGGCGCCGTCACACTGCGGTCGCACCCCACCAGAACCGAACACAACACAAGCGAAACCCGACGGAACCCATCACCCACACGCGCGCCCATCGGGCGACGCTACCGCAGCGCGACGGGGCTTCCGTGTTTTTCAGGCACATTCGCGCTGTGAAGAGATTTGCGTACAGGGGGTTGCGTGTAGGTGCAGGTGGCAGTAGAGAGCGGCCGCCCTCGACCACGCGGTCGCGGGATCACCACGAAGGGGAAATCCGGGTCATGCAGTTCTCGCGGCTGTTCGCAGGGGTGGCGCTCTCGTTCTCGATGATGGCGGGCTGTTACGGCGCGGGCGACACGCTCGACGAGAGCGGCGCCACGACCGAAGAGGTCAGCGCGCGCGTGCTCGACGGCTTCACGGGCGCGTGGGTGGGCGACAGCGGGTCGTTCCACGCGCTGGTGTTCACGGCCACGACCGAGGGCGCCGGGCGGCACTACTTCGCCGACGTCGACACGGGCATCCGCTGCGTGCGCGCGCCGTGCCCCTCCGAGGCGCGCATCGAGGGCCGCTTCACCGCGGGCACCCGCAACGTGACCCTCCGCGGCGACACGTCGGCGCCGGGCGCGTCGCTGCTGGGCACCTACGCCTACGCGCTCACGGCCACCACGCTCACGCTCTCGCAGAACGGTCGCGTCGTGGCGCGGCTCCACAAGGTCACGTCGTACTGCGCCGAGGCCGACGACTGCGGCGAGCAGCGGCTCATCACCCCGCGCTGTCTCGGATCGTTCTCGTGTACCGCGGAGCACACCTGCCGCTACACCTGCGGCCGCCCCGCGGCGGGCCTCGGCGAGCTGTGCGGCGGCATCGCGGCGATCCAGTGCGGCGCGGGCCTCACGTGCGAGCTCTCGGGCACGAACCCCGACGCGTCGGGCACCTGTCGTCGCACGCCCTCGGGCGTGGGCGAGATGTGCGGCGGCATCGCGGGGCTCCAGTGCGCCGACGGGCTCATCTGCCAGCTCTCGGGCACGAACCCCGACGCGTCGGGCACCTGCCGCATCACCCGCTGCGCCACCGTGCGCTGCACCGCCACCACCCACTGCGTCGACAACGGAACGAGCGCGAGCTGCGTGCCCAACGGGCCGTCGTGCGCGGCCATCCGCTGCGCGTCGGGCTACACGTGCCAGGAGACCAACGGCGTCGGCGCCTGCGTGGCCAACCCCGTGGTGCGGTGCGGAACCGCCACCTGCGGCACGGGCACCTACTGCTGCAACCCCCTCCGGAACCTCTGCGCCCCCATCGGGCGCCTCTGCATTCAGTGACCGCGCGCGCCGCTGTTGCCTGACTGCGGCGCCTTCGACGATGCTCCGCCGACCCGCGACGTTGCCGGGTGCAGGAGCTTCATGAACCACCGTTCCATCGCCCTCGCGGGCGCGCTCGCGGCCCTCGTCGCAGCGTGCACCGACGATCCGCCCGCGACCGCCGACGCCTCGACCGACGGGGCCTCCGACGCGCGCGCCGACGCCACGCCCGCCGACGTCGCCGTCACCCCGCAGAGCACGGACCACTGCACCTACGAGCCGCTGCCCGCCACGGGCAACGCCACGGGACGCGTCGAGCCCGCAGCCCTCACCGCGGGCGCCGCGGAGGCCATTCTCGACCTGCCCGTGGGATCGACCCTCGGGGCCTACACCGCGCGTGCGCGGGCCCTCGGCGAGCAGAACGCGGTCGATGGGCGCGCGGTGCCGTACTCCGCGGGCTTCCTCCCGTCGGTGGGCGTCGAGCGTGCGCCGCGCGTGCGGGCCGTGGCGCTCACGGCGGGCGTCGAGACCGTGGTGCTCCTCGAAGCCGAGCTCGGCGCCGCGGACGACAGCACCACCGTCGACGTGGCGCGCGCGCTCGGACCGACCTTCGCGGGCAAGGTGCTCTTCGCCACGAGCCACTCGCACTCGGCGCCCGGACACTTCATCGCCAACGAGGTGCTGGGCATCGGCTTCGGAATCCCCCGCGCCGAGAGCCGTCGCAAGCTCGTGGAGGCCCTCACCGCCGCGGCCCGCAGGGCCCTCGACGCCCGCGCGCCCGCGCGCATCGGCGTGGCCCACAACGGCAACTTCGACCCCGAGCACCGCGTCGCCCACGACCGCCGCGAAGACAACGACGACCTCCCCAACGGACGCGACCGCGCCGACCGCGACCTCTTCGTCGTGCGCGTCGACCTCGCCGACGGAACGCCCCTCGCGGTGCTCCCGATCTTCGGCGTGCACGGCACGGTGCTGGGCGAGGACAACAACCTCGCGAGCGGTGATGCCCCCGGCGCCATCGAGCAGGCCGTCGAAGAGAGCTTCGACCGGCGCGTGGTGGTGATGCACCTGCAGGGCGCGGCGGGCGACGTGTCGCCGTCGGGCAGCGGCGGCATCGAGTGCATGGGCCACCGCGTCTGTTACAACTTCGCGCGCGCCGAGAGCGTGGGGCGCTACGCGGTCGACGCGATCCGCGCCGCATGGACCGACGCGGGCACGCGCATGACCGACCAGGTCTCGCTGGAGATGGTCACCCGCGCGGTGCCGCTCGGCCCCGACTGGCGCACGTTCTCCATCCGCGGCGGCGCGCTCTCGTACGCGCCCTTCGACGGCCTGCGCGAGCCCGACGGACGCATCTTCGCCGACCCCGACGCGGGCATGCGCGAGGTGCTCTCGCCCGTCGACGAGTTCAACGCCCCCTACGGCGCGGGCCTGTGTGGTGACTCCGCGCGCACGGCGCTCCCGTCGGCGGCGCAGATCCCGGGCACCTTCATGCTCCGGCCGTACAAGTCGTGCTCGCGGGTCGAAGAGGTGACGCCCTTCCTCGGGCCGCTGCTCGAACTCGACCTGCCGCAGCGCCAGGTGATGTGCGGCTCGACGCGCACGCTGCTCTCCGCGCTGCGCATCAACGACTGGCTCTTCGTGACGATCCCGGGTGAGCCCGTGACGCTCCTCGCCGACCGACTGCGCGCGGCCTCGCCCGTGCCCGCGGATCACACCGCCGTCATCGGGTACGCGCAGGGCCACGTGGGCTACGTGCTCCACCCCGAAGACTGGCTCCGCGGCGGCTACGAGCCCTCGATCAACCTCTGGGGCCCGCTCGAAGGCGAGTACATCATGGAGCGCGCCGTCGACCTCGCGCGCCTCGCCGTGAGCCCCGAGCGCGAGAACGCCGCCGCGATGAGCGCGACCGTGTGGCGTCCGCCCACGTACGCCGCGCAGCCCGCCGCCGACGCGACGCCCACCGCAGGAACCGCCGCGCCCACGATCCCGACGACGGTGTACTTCCCCTCCGTGGCCCGCGGTGCGGCGCGTCCGACGAGCGCGCAGCCCGACGCGATGGTGCCGCGCCTCGGCCTCGCGCGCTTCGTGTGGCGCGGCGAAGACCCGCGCGCGGGCACGCCCACGGTGACCCTCCAGCGCGAGACCGCGCCGGGCAGCAACACCTTCGAAGCCGTCACCCGCCACAGCGGACGGCCCGTCACCGACGGAGACATCCTCCTCGCGTGGACGCCCGATCCGCCGTCGCCCGCGACCGCCGCGCGCACGCACTACTGGGTCGCCGAGTGGCAGGCCGTGACCCCCGTGGGCGCCGCGTGGCCCGATGATCTCACCGCGCGTCCGGGCATCGCGCTCGGGCGCTACCGACTGCACGTCGAGGGCACGGGCTACCGCGTCGACAGCGATCCCTTCACGGTCACCACCGCGCCGCTCACGGTCACCGCGCAGCGCAGCGGAACCTCGCTCACGGTCACCGCGGGCTACGAGTCTCGCACCGGCTGGCGGCTCCTCGACCTCACGGCGACTTCGAACCGCCTCGTGCCCCTGCGCGCGTCGACCGTCGACGTGACGCTCACCCTCGCCGGCGGAACGACCCGCGCCCTCACGGCCCAGCGCACCGACGCGATGGGACAGCTCACCGTGACCGACGCGGCGGGCGTTCAGTCCGTGCGCGTGGTCGACCGCCACGGCAACGCGGGCACCGCCGCGACGCCCTGAGCGCCGAAGCTTCCCACCGCACAGAACCGCTTATTTTGTAGGGAATCGCGCGCGAAGTGCCGCGCGCCACGGCGGGTCTTCACCGAACACATCCCCCGCGAACACCGAGGCCAGCGGCTGCCGCGCCGAGCGCGTGCGCGCTTCGAAGAAGGCCTCGGTGAGGTCGCCCGCGTGGAGGGCCTGCGAGAGGCCTTGGTAGAGCGACATCGCGCGCTCCATCAGCGCCGCGTGACGTTCGAGCAGCGAGGCTTCGTCATCGGGCTGCGCGAGGCATCGGAGCAGCGTGCGCGCGGCCTCGGCGGCGCCCGCGATCGCGAGGTGTGTGCCCGCGCAGAACAGCGGATCGAAGAAGCCCGCGGCGTCGCCCACGAGGAGCCATCCGGGCCCTGCGCGCACAGCCGCGCGGTGGGCGTAGTCCGTCACGGCGCGCACCGGCGTGAGGCGCGTCGCGGGCGAGAGCATGGCGCGGGCGAGGGGCGCGTCGTCGAGGGTGCGGGTGAAGAAATGGTCGAGCGATTCGCCGCGGGCGCGCGCGCGCATCCACGTGGCGCTGCACACGGCGCCCACGGAGTTCACGTCGCCGAGAAAGGGAACGTTCCACACCCAGCCGTGGGGAAAGAGCACGGCGTCGAGGTCGCCCTCGGTGTCGTCGGTGTTGCGCGTGACGTGCTGGTGGTGGGCCATCACCGCGGTGCGCTCGATGCCTGGGACGGGCGCGCGGTGCCCGAGGCGCGTGGCGAGCAGCGCGTCGTGGCCCGTGGCGTCGACGATGAAGCGCGCGGTGAAGCCCACGCGGGTGCCGTCTTCGAGACGCGCGCGCACGCCCGTGGCGCGACCCGCTTCGAAGAGCACGTCTTCGGCGGTGTGGCCCTCGAAGACCTTCACCGTGAGCTCTCTCGCGCGCAGCAGGAGCTGCTGGTCGAAGTCGGCGCGCGGCACCTGCCACGCGTGGAGCGCCTCGCCGTGGCCCGCTTCGCTGTAGTCGTAGCGCTGTTGACGGCCCGTGCGGCAGTCCATGATCCGCACGCCGTACTTGCGGAGGTAGCGCGCGTCGAGGCGGTCACGGAGCCCGAGCTCGTCGAGCACCGCGAGGGAGCGCGGCGCGAGCGATTCGCCGAGGTGGTACCGGGGAAAGTGCGCGCGTTCGAGGAGCGCCACGTCGGCGCCCGCGCGGGCGAGGAGCGAGGCCGTCACGCTGCCGGCGGGTCCGCCGCCGAGCACCACGACGTCGTGGGAGGAGACATCCACGGGAGTGCTGTGTCCTAGGGGCAGCGCTCGGAGGCCACGCCGCCTCGCACCGCGAGCGAGAGCGTCGAGCCGCCGAGCCAGCCGAGCGACGGGCGTTCGAGCGCGTGCGCATCGGCGTCGGGAGGGAGCGTGAGCACCGTGTGAAAGTGCGCGCCGCGGTCGTTGGAGAGCTGCACCTCGCGGTCGGTCACGGCCACGAAGCGCGCGAGGTCGATGCGGAGCACCGCGCGGGCAGGCGACTGCGACGGACGCGCGCCCTCCACCCGGGTGAACGGCCCCGCGGCGGCCTCGGAGAACACCACCACGCGGCGGGTGCCCTCGTCGTGCCACGCGACGATGCCCGCGGCCGAGCGCGTGAGCCCGTCGAAGGTGTCGTTGCGCGCGTCGAGCACCGCGCCCGCGACCACGTTCGCGCGGTCGACGAACATCAGGTGCTCGCCCTGCGAGAGCGCCAGGAACGCGTCGTTGCCGTCGAGCACGGCGCTGTGCGTGCTGGGGTCGAGGCCCGTCACGGCGAACCAGCCCACGTCGGCGGCGGGCACGCGCGTGAGCATGAGCGTGGGCTCGATGGCGGCGTTGCGGTGGCTCACGAACGACCATCCGCCCGCACTGCGGCGAGACCACGGCGCGCCCTTCACGTCGGTGCAGAGCGGCGTGACCGAGAAGGCCGCGCGCGCGTCGGGGCGAACGTAGAAGCGCGAGTCGGCGAGCAGAAAGGCCGAGCCGTCGCGTTGAAACTCCATGGCCCAGAGGCCGCGCTCGAAGCACGGGATCTCCGACGCGAGCGTGACCGTGGTCTGGTGCGTCTCGTCGGTGAGCTGCGCACCCCGCACGGACCACACGTCGCCCCGCGCGTCGAGGGCGCGCACGTCAGCCAGCGCGCGGGCCGTGAAGCACCACGCAGCGGGCGGCGGAGACGGTGGCGTAGGAACAGACGGAGCGCCCGCGTCGGGCGACGCGGAGGCGGTCACGGCGGCGTCGGGGAGCTCGGGGCGGTGCCGCCCGCGACACGCGAGGTGCGCGAGCGCGAGCGGCACGACGAGGGCTGCGGACGTGCGCCGCGCGCGCGCCATCAGCGGGTCGGGAGGTTCAGCTTGCGGAGCTTGTCGGCGAGGCTGGTGCCCACGCTCGTCGCGTTGGCCTGCTGCTGGTAGGCGCGGTAGGCCTGACGCTCCTCGTCCTGCAGGGCGGCGCGGATCGAGAGCTTGAGACGGCCGCGGTCGATCTCGACGACCTTGACCTTCACATCGGTGCCCACGGGGAGCGCCTTCTTGAGGTCGGCGCCGCGGGGCTGACCGCTGTCGGGCGGGGCGATGAAGCCGCGACCGAGCTTGCCGAAGGTGCCATCGAGCTGGGCCCACACGCCGAAGGTGTCGTGGTCGGTGATCTTCGCCATGCCGACCATGCCCATGCGCGGGGTCACCGACTTCTTGAGCTGCTCCTCGGTCACGCCCTCGGGCAGGAGCGCGAGCGCGATGCGACGCTGGCCGCGGTCGACGCGCGACACGCGCACCGTGACCTCCTGCGCCTCCTTGAGCACCTCGTTGGGGTGCTGCACGCGGCGGCCGTCGTTGTCGATCTCGCTCACGTGAAGGAGTCCGTCGACGCCCTTCTCCAGCTCGATGAACGCGCCGAAGGGCTGCATGCGGGCCACGCGGCCCTTGTGCACGCTGCCCGGGGCGTAGCGCTTGTGCACGTCGGCCCACGGATCGACTTCGACCGCGCGGCGCGAGAGCTCGACGCGCGGCGTGCCTTCGGGCAGACGCGAGAAGCGCGGGGGCTTCTTCTTGTCGCCCTTCTTGTCACCCTTCTCGGCCTTGTCGCCCTTCTCGGCGGCCTCGGCCCCCTCGGCGGCGGGCGCCTCGGGCTGCACTTCCACCGCGGGCTCCGCGGGCTTCTCTGCGCCCTCGGCCGCCGCGGGCTGCGCCTGCGGAATGTCGATGCGAAGCACGAGGGCCTCGATCTCGTCGCCCACCTTGGCCACGTCCTGCGGGCGCGCGCCGCGGTCGTGCGACAGCTCCGAGAGCTGGATGCGCCCCTCGACGCCGCCGAGGTCGACGAAGATCCCGTGGTCGCGCACGGCCACCACGCGGCCCTTCACCTTCTCGCCGACCTTGATGGCCGCCACCGCGTGCTCGGCCCGCTCGCGAATGTCGGCCTCGCGGAGCGCGCGGCGCGACACCACCGCCTCGCGGTCGTTGAGCGACGTGATCTTGAAGATCTCGCGACGGAGCACCAGCGCCTGCAGCTCCTGCTGCGAGGGCACGCGCACGTCGATGTGCGAGCTCGGGCAGAACCCGCGCACGCCGCTGAGGTCGACCTCGAGGCCGCCGCGGTTGAAGCCCGTGATGAGCCCCTCGATCGCGTCGCCCGCGGCGAAGGCCTGGGCCACGAGCTCGCGGTTGCGCTCGGCGCGGTTCGGGTCGCGGGTCACCACGAGGTTGCCGCCGCCGCGCGTGCCGTCTTGCAGCACGATCACGTCGACCGAGTTGCCCACCTGCGGAGCCTCGGCCTCTTCGCCCTCGGCCGCCGCGAGCTCGCGGAGGTCGAGCACGCCCTTCTCCTTGCCCCAGAGGTCGCAGAGCGCGCCGCCCGGGCCGATCTGAAGGATCTTCGCGCGCACCTTGTCACCGACCTTGAAGGCCCGGTGCTGGTCGTCGGCGCCCTTCTTCGCGGCGTTGGGGTTCGGCCCCTTGCGCTCGCCGCCGCCCTGCTGCCCCTCGGGGCGCGGGCCCTTGTTCTTGCGCTCGCGACGCGCGCCGTCGCCACGGGCCTGCACCGGCGCCGCGGCCTTCTGGGGCTGCAGCGTGTTGCCGATGTTGTCACCGGGCTCCTCGACGGTCTCCTCGGTCGGCGCGCTCGTCGCTTCGGCGGGCGCGCGGTTGCCGATGTTGTCGTCGGGGTCTTCAACGGGATGCGAGGCGGCCGTCTCCGCAGCAGCGGGCGGCGCAGCACCCTCGATCGGGGCGACCGCGCCCTGCGTGGGAGTCGTGCTCTCGCCGTTGCTCTCGCCGTTGCTCATCGTGTGGTCTCCGTACGTGTGTCGCGAAAGAGTTCGAACCGAAGGGAGCCGCGTCTATGCCACAGCTCTCCGCGAAATGCGACGGCTCTGGTGGCGCCCTCGCGCGTTGCGTGCAAGCGGCGCCGACGGCCCGCGCGAAGCCCCTTCGACGACCTGCGACACGTCTCGCAGACCCTCCGCTGAACCTCCCTGCGGTCTCGTGGGATCAACCTCCGCGCGACGGCTCACGCCCGCAGGACGCCCGCTGCGAACACACCCCAGACGCCGACGTCGACCCTCACGAACTCCCTGTGCAGAAGGGCGATGAGAGAAAAGTGAGAGTGCGCGGACGAATTCGTTGACAGCGGCGCGGCCGTGAGTAGAGTCCGCCTCCCATTCCGACTTAGCTCAGTCGGTAGAGCAGGCGGCTGTTAACCGCCGGGTCGCTGGTTCGAGTCCAGCAGTCGGAGCAGAATGAGGGCAGAAGCCTCGGAGAGAAGTCTCCGGGGCTTTTGTCATTTCGGGCTTCTGCGACGGCACTTCGAACGCGACGACGTCGAGGGCTACGTGGAGTTGTTCCTCCCCGCGAAGAACGACCGCTGTTGAAAGCGCAGGCCCGCGAGAATCTCGTCGACGCGCTTCTGCGAGAGCGCCCCGATGCGTGCGCCGAGCCGCTGCTTCTCGACCGACGCGATCTGCGAGACGACCACCGCGCTGCGCTTCGGGAGCCCGCCCTCACCCTCATCGAGCAGCACGTTCCCCGGCTCCGTGGCCTTCGCGAGGTGGGTGGTGAGCGCGCAGACGATCACGGTGGCGACGCGCGAGTGGTTGAAGACGTCGTCCTGCACGACGACGTGCGGATGCGAGTACGGCGGCGCAGGCCCGCGCGTGTCGTCGGGCGCGAGCCAGTAGATTTCCCCGCGGTAGATCGTCGGCGCGTCGGCCATCGGTGCCGCTCCGTTCTGCCGTGCGCGCGTCGCGCGGGTCAACCGTATCGACCGCACCCCCTCACACCACCCCGCGCACCAGCGACGCAGCCGGAAGCTCCGTGAGCAGATGCTCGATGCACGCGCGCACCGCCGCCGTGCGCGACCGCTGCGCGCGGTAGAGCAGATACACCCCCGCCGCCTCGCCCTCCCACCCATCGAGCACGCGCACCAGGCGCCGCTTCGACACGTCGTGGGCGCACAGCGACTCGGGCAGCATCGCGATGCCCACCCCCGCGAGCACCGCGCGGTACGCCGCCCCGAACTCGCTCACGCAGAGTCGCGGCGCGAACGACACCCGACGCTTCGTGCGTCCCCGCGCGAGCGCCCACGTCGCACGACCCTCCACCGCGCGCGTCGCGATGCAGTCGTGCCGCGCGAGCGCGTCGACGTCGCGGAGCGCGCCGCGCGCCTTGAGGTACTGCGGGCTCGCGAAGAGCAGCTTGCGCGTCATGGGGCGCACCTCGCGGGCCACGAGCTCCCCCGTGTCCGACGGCTTCTCGGCGACGAGCGCGAGGTCGAAGCCGCGGTCGGGATCCACCGCGCGCCCGTCGATCTCCAGGTCGATCGACACCTTCGGATGCTTCGCGAGGTAGCGGTACAGCGCGTCGGCGACGGCCGCACCGAACGCGATGGGCGCCACGATGCGCACCCGTCCGCGCGGCTCGCTCTGGAGCGCGCGCACCTCGCCGGAACCCTGCGCGAGGTCGTCGATCGCGCGCTCGGCGTGGTCGAAATACCGTTGGCCCGCGTCGGTCAATCGCAGCGTCCGCGTGGTGCGTTCGAGCAGACGTGTGCCGAGCGCCGCCTCCAGCCGCGCGACCCGTCGGCTCACCGTCGACACGGGAACACCCCGCTCCCGCGCCGTCGCCGAGAAGCTCCGTCGCTGCACCACGCGCACGAAGAGGGCCGCGTCGTTGAGGTCCAGATCCATTGTTGCTTCGGGAACAACAGTTCGTTTCCGAGGGGCCGACTGGTGCGCCATGGGTCCGCACGGTACCGGTACGCCATGACGTGGTCGATCGAACAGATTCGCTGGCTCCTGAAGGTGATCCAGCCCGAGCGCACGGTGGCCTCGCTCCCCGGCGCGGCGGCGCTCACCGTGTCCCTCCGCGCGGCGCTCCTCGGCCTCTCGCCCGAGCTCTACGAGACGCAGCTCGCGCAGATGCGCGCCGAGGCGAAGGCCGCGGCGCACGCGCTCCTCGCAGACCCCGCGGTGGCCGCCATGGTCGACGGACTCCCGCTGCGTCCCGGCGCGCGCATCGTCGCGTTCGGCGACAGCCACACCGCCGACCCGCAGTCGTGGGCGGTGATCCTCGGCGAGATGCTGACCGCGCGCCGTCCCGACGACCGCATCACCGTCGACGCGAGCGCTGTTTCCGGCGACACCACGACGCACGGTCTCATCCGCATCGGCGGCGCCCTCGCGACCCGCCCCGACTGGATCGTGTTCCTCCTCGGCGTGAACGACGCGCGCACGCAGGGACCGACCCCCGGCAAGACCCTCGTCGACGCCTCCGAGACCGCGCGCAACCTCGCGGAGCTTCGTCAGCGCGTCGCCCGCGAATCCCACGCGTCGCAGCTGTGGGTGACGCCGCCGCCGGTGCTCGAAGCGCGCGTCTCGACGCACCCGGGCCTCGCGCGCTTCGGCGTGCGCTTTCGCAACGACGACATCGCCCGCGTCGCGGAGCACATCACCGCCCTCGGCGAGCCCACCGTCGACCTCTTCGCCGCGCTGGCGCGGTCGCCGCTCGACGAGCTCCTCACCGACGACGGATTGCACTTCACCTGCGCCGGGCAGCAGCGCATCGCACGCGAAGTGCTGCGCGGCTGGTCCCACGCGGGCGCGTGATGACCTACCTCGTCACCCGCGCCACGGGCACGTCACACCGCGAGGGTGTCGGCGAGGGCCTGCGCGAGCCGCGGATGGGCGAACTCCAGAAAGGCCCGCACCCGCGGAGACACGTGCTTTCCGCCGACGTGGAGCATGTGCACCGGCGTCGGCGGCGGCGTGTAGCGCGTGAGCACCGAGACGAGCGTCCCCGCGCGGAGCGCCTCGTGCACGACGAGAACCGGCAGCCGCGCGATGCCGAGACCGCGCTCCGCCGCACGGCACAACACGACGAAATCATCGCTGACGAGTCGGCCCGTGACGGGCACCTCGGTCACCCGTCGTCCCGTGCCGAAGGTCCACGTGCTGCGCGCCGCCGCGCCCGATCGCGTGAAGCGCAGGCAGGCGTGTGAGGTGAGGTCCGACGGGCGCTGCGGCGTGCCGTGGCGCGCGAGGTACGCGGGGCTCGCGACGACGCGGTACGTCGACGTTCCGATGCGCTTCGCCACCAGCGACGAGTCGGGCAGCGCGCCCGTGCGAACCGCGACGTCGAAGCGTTCGGCCACCAGGTCGACGGTGCGATCGGTCAGGTGCAGAAGCACCTCGAGGCCCGGATGCTCGGCAAGAAAGTCCGCCACGATCGGCGCGAGCAGCCGCTCGCCGAGGGTGATCGTCGTCGTCACGCGGAGCTTGCCGCGCGGCTCGCGATGGAGCGCAGACACCGCCTCTTCGGCCGCGTCGAGGCGCACGAGGGCGCCCTCGATCTCCTCGGCGAAGACCGCGCCCGCATCGGTGAGCGCGAGCTTGCGCGTGGTGCGCTGAAGGAGCTGCACGCCGAGCTGCGCTTCGAGCTCCGCGACCTTGCGACTGACCGTGCTCTTGGGCATTCCCAGCGCGCGCGCCGCGCCGCGAAAGCTGCCCTCGTGAACGACGCGCACCAGCACGCGGGCGGCGTTGAGATCGAACTGGCCCATGGGTGGGACGGTCTATCCCAGACGGCCTCGCTTGTCCTGCGTGGGCGGCGCTCGCACTGTGACGGCCCCCAGACATCCCGCACGAGAAGAGGTCGCACCGTGAAGCTCCTGACCGCCACCACGATTGGCAGACTCCGCCTCCGCAACCGCGTCGTCATGGCGCCCATGACCCGCAGCCGCGCCGACGGCGACGGCATCGTGGGCGACGCGACCGTGCGGTACTACGCCCAGCGCGCCACCGCGGGGCTGCTCATCACCGAGGCGACGAACGTGTCGCCCGACGCGGTGGGCTCGCCCCTCACGCCCGGCATCTGGAACGGCGCGCAGGTGGAGGCCTGGAAGAAGGTCACGAGCGCCGTCCACGCCGAGGGCGGCACGATCGTGATGCAGCTCTGGCACACCGGGCGCGTCGGCCACTCCGAGGTCCGCGGCGGAAGGCTTCCCGTCGCGCCCTCGGCCGTCGCCATCGAGGGCCAGAAGCACTTCACCGCCGCGGGGCCAAAGGACTACGAAGTGCCGCGCGCACTCACGACCGACGAGGTCCGCGCGACGATCGACGACTTCGAGAACGCCGCGCGCAACGCACGCGCCGCGGGCTTCGACGGGGTCGAGCTCCACGGCGCCTTCGGCTACCTGCCGCACCAGTTTCTCGTCGACTCGTCGAACCGGCGCACCGACGAGTACGGCGGCAGCGTCGAGAACCGCGCGCGCTTCGTGCTCGACGTGCTCGATCGCCTCGTGCGCGTGTGGGGCGAGGGGCGCGTGGGCGTCCGTCTGTCACCGACGCTGGCCTACAACAGCATGGTCGACTCGGACCCGCGCGCGACCTTCTCCTACGTCATCGACCGCCTCAACGCGCTGCCCCTCGCGTACCTCCACCTCATGCGCGCGACGCCTGACGCCACGCGCTTTCCCCACTGGCCGCAGGACACCATCGCGACCTTCGCGCCGCTGTTCCGCGGCCCCGTGATCGTCAACGGCGGCTACGACCGCGACGCCGCCGAGGCCGTCCTCGACGCGGGCGCGGCGCAGGCCGTCTCCTTCGGCGCGCCCTTCGTGTCGAACCCCGACCTCGTGCACCGCTTCGACACCGGCGCGCCGCTGGCCGCGGGCGACCGGAGCACGTTCTACGGCGGCGGCGAGAAGGGATACACCGACTACCCGTCGCTGCCCCGCGACGTGGCGCCTCCGCCGAAGGGCTACTGGCTCATCATGGCGCGCATCACCGACCCCGAGCGGTTCAAGCAGTACACGGCCCTCGCGGGCCCCACGCTGGCCTCGTACGGCGCGCGGGTGATCGTGCGCGGCGACGTGGCCGAGGTCGTCGAGGGCACGGTCCCGAAGCGTCCGTACCTCGTGGAGTTCCCGAGCCACGCCGCGGCGCTCGGGTGCTTCCACTCCGTCGCCTACCAGGAGGCCATCGCGCTCCGCGCCGGCGCCGCGGAGTTCGACATCGTGATCGTCGAGGGCACGCCGTCGGGGCCGTCGCCCGCGCGCTGACCCGCGCCGTCGCGCGTCCCTTCTCAACGCCCCGCGGCGAGAGGCGCCCCGTCGTCTGCACGGCGACACGACGGCTCTGGTACCGTGCGCCACCATGACGCGAACCCGAAAAGATCCCGTTGCGCCGTCGCGCGCGCTCGCCCCCGCCCCCGCCCCCTCGAACGATCCGCCCCTCGACGGCACACAACGCAAGGTGCTTGCCGAGGCGCTCCGACGCGCGGAAGAGACGCGCAACGTGATGGAAGACGCGCTCGTCTCCTTCGGTCGGTGGATGCTCGTGCAGGTGTTCGACGACGACGCCGGCGCCGCGCTCGCGGGGAGGCATCAGAACCCCGTGTGGCGCAGCCTGCTCGCGCGTGCGGGCGGCCCCACGCTGCGGTTGAGCGAGCGGATGCTCTACGTCGCACTCCACATCGCCGCGCACGACAAGCGCATCACCGACGAGGCGTGGCGCAACCTCGAACCGGGCCGCAAGGAGCTGCTCCTGCCCCTCGGCGACGAGGCGAAGATGAGACGGGCGGCGCAGCACGTCACCTCGATGAAGCTCTCGCAGCGGGCGACGCGCGCCTACGTGACCGCCATGCTCGCGGAGGAGGGCGGTGAGCGCGTGCAGCGGTTGACGCCGACGCGCGTGGTGGCGCAGGTGCGAGGCTTTCGCGAGAAGGTCACCCGCGGCGCCTGGCAGCGTCGCGCCGTGAGCGCCCTGAAAGACAGCGATGACGAGACCCGCGACGCCGTGCTGAAGGAGCTCGAAACCCTTCAGACCTGGGTCGAGAGCTTCCTCCAGAAGCTCGGGAAGTGATCCGGGCTTCGACCCGAATTCCGTTGGCACTGAAGCTTATGGCGCCATAGTCACGCGCGGCGTCGGGGTCGGCGATGCCGACACCGTGTCGGGCGACGCGCTCGCTGCGAAGGCCGCGCGGAGCATCGGTCCCACGCGGCGCGCGATGAGCCCGTCGACGGTGGCGGGTGCGAGCGCGCGGAGGCCTGCGAGGAGCCGCGTCGAGAACCCCATCACGGCCACGGTGCGCTTCGCGAGCAGCGCCGCGAGCACGAAGTCGGCGACGCGCACCGGCGGCACCATCGTCGTCCCCATCTTCTTCCACAGGGCTGTGAATCGCCGCTCGGCGTCGGTGTCCGCGGGCGCGGGACCCACGTAGCAGAGCCGCTCGGCGCGACCCTCGACGGCGAGCTCCTGGTTGACCGCCGCGCAGAAGCCCGCGAGGCCCGCGCGCGCCGCCACGTCGACGGAGTAGTACGGCAGCGCGAGCGTTCCGTCGGCGAAGCCGCCGAAGAGGGCGACCGTGCCTCCCTCGCGCAGCGCGCCGAGAAACGCCCGCGTCACGTGCACCGGACCCGCGAGGGCCACGTCGAGCTGCGCCGCCACGTCGTCGTCGCTGTGGTCTCGGAGCGCGCGCCGCACGTCGAGGCCCGTGGCGCACACCACATGGTCGACCGCGCCGCACGCCGTCGCCGCCGCGCGCAACGACGCGGGCGTGAGGTCGGTCACGATCGACGGCGCGCCGAGCTCGTGGGCCAGCGCACCGAGCTTCGATGGGTCGCGCCCGAGGAGCACCACCGCGCCGCCCTCGCGCACCACCGCGCGCGCCACCGCCGCGCCGAGTCCGCCCGTCGCGCCGATCACCGCGACACGCCTGCCGACAAAGCTCGCCCCCGTCGTCACCTTCGGCCCGCGGAACTTCGCGATCACCTCGGCGCCGAGCACCATGCCCGCGCCCCAGAACAGCGCCTCGCCCGCCGCGATGCACCCCGCCGCGAGCGCCGCCTTTGCACCCGCCGTCATCGGCAGAAGCGGCACCGCGAACGCGAAGAACCACACGGGAAACGACAGCCACAGCGCCCCCCACGCCACCGTCCGCAGCGCCCGTCGCGCGGGCGTCGACGGTGCGGCGCTCACGGCGTCCTCCGGGGGGTGCGGGTCATCGCGGCGAGGCGGGCGATCACCTCGCGTCGCAGCGGGCGCTTCGGCGGTTCGAGCCCGAGCAGGTCTGCGAGCCAGAGCCCGTCGGCCGCGAGCCGCACGATCATCGCGTCGGCCTCGTCGATGCCGTCGTCGCGCAGCCGTCGGCTCCACGCGCGGTAGCGCGCGCGCAGCGGGCCGAGGGTCTCCGGCGCGATGGCCACCGAGGCCAGCAGGCCCGCGCTCAACGAGAGCGAGTCGGCGTCGGTCTCCGCCGTGGCGTCGAGGTAGGCCCGCGCGAAGCTCCCGGCGCCCGCGTCGTCGGTCTCGGCGAGGCGCGCGTCGAAGCCCGCCACGAGGGCCTCGACCATCGCGACCACGAGGGCCTCCTTCGAGGTGAAGTGATACAGCAGCCCCCCTTTGCTCACGCCCGCCTCCGCGGCCACCGCGTCGAGCGTCAGGGCGTCGGCCCCGTCGCGCTGCACGATCACCGCCGCGGCCTTCAGCAGCGCATCCCGTCGGCTCCCTCTCGCCATCGCACCCGCCGTCCCTTCTCGCGCGTCACGTTTCAAACTGTACCATCCAGACGGTACACGATTCGTCCGTGCGCGCAACCGACCGGCCCCGGCGCGCGTCGCCCCGCCGTCTCTCCGCGCGTCGGGCACCTTGCGCCGTGCAACCGCTCTCCCGCATCGTTGCACGCCATGGAATCCACGGACTTCGCCCTGCTCCTCTCGCTCGACGCGCTCCTGCAGGAGGGGAGCGTGTCGGGGGCCGCGCGGCGCGTGGGGCTCTCGACGCCCGCGATGAGCCACACGCTGGCCCGCATCCGCGAGCGCTTCGGCGACCCCATCCTCGTGCGCGCGGGCCGTGGAATGCTCCCCACCCCGCGCGCGCTGGCCCTCAAGCCCCGCGTGCACCAGGTGGTCGAAGACGCCCGGCGCGCGCTCGAAGCCGAGCGCCCCTTCGTGCCCGCCGAGCTCACGCAGACCTTCGTCGTGCACGCCACCGACTACGTGCTCACCGTGCTCGGCGGCGCCGTCGATCGCATCCTCCGCGCCGAGGCGCCGCGGGCCTGCGTGCGCTTCGTGCCCAACACCCCCGACGACGCCGCGCAGCTCCGCGACCACGGCTCCGACCTCGCCGTGGGCATCTGGGGCGACACCCCCTCGGAGATGCGCAGCCGCAGGCTCCTCACCGACCGCTTCGTGTGCGTGGTGCGCCGTGGACATCCCGTCGTCGCGGGGCGCTTCACCCTCGACCAGCTCGTCGCGCTCCCGCACGTGCAGATCGCGCCGCGGGGCAAGGCCGGGGGCTACCTCGACGACGTGCTCGCCGAGCGGGGCCTCGCGCGCACCGTGGCCCGCGCGGTGCCGTATTTTCTCACCGCGCTCCAGCTCGTGGCCGAGACCGACTACGTGCTCTGCGTGTCCGAGCGCATCGCGCGGCGCTACGAGGCCTCCCTCGGGCTCCAGGTGCTCGAAGCGCCCTTGAAGCTGCGCCCCTACGCCCTCTCGCTGCTGTGGCATCCCCGCGTCGACGCCGACCCCGCGCAGCGCTTTCTGCGCGACGTGTTCGTGCGCGCCTCGAAGGAGCGCGCCGCCGAGCACCACGCGTCTCCCCGCACGCGCCTCGACCCCACGGACCCCACCTCGGGCCAGCGCCGCCGCCGTCGCCGTCGCGCGGGATAGTTGCACGGTTTGCAACGCTCACTTCGGAACCGTTCCGTTGTGTGCATGGCTCCCGGTGACGAAGCTCTGGGCTGCGCGACGCACTCCCCGTCGCCGCAGGAGCTGTCTACCCATGAGCCTTCGTGATCCGAACCTCTCGAACAAGAACAAGCCGAAGCGCGTCGCGATCGTGATCGCGAACCCCGCGACCTCCAGCACCAACGGGTGGCCCGTGGGCTTCTGGTGGTCCGAGCTGACGCACCCGTACCTGGCCTTCCACGAGGCGGGCTACGAGGTCGAGGTGTTCAGCCCCGACGGCGGACGCTGCGTCGCCGACGGCATGAGCGACCCCCGCGACGCGAGCGGCTACTCCGCGTCGGACCTGGTCTCCATGGGCTTTCTCCACACGCCCTCGCTCGCGGCGCTGGTCGAGAACACGAAGCCCGTCTCCGAGATCGACGTGGCGCGCTTCGACGCGATCGTCGTCGCGGGCGGCCAGGCGCCGATGTTCTCCTTCGAGGGCGCCACGGCGCTCCACGCGAAGTTCGCGGCGTTCTACGAAGCGGGCAAGGTCGCGGCGGCGCTCTGCCACGGCGTCGCCCTGCTGCGCTACACGCGGCTCTCGAACGGCGAGCTGCTCGCGAAGGGCCGCACGGTCACGGGCTTCGCCAACGTCGAAGAAGACTTCGCCGACCGCGCCGTGTGGAGCATGGGCGCCATGCCCGAGGGCAAGCACCTCATGCCCTGGCGCATCGAAGACGAGCTCAAGAAGCTCGGCGCCAACTTCGTGCAGGGCGGCCTGTGGCGCGGCTTCGCGGTGCGCGACGGCAACCTCATCACGGGCCAGCAGAACTTCTCGGGCGGCGAGACCGCGCGGCTCGTCATCGAGACCCTCGGGCGCTGAGCGCGAAGGAGCCGCAGCCCATGAGCACCACGCGCGGATCGCTCACCGGATCGTGCCACTGCGGGCGCGTGACCGTGACCCTGCCCGACGACAGCGCGGGCGTCATCGCGTGCCACTGCGCCGACTGCCAGAAGCTCCACGGCAACTACTTCGCGCTGCTCGCCGCCGACCGCGCCGACGTGCGATGGACGGGCGAGGAGCACATCCGGTGGTACCGCTCGTCGGAGGCCAACGAGCGAGGGTTCTGCGCGCACTGCGGGAGCCGTCTCGCGAAGCGTCCCGTCGAGGGCGCGCGGGTGATGGTCTCCGCGGGTCTCTTCGAGCGCGCGCTCCCGCGGCGCGTGGTGAAGAACCTCTGGGGCGCGCAGAAGCCCGACTGGTACGACCTCCCGCGCGTGGGGCCCATGAGCCCCGAGGAGTTCGTCTCCCTGGCGCTCGCCGAGCCCATCGGCACCGCGTCGGCGCAGTACGGCTACGCGCTGCGCGCCACCGCGGGCAACCACCGCGCGCCCGGCGTCATCGCGCTCACGTGGATCACCGCCGCCGACGCCTCGGAGCGCGAGCGCATCCGTGCGCACTCGAAGCAGAACGTGCAGGACTTCGCCGCCGAGCCCGGCTTCATCTCCATCGTCACGGGCTTCACCGGGCTGCGCGGCTTCACCGTCACCGCGTGGGAAGACGAAGACGCCATGAAGCGCGCCCTCGCGAAGCACCACGCCGTCGCCATGCGCGAGCTCTTCGGCGAGCGCTTCGTCGCCTCGGTGTGGACGAGCGTCTGGACCCCGACCCGCGTGAACCGCCTGTGGGTGCGCTGCCCCGCGTGCGGCGCGCTCGAAGACGTCTCCGACGACCACCGCGCCTGCGCGAAGTGCCACGCCGAGCTCCCCCCGCGGCCCGCGTACTGGTGAGCGCCGCGCGACCCGTTCCATGACTCCACCGCGCGCATCGTCCCCGTGGGCTCGATGCGCGCATCACTCCGCTCGAAGAGGTCTCCCATGAAGATCGCGTTCCTCGGCGCCGGACAGGTCGGCGCCCCCATCGCCCGCCACCTCGCCGACGCGGGCCACGACGTCGTGCTCGCCGAGAGCCGCGAGGGTTCCGCCTCCGTGGCCGCGGCGCTCCAGCGCGCGCCGAAGCTCCGTGCGGCCCCCGCCGACGAGGCCGTGCGCGGCGCCGAGGTGGTGTTCCTCGCGACGCCCTTCGGCGCCAACGAGTCGGTGCTGCGCCCCCTCGCCGACGCCCTCGCGGGCCGCGTGCTCGTCGACTGCACCAACCCCGTCGGCGCGGGCCTCTCGCACGGTCTCAAGAGCGAGCGCGCGGGCAGCGAGTACGTGCAGTCGCTCGTGCCCGGCGCGAAGGTCGTGAAGGCCTTTTCGATCTACGGCTTCGAGAACTTCGAGAACCCCGCGTACCCGGGGTATGCGCTCCGTCCCGCGATGCTCTTCTGCGGCGACGACCGCGACGCGAAGGCCCGCGTGGCGACGCTCATCGGTGATGTGGGCTTCGAAGCCGTCGACGTGGGAGGCCTCGCGCAGGCGCTCCACCTCGAACACATGACGCTGCTGTGGGTGCGCATGGTCCGCGCGGGCGGTGGCTCGCCGAACCTCGTGTGGGGCGCGCTCCGTCGCTGAGCGCGCGCGGTCACCCGTTGCGCTTGAGCTGCGGGTTCGCCGCAAGGATCTGCATCGCGTCGGCGTCGAGGAGCACCTCGTCGGCGTCGCCCGCCGCGTACTTCACGGGCACGCGCACGCCCGGCAGCAGCAGAAACGCCGTCGTGGGACCGGCCTTCATCGTCGCGTCCCAGCTGCGCCCCGTGTCGTCGGTCACGCGCACGCGCATCGGGAACATGGGCTCGGGGCCGCGGTAGTCGTTGAACTTCGGGCTGCGCATCGCCTGCTCGGCGACCTCGCGTCCGCTTTCGAGCAGCACCGCCGTCGCGCGCTGGTCGGGCTTCTTCTTGAAGAACGAGAACATCGGGGTCCAGGGCCTCCGTGGGTCAGCGCGCGCTTCGAGGCGGAGCGCACTTCACCACCCCTCCGGTGCGGCGCCGCGAGTGTGATCGGTCCGTTCGAACGCGGTCAACGATCCCCGCGCGGCCTTCGACGCGGAACCGCCCACGCGATGGCCTTCGGCCTGCGTTGCGGCGACACTTGCGGCCGTCATGGTGCTCCCGGGCTTTCGCGCGACCTGCCTCACGCTCTCGGCGCTGTATGTGTTCCTCGCGGGCTCGATGCTCGCGCGCGGCCCGAGGGTCGCGATGGCGGCGTACCAGGTGCCCGCGCCCACGCTCGCCTCGCCGCACTACGCCGACGCGATGCGCTGGGTCTTTCTGCACATGACCGTGCTCGGCGCGATGCTCGGCGTGGTGGGCTGGTACGCCGACGACGTGAAGCTCCAGCGGCCCTTCGCGCGGCTGTGGTTCGCGGCCATCGCGGTGTACACCTTTCTCGACGTGCGCACCGCCGACTGGGCCCTCGGCAACGCGCTCTACCGTGGCTCCGGCTCGCTCGGACCCGTGGTGGTCGACGCGCTCGCCGTGGCGCTCTGGCTGCGGCTCAACGTCGTGAAGCCCGTGCCGCGCCCCGCGCAGCCGTGATCGACGGACGCGCGCTCTCCGAGGTGGCGCGGGTGTTCCTGCGTCTCGGGTGCACCTCCTTCGGCGGCCCGGTGGCGCACCTCGCGTACCTCCGCGCCGAGCTCGTGGCGCGGCGCCGCTGGCTCGACGACGCGGCCTTCGCCGACCTCGTGGCGCTCTGCCAGTTTCTCCCGGGGCCCGCGAGCAGCCAGGTGGTCTTCGCCCTCGGAATGCGCCGCGCCGGTCTCGCGGGCGCCCTCGTCGCCTCGCTGTGCTTCACGCTCCCCTCGGCCGTCGCGATGATCGCCTTCGCGTACGGCGTCGCGCGCGTGCCGCGCCTCGTCGACGCGGGATGGCTCCATGGGCTGAAGCTCGCCTCCGTGGCCGTCGTCGCGCAGGCCGTGGGCGCCATGGGTACGAAGCTCTGCCCCGACCGATGGCGTCGCGCGCTGTGCCTCGCCACCGCCGCAGCGCTGCTCGCGTTCCCCACGGCGTGGATGCAGGTCGCCGCCCTCGCCGCGGGCGCCCTCGTGGGCTTCGTGCGCGGCGGTGACATCCCGTCGAACGCGACCGCGGAGGGGCCCTCGCAGCACGTTCGTGTGGGCGCCGTGGCCCTCGCGCTGTGGGCGGCGCTGCTCGTCGCGCTGCCCGTACTCGCCGCGTCGACGGGGCATCGCGCGCTCGCCGAGTGCGACGCGTTCTACCGCGCGGGCTCGCTGGTCTTCGGCGGCGGACACGTCGTGCTCCCGCTGCTGCGCGCCGCGCTCGTGCCCCGCGGCTGGATCGACGACGACACCTTTCTCGCGGGCTACGGCGCGGCGCAGGCGGTGCCGGGGCCGCTGTTCACCTTCGCGGGCTACCTCGGCGCAGCGATGGACCACGGGAGCGCGCGCTGGGTCGGCGGTCTCCGCGCGCTCGCGGCGATCTTTCTGCCCGCGTGGCTGCTCGTGGGCGGGGCGCTTCCATTCTGGTCGCGATGGCGCGCGCGTCGCGGGGCGCAGGCGGCGCTCGCGGGGGCCAACGCGTCGGTGGTGGGGGTGCTCCTCGCGGCGCTCTGGCAGCCGGTGATCACGGGCGCCGTGCGGTCTCCGCGCGACGCGGCCTTCGCGGTGGTGTGCTTCGGGCTCCTCGACGTGGTGCAGGCGCCTCCGTGGGCCGTGGTGTGCGGCGCGGCCGCGGCGGGGGTGGCGCTGCGGTGAGCGGGCGACTTGCGCGGCGGGGGCCGTCTGATCGACGCTGCGGGCGATGGTGAACTACGTCGTGACGGCGCTCGTGGGCGCGCTGCTGCTGGGGATCAAGTGGGTGGGCTACGGGCTCGCGGCGCGTCGCGCGGGCGCTGCGTGGTACCCGTCGGCGCGGGTGTCTCCGTGGAAGGTCGCGGCCGTGCGCGTGGCCCTCGGGCTCGCAGGCACGGCGCTCCTCGCGGCGCTCACGTTCGCGGTGCAGGTGGCGACCGGCGCCGAATCTCCGTGGCCCGGTCTCGTGGTGGGCGTCGGCGGACAGATCGCGCTGCGCGCCGCGCTGTGGGCCTTCGTGGTGCGACAGTTCTACGACCCCGCCCTCGCAGACCGCGCGGCGCTGCGTCGGGCCGTCGTGGGCGGGGTGGTGCTGAGCTATGTGCTCGACGCGCCGAACTACCTGCTCGCGACGGCGAACCTGCTGTTCCTGCTGCGCGATGTGAACATCTGCTAGGGCGCGGCGGTGGGATAGTCGATGTACCCCTCGGGGCCCTGCGCGTACCAGGTGGCCTGCGTGCTCGGTGCGAGGGGAATGCCCTCGGCGATGCGTCGCACGAGGTCGGGGTTCGAGATGAACGGGCGGCCGAACGACACCGCGTCGCCGACGCCCGCGGCCACGTCGTCGCGCGCCTGCGCCGGGGTGATGTCGGAGTTGAGCACCACGGGCCCGCGGAACAGCGGCCGGAGCTGCGGCGCCAGACGGGGGCCATCGCCCGCGCCGAAGGTGCCCGTGGTGGGCGGCTCGCGGAGCTCGAGGTGCGCGATGCCGAGCGCGTCGAGGGCCTTGACCGCGGCGGTGAAGAGGGCGAGCGCGTCGCTGTCGGCCACGCCCTGCGACGACACGTTGGGCGAGAGGCGCACGCCCGTGCGGTCGGCGCCCACCGCGTCGATGAGGGCCGCGGTCACCTCGCGGAGCAGTCGCACGCGGTTCTCGATGGAGCCGCCGTACGCGTCGTCGCGCTGGTTGGTGCCGTCGCGGAGAAACTGGTCGATGAGGTAGCCGTTGGCCGCGTGGAGCTGCACGCCGTCGAAGCCCGCCTCCATCGCGTGGCGCGCGGCGCGGGCGTAGTCGGCGACGACGCCGGGGATCTCGTCGAGGGCGAGGGGCCGCGAGGCCGCGTAGGGGGCCTTGCCGTCGTAGGTGTGGGCGTAGCGCGGGGCCACCGTCGACGAGGCCGACACGGGCGCCTCGCCGCCGAGAAAGCTCGGGTGCACGAGGCGTCCCATGTGCCAGAGCTGTGCGACGATGCGACCGCCGGCGGCGTGCACGGCGTCGGTGACGCGGCGCCAGCCTTCGACCTGGGGGCGCGTCCAGAGGCCGGTGGCGAAGGGCCATCCGAGGCCCTGGCGCGAGATGCCGATGGCCTCGCTGATGAGCAGCCCCGCCGACGCGCGCTGGGCGTAGTAAGTGGGCATGATCTCGGTGGGCACGTGGTCGCGCGTGCCGCGGGCGCGCGTGAGCGGCGCCATGAAGATGCGGTTGGGAACGGTGAGTGCGCCGAGGCGCAGGGGGTCGAAGAGTCCGGGCATGGCGCGCGAGTGTGGTCCCCGGCGGCGCGCGAGAGAAGCCTCTACGTCGCGGCCCTGCGCGCGCGGGGCTTCGTGCGCTCACGGGCCCGCAGGTCGGCGCGCTCGCCGCGCCACCGCACGATGCGTCGCAGGAGGTCGAGCGGGAGCGCCGCCTCGTGGGGAATCTGGATCGCGCCCTTCGAGGTCTTGTACGCGCCGAGCTCGTCGGCGAAGGCCACGATGGCCTCTGCGCCGGGGTAGATGCCCACGTGGTGCGCGAAGGCGCCGAGGTGAACGAGGCTCTCGCCGCGGTGCCAGGTGGGGAGCCCGTAGGCCATGCGCTCCGTCGCGTCGGGGGCCTCGTCGCGCACGACGGCGCGCATCGCGGCGAGGCGCTCGCGCACGGCCTCGGGCAGCGCGGCGAGGTACGCGTCGATCTCGGGCGAGGGAGGGCTCACCCGTGGGGCTCGTCGGCGATGAAGTACGTGGCGAAGGGACGGTCGCTGTCGAGCACGGCGCGCACCTCGGCGCGGAGCGCGGCGTCGGCGTCCCACGCGAGAACGGGCGCGAGGGTGAGGGGCGTGTCGGCGTCGACGCGGGCGAGGCGGAGGCCCACGATGCGCACGGTGCCGTCGCCCGCGGGGCGGGTCCAGGTGTCGACGCGGCCCTCGCGGTACGTCGATCCGGGGCGCCAGAACGACATGCCGTACACGACGTCGGCGCCGCGGCCGTCGTCGGTGAGCAGCAGGTGCGAGGCCGTGTCGAGGGCGTCGAGGTGCGCGCCGCCGGGGAGCTCGCGGAGCGGGAGTTCCGTGGCGCCGAGGGCCTTCCACGCGTCGGTGTCGGCGAGGGAGCGGGCGAAGTCTTCGACGCAGTCGGCGTCGAGGCGCTCGCTGTTGCGCGTGCCCACGGAGAGCCCCTGCCCGGCCATGTACGAGACCACCTGGTGCTCGGTGGCGAGCTCGCCGCCGGGCTCGATGGCGAAGGACTGCTCCTGCGCGCGCGGCGTCCGCGCGCAGAGGAACCCGAGCACCACGGTGTTCTGCCCGTGCACGGGAAAGACCCCCCAGAGCGTGGGCTGCTGCGAGCGCGCGCGCTTCGCGATGGCCTGGAGCTCGGTGGTCGCGGGCGAGGAGATTCCCTCGGGGCGCTGCGTGACGCGGAAGGCCGCGCCGTACACGACACGGGCGGCGGGCGAGGGCTGCGGAGCGGGGTCGGAGGCGCGTGCGCGGGGCATCGGCGCGAGAGAGACGACGGGGGGCCGAGGAGCGTCAAGAAAGGCGCCGGTGGGGCACCGTGAGGGGGTGGTGGATTCCAGTGAGGGTGAAGCTTATGGCGCCATAGTCTCGCGTCGGAGCGTTCTTCAGGGCGCGATGGGGAGCGTGTCGATCCATGCGAGGAGTTCGCGCCAGGCGTCCTCCAACGGGATGAAGAGTGTTCGCGTGGTGCTTCGGAGGCTGTCGTAGTCCTGCGCTGCGCGCCGACGGATCTCGGGGTCGCGGAACGCCGTACGGGAGACGGTGATGTCTCTCGCCGCCGACTTGCGGCGGAGAAAATCCGCGACCTTCTCCGCATCGAGCGGGCGCTGCCGCAGCGTGACGGTGATGTCGAGGAGGTCCTGGCGACGGTAGCGATTGCGGATCGGCTGTTGAAGCAGCGAGCGGAGCTTCTCCGCCACGATGTCTTCGGGCGAGCTCACACGCAGCCCGTGGGCACCGGCGGTGTCGATGCGCTCGTCTTCGCAGACCACCTCGTTGAGGCTCACGTCGAGGGGCACGACCTGCGGGCTGCTCTGGCCCGACTCGATGCGTCGGCGCACGTTCGTTTCGTCGGTGAGCGCGTAGCCCACGGAGACCGCGTAGGTGACGAACGTGGCGTCGGGTGAAGGAGGCTGACGCTTCACACTGTGGACGCTGTACAGCGTGCCGAGGCGGCGCCCCGTCGCGGTGAGGCTCTGCTGCAAGAGAAGCTTCAGCGCGTCGCCTTCCAGCGCGTCGGTCGAGGTGAAATCGAGGTCCTTCGTGCTTCGGTTGGGCGTCCACACGAAGTCGAGCGCGTTGCCTCCCTTGAGCACCAGCGTCGCGCTCAGCGTGGCGGAGTCCGACACCGCGCGGAGGATTCCGTACTGCGCGAAGCGGGCGCGTGCCTCGTGCACCGTGACCCCGTTCTGCTTCGCCCAGGCGCCCACGTCCTGGAACGTGCGCGGGTACTTGTCACTCATGGTGCGAACTCCTGGAGAAACTCCACCGGCGCGTTGAGGGAGAGGCTCCATCGCGCGTCGAAGGTCGGTGCGTATGGCGCGTTCGCGCAGAGCCGACTCGACCCGCCGCGCTTTGCGCCAGCACGCCAACGGTCGAGGGAGGCGTGGTGCAGTCCGAGACGCTCCAGCACGTAGCCCGCGCGTTGCCGGAGCACGGCGACGTCGAGCTGTTCGACGAGGGCGACGGTCGTGCGCACATCGACGAGGTCGCGGGCCCGCGCCCAGCCGCGCAACACCGCACCGATGCCACCGCACGCGTCGGGATCGAGGAGGCCGTCGAGGAGCGTGCGCTCGGGGGTCGTGACCCGCAGCGACCATCCCTCGGGGGCGTACTCCCCCACACCGCCGAAGCGCTCGGGCTGCACGCGATGCCATCGGACCGGACGACCGAGTAGCTGCGCAGGGAAGCGCGCCGGCGCGCGCGGGAGGTCGGCCCAGTCGTCCGGGGATGTGCCGGTGGGAACTCCGACGTCGCCGCGCCCTGTCGGCACCGTTGCGTGCAGCATCTTGGGCTGGTCGTCGGTGAGGTCGTGGAACGCCATCGCCGTGTGGTGGCTCGCGGCCACGCAGGGCTGCGTTTCCATCAGCACCTCAAGCTCGCCCACGCCGCCCACGTCGGCGTACGGAACGATGACCTCGTAGACGCCGCTCACGTCGTCGAATGGACGCAGGTCGCCTGCGCGCACCATGCGCTCCAACACGCGACGTGCGTCGGCCAGCGTGCGCGGGGGCCGAATGAGCTCGGCCGCGTTGGCGCTGCGTGCCCTTCGCTGGAGAAGAATCATCGCGCGCCAATCGGAGACGACGTGTCGTCGTTCTGCGGCCAGGGCACGGAGGAGGTCTCGGACGACGTTGGCCTTCATGGAGCTGATCTGTACAACCGTCCTAGGCTGTCGTCCTCAGGACGACAGCCTAGGACGGTGAGGGACATCTGTCAAACGTACCGTTTCGGCGTCTGGCGCTCATCCCCATCGGTCTCGCGGAGTTGGCACCGACGCGCGACGGCTTCGCGCTACGCCCCGGAGGCCCCCATCGTGCGTCGCAGCGCGAGGAACTCGCGGAGCATCGTCACGCGCCACCGCACGATGGCCCCGAACGCGAGCAGGAAGAACAGCGCGCCCGACTGGGGCACCGACACCCTGCGCTCGACCCACGCGCGGAGGGCGAGGCGCACGGCCACGAGGCCCACGAGGATCCAGAGGAAGGCCCGCGAGCGCTGCATCACCACGCGCCCGTCGACCACCGCGAGCTTCGAGCTCCGCAGCAGCGGCCACGCGAAGACCACGGCGCCCGCGGCGAGCGCCCCCGCGCCCCACGACGGCGGCACCCGCGTCTGCGGCACCAGGAACATCGACAGCCCCGTGGCCATGCCCAGCGGCGGCGCCACGATGGCCGCCAGCGTCACCGGGCGCTGCGTCTCGCGCACACGCCAGAGCAGCATCGCTGCGGCTCCCGCGAGCGTGGCGAGGAGGTACAGCGCGGGCGGCAGGTCGAAGGGCGACGGCATGAGGGCGGCCACGGAGGTAGACCCGCGCGGCCCGCGACGCAACGGCCGCGTGCGCAACGGCCGCCGTGCGCGCCGTGCGAAGGGCAACCAGAAGGTTGCGTATGGATCGCATGCGGGCGTACGTCCAAAGGCAACCCGGAGGTTGCCCATGTCGGAGACAGACCAGATTCGAAAGCACGCGGTGCTGCGTGCGCCCATCGAGCGCGTGTGGCGCGCGGTGAGCGAGGCGGAGCGTTTCGGCGCGTGGTTCGGCGTGCGCTTCGACGGGCCCTTTGTCGAGGGCGAGACCGTCACCGGACGCATCACGCCCACCACCGTCGACCCCGAGGTGGCGAAGTTCCAGGAGCCCCACGCGGGGAAGCGCTTCGAGTTCCTGGTCGCGCGCATCGAGGCGCCGCGGCGCATCGTGTTCCGGTGGCATCCCTTCGCAGTCGACGCCGCGCGCGACTACCGCGATGAGCCCACCACCGAGATCGTCTTCGAACTCACCGAGACGCCCGGGGGAACGGCGCTCACCATCACCGAGTCGGGCTTCGATCGCATTCCCCTCGACCGCCGCGCGATGGCCTTCGCCGCCAACGACGGCGGATGGACGCACCAGCTCCGTCTCGTGGAGAAGTACCTCGCGGTGACCCCGTGAAGCCCACGGCGCAGGCCCTCGCGCGGGCCGCGGCCGCCTTCGCCGCCCTCGGTGAACCCACGCGCCTCGCGGTGATGCACCGACTCGCGCACGAAGGTCCGCAGGGCACCGTGCGCCTCGCCGACCACGCGGGCGTCTCGCGGCAGGCGATCACCAAGCACCTCGAAGCCCTCGAAGCCGCAGGACTCGTGCGCGGCGCGCGCGACGGCCGCACGCGCGTGTGGTCCGTGCAACCGCGACGTCTCGACGACGTGCAGCGGCTCCTCGGGGTGATCTCCGCACAGTGGGACGACGCGCTCGAACGCCTGCGCGCCGCCGTCGAAGAAGACTGATCCGCGCTACCCGAGCTCGGGCCGCGTCGCCAGCAGATGGTTGCGCAGCGCCGTCACCCGCGCGGGCGTCGGCCCCTCGCGACGCGAGACCAGAAAGAGCGTGCCGAGCTCGCGCGTCACCGCGGGCAGCAATCGCACGAGCGCGCCCGAGGCCGCGAAGCGCGACGCCACGAAGGTCGGGAGCAACGCCACGCCGCCGCCCGCCGCGGCCACCTCGGCGAGCAGGTGAAAGTCTTCGCAGGCCACCGACGGGGCGAGCGGTGGAGGCGTGCGCGGCGCGTCCTTCGGGCGGCGCGGGGGCGTGGGCCAGAGGCGCTCGTGGGCCGCGAGGTCGGAGGCGACGCGGGGAGCGCCGCGTCGGTCGAGGTACGAGGGCGAGGCGTAGAACCCGGCGGCGATCGTTCCGAGGCGACGGGCGACGAGGCCGTCTCCGCCAGGGCGTCCGACGCGCAGCGCGAGGTCGACGCCGTCGGTCATCAGGTCGAGCATCTGCGCCGTGAGCCGCACGTGCACGCGCACCCCCGGGTGCTGCGCGCGAAAGCTCACGAGCGTCGGGGCCAGCCACGCGCGCCCCAGGTCGGGCGGCGCCGTCACCGTCACCTCGCCCGCCGCCACCTCGCGCGACGCGCGCATCGCCCCCACCGCACCGTCGAGCGCCGCCAGCGCGGGACCCACGCGCGCCAGCAGCTCGGCCCCCTCGGGGCTCACCCGCACCGACCGCGTCGTGCGCACGAGGAGCTGCGCCCCGGCCTGCGCTTCGAGCGCGCGCACCATGCGGCTCACCAGCGAGCGGTCGCGACCGAGCTGCGTCGCGGCCTTCGAGAAGCTCCGGTGCGAGGCCACCGCACAGAAGACCCGCAGCGCGTCGACGTCGATTGTGGACTCCACGGCCACAGTGCATGGCAGATCGCGCGGATTGTGGCAACGGAGGTCGCGGCGCACGGTACGGCACGAGGCGCGGCGATGGGTGCGGCGCCCCGGTGGAGGTGCGCGATGACGACGATGCGAGCGATGGCGATGGCGATGGCGATGGCGGCGGTGGGCGCGCAGGGCTGCGCGTCGGCGAGGCCGTGGATGCCCCTGACGGCGGCTCCGACGCCCGCGGCGACGACGCTGGTGTGGGTGGGCCGCGGCGAGTGCGAGCGCATGGAGAACGGCGCGTGGGTGCGGCGCCCGGAGTACGACTACGAGTTCACCGTCGAGCAGCGGCGCAACGGCGCGCGGTGGGACTCGGTGAAGACGATGCGGCGGCTCCATCCCGCGTACGACGGCGGCGCGGGAGAGCGCACGCAGGTGTACTTCTTCCGGCAGGATTTTGTGGGCGCCGACGGCGGCGTGCGCGGCGCCCTCACGTCGAGCCTCGGCACCGGCGAGGTGCGCGGCGATGGGGAGTTCCGCCAGATGCGCATGGAGCTCGCGGCCGCGGGGGTGAGCTCGTTCGCGCCCTTCGACCGCTACCGCATCTCGCAGACCTACGACTACGAGGGCGGGCGACTCACCGAGCTCGTCGAGCTCAACCGCGGCGCGACTCCGTGGGTGCGCAACCGCGAGACCGCCACGCTCTACGCCCCGCATCGCTTCGACGTCGCACCTTCGCGCGTCGAGGCGCGTCCTTGACCGCAGGGCGCGGGTCGCGTTCCCTCCGCGCGCCGCGATGACACCCGCCGTTTCGCATCCGCTCCGCCGCACGTCGGCCCTCGCGCTCACTGCGTTGCTGCTCGCTACGGTGCTGGGCTTCGTGGGCCTCTCCGTCGCCACGGGCGAACCCGCGACGGCGTGCGGCTGGTGCGCTTCGAACGCCCTCGATGAGTTCGTGAGAGCGCAGCTCGTGGCCCACGACCCGATGCGCCCCGCGCGGTGGAGCCATGCGCTCTCGCTCGGCGTCGCGCCCGCGCTGGCCTTCGGCGCGCTCTCCTTCGGCGCGTTGCGCGCGCGGCGACCGTGGCACGCGGCGCAGAACGCGGCGGTGGTGCTCCACGCGTTCGTGATGGTGACCGCGCTCGCCGACGGGGTGAAGAAGCTCGCAGACCGGGAGCGACCGGGCTTTCACCACGGACGACAGGCGCTCACCGAGGCCGCGAAGGTTCCGTTGGAGCGCTTCCTGTCGTTCTTCTCGGGCGACACCGCGTGGGGATTTGCGCTCGCCGCGGTGACCTACGCGCTCGCCTCGCGGCGGGGCTATGCGCACGCGGGGGCCGTGGCCGTCGCGGGGTTCACGGTGGCGTTCGGCGTCGCGCTGCTCCGTGTCGCGGCCGACATGCACTGGGCCACCGATGTGACCGCGGGCGCCCTCGTCGGAACGACCGTGGGACTTGCGATTCCATGGGCGCTCCACGCGCGCGAGGCCGCGGTCTGAACGGGCGTGCGACGAAAACTTTCGCGGGCGTGCGTTTGCGCCGATGAGTTCCGCGGCGCGGCGCGGTCGTACCTGACGGTGCGTGGCTCTCTCTGTCGCTGCGCCCGAAAGGATGAACCGACGATGCGCGTGCTCGTGATCGTGAAGGCCTCGAAGAACAGCGAAGCGGGCGTGATGCCCGACCGCAAGCTCATGATGGACATGCTGGCCTTCAACGAGGCGCTCGTGAACGCCGGGGTGATGGTCTCGGGCGACGGGCTGCACCCGAGTTCGAAGGGCGTGCGCGTGCACTTCACCGACGCGGGACAGACGGTGGTTCCTGGGCCCTTCGGCAACACGCAGGAGCTCGTCGGCGGCTTCTGGATCTGGGAGGTCGCGTCGATGGAAGACGCCCTCGCGTGGGCCCGTCGCTGTCCGAACCCGATGCCCGGCGAAGAGGGCGTGCTCGAACTCCGCCCGATCATCATGGCCGAGGATTTCGGTGAGGCCATGACCCCCGAGCTCAAGGCCGCCGAAGAGCGTCTGCGCGCGGAATCCGAAGCCCGTCGCAAGGGCTGAGGCGCGCTTCGCTTCGCCGCGCATCTCGGCGAGGATGCGGGGCCATGAGCTCCTCCGACGGCATCCACTCCGACCTGCGCGGCCTCGCGCGATGGCTTCCGCGCGATCTCGCCCTGCGATGGCTCCTTCCCGTGCTGCGACGGATGCCTGCGCCGCCGGGCCGACTCCCCGCGCGTGTGACCGTGCGCACCGTGCCTCTCGAAGGCCGCGGCGGCGCGTCGGTGCGCGTGCTCGAAGGTCCGCGCGGCGAAGGGCTGCGTCCCGCGATGTTGTGGATCCACGGCGGCGGCTACGTGATCGGCCGCGCGCAGAACGACGACGTGCACTGCGCCCGCTTCGCCGAGCGACTCGGCGCGGCGGTGTACTCCGTGGACTACCGCCTCGCGCCGGAGCATCCCTTTCCGACGCCCGTCGACGACTGCCTCGCCGCGTGGGAACTCCTGCTGCGCGACGCGCCCTCGATGGGCATCGACCCCGCGCGCCTCGTGATCGGCGGCGCGAGCGCGGGCGGAGGACTCGCTGCGGCCCTCGTGCTGCGCGCGCACGACCGCGGTCTCGCGGCGCCCGCGTTGCAGCTCCTCGTGTACCCGATGCTCGACGATCGCACCGTGTCGCGCGCCGTCGACGAGCGGCACTTTCGCGTGTGGAACAACGTCAACAATCGCTTCGGCTGGCGCGCGTACCTCGGTCGCGATCCCGGCGGCGAAGGCGTCTCCGACCACGCCGCACCGGCACGACGCGGCGACCTCTCGGGCCTCGCGCCCGCGTGGATCGGCGTGGGCACCGCGGACCTCTTTCACGACGAGGACCTGGCCTACGCCGCACGGCTGCGCGAGGCGGGCGTCGAGGTGACCGTCGACGTGGTGGAGGGCGCGTTTCACGGCTTCGATGTGCTGTCGCCCGCAGCGCCCGTGAGCCGACGCTTCTTCGACGCGCAGGTGGCCGCGATCGAGCGCGCCTTCGCGCGGCGCGCGTGAACGTTGACCGCGTGGGGTCCGCTCTGCGATGAGCGCGGCGCCCATGCGTATCGCCGTGATCCTCGCGCTGCTCGCACCCTCCGCCTGCGGACGCTCGACGTCGGCGCCCGTGACCGCGCCTGCGACCGCGACGGCCGCATCGACCGCGAGCGAGCCTGCGCCCGCCGCAACGACGACCGCGCCCGCCGCAACGACGGCGCCGACCGCGTACTGCTACGTGTTTCACCGTGACGCGCCCGCGGGGAATTTTTCGAACTGCTACGACAGTGAGGGGCGGTGTCGCGAGACCGTGGCCTCGCGCCGTGCCGTCTTCGAAGAGCAGGGCGGACGCCTCGAACGTGACTGCGAGGTCTCGCCCGAGGCGACGTGCGCGGTGGCCCTCGATGACGCGGGCCGCGTGACCTTTCGATCGTGCGCGGCCACGGCGGCGATCTGCGAAGAGCAACGGATACGCGCCGCACGCATGACGCAGGCGAACTTCGTCGGTGGAGCCTCTCCGCGGTGCCGAAGCGCTACGCGCGACGACCTCGCGCACGACCCTGCGTCCCGGGCGCCGGGCGCGTTGCAGTTCTGACCCGTGGGTACATTCCCGTTGACCGCGCGCGGGCTTCGGGCGCTGACTGTCCATGGAGGCAGCGGAGCGGAGCGATGACTGGGGTTCGACGGCGCGACGGCACCCGCAACGTCGCCAGACCCCGCGTCGCGGTGATGGCCCTCGCGCTGGCGATGGTGTGCGCGGTGCCTGCGGGCTGCGCCACGTCGGGCTTCAACCGCGACGTGTTTCGCGCCACGCAGGACGCGCTCGTCGCCGTGCGCGAGGCCGAGCCGGGGCTCCTCGATCCCGACCTGCTCCACGACGCGGCGCGGGCGGCCACGGCGGGGGCGAGCCAGGGCGTGCGCCTCTCGCCGGAACTTCAGGGCGACGCCGCGCGCCTCGTCGAGGGCGTGGTGAACGCGGCGCTCGCGGCGCTCCAGCCCGCGCTCGAACGGCTCCTCGCGATGGTGCGCGCACAGCTCGTCGCGCTGCTCGATGGCACCGACGGGCCCCTCGCGCGGCTCACGGCCCATGAGCTCCAGATCGTGCGCCGCGAGCTTCGTGGGGCCGTCGACGACCTCGACGTGTCGCTGCAACGGCTCATCCAGCACAACGCCCGGGTGTTCGCCGACGAGCTCCGCACCTCGGTGGGACCGGCCCTCGACGACACGGTCGTCTCGACGCTCCGTCAGGGCAGCCGCGAGGTGGGCGCGAACCTCACGTCGTCGGTGGGGCGCGGCGTGCGGCGTGACATCGTGCCGGCGATCCGCGACGCGGAGTCGGCGCTCCTCGGGCGCGACGAGCAGTCGAAGCGACGCGATCAGCTCGTGGCCGTGGCGCTGGGCATCGCGGTGGTGGGGCTCCTCGTGGTGATCGCGCAGAACATCATGGCGTCGCGCCACTCGCGCGAGCTCACCGAGCGCATGCTGCGCCTCCTCGTCGAGCGCGAACAGGATCGAGAACGCGAGCGTCGCGACACCTCCCGCGCGTGGAAGGACACATGACCCGTCGCGCTTCCATCCCCCTCGCTGCGATGGTCGCACTCACCGCGTCGTGCGGCGGCGATCACGACACGCTGCGCCCGCGCACCACGCTCCTCGCCGACGCCGATGCGGGCGTCGGAGACCCGCGGGTCACGGTGCGCGAGGCCGTGCGCGAGGGCGAGCGCTGGAGCCTGTCACGGTCGACGGTTCCGCTGTGGCTCGTGGGCGGATGCTGCGCGGTGACCACCCATCCCGCGGCGGTGGTGGGTGAGCCGGGGCGGTGTCCCGCGGTGTTTCGACACGGCGACGCGCTCGTGCCCGTGTGCGCCGTCGACCAACGGCACGGCCTCGCGCTCACCCATCGTCCGCCCGTCGCGGGCCACGGGAGCGACCTCGCCGACGAGGTGCTGGCACCGGGCATGTCGGTGCGATTGCGCTTCCACGACACGGAGCGCGGGGCCGTGGTGGTCGACGTCGACCCCGATCAGTTCACGCTGCGTGTGCTCGACGGCAGCGGCCTTCCCG
>CAMFHP010000002.1 GCA_945952225.1 uncultured Myxococcaceae bacterium
CGGCGACGGCGCGGCGGGCGTGGGCGGTCCCTCGGTGGGCATCGCGACGGTCAACGGCGCGCGCGTGACGCTCGATCCGACGACGCTTCCGATCACCATCGGCAGCGTGGGGGCCAACGGATCGGGTGACGCCGTGGGCGCAACGCAGGTGGCCGACCGTCAGCGGTCGTTCATCAGCCGCGCGGGTGATGGCGGCGTCGATGCAGGTGCAGACGCGAGTGTCGACGCAGCCTCCGACGCGCGCGCCGACTGAGCTCCATGACCACCGTGCTCTCGGGCCTCGAGGCCTGCGCCGCGGCGATCGCGGGACGCGTCGATGTCGCCGTCGTCGTCGGTGGCGAGGGCGCGCGACGCTTCGTCCATGCGCTCCGCGCGACGCCCGGCTGCGACGTGCGCGTGCCCGATCTGCAGGGCGCCGAAGCGGCCGCGTGGGGCGAGGGGATCGCCGCTGCGGGGGCGCGCGTGGCCTTCGTGGCGTCGGGACTCGACGCGGTGGCACAGCTCCTCCCTGCGCTCGACGCGCTCGCCGAGGGGCGTCGCGCGTGTGTGGTGCTGCTGCCGTGTCACGGTCGCGAGCGCGGACGTGCGGTGCCGGGCGGCCCCTACGACGACCTCGCGGCGATGCTCCATGCGCCGGTCGGAGTGCTCTATGCAGCCTCGCCCGCCGAGCTCGGTGACGGGGTGTGCGCGGCCGATGCGCTCGCGATGGCGACCCGCGCGCCGTGGTGTGTGGCCTTTCCGCTCGCCGACGTCGGCTGCGCGATGGAGCCCTGCGATGCGCCGCGCACGGTGACGGTCGCGGTCGATCCATCCGTGCATCGCGATGGAGCGATGGAGTGCGTCTGGGAGGTGCTCCGCGCGCACGGCGTCGAGGGCCCCGTGGTCGAGGGCGCCGCCCGCGATCGTGTGGGCGCGGGGGTGGGCGCGGGCGCGGTCGGCGTGCGCGTGCTGCGCCCGTGGCCGACGCTCGCGGCTGCGCCCGGCGCGATGCGGGTGGTGGACGAACCGCTGCCCGACACGTTCGGCGGCGACGGATGGCTCACCACGCAGGTGCGCGCGGCGACGGGGGCGACCGTGCGCGCGCGCTCCGTCGACGAGGCGCGCGCGGAGGCCCTTCCCGTGACCGTGCGCGTGGCCTGCGACGAGCCGCTGCGCACCGAGGTGGCGCGCGCGATGGTCGCGTTCGCAGCGGGGCTGGGGTGGCGTGTGCGCGCGGAGTTGCACAGGCCCTGGTGCGTGGTGTTGCGCATCGCGTGGCCCGGTGCGACGGCGCAGCGCCACCTCCTCGCGGTGTGGGGCGCGCTCGGGCTCGATGCGGTGATGGCCGATGCGCGCGGCGAAGACGTGCTCTGCGTGGGCGCCAACGACGAGGGCGCGCGCGCGGCGATGCGTGCGATGGCCGACGCGGTGGGCGCGACGGTGCACTTCGCAGAGGGCGCACGGCTCGGGTGACGCGCGGTCGGTCATGACGGGCGGCCACGGGAGTCCGGTGTTGCTCCGCGCGCCTCCGCTCTGGTAACGGTGAGAAACGCGTGATGGAACCTCGTGCCGTCGATGAATCGGGTGCCGCACGGTGGTCGACGCCCGAACGCGGATACGGGCGATGCGCGCGGGTCCCGACTCAGGGGAGCGCCGCGGTACGTCGTTGATGGAGTGAGGAAGGCGCGTCGCGCGCTTCGGGTGTTCTGGAGAAGACCATGAACATGGTGATGTACGAGGAGGAGCTGAACCAGGTTCAGGCGGTGGTCGACAAGCTCGTTCGCGACGCGAACGCGCGGGTCGTGTGCATCGTCGACAAGAACGGTCAGCTCATCGCCGCGAGCGGCGAGACCGACAACCTGGACACCACGTCGCTCGCTTCGCTCATCGCCGGCACCATCGCGGCGATGGGCGGCATGGCGAAGCTGCTGAAGGAGAACGAGTTCCCGACGCAGTTTCACGAGGGTGTGAAGGCGAACATCCACATCCAGCTCGTGGGCAACCGCGTGATCCTGGCGGTGATCTTCGACTCGCGCGCCACGCTGGGTCTCGTGCGGCTGCGTGTGAAGCGCGCCAGCGACGAGATCAACGGCATCTTCGAAGCACTCACGCGTCGCATCCCGCAACGCGGCGGCAGCACCCCGTTCGGTGAGATCACCGACGAGGACATCGACAACCTCTTCAACGACTGACCTCCCCGAGGACGCCGATGTCGTTCATCAACTACCTGTCGCGCGAGATCAACTGCAAGATCGTCTACTACGGCCCCGGCCTGTGCGGAAAGACCACGAACCTCCAGTGGATCTACCAACGCACCGCGCCCGAGGCGAAGGGCAAGATGATCTCCCTCGCCACCGAGCAGGACCGCACGCTCTTCTTCGACTTCCTGCCGCTCTCGCTCGGTGAGATCCGCGGGTTCAAGACGCGCTTCCACCTCTACACGGTGCCGGGGCAGGTGTTCTACGACGCCTCGCGCAAGCTGATCTTGAAGGGCGTCGACGGCGTGGTCTTCGTCGCCGACTCGCAGGTCGAGCGCATGGAGGCCAACCTCGAATCCCTCGAGAACCTCCAGAGCAACCTCGCCGAGCAGGGCTACGAGCTCGAAAAGATCCCGTACGTGATCCAGTACAACAAGCGCGACCTGCCCAACATCGCCGACGTGGGCGAGCTCCACAACCTGCTCAACCCGCTCAACGTGCCCGAGTACGAGGCCGTCGCGAGCCGCGGCAACGGCGTCTTCGACACGCTGAAGTCCGTCGCGAAGCTCGTGCTCACCGAGCTCAAGAAGGGCTCCGGCGGCTGACACGTCTCTCTGCGCGCGCGCACCCGCCGCGCCGCGTTCTGCGCCGTCACGTTCTCCCTCCCCGCGCGCCTTCGACGGCGATACCGTCGCGCACCATGGATCACCCGGTCGACGTCTCGCTGCTCCCCGAGGCCGCCCGCAAGGCCCTCGGCGGCGCTCCTCCGTTGAAGATGATGGTCGCGCGCGGCATGGCCCCGCTGCCGCCCTCTGCGCTCGTGAGCGCCCTCTACGCGCTTGCGTACAGCCCCGACGACGAGAAGCTCCGCGAGGCCGCGCAGAAGACCCTCGGCGCGCTCCCCGACGCGGTGCTCAACGGCGCCCTCGGCGCGGCGGATCTTCCGGGCGCCGTGCTCGACGACCTCGCCCAGCGACACCGCGGCAACCGCGCGGTGATCGAGCGCGTGCTGCGGCACCCCAACGTCGCGGGCGAGACCCTCGCCGTGATCGCGCGCACCGCCGACGAGGCGCTCGCCGAGCTCCTCGCGACCAACGAAGCGAAGCTGCTCCAGGCGCCCGAGATCATCGAGGCGCTCTACATGAACGCGAACACGCGCATGTCGACGGCGGACCGCATCGTCGAACTTGCTGCGCGCAACGGGCTCACGGTGAACATCCGCGGCTTCGAGAACATCGTGGCCGCGCTCCGCGAGCAGGGCGGCGCCGGCGTGAAGGCCGCGCGTGAGGAGCCCGTGGTGAGCGAGGGGCAGGTCGACGAGGCCTTCCGCACCGCGCTCGAAGAGGCGAAGGACGTCGACCTCGAGGCCGTGCAGGAAGATGAAGAGGGCGCCGTGCAGCTCAACGAGGGCGCCAAGAAGGTCGACAAGGCCATCTCGAAGATGACCATCACCGAGAAGATCCGCACGGCGATGCTGGGCAACGCGGCGCAGCGGGCGCTGCTCATCCGCTCGCCGAACCGCCTCGTGTTCGCGGCGGTGCTCGACTCTCCGAAGCTGCAAGACGACGAGGTGCTGAAGTTCTCTGCGAGCCGTCAGGTGAGCGCCGACGTGCTGCGCCGCATCTCGGGCGACCGCGGCTTCACGCGGCTCTACGACGTGAAGCTCAACCTCGTGAACAACCCGAAGACCCCGCTCACCGAGAGCATGAAGTTCCTCAACCACCTGCGCGAGCCCGACGTGCGCAAGCTCCTGGGGAACAAGAACATCGCCTCGGGCCTGCGCAACGCCGCGCAGGGGCAGCTCAACAAGAAGAAGAAGTCGTAGCCGCCGCGGTCAGAGCGCGGGGTTCACGGGCACGCCGAGCTGCAGGTCCGCGTGGATCTCACACACCTGTGCGATCCCGCGGATCACCTCGTCGCCCGCTCCTTCGCGCGCCAGCACCGAGGCCCGCGCACGAAGCTGCGAGCACGCCGACTCCCAACGGCTTCGGAGCCGCGTTCGCACCGCGATCACACCGGGCATCCGCGGGTCCGTCGGAGCTTCGGGGCGCGCGGCGAGCATGCCGGCCATGTTCTCGTGGCGCATGAACTGGGCGCGCAGAATGTCGACCCGCGCGAAGAGGCGCGCGTACTCCGCGTCGTAGCGGTAGGGCGCGCGCGTGGGGTAGCGCGGCGTGCGGTTCGAACCGGGAAGCGGCCACGCGCGCACGGCCTCCAGCGTGACGGCCTCCGGGGCTGCGTCGCGCGGGATCACGAACGCGCGCAGCGGCCCGCTCCACACGCCCTCGCGGGCGAGGAGGATCGTGGGCGCGCTCGCATCGCCGAGCACCGAGAGTTCGTGAAGCAGCGACGGCGTGCGCGCGACGAGTGCGGGGCCTTCGGGGCGCAGCACGGCGAGCAGGTGACGGTCGGCGGTGATCACCGCGGGCGGCGCGTCGCCATCGGCCGACACCGCGCGCAGGGCGTCGAGGGCGGCGGGGAGCGTGGGCTCCTCGGGCGGCGCGATGGGCGCCTCGCGCACGATGACCTCGGCGTCGGGCGCAGGGCGCGAGAGGTTCGACGTCGAGGGCGCGGGGTACGTCACCGGCTGCGCGACCGAGACGGGGCGCGCGGTGATCGCATCGAGCACTTCGGGGAGCGCTCCGTTGCGCAGCGAGGCGCGCGCGACGACGGCCGTGGAGGGCGCGGCGGTGGCGGCGAACCACACGCGTCCTTCGGTGACGGTGGCGGCGTCGTTGCGGAGCCACGGGCCCTGCGCGAGCCCCTCGAAGTGGTCGTCGGCGCCCAGCGTCGCGGTGAAGAGCGACGGCGGCGCGCAGTCGATGGGCGGTCCCGGCGCGCGATGCGGAACGCCCTGCGGCTGCGGGTTGCGCGAGGGCGGATCGATCGCCGCCGACGGGTCTTCGTTCTGTGACGTGGGCGCATCGGGCGCGCCTTCGCGGGTGGCGCAGCGCGAGCCCGAGAACACCAGCACCGTGCGCGTCCCTTCGCGGGTGAGTCGCAGCGTGTCGCCCACGTCGCCCGAGAAACCCGTGGCGCTCGCGAAGGTCCGCATGCGCGACGGGTCGTCGTAGATGCGCGCCGCGCGCACGGTGCCGCGCACCTCGTCGTCGGTGACGGTGGCGCCGGTCCACGCGAGGGCCCACGCGTCGGGCTCACGCACCAGGGTCGAACGCCACAGCCGCGCGTTCTCGGTGAACACCGCGCGTGCGGCGCCCGAGGCCGCGCCCTGCGCATCGAGCGCGAGGAGCATCACCGTTCCGCCCGAGGATGCAGACGGGCCCAACGGGTCGTCGGTCGACGCGGGCACGCCCACCGTCGTGGGGCGCACGATGCGGGGCGCGTGCGAGGCCGCGCTCGGCGGACGCGCGACGACGTACGAGACCGCGCCGCGGGTGCCATCCCACGCGAGCGTGGCGCTGCGCGCGTCGGGGGCGAGGGTGACGTCGTCGCGCACGCGGGTGAGCGTCGGCGTGGGGCTGTCGGTGAGCGAGAACAGCGCAGAGCGCAGCGCGCCCTGGGCTCCTGCGTTTTCGAGGTAGACCACGAGCACGCGGTCGCCGTGGCGCGCGGCCGAGAACGAGCGCGCGAAGACCATCACCTCGCCGTGGTGAACCGTGGTCGGGTGCGGACCCGCGCGCGTCGCGTCGAGGGGCGGGAGCTGCGCGTGCGCAGACGGTGTGAACAGCGCCGATGCGAGCAGCGCGAGGCACGGGGCGAGGGGGCGGGCGCGCACGGGAGGGGAACGTGTCGGTGACCACGCGCGCGCTGTCAAGCGATGCGGAACGATGCGGCGAGGGCTTTCCTCCCGCTGCGCGGATCGGGTTAGGATCGCGCTCCCCGCCGTGCCCGACTCCCGACCTCCGTGGCTCACGCCAACGCCCCCGTGGCACGCGCCGGTACCGCCGGAGACCTGCCGTGCGGCCCGCGTCCAACCGGGAGACGTCCCCGTCGTCGAGCTCCCGTCGTCGCCCTGCTCCGCGGCCGAACTCGTCGCGCTCCGCAACGCGCGCTACGTGCCCCTCTTCGGTCACGGGGTGACGCAGTCCGAGCTCCGTCGCGCCTTCGCGCTCGCGCACCGCGCCCTCGCCGCGCAGTCCGATCCGCGCGCCGCCGACCACGCGCTCACGCTCCTCACGCACCCCGCGCTCGGCGCCGACGCGCTCCGTGAACTCGCCGCCGCGGCCCTCGACGGACGCATCGCGCACTGGGCTCCGACCTTCGTGCTCGGCCTCGCGCAGATGCTCGGCGCGGGCGATGTGCAGCGCGCCGAGGTGGCCGGCGCGTTCTCGACGGTGACCGCGTTGCGCACCGAGGTGACGCTCGCCACGCACGCGGGCGGCGGCGATGCGAACGCGTGGCGCGAGCACTACCAACGTCTCCGCGAGGCCGACGCGCAGGAGCCTCCCGTGCGCGCCGTGGGCATCGCGCGGCACTGGTTCGATTTTGTGCTCGCGCGCCGCTGGTCGGGCCTCGACGCGATGCGCTCGCTGGCGGCCGAAGGGCTCGATGCGCCCTCGCAGTGGCTCGCGTGCAGCGCCGACTGGCTCGCGGGGGAAGAGCGCACGCGCGGACGCATGACCGACCTCGCGCAGTCGATGCTCGACCCGTTGCAGCGGCCGTTTCCGAGGCTCGCGCAGGTGGTGGCCCGCGAGATGGTCGAGCTCCTCGCGCACCCGTGGTCGACACGGTGGGAGCACCTCCGTTGCGCCGCGGCCCGCGACCACGCGTCGGCCTCGATCCGCGCGTGGCTCCACGCCGCCGCCGAGGAGCGCTTCTTCGAAGAGTCCGACGGCACGTCGCAACACCCCGAGTTCGGTGAGCTCGGCCCCGAGCCGAGCCGTGCGGGCCGCGCCGCGGCGGAAGCGCGGCAGCTCGCGGGAGATTTTCTCCTCGACTGGTTCGTGCACGAGCGCGAGGCCCGCGTGGCCGTCGACGACTGGGCCCGACGGTGCCTGCGCGTGTACCACCGCCTCCGTGGTGCGGCCCTCGCCGACATCGCGATCCGCGGCGCGCGCGCCGACGGGTGGCGCCTCGATGAGCTTCGGGAGGGCGCGACGTGAGCGCGTTCGAGACCGGCGTTCGCACCCTCGACGAGGCCCTCCTGGGGTGGAACCGTGGCGCGCCGCCAGGGCTTGTTTCCAGGGCTGCGGTGCTCTTCGACGAGGCCGCGCGCGCGGGCGATGTGCGCGGCGCCGTGGGAGCGGCCGTGTCGCGCGGACTCGCCGGAGACCTCGACGGCGCGCGCAGGCGACTGCACGAGACCCTCACGCAGCATCCCCGATGCGCGGGTGCGTACGTGGCCCTGGGGCTCCTGGGGCTCCGTGATCCCGATCCTCTCGCGCAGGCCGCGCAGGCGAGCTGGGCCCTCGTCGCAGCGCGCGACCTCGCACCCGGCGTGGTGTGCATCGAGCGCATGGCCGCCGTGGCGCTCGCGACGGCGGGAGAGTTCATGGCCGCGCTCCAATGCGCGCGCACGGCCCTCTCGCTCGACCGCGACGACGGCGAGGCGCGGCTCTGGTCGGCGATGTTGCGCTTGTACTTCGGCGGCGACCTCTCGGCGGCCTCGGTGCTCGTCGAAGGCCCGGTCGAGCAGGGCGGATCGCTCACGTCGCCCGCGGCCTGGCTCGGCGTCGCGGCGGGTCACTACGCGACCGCGGAGTTCCATGAGGCGCGCCGTGCGCTGCGCCGCGCGGTGGCGCCGTTGAAGGTCGGCAACGCGGCGGAGACCCCGATGGTCGACGGCGCGCGGCGATGGTTTCGCGAGCTGCGCGGCTTCGGCCCTGGCATTCCCATGACGGGCGATCGGTGGTCGCGCGACGTGGGCGGCGCGCAGAGCGACTACGCGCGCACGCGGGCTGCGCTCTCGGCCTTTCGCGAGGCCGTGGCGGGGGATTCCGTGCGGGCGAAGAGCGAGCGCGTGTCGGCCCTCGACATCGACGGCGCCCTCGGCGGACTCGAAGCGCGCACGCGGCGCGGGATGCTCGAATGGGGTGCGCGGCTGATCATCCGGGGCTTCGCCGAGGCCTACCTTCCGCTCACCGCGTACCTCGATGCGCCCAGCCGCGAGGAGCTCGCCGCGATGGACCTCTTCGTCTGCGACGGTTGAGCGGTCCTTCGTGCGCGGCAGAGCCCCGCGCTTGCGTATTGACAGCGATGGAGCGTCGGGGTGTTGATCCACCCGTGATGCATCCAGCGCAGGGCCTCTGCCGTTTCGTCGACGACTCCCCGTCACCGCGCCACGCCGCGAGCGCGATCGTCTCCGCGCTCGTCACCGCGGGCTACCGCGCGCTCGACCTCACCGCGCCGCGATGGGAACTCTCCGCGGGCGGATGGTACGTGCGCCGCGGCGCCACGGTGATCGCGTTCTACCTCCGCGAAGCGCGCGCGCCGCGCAGCGTGGCCGCCGTGGGCGCGCACACCGACTCGCCGCACCTGCGCCTCAAGCCCCGCCCCGCGTACGTGAGCGAGGCGTGCCTCCAGCTCGGCGTCGAGGTCTACGGCGGCGCGCTGTGGAACTCCTGGCTCGACCGCGACCTCGGCCTCGCGGGCGCTGTGTTCACCGACGATGGCGCGGCCCACGCGGTGCGAATCCACCGCCCGCTCGCGCGCGTGTCGCAGCTCGCGATCCACCTCGATCGCAAGGTCAACGACGAGGGCCTGAAGCTCAACCCCCAGCTGCACCTCGCGCCCATGTGGGGCCTCGCGCGCGACGGCGAAGACGCTTCGAAGCTCCTGCTCTCGACGCTCGCGAGCGCGGCCCACGTCGACGCGTCGGCGATCGTCGGTCACGACCTCTCGCTCTACGACCTCACGCCCTCGGCCCTCGGCGGATTGCGTGAGGAGTTCGTCTTCGCGGCGCGCCTCGACAACCTCGCGTCGTGTCACGCGGGGCTCACGGCGCTCCTCGCGTCGGGCGCGTCGGGTGACCCTTCGGTGATGCCGCTCCTCGCGTGCTTCGACCACGAAGAGGTGGGCTCGGGCTCCACCGACGGCGCGGGCGGAACGATGCTCGCCGTGGTGATCGAGCGCGTGCTCTCGGAGTTCGGATCGTCGCGCAGCGCGTACCACGCGGCCATCGCGTCGAGCCTCATGGTGTCGGCCGACATGGCCCACGCGGCGCACCCGAACTTCGGCGATCGCCACGAGCCGCGGCACAAGCCCCAGTTCGGCGGAGGCCCGGTGCTCAAGAGCAATCACAACCAGCGTTACGGCACCGCGGGCGAGACCTACGCGCGCATCAAGGGCATCGCGCGTCGCGCCGACGTGCCCGTGCAGGACTTCGTCACGCGCACCGACCTCGGGTGCGGCTCGACGATCGGTCCCATCACCGCCGCGCGCATCGGAATGCCGGTGGTCGACATTGGCGGGCCGATGCTCTCGATGCACTCGTCGCGCGAGTGCACGGGCGCCGACGACCACGCGCGCTATTGCAGCTTGCTCACGGCCTTCCTCGGCGAGGGCGCGGGACGCGGGGCATGAGCCGCTCGAGCTTCGTCGCGTTGGAGCGCGCCGCCCGCGCGCGCGTCGGCAGCATCGTCGACAACAAGTATCGCCTCGACGAGTTTCTCGGCGCGGGCACCTCGGGCGCGGTCTACCGGGCGGTGAACACCTGGGCCGGGCGCGAGGTCGCGGTGAAGCTCTTTCACTACGAGGGCGGCGCGGCCGACACCGCGATGCAGCGCTTCGTACGCGAGGCGCAGGCCGCCAACCGCGTGCGCAAAGACGGACGCCTGCACCCCAACGTCGTCGACGCCCTCGATGTGGGACGCGACGGGCCCACGGGCCTGCTCTTTCTCGTGCAGGAGTTCCTCCGCGGCGAGACGCTCGAACGGCACCTCCGCGACCTGCCCGCACGGCGCATGTCGGCGGGCGACGCGGTGTACCTGCTGCTGCCGGTGATCGACGCGATCGCGTGCGCCCACGAGGCCGGCGTGGTGCATCGCGACCTCAAGCCCGAGAACATCTATCTCGTGCGCCAGGGCAACCACGACCCCGTGCCCAAGGTGCTCGACTTCGGCATCGCGCAGCTCAGCGACGCGCGCATGACCCACTCGCACGAGCTCATGGGAACGCCGCTCTACATGGCCCCCGAGGCGTTTCTCGGCGCGAGCGGTGTCGACGCGCGGGCCGACGTGTGGGCGCTCGGCGTGATCCTCTATCAGATGGTCGCCGGCGTGCCGCCCTTCACCGCGGCGGATGACAACCCCATGGCGCTCATCTCCGTGCTCGCCACGACGGACCCGGTCTCCCTCGCGGAGCAGGGCCTCATGCACGCGAGCGCGTGGGCCGTGGTCACGCGCTGCCTCGCCCGCGATCCCGGCGCGCGCTACCCCCATGCGCGCGCCCTCCACGACGCCCTCTCGGCCCTCTTCGAAGGGCTCTGAACCCGCTCAGCGCTCCGGCGCCGCGAGGTCGTGCGGCGCGCACACGCCGGCCACCACCGCGCGCACCTGATCGACGAACTCCGCGTCGACCTGGCGCTCTTCGAGGGCGGTCACGAGCGTGAGCCGCCCCTCGTCGCACACGAGCCCCGCGCCCGGAATGCCCAGCAGCGCCTCGCGCACGCCCGCGTCGAGCGTGGCGAGCGCGAGCGCCTCGTCGTCGCAGCTCACGGTGAAGATCTGATCGAACTCGTCATGGCCCGTGCGCACGCGGCCCGTGAGGCGCGGGGCCCACGAGGGCAGGTCGTGGCCCGTCCACACGACGAGGCGCGGCGCGGGCACGCGCACGATGCGGCCCTGCACGCTCACGGTGGCAGCGAGCGAGGGCGTGAGGCTCAGCGCGTAGCGCAGCCCGCGCACGGTGCCGTGGAGCACGCGCTCGCCGCGCTCGTTCACTTCGAGGCGAAGGTCCTGTCGCGCGAGGGCGAGGGCCTCCCAGAGCGCGAGCACCTGGCCTTCGAGTGCGCGGCGCGCGCGTCCCTCGACCGCCCGCATCACGAGGGCGCCCGCGAGCCCGAAGGCCGCGAGAACACCCAGAACGAGGAGCACGTTGATCGGATCCACGGTGCGCAGCCATAGCACGAAGCACGTTTCATCGGTGCGGCGCGCATCGCAGTATTGACCCCGCGCGAGCGCAACACAGAGAATCGCCCCCTCGCCATGCCTGAACGCCTCGCCGTCGAATACGCCGCGCTCACCGATGTGGGCCGCAAGCGCACCCACAACGAAGACGCGTACCGCTCGATGCCCGAGGACCAGCTCTTTCTCGTCGCCGACGGGATGGGCGGCCACAACGCCGGCGAGGTCGCAAGCGCGATGGCCGTCGACATCGTGGGGCAGTTCTTTCGCGACGCGCGCAAAGACCCGCCGGTGACCTGGCCCTTCAAGCAAAACCGCGACGAGATCTACGACAGCGAGACGCTCTCGATCGCGGTGCAGTACGCGAACCTGCGCATCTTCGAGTCGGCGCGCGAGAACGCAGACCGCCGCGGCATGGGCACGACCTTCGTGGGCGCCCTCGTGCGCGGCAGCGCCGCGTGGGTCGCGCACGTCGGCGACTCGCGGGGCTACGTGGTTCGCAACGGCGGCACCATCGAGCCCCTCACCACCGACCACTCGCTGCTCGAAGAGTACCGCCGCACGCGGCCCGACCTCACCGAAGAGCAGGTGCGGCGCTTCCCGTACAAGAACGTCATCACGCGCGCGCTCGGCATGAAGAGCGACGTGTGCGTCGAGATGCACCGCCACGAGATGCACGACGGCGACGTGATCGTGCTCTGCTGCGACGGCCTCACGGGCATGGTCTCCGACGAGCGCATCGCCCGCATCGTGCGCTCCACGCCGGTGCTCACCGACGCGTGCCGCGCGCTCGTTCAGGCGGCCAACGACGCGGGCGGCGTCGACAACATCACCGTCATCCTCGTTCGGACGGTCTCGACGTAGCCGCAGGCAGCACCACGGTGAACGTGGCCCCGCGGCCCGGCGCGCTCTCGACGCGCACGTCGCCGCCGTGGCCCCGCACGATCTTGCGCGCGATCGCGAGACCGAGCCCCGTGCCGTCGGCGCGCGTGGTGAAGAAGGGGTCGAAGATGCGCTCGTGGAGCGATCCGTCGATGCCGCGTCCCACGTCGCGCACGGCGAAGCTCACGCGGTCGCCATCGAGCGACACGGCCACCTCGACGGACGTGCCGCGCGGCGAGGCGTCGACCGCGTTGTCGATGAGGTTCACGAGCACCTTGCGCACGAGGCGCTCGTCGACCTGCGCGGCCGCGGGCACGGGGCACGGACGGCCCACGATCGACACGCCGCGCTCGGCGTACACGGGCTGAAGCGCGCGGGTCACGTCGACGAGGAGGTCGTTCGCGTCGACGACGGAGGCGTCGAGCGAGAGCGGCCGCGCGAACTCGAGGATCTCGGCCACGGAGCGGTTGAGCCGGTCGATCTCCGTGAGCGTGATGTCGAGGTACTCGCGGTCGCCTTCCACCAGCTCGGCGCGCGAGCGGAGGATCTGCACGTTCATCTGGATCGACGTGAGCGGCGTGCGGATGTCATGGGCCACGCCTGCCGCGAAGGCGCCGAGCGCCGCGAGCTGACGGGACTCTTCGAGCTCGCGCGCGAGGCGCACGCGCTCCGTCGCGTCGGCGGTGATCACCACCACGCCCATGGGCTGTCCGTCGCGGTCTTTGAAGGGCGCCACCGAGAGGTCGCGGTACTGCGGACCGTGCGGGGTGTCGAAGCGCGCCGCCGGGCGCAGCACCACGCTGTCGGGAGACTCCTGGAGCTCCCGCATCACCGACGCGCCCTCGGTCTCGCGAAACTCGGGGTACAGGTCGTCGAAGTAGCCCGCGCCGATGGCGTCGCGCGCGGCGATGCCCGATTGCGCGGCGAGCTCGCGGTTCCAGGTCTTCACGCGCAGCGACGAGTCGACCACGGCGACGCCCACGGGGAGGCTCTCGACCAGGTCTTCGAGAAAGGCCCGCGTGTCGGCGAGGTCGCGGTTGGCCTTCGCCGCCTCCGCGTAGAGCGCATGGTTCTCGAACTTCAGCGCGACCTGGTCGGCCATCGTGGCGCACACCGTCGACTCGGCGCGCGTGCTGCGCCGCGAGCCCGCGACCACGAAGAAGCCGTAGAGCGTCTCGTGCCGCGTGACGGGCACCACGAGGCGTGCGCCGAGCGCGTCGAGCTCCGTGAGCAACGCCGTCGCGAGCTCGGGCGCGTGCTCGGGCGAGTAGAACGGACGCGGCTGCGCGCGGGTGAGCGCCACGAGCGCGGGAGAGGCTTCGGCGTGTGCTCCGCCCGCCGAGGCGCCCTGCGCGCGGAGAAAGTGCACCGGCGCGCCCGTCGCGTCGGCGAGGGCGCGCACCGCGGTGGCGAGCACCTCCTCGGGGTCGACCATGCGGGCCGTCGCGGTGAGGGCGAGCTCCACCGCGCGATGGGCGCGCGTGCCGTGCTCCGCGGCGTCTCCCACGCGGCTCACGGCGGCGTGAAACACGTCGGCCATGAACAGCGGAAGCCCCGCCACCACGACGGGCGCAAACGACGACGAGACGCGCTGCGAGAGCCACGCGTAGAGGGGCTCCGCACCGAGCCCGAGGTAGCCCGCGAGCAGCGCCGAGGCCGTGACCGCGAGCACCACCTCGGTCATCAGCACGCGGATCTCGTAGAGGTGGTAGCGCAGCACCGCGACGCCCGTTCCGCCCACGACCACGAGCGCCATGGCGACGGCCTGCGCGAGCAGCACCGCGGGCCGCGCGCCCCCTTCGAGAAAGGGGTGGAAGGTCACGAACAGCACGATCGAGAGCGCCCACGGCCCAACGAGGCTCGCCTGCACGAGCGTCACCGGCGCACCGCCCTTGACCTCGCCGGGCGCGATCGACGCCCGCCAGTTGCGATGCAGAAAGAACAGCGCCACCGCGAGGTACGAGGGCATCAGCCCGAGGAGCAGCACGTAGGGCCCCTCGGCCTGCACGAGCGCGCGGTGCTGCGCGAGCGCGATGAAGAACGCCGTCGCGATCCCCAGCGGCACCTGCACGCGCGCAGGGGCCACGCGGTTCAGCGGAAAGCTGTACGCGAACAGCACGAGGAAGTGCACGAGCAGCATCCCCGTCGCCGCGTTCAAGAAGGCCACCAGGGGATTGGCCATCTCGACGCCCGCGAGCACCGCGCCCGCGAGCGCCACGACGCGCGCGCCCGCCATGTGCGCGGCGAGCTGAAAGTACCGCGTGTCGACACGCGTGCCCGTGTCGCGTCGGATGCGGTGCACCTCCATCGCGAGCACCGCGACGGTGAAGATCGAGAGCGTGACGAGGTAGCGCTCCATCGCGTCACTCTCCCGCGCGCGAGGCCATGGGCGGGGCCGCGGGGCGCTCGATGCGGTACTCCTTGATCTTGCGGTCGAGGGTCTGCCGCGTGATGCCGAGGATCGTGCCGCTCCGACGCTTGTTCCACCCCGTGGCCGCGAGCACCGCCGCGATGTGCCGCTGCTCGACCTCACGCAGCGTGAGGAACACGTCGCGCCGTCCGCTCACCGGCGCCTCGACCTCGGCCGCCGCGGGATCGACCGCGGGTGCCTCGTCGGCGCTCTCGTCGGCCTCCTCGTCGACCACGACGCCGAGCGCGTCGGCTTCGAGCACGTCGCCCTTCGTGTGCACCACGGCGCGCGTGAGGGCGTTCTCGAGCTCGCGCACGTTGCCCGGCCAGGGATAGCGCCCGATGAGGTCGAGGGCCTCGCGGGCCACGTAGCGGATGCGCTTGTGCTGGTCGCGCGTGATCTTCGAGAGCAGGTGCTCGACGAGCGAGGGGAGGTCTTCGCGACGCTCGCGCAGCGGCGGCAGGTGCACCTCGACGACGCGCAGTCGGTAGTAGAGGTCCTCGCGGAACGTGCCCTCGCGCACCATCTGGGTGAGGTCGCGGTTCGTGGCCGTGATGATCCGCGCGCGCAGCGGCATCGGACGCGCGTCGCCCACCCGTTCGAAGGTGCGCTCCTGCACCACGCGCAGCAGCTTCGCTTGAAGCTCCAACGAGATCTCCCCGATCTCGTCGAGAAAGAGCGTGCCGCTGCCCGCGAGCTGAAAGCGCCCGGCCTTGTCGTTCACCGCGCCCGTGAACGCGCCGCGCACATGACCGAAGAGCTCGCTCTCGAGCAGGTCGCGCGCGAAGGCCGTGCAGTTCACGGCGACGAAGGGCTGATCGCGGCTCTCGCTCGCGTAGTGGATCGCCCGCGCGACGAGCTCCTTGCCCGTGCCCGACTCGCCCGTGATGAGCACCGTGGCGTTCGAGGTGGAGACGCGCCCGATGGTCTTGAACACGTCGCGCATCGCGGCCGTGCGGCCCACGATGTTGTCGACCTGAAAGTCTCGCGAGAGCGTCTCGACGAGGCTGTCGACCTTGCGCGAGAGCTCGCGCGATTCGAGCGCGCGCTTCACCGAGATCTTGAGGCGCTCGATGTCGAGGGGCTTCACGAGGTAGTCCCACGCGCCGCGCTGCGTGGCGGTCACCGTCGTGCGCATGTCGTCGCGCGCGGTGATCACCACGATGGGCGGAACCCCCTCGCGGCCCTGCACTCGCGCGAGCACTTCGAGACCGTCCATCCCCGGCAGGCCCAGATCGAGGAGCACCAGATCGATGCCGCCGACCTCCAATGCCGCGAGGCCCGAGGGACCATCCTCCGCCGTGCTCACGGCGTATCCGAGGTCGCCGAGAAACTTCTCCAGCGAACGACGGATCGAGCGGTCGTCGTCGACCACGAGGATGTGCGAACGCAATCCCTGCGAACGGAGGCTCATCGGTGTCGTCGGATTGTGGGCCTCGCGCGGCGGCATGAGAACCGCCGACGGCGCGTCTCCGTGCCCATCGGGGTGAAGCATCACCCCGCTTGGAGGCACCGGCCCGCGGCGCGGTTGCGACGATGAACGCCCCGTGTGGTGACGCTTGAGCGCGCGCGCGCCTTCGGGCTACCGTCGCCGCCGTGCGTGCCCAATCTCGCGATGACATCCAGAAGGTCGAAGGTCACCTGAAGGCGCTCGGCTGGCCGGTGATCTCGCTCGCGCCGGGCACGTGGCGTTCGAGCTTTCGCGGCAAGAGCGGCGTGTTTCCGCTGGTGATCCAGGTCGACGACGGGTGGTGCAAGCTGCTCGTGCTGCCCATCGTCCGGTTGCCGGGCGACGCGGACAAGGCCGAGAAGCTCTACCTCCGTCTCTTGAAGCTCAACGGCGAGCTCATGCTCGCGCGCTTCTCGCTCGACGAAGACGGCGACGTGATCCTCTCCGTCGAGCTTCCCCTCGGAGACCTCGACGCGAGTGAGATTCGCGACTCCCTCGATGTGCTCTCGGTCTACGCCGAACGCCATCAGGGCGAGCTCCGTCAGCTCGTGGTCTGAGCGCGGCGGCGGCGCGAAACCGCGGCCCGGTTCAGGGGAAGAACAGCACCGCGTCGCGGCCGTGGCGTCGCGCGAGGCCTTCGACGTACTGCACGAGCACGTCGCGCCGACGGAGCACATCACGGAGCTGGTCGTCGGTGAGGAGCACGGTGTCGTCGCCCGCGGCGTCGTCGGCCATCGCGTCGCGGAGCGAGTCGAGGTCGAGGGCGCGGGCGCGCTCGATGAGTCCGGTCGAGAAGCGCGAGATGCGGTGGAGCCAGCCGAGCACGCGGTCGTAGCGAGACGACGAGACGGGCACCTGAAAGCCCGCGTTGTTGTCGCGGTACACGAGGTGACCGCGGCCGTCTTCGAGGGTGTTGAGGCCGTTCCAGCGGTCCCAGTTGGCGATGAGAAAATCGAAGACGATGAGGTCCGAGATCTCCTGCGCGCGGCGGCGTTCGCCGTCGGCGATGGGCGCGCCCGCGGTGAGCCGTTGCGACCAGAGGTCGAGCGACTCGGGGCTCCCGACGCCCGACGAGCGCAGCACGGGCACCCAGTAGATCATCGCGCCGCGCGACACGCCGTCGGTGAAGGTCACGCCGTAGCGCTGACCCGTGGGCAGGTCGTCTTCGAGCACCTGACGAAACACCGCGGGCGGAACGCGCTCCAGCCCGAGGAGCTGGTTCAATCGAAACGCCGCGATCTCGGCGCGCCAGTGCTCCTCGTGACGCGCCTCCGAGGGCTTGTACGAGCCGTCGATGGGGCCCGGAAAATCCACGCGGATGTTCACCGACGTGTTGCCGTAGTTCCGAAGGTTCCCGCGCACGGGGGCGGTGCGCATCGTCGCGAGAATGTCGTTCTCCAGCACCTCGCCGAAGCGACGCACCTCCGACGATCCGCCACGGTACGGGTTCGGCGGCACGTAGCCCGGCTGCGCGTAGAGGATCGGCGCGTCTTCGGGCGCACGCGGTCGCGGCGGCGTGGTCGGCGTGGCGGGAGGCGCCGTGGGCACGGTCGCGGGCGGGGCCACAGTGGGCGTGCGCGACGGCGGCGGAGGCGTCGAAGCCGCCACGTCACCGCGGTGTCGACGGCGGTGGTGCCGACGGGTCTGCGCGCCTGCGAAGAGCGGCATCGCGCAGAGCGCCACCACCACCGCGACCGCAATCGAACGCCGACGCTTCAACTTCATCGAGCGCGGAGTGTATGTCGGCGTTCCTGGGGTGAAAAGCTCTACGCAGGGAGCGACAGAATCGCGTCGAGCTTCGTCTGCGCACGGGCCATCGCGCCCGGCTCTCGCACACGACGGCAGCGCCAGACGAGGTTGTAGGGCGTCACCGTCGGCGCCACGAAGGGCAGCACCGTCACCTCGTAGCCCGCAGCTTCGAGACGCAGCGTGCGCCACGCGTCGATGAGTCCGTGCTCCATGCGCTGACGAATGGGCGCCTGCCGCGGGATCGGCCATGACGCCACGATCGCGCGCGCCTGTGCCGCGAACGAGATCTGCGACCCGAGGCAGCAGGGCACGAGCATCACGCGCCGGGCCTCGCTGCGAACCGCCGCGTCGATCACCGCGTCGGTGGCCGGACCGCACGCGTGGAGCGCCACCACGAGCTCGGGGCGCGTCGGCCACGCGCGCGCATCGCCGACGTCGGCCTCGCGCACGTCGACCTTCGCCGGCACGGAGAGCTTCGCGCAGGCGTCGCGGCAGTGGGCCACGCGGTCGGCCGCGCGCTCGATCACCACGAGCTCGCGAAGTCCGAGGAGCTCCACCGCGAGGAGACCGACCCCCGCGCGCCCTGCGGCGGCGTCGACGACCACGCCGCGGTCGACAGGCGCCAGGTGCGGGAGGAGCGCCGCGAGCTCGCGGGCCTTCTTGCGATCCTCGTCGCGGAGCCCCTGCGCGTCGCCGAGAAAGAGCCGACGAAGCGCGTGTTCGACCGTCGCCAGGGGGAGGGGAGTCACGGCGCGCTTCTACACGTTGTGTGCGCAGAATCTCCCCGATTTTGCGCGAGCTGGTGCATCCTCCCTGGGCCGTGACCTCCCGGCCTCCCGCACCGCTCGACGACGCCCTCTACGCGGAGCTCCGCGCCCTCGCCGACGAGGTCGCCCGCGCGTGTCCGCCGTACCGTCTCAGCCGCCGCGACGTGCGCGTGGGGGCTCCGTGGCCGAAGTCCGTGCGGTGGTTCTGGGAGGTGTTCGGGCACAGCGCGCTCACGCAGCGGTGCATCGCGCCCGATGACCCTGCGATGCGCGAGGCGGCGCTCGATCAGCTCCGCGAGTGGGGTGACATCGACGCGCGCTACCACGGCCTCGCGCGGCGTGTGACCGACGGGCACCACGTGCTGGCCTTCGACGACGACGAGCTGGTGCTCCTCGCGCACGGCCTCGCGCGGCAGGAAGAAGACCCGCCCCTCGTGGTGCTCCGCGCGCCCACGGGGGCCACCGAAGATCCCGACGTGGTGCACCTCGCGTCGAGCGCGCTGCGCTACCTCGTCTCGGGCGTGCTCAAGGGCCTGTGGAGCGAGCTCGTGCGGGTCTTCGTGGCGACGCGTCCGCCGCTCGCGATGGCGCAGCCCTTTCCGCGCGTGGCGCCCGCGGTGTCGCGCGCGTCGGTCGAGGGCGTGTCGCTGTGGGTGTCCGAGCGTCCTGTGCGTGAACGGCCGGGCTTCGCGCTCTACTTCGCGCACGACGACGCAGAGACCGTCGACGCGTGGCTCTCGCGCGAGGGCCTCGGCGACCAGCTCCTCGTGTGAGCGATCAGCGCGCGGGGTACTGCGCGAGGTCGAAGGCGAAGCCCGCGGGCGAGGCGCTGCCCTGCGCGGTGGGGAGTTCGCGCAGGGGGCCCACGTCGACCACGGCCTCGTAGCGCACGGCGTTGCGGGGGCCGAGGAGCTTCACGCGCACGCGGCCCACACCCGACGGAATCACGAACGACTGCACGCGCCGCGAGCCCTGCGTGTTGGGCGTGAGGTCCGTCGGGTCCATGGTGTTGACGCGCGGCGCGTTGTCGCCGATCGACTCGACCACGACGCGGTCGACGGGGCACGGGTCGCGCGGATCGTCGGGGTTCGGCGCGCGACAGCTCGGGAGCAGCGCCCACAGTCGGTAGCCCGCGCCGAGCTGCGAGAGCCCCCACGCCGACGCGCCCGCGGGGGGATTGAGCACCCACACGCGCATCTGCCGAAGCATGTTGTCGATGTCGGCCACGGGCACGGAGATGAGCTCCGCGGCCTGCGGTGCGGCGGCGACGGGCGCGGGGGGAGCGCTCGCGCGCGGGCGTCCACGGCGTCGTTGCGCGGCCGCGGGCGACGCGAGCAGCGTGAGGACAGCCAGTGCGAGGAGCGGGGCCTTCGTGGGGGGCATCGGCGGGCGTCCAACCCTTCTGTCATGGCGTCGCGCGGCCTTCGTGGCGTGGCGCATCGCCCGACAGCCCACGAAGGTATCGCAAGCGCCCCCGCAGCGGAACGCGCCTCACGCCCTCGCGCGTTGCCACGACGGCGTCCGCGGTGGTACGCGCGTCGGCGTATGTCTGGCAGCGATCAGGTGCGGCTGACGAAGCTCGCGCACGGCGCCGGGTGAGCGAGCAAGATCCGCGCGTCGGATCTCGCGCAGGTGCTGCGCGCGCTACCCCTGGTGATCGATCCCAACGTCGTCGTCGGCTTGAGCCCTGCTGACGACGCGGCCGTGATCCGTTTGTCCGACGACCTGGCGCTGGTGTTCACCACCGACTTCTTCACGCCCATCGTCGACGATCCCCGCGCGTGGGGACGCATCGCCGCCACCAACGCGCTCAGCGACGTGTACGCGATGGGCGCGCGGCCGCTCGTGGCGCTGAACATCGTGGCCTTTCCGACGAAGACCCTCGGCGTCACGCTCCTCGGCGCGGTGCTCGAAGGTGGGCTCGACGCGGCCCGTGAGGCGGGCATCTCGATCGCGGGCGGACACTCCGTCGAAGACGCGGAGCCCAAGTACGGCCTCGCGGTGATCGGCACCGTGCACCCCGCGAAGGTGTGGCGAAAGGGCGGCGCGCGCGCGGGCGATCGGCTCGTGCTCACGAAGGCCCTGGGCACCGGCGTGCTCTCGACCGCGCTCAAGCGCGACCGCATCGCGGAGGGAGACGCGGTGATGCAAGCGGCCGTGCGCTCGATGACCACGCTCAACGCGAAGGCCGCGACCCTGGCGCAGTCGCTCCAGATCGACGTGCACGCGGCCACCGACGTGACGGGCTACGGGCTCGCGGGACACCTCGGCGAGATGCTCCGCGCGAGCGAGGGCGTCGGCGCGACGGTGTGGGCCTCGGCGCTGCCGATCCTCGATGGCGCGCTCGACCTCGCACGCGAGGGCGTGATGCCCGGCGGAACGCGCGCCAACCGCACCCACCTCGGCGACCGCTTCGAGGTGCTCGCGGGCGTCGACGAGGCCCTCGCGTGGATCGTGTGTGACGCACAGACCTCCGGCGGACTCCTCGTGGCCGCGCCGCCCGACGACGCCGAACGCTACGCCCGCGCGTGCGTCGACGCGGGCCTCGCAGCGGCGGTGATCGGTGAGGTCGAAACGCGCGCGACGGACTCGGTGCGGGTCGCGCCGTGATCTCGGTGCTGCTGCCCTTTCGCGACGCGGTGGAGACCGTGCGCGAGGCGCTCGCATCGGTGCTCGTCGAGCCCGAGGTGGGCGAGGTGATCGCCGTCGACGACGGGAGCTCCGATGGCGGCCACGAGGTCGTGCGCGCGATGGCCGACGGTGACCCTCGCGTCCGCCTCGTGCGGGGCCCTGCGCGGGGCATCGTGGCGGCGCTCTCGACGGCCTGCGCGCACGCACGTGGAGAGCTCCTCGCGCGCATGGACGCCGACGACGTGTCGCACCCCGGACGCATCCGTGAGGCCGCCGCGCGCCTCGCCGCGGACGCCTCGCTCGGGGCCGTCGCGACGCGCGTCGAGGCCCCGGGAGCGGCCGGCGGCATGGCGGCCTATGTGGCCTGGCAGAACGCCGTGCTCACGCCCGCAGCGCACGCGCACGCGGTCTTCGTCGAGGCGCCGCTCTGTCACCCGGCGACGGTGATCCGTCGCAGCGCGCTCGATGCGGTGGGCGGCTACCGCGAGACCGCGTGGCCCGAAGACTGGGACCTGTGGCTCCGTCTCGACGCCGCGGGATGGGGGCTCGCGAAGGTCGACGCGGCGCTCTTCGCGTGGCGTCACCAGCCCGGACGCCTGACCTTCACGCATCCGCGTTACGCCTTTGACCGGCTCATCGAGGCGCGCGCCGCGTACCTGCCCGCGAGGCTCGCGCGGGTGATGGGCAGACGCTCGCTCACGGTGTGGGGCGCGGGCGTGACCGGACGCAGGCTCGTGCGCGCGCTCGAACCCGCAGGGCTCCGCGCATCGCGCTTCGTCGACATCGACCCCGCGAAGATCGGGCGCACCGCGCGCAACGCGCCGATCACCGACGCGTCGTCGCTCGACCCGTCGCGAGAGTTCATCGTGGTCGCCGTCGGCGCGCGCGGCGCGCGAGGCCTCGTGCGCGCGGAGCTCCTCGGGCGGGGATGGCGCGAGGGTGACGACTTTCTCGCCGCCTCGTAGCGCGGCTCAGCCGCTGGGCATCTCCGCGGTGTCGACGGTGGCCGCGGGCGCCTCGGGCGGGAGCGTCGGCGTCGTGGCGCGCTCGTCGGCGCTGCGCGAGGTGCCGTCGGGGTCGTCGACCTTCACCACGATGGCCGTGATGTTGTCTTCGCCGCCGTGGTCGTTGGCGAGCGCGATGAGCGCCTCGCAGGCCGCGTCCGCGTCGCTGTGGTCGAGGAGCACGCCGAGAATCTCCTCGTCGGTGATCATCCCCGAGAGGCCGTCGGAGCAGAGCACGTAGCGGTCGCCGGGCAGCGTGGTCTCGGCGCTCACGTCGACGAGCACGCGGTCGTTCATGCCGAGCGCGCGGGTGATGACGTTGCGCGGGAGCTCGTCGCGCTGCGCCGCCGTGAGGTGCGGCATCGCGCGGAGGTACTCGTTCACGAGCGAGTGGTCCTGCGTGAGCAGGGTGATCGAGCGGCCGCGCACGCGGTAGCAGCGCGAGTCGCCCACGTGGCCGATGTACGCGCGCTCCTGCGAGGCCGACACGAGCACGCCCACCACGGTGGTGCCCATGCCCCGGTGCTCGTCGCTCATCGCGCTGCGTTCGTAGATCGACTTGTTGGCGACCTTGATGCCTGCGAGGAGGCGGTTCTCTTCGGGCGAGAGCGCGGGGTCGTAGTGAAAGGGCCACGTCGCGTCTTCGCGCGCGGTGGTGTCGAAGAAGGCCCGCAGCGACTCGGTCGCCATGCGCGAGGCCACGTCGCCCGCCTTGTGGCCGCCCATCCCGTCGGCGACGAGAAACAGCCCGTGCTGTTCCAGAATGGCGAAGCTGTCTTCGTTGTGCTCGCGCTGGAGCCCGACGTCACTCCGACCTGCTGCCGTCACGCGAATGGCCACAAACCCTTCGCGAGCGAACCATCCCCGGCGCCGCCGTGTCAAGCGATGCCTGTGAACGCAGGGCAGACCCCACGCAACACGGTTCGCACGCATTGACACCCGCGCCGCGGTAGGGCTATGCGCTCCAGCAAACTGAACGTTGGCTCCAGTGATCCCCCCGATCGCAGAGCCCCTGTCCGGTGCCCCGGGCCGTGCACACGGCCATCAGACGTCGACTACATCGCAGCAGAAGGAACTTCGATCCATGGCACGCACGCAATTCACGTCCGAGTCGGTCAGCGAGGGACATCCCGACAAGATGTGCGACCAGATCTCGGATGCCGTCCTCGACGCCATCCTGAAGGAAGATCCGCGCGCCCGCGTGGCGTGCGAGACGCTGGTCAAGACCGGCTTCGTGGTGCTCGCGGGTGAGATCACCACGACGGCGAAGATCGAGTTCCCCGACGTCGTGCGCGCCGTCGTGAAGGACATCGGCTACACGAGCTCGGACATGGGCTTCGACGCGACGACGTGCGCGATCCTCACGGCCGTGGAGCGCCAGAGCCCCGACATCGCCCAGGGCGTGAACGAGGGCGAGGGCGAGCACAAGGAGCAGGGCGCCGGCGACCAGGGCATGATGTTCGGCTTCGCCGTCGACGAGACGCCGGAGCTCATGCCCGCGCCGATCCACTACTCGCACGTGCTGACCCGCAAGCTCGCCGAGGCCCGCAAGGCCGGCGCCGTCGACTGGCTCCGCCCCGACGCGAAGAGCCAGGTCACCGTGGAGTACGAGAACAACCGCCCGGTGCGCATCGACACGGTGGTGATCTCGACGCAGCACTCGCCCTCCGTCGAGCAGTCGACGATCAAGGAGTGGGTCCGCGAGGAGATCATCAAGAAGAACCTCCCGGCGCACCTGCTCGACGCGAACACGCGCTACTTCATCAACCCCACGGGCCGCTTCGTCATCGGCGGACCGATGGGCGACTCGGGCCTCACGGGCCGCAAGATCATCGTCGACACCTACGGCGGCATGGGCCGTCACGGCGGCGGCGCCTTCTCGGGCAAGGACCCGACGAAGGTCGACCGCAGCGCCGCGTACTACGCCCGCTACGTGGCGAAGAACGTGGTGGCCTCGGGCCTCGCGAAGCGCTGCGAAGTGCAGATCGCCTACGCCATCGGCGTGGCGCAGCCCGTGGGCGTGTACGTGAGCACCTTCGGCACCAGCACCGTGCCCGAGGAGAAGATCTCGGAGTACGTGCTCAAGAACTTCGACATGCGCCCCAAGGCGATCATCGACCAGCTCGACCTGCTGCGCCCGGTGTACCGCCCCACCGCCGCGTACGGTCACTTCGGCCGCGCCGAGTTCGCCTGGGAGCGGACCGACCGCGCCGCCGAACTCCGCAACGCCCTCGGCTGAGCGATTCCCCCTCCGCACGTCCCCGCGGCGCCTCCGCGGTAGACGTCACGCGCGGGCGGCGCTATGACCGCCGCCTCCGTGCTCGACCCCACCGACAGCCCTGACGAACCCTCGCGCCCGCGGCCCTTCTCGCTCGTGGTGGTCGCGCTGGCCATGACGGGCCTCGGGCTCATCGAAGCGAACCTCGCCGAGAACACCCTCGCGCTCGTGCGCGCGGCCACGCCCTCGACGCCCATCAGCTTCGAGACCGCGGTGCAGTACGCGTTCTGGTCCGCGGTGCAGACGCGTCGCTCGGGCTTCATCGCCATGGAGGTCGCGCGGCTCCTCATGGCGGGCTTCCTCTTCGTGTCGGGGATGCGCGTGCTCGTGCGCGCCCGCGCCTCGGGCTGGATGTGGCGCCAGGCCCTCGCGGGCAACGTCGCCGTGACGGTCTTCGCCGTGTGGTACGAGCGCGCGCTCCTGCCCGCGTGGCAGTCGGCCTTCTCGCGCGCTGCGGCCATGGTCACCCCCGTGATTCCGTCGCCCGTCAAGGGCGTCACGCTCGACGAGGTGTTCCGTCGGAGCGCGCAGGTGTCGGTGTGGGCCACGGGATTGCTCGCATTGATGTTCGCCTCGGGCCTGCACTACGCGATGCGTCCCGCGACGCGCGACGCGACGAGCTGACGCCGCACTTGTCTCCGATCGTGCTTCGTGGTGGCGTCTCGCAACGCCTCCGCGCGATGACGGCGCGCGGACGTCGCCCCAACGCACGACTCCTTCGCTTTGCGTACGCGACGCCGCAAGAGCTTCAACCCCCGGTGAATCCGTTCGCCCCACGGAGGACTCGACTTCCATGCGCAAGCCCCGAGCGACGCGGCACTGTGCCGTCTGTCACCAGTCCGAGCCCGCGACGATGGTTCGCTTCCGCGACGTCGCGTGGCTGTGTCCCCTCCACGACCTCGTCGCGAAGGGGATCATCCCCGCGCCCACCACGGTGCGCGCGCTCCGCTCGCTCTTTCCCGCCCGCGTGACCGAGGCCCGCCGCACGCGCGCGGCCTGAGCCTCACCGCACCCTCTTCCCGCATCGTCAACGCATCAGGGCACCGTGCGGATCACCCGCGCGGGCACGCCCATCGCCACCGAGCGCGGGGGAACGTCTCGCACCACCGATGCGCCCGCGCCCACCGTGCTCCACGCGCCCACGCGCACGCCGCCGATGACCCCCGCGTTCATGCCGAGGAACACGCCCTCCTCGACGTGCGCGTTGCCTGCCATCACCGAGGTCACCGACACATGCGCGGCCTCGCCCACGGTGCAGTCGTGACACACGATCGCGCCGGAGTTCACGATCGCGTGGGCGCCGATGCGCGCGTCGGGTTCGACCACCGCGCGCCAGATCACCATCGCGCCCGCGCCGAGCGTCGTGCTGCCGTGCACGATGGCGCTCGGATGCACCACCGTGAGCCACTCGACGGCGGGATGCGCGCGTGCGAGTTCGTACCGTCGCGCGTTCGATCCGATGGCGATGACCGCGCGCACCTCGGGCCACGTCGCGAGCTCGGCGAGGGGACCGACGATGGGCACGCCGAGGAGGTCTGTGCCCCAACGCGCGGGGTTGTCGTCGAGCACCGCGTGGGCGGGCGTTCCGAGGGCGTCGAGGGCGGCGAGAACCACCTTGGCGTGTCCACCCGCGCCGACGACGACGCGGGCGCCGCGGGGGCGTTCGTGGGGCTGCAACATGGGTGTGGACGGGAGCTTTCGGGGAGCGTTCGCGACGGCGCTCAGATCACGCCGAGCATGGTCTCTTCGAGCAGGTGGTCGACGACGGCCTTGAGGTCGCCGCCAGTGCGCTCGTACACGGCGAGCTGACGGTCCGCCGAGGTGCCCTCGCGCACGATGCGGAGCACGTCTTCGACCTCGCGCCGCGAGCCGAGATCACCCGCCACGTCCCACACGAACTCGACGAGCTCCTGCGCGAGCTGGGCGAAGGGGACCTCTTCTTTCTTGCCCCAGTCGATGAGCTTGCCGCGCACGCCGTAGCGGGCCGCGCGCCACTTGTTCTCGTCGATCACGCCCGTGCGGTAGTTGTTGAACGAGAGGTTGCGACGCTGGAGCCACGCGAGCTTCGCCGCGATCGCCTGCACCATCGCCGCGATGGCCACCACGTCGTCGAGGCGCGCGGGCAGGTCGCACACGCGGAACTCCAGCGTGGGGTACGAGGGGTGCGGGCGGAGGTCCCACCAGACGCGTCGGCCGTTGTCGATACAGCCCGTCTTCACGAGCGTTTCGATGAACGATTCGAACTCGTGGTACGAGACGAAGCGATCGGGGATGCCCGTGCGCGGCAGGCGCTTGAAGATCAGCGCGCGCACCGACTGGAGCCCCGTGCGACGGCCGTTGAAGAACGGCGAGCTCGCCGACAGCGCGAGCAGGTGCGGGAGGAAGTACCGCGCCTGGTTGAACACCTGGATCGCCAGCTCTCGATCGGGAATGCCCACGTGCACGTGGAGCCCGAAGATGAGGTTCATGCGCGCCGCGTCCTGCATCTCCTCGACGGACTGGACGTAGCGGTCCTTCGGCGAGATGGGCTGCGCCTCCCACTGCGAGAAGGGGTGCGTCGACGCGGCGGCGATGCGCACGCCCACGCGCTCGGCGATGCGCGCGGCGGCGCGGCGGTTCTTGATCACGTCGCGGCGCACGGCCGCCACGTCTTCGCAGATGCCCGTCGCCACCTCGACCACCGACTGATGCAGCTCCGCCTGGATCTCGATCTCATCGAGCGGCGTCGACGCCTCGACCATCTGCGAGATGAAGCTCTTCAGCTCGCGCGTGACCGGATCGATGATCTGGTACTCCTCCTCGACACCCAGCGTGAACTCTCGCGCCATGCACAGCCCTCCGGAGCGACCAGAAAATAGGTCTCAACGACGGGTCATCGTAGCGACGCACGATCGCGCAACACAACCCTTCTCGCGTTCACGCTGCCGTAACAGAAGCGCGCAGATCACTCGTCGGGGAGCTGCAGCACGCCGGGGTTGAAGTGCTCGTAGACACCGCGCGCGCGCTGCGCACCGATCACCGCGGTGAGCTCTGCGAGGGAGGCCGCAGCCACGCGCGACACGCTGCCGAAGTGACGGAGCAGCACCACCTTGAGCTTCGTGCCGATGCCCGGGAGCGTGTCGAGCTCGCTGCGAAGCTGCTTGCGCTTCAGCAGGTCTTCGCGCGTCTTGTTGGCGAAGCGGTGCGCCTCGTCGCGGGCCCGCGCGAGGAGCACCAGCGCGGCGCCGTTCTCGCGGATGGTCACCGGGTTCTTGCGACCGGGCTGGTACACGCGGTCGACGACCTTCTCGCCGAGCACGTTCTCGCGCTCCTTCGCGAGGGAGCACACGGCGAGGTCTTTGATGCCGAGCTCTTGCATCACGGTCACGGCGATGCCGAGCTGACCGCGCCCGCCGTCGACGACGAAGAGGTCGGGGAACTCCCATCCGTCTTCGCCGTTCATCGCGCGACGGAAGCGCCGCGAGAGCACCTCATGCATCGCGCGGTAGTCGTTGCCCGTCGACTCGGTGCGCACGTGATACCCGCGGTATCGCGGCTTGAAGGGAACGCCATCGCGGAGGCACACGAGCCCGCCCACGGTCTCATCGCCCGCGTGGTGCGAGATGTCGAGGCACTCGATGGTGACCGGCGGCTTCTCGAGTCCGAGCGCCTTCGCGAGGGCCTCGGCGTGCCCCTCGGCCTGCTTCGCGGCCACACGTCGCTCACGAAACGCGTGCTGCGCGTTCTCCGACGCCAGCGCGAGGAGCTGCGACTTCGCCCCGCGCTGCGGAACGGCCACCGACACCGCGCGCCCGCGGGTCTCGGTGAGCCACTCGCGAATGCCTTCGAGCCCCTCGGGCTCCACGGGGATCACCACCTCATCGGGAATCGTCGCGCCCTCGGCGGCGTAGCGCGCCTGGAGCACCTGCGCGATGAGCTCGTCGTCGGGCAGTTCGACCTTCGTGAGCGTGGCCGTCTGCGTGTCGCGCACGAAGCCGTCGCGCACGAGCAGGGTGGTGACCACCACGCAGTCGCCCTCGCGGTACATGCCGAACACGTCGCGGTCGCGGTCGCTCACCTCGGCCACGCGCTGCGTCTCGGTCACGCGTTGCACCGCGTGGATCTGGTCGCGGAGCCGCCCGGCGCGTTCGAACTCCAGCGCGCGCGCGGCGGACTTCATCTCGCGTTCGAGGCCCTCGACGAGCTCGGTGCTGCGCCCGCGAAGGAACAGCTCGACGTAGCGCACCTGGTGGTCGTACTCGCCCTTGTCGACGGGCAGCACGCACGGTCCGGGGCAGCGCTTGATCTGGTGTTCGAGGCAGGGGCGCGTGCGCGCCGCGAACTCGTCGTCGGTGCACGTGCGGAGCTGAAAGTGTCGGTTCACGAGCGCGAGCGTGCGGCGCGCGTCGGTGGCCGAGGGGTACGGACCGAAGTACTCCGCGCCGTCGGCCCGAGGGCGTCGCACCACTTCGAGGCGGGGCCACGGCGCCTTCTTGTCGAGGCGCACCGAGAGGTACTCTTTGTCGTCGCGGAGGCGGACGTTGTATTTCGGTTTGTGCTGCTTGATGAGGGAGTTCTCGAGCAGCACGGCCTCCTTCTCGCTCGCGGTGACGACGGTCTCGATGTCGCCGAGCGTGCGTTCGAGGAGCGGCACGAAGTAGCGGTAGTCCGACGATCCGGGCTGGAAGTACTGCCGCACGCGCGCGCGCAGCGACTTGGCCTTCCCGACGTAGATCACCACGCCCTTCTTGCTCTTGAAGACGTAGCAGCCCGGCGCCGTGGGCAGGGTGTCGAGTCGCGCCTGGAGCTCTTCCGACAACATGGTGTGCGTGTTGACAGAAGGGTAACGCGCGGCCTCGAAGAACACACCTTCACGGCAACGCGCGGCGCTAGTGGCATTGGCTGTACGGCGCGGCCGCGGGTCGTGGCATTCTCGCGCGGCACCGATGCGGGGCAGCGGCGGCGCCGTGGCGTCTCACCTCGCGCGGTGCGCGGTTCTCACCGAGTGGCAAAGCAGGATCCGACATGCGGATGAACGGTCTTCGTTTCATGGCCTTCGCGGGCGTCGCGATGGTCGCGTCGTCGTGGACACTCGCCGGGTGCGGGTCGTCGCAGACGAACAACCTCGCGCCGCCGCCGCGTCCGCCGGACCCCGCGCAGCTCACCCTCGCGCCGATCCGTGTGGCGCGCCCCACGTGGTCGAACCCGGCGGCCAATCCCTCGGCGCCGACCACCCCGGCCACGCCCACGGGTGGACGCGGTCGTCGCCCCACGACGATGTCGATGAGCCCCGAGCTCGCGGCCCCGGTTCTCGCGGGGGCGAACGAGGCCGTGCGGGCCTGCTACAAGGGCATGCTCGCGCTGAGCCCGCAGGCCGCGGGAAGCGTCACCACGCTCATGCGCGTGGCCCCCGACGGCTCGGTGAGCGACGTGGAGCCCATCGGCAACACCGACCCCTCGATGCTGCTGATGATGCCCTGCGTGCTCAATGCGGTGCGCGCACGGCGCTTCCCCGCGACGCGGTCGTCGTCGCTGCTGTCGTACCCGTTCGTGTTTCGCAGCGGCGAGGTGGGCGGCCCGACGGCGAACCTTCCCGTCGACGTGGTGCGCCCGCGGCCCGGTGAGATTCCGGTGCCGAACCCCGAGCCCATCACCGTGCGCCCGTGGCGTCCGACGTTGGTGCCCAACACCAACCCCGTTCGCATGCTCACGCGCGACATGGCGGCGGAGGCGCGGCCCGACATCACCTCGCTCGTCGACACCTGCTACGGCGCGGCCCTCGCGATGGTGCCCGACATGGCGGGCCAGTTCGGGCTCCGCATCGCCGTCGAACCCTCGGGCAACGTCTCGCGTGTCGAGGTGCAGGATCAGAACTCCCTCGCGGGCCCGTTCCGCGAGTGTGTGATCGTGCTCGGGCGACGGTTGCAGTTCCACTCGTCGGGCGGCGGCGCGGTGGTGTCGGTCGACATCTCCCTCTCGCAGACCGATGGCCCCGCGCCCTCGGCGCCCGTCACCCCGCTCGTGCCCGGCGCCGTGGTGCCCGGCGGCTCGCCCGCAGCGATCACCGGCCCCATCGCGCCCGCGACCATCGGCGCACCCTCCGGCGGTGGCCTCATGCCCATGACCGGTTCTGCCCCGCCGCCCCGCTGATCCGCGGGGAGCTTCGGCCCGATCCGCCCCATCGTTCGGACACCCCATCGCTGAATTCGCGGAACTCGCCGGTGCGCCATCACGGCACGGTCGCTGCACCGCGGGCTCGCCATGAACCGCACTCCCACCGCACGCATTCTGCTGGTCGATGACGACGAAGACTCGCGCTCGATGATGGCGCGGGCCCTTCGCGGCGCAGGCCACCACGTGGTCGAGGCCGCCGACGGCGCCGAGGCCATCAAGTTCGACCTCTCGGCCTTCGACATCGTGCTGACCGACCTGCAGATGCCGCAGGTGGGCGGGCAGGAGGTGCTCGCCGCCGTGCGTCGTGCCTCCGCGCAGACGCCCGTGATCGCATTCACGGCGTACGCGAACGCCGAGAACGCGCTCGATCTCATGAGCGGCGGCGCCTACGACTACGTGCCGCGCCCCGTCGACCTCACGCGCCTCAAGCTCCTCGTGTTGCGCGCGCTCGAGTGGCGCTCGCTCGTGCGGGAGAACTCGTCGCTGCGCGAGAACGCGGCGCGGGCGCCGGCGCGCGAGGCCTCGCTGGTGGGCACGTCGCCGGCGATGCTTGAGGTGTATAAGATCGTCGCGCAGGTCGCGCCGACGACGGCGAGCGTGCTCATCGTGGGGGAGAGCGGCACGGGCAAGGAGCTCGTGGCGCGCACGATCCACCGTCGCTCGGGGCGCACGGGCGCGTTTGTGTCGGTGAGCGCGTCGGGTCTACCCGAGGGCACGCTGCTCTCGGAGCTCGTGGGCACCGATGCCGACGGCGTCGTACGAAAGGGGCTCCTCGACCAGGCTGCGGGCGGCACGCTCTACATCGACGAGATCGACGCGGTGGGGCCGAAGGTGCAGGCGCAGCTTCTCCGACTGCTCGAAGAGCGCGCGGTGGTGCGCGAGGGGAGCGAGACGCCGGTGCCTGTCGACGTCCGGCTCGTGGCCGCAACGGGGCGTGACCTCCACGAAGAGAGCGCGGCGGGACGCTTCCGCTCGGATCTTCTCTTCCGCCTCCAGGTGGTGACGGTCACGGTGCCGCCGCTGACGGCCCGTCGCGAAGACATCCCCGTGCTCGTGGATCACTTCCTCAACCACTACGCCGCGATGCTCGGTCGTCCGACGCCTGCGATCGCGCCCGAAGCGCGCCGCGCGCTGCTCGACTACGACTGGCCCGGCAACGTGCGCGAGCTCGCGCAGGCCATCGAGCGCTCGCTCGTGCTCGCCCGCGGCGCGGTGCTGAAAGACGACCTGCCCGCCGCCGTGCGCCAGCATCGTGCGGATGCCAACGCGGCCACGTGGTCCGAGGGCGACTGGCCCACGCTCGCCACGGTGGAGCGCCGCTACATCGACCGCGTGCTGCAGCACACCGGCGGCAACAAGACGCGCGCCGCGGAGGTGCTCGGCATCGACCGCCGCACGCTCTCGCGCCTCTTCGCCCGCGAGCGCGCCGCTGCGAAGGCCAGCGCGCTGCTCACCGACACCGCGTCGGCCGACGACCTGAGCTGATCGATCAACACACCAGCGTGCGGTAGGCGTCGATCACCGCGCGGAGCTCCGACTCGCGGAGCCTCCGCGTGGTGTCATCGGCGCCGTGCGCGTGGTCGGGATGGAGCGCCGCGACGCGCGCGCGGTATCGCTGACGGATCTCGTCGGGCGTCGCGTGCAGCGGGAGCCCGAGGGTGTGGAGCGCGCGGGTGCGCTCGGGGCCGGGCGTGGCGTACGCGCGGTGGCCGTGGTCGCGACGGCGCGCGCGTCCGAAGAAGGTCTCGCGCGCGTCCATCGGAGAGCACTCGGCGCTACCCGGGGGGAGCGGTTGCGCGGCATGGAAGCGCAGCTCGGCGTCGGCGAGCTCGTAGAGCGTGTCGAGTCGTCGCGCGCGCTGCGCGGCGAGCACGCGGTCACGCGCGGTGTGGGTGAGGGCGCCACGGGCCACGAGTCGCTGCCCGATGCGAAGGTCACCGAGGCGCGGATCTCGCGCGGCGTGATCGACCGCATCACGGAGCACGAGCCCCGCGTCGGCGGCGAGGTCTCCGAAGCGGTACGCGGCGTCGGAGCGCTCGACGGCCTGCACGAGTCCGCGTCGCAGGTGGATCGCGTGCCTTCGTCCGGGCTCGATGAGCTCCAGAACACCACACGCGTAGGCGCGGTGGAGCGTGGCGAGCAGGTCGCCGAGCGTGGTCTCGCGGAGTCGCGCGGGGAGTTCCATGCGTGTGCGGGTTCTAACAACCGCGCGCGCAGGGCAGCAACGTTCCGTCAGCGCGCGAGCAGGTCGCGACCGAGCTTCGCGACGAGCGCGATCACCACGAGCATCACGGCCGCTCGCACGAGGCGAGGTCCCACACGGAGCGTGAGCCGCGCGCCGAGAGCTCCACCGAGAAACTGCGCGGCGGCCATGGGGAGCGCGACCTCCCAACGCACGACGCCGCGCGACGCGAAGATGGCGAGGGCCGCGAGGTTCGACGCGAAGTTGACGACCTTCGCGTTCGCGCTCGCGCGGGTCATCGCATCGTGCATCCACACGACGTACGCCATGATGAGAAAGGTGCCTGTTCCAGGCCCGAAGAAGCCGTCGTAGGCGCCGATCGTGGCCGCGATGATCCACGCGCGCAGCGAGGCCTTCGCCGCGTCGATCGCAGGACGCTCCATCGCGCCGATGTCGGGGCGGAACGCGAGCGCCACGGCCACGGCAACCAGCAGCACGAGCACCACCGGGCGCAGCGTCGCGGGCGGCACCACGAGCACCGCGGCTGCACCCAGGAGCGACCCCGCGAAGCCACCCGCGAACGACCGCGCGATGCGCTCGCGGTCGAGCGCGCCACCACGCCAGAAGTTCAGGAGCGCGCTGAGCGATCCGAAGGTCGACTGGCCCTTGTTGGTGCCGAGCGCGATGTGGGTGGGGAGCCCGGCTGCGAGGAGCGCGGGCACGGTGATGAGGCCGCCGCCACCTGCGATCGCGTCGATGGTGCCCGCCACGAAGGCCGCGGCTGCGAGGCCCGCGATGACGGTCGGCTGCATCGCGATCAGCCCAGCACGCCCACCGCGGACTCGACGGCGTCGCGCAGCGATCGGTCGCGGATCATCGCGTCGATGACGCGCATGTCGGGGGCGAGGGCGCGGTCGGCGGTGAGCGTCGAGACCCTCGTGCGGATCGCGTCGTGGGCTCGCGCGACGCCGTGCCCTGCGCGGAGCGGGAGGCGCACGTCGAGGCCCTGGGCGGCGACGAGCATCTCGATGGCGAGTCCCATGCGCACGTTCGCGATGACGCGCGTGGCCTTCATCGCCGAGGTCGCACCCATCGACACGTGATCCTCGCGACCCGCGGACGAGGGGATCGAATCAACGCTCGCGGGATGGCAGAGCACCTTGTTCTCGGTGACCAGCGCGGCGGCGGTGACCTGCGCGATCATGAACCCCGAGTCGAGCCCCGTGTGCGGCGCGAGGAAGGGCGGGAGACCCGACGAGAGCGCGGGGTTCACGAGCTGCTCCACGCGACGCTCGGAAATGTTCGCCAGCTCCGCGGCCGCCATTGCGACGAGGTCGAGCGCGAGCGCGAGCGGCTGCCCGTGGAAGTTGCCGCCCGAGATCACGTCGGCGCCTTCGTCATGCGGGAACACCAGCGGGTTGTCGGTCACTGCGTTCATCTCTCGCGAGAGCACCTCGCGGGCCCACGCGAATGCGTCGCGTGACGCGCCGTGCACCTGCGGCATGCAGCGCAGTGAGTAGGGGTCCTGCACCTTGCCGCAGTTCTTGTGGCTCTCGGCGATCTCGCTCGATGCGAGCAGTGCGCGGAGGTTCGCCGCCGCCGTCAACGCACCGGGGTGCGGCCGCGCACCGACGACACGCTCTTCGAAGGGGCTCGACGTGCCCTTGAGGGCTTCGAGCGACATCGCCCCCGCGACGTCGGCAAGCGTTGCGAGCTCGATCGCGTCGTGGAGCGCGAGGCCGCCCACGGCGAGGATGAACTGCGTCCCGTTGATCAGCGAGAGTCCCTCTTTGGCTTCGAGCGCGATGGGCGTGATGCCCGCGCGGCGCATCGCGTCAGCGCCGTCGCTCACGGTGCCCTCGAACTCCGCCTCGCCCTCGCCGATGAGCACGCACGCGAGGTGCGCGAGCGGCGCGAGATCGCCCGACGCGCCGACGGAGCCCTGCGACGGGATCACCGGGTGCACGCCGCGATTGAGCATGGCGAGCAGGGTCTCGGCGACGACCGGCCTCGCGCCCGAATGTCCGAGCGCGAGCACGTGCGCGCGGAGGAGCATCATCGCGCGCACCGCGTCGGTCGCGAGCGCCGGCCCCACGCCACACGAGTGGCTCCGCAGCAGGTTGTGCTGAAGGCGCTGTACATCGGCCGACGAGATGCGGGTCTCGGCGAGCGCGCCGAAGCCCGTGTTCACGCCATACACGCGGTGCGCGTCGTCGCCGCCTTCGAGGATCGCCACGATCGCAGCGCGCGCCCGCTCCATCCGCGCACGCGCGGCGGTGTCGAGCGCGACGGGGCGCATGCGACGGGCAACATCGACGAGGTCTTCGAGCGTGAGCGGCGCGCCCACGAGCACGGGGTCCGACATGGGCGCGTTCGTACACCACTCGTCGCGAACTCGGGTAGCGTGCTTCGCATGCGTCGGGTGAGCGCGCTGCTCGCAGGTGTGATCATGTCGCGATGCGTCGATGCGTCGCTGCCATCTCCCTCCCGCGTCGACCGCCCGCGCATCGTCGCGCTGACGGCGAGCGAACCCGCGGTGCGCCCTGGTCGCGAGGTCACGCTGCGCGCGGTGTGGATGGGCCTGCGCGACGACGCGACGGTGCGCTCACGCTGGTCGTGGTGTGACGCGCAGCAGGTGCCCGATCCGCGTCGGTGCCAGGTCGAGGGCGCGCCCATCGAGGCAGAGACGCCGTCGACGGCTCGTCTCGTGGTGCCCGTGGGCGAGTGGTACGTGGTGGTCGCTGCGTGTGTCGGCGCGTCCGTGGAGTGGCCCGTGGGGGCGACCCACCCGCGGTGCAGCGATGGCGACGCAGCCGAGGAGGTCGTTCGCCGGGTTCGTGCGAGCGCGGACGGCGCACTCAATCGCGCGCCGTCGATCGCGACGCTCACGTGGGTCCGCGGGGCGTCTCGGATCGAACTCGGAGGCTCCGGGCGCGAGGTGATCCTGCCGCGTTGTGGGGCGGTGCCCTGCGATGCGTGGCAGGTCGAGGTGGGAGCATCCGAGGGCGACGCCGAGCAGATCGACGACGGCACGCGGGAGGTGTTGAGCGCGTCGTTCTTCGCCACGGCGGGCGCCGTGAATCCCGCGACGAGCGCACTGCGCGAAGGCGAGACCCGCACGATGCGTTCGTCGTGGGAGTTACCCGACGATGCCGAGCGCTGCGAGGTTGGCGTGGTGCTGCGAGATCAGCGGGGCGGAGAGGCGGTGCGCGTGGTGAGCGTTCAGCTTCGCTGAGCGGAGGGCTACTGGCAGCGGGCGTTCACGCAGGTGCGTCCGGCGGTGCAGTCGGCGGTGCGCGCGCACTGCGGCATCTGCTCGTTGGTGCTCGTGCAGAGGGCGCGTCCCATCGTGTCGGTGCGGCAGAGGTTGAACTGCACGTCGACGCGCATGCAGTCGCCATCGGGCATCACCGTGGGCGTCGGGCACAGGCGGCGGCACGCGCCGTTGTAACAGATCGAGTCGCGGTTGCACTGCGAGTCCATCGTGCAGAAGGGGCGGGGCCGCGTGTCGACGCGACACACGCCGTGGTCGCACATGAAGCCCGAAGCGCACGACGCGTCGGTGGTGCAGGTGGTGAGGCACGCGCCGCTCACGCACAGCTGCCCCGAGGCGCACGCCGTCGCGCACGTGCCCGTGGTGGGGTAGGCGCAGCGTCCTGCGGTGCACACCTGACCGGCGGCGCAGTTCGCGGCAGACGTGCAACCGACCACGCAGCGCCCGTCGACGCAGGCCTGACCCGCGCCGGTGCACTGGTAGTCGAACTGGCACTGGCTCGAGGTCGGCTGGCAGCTCCCGCCGAGGCACACGGGCGTCGCGGGGGTCGAGGCGCAGTCTGCGTTCGAGGCGCAACGACCGCTCGGCGTGCACTGGTGCGTGTTGGCGTCGCAGACGAGCGCGGTGCCGAGGCTGCCGCACTGGGCGTCGGAGGCACATCCGCCCGGAACGCAGAGTCCGCGCGCGTCGCACACGAAGGCGCTCGGGCACTGCGCGCTCGACGTGCAACGGACGGCCGTCTGACAGCGCATCGTGGTGCCGCTGCAGTAACCGCCGGGGCATTCGCTGTTGGAGGAGCAGGTGGTGACGCTCGAGTCGGGGGTGGGCACCGCGGCGTCGCGGTCGTGACCGTCGTCGTCAGCCCAGACAGGGCAACCCGTGAGCGCGGCGCCGAAGAGGCAGAGGACCGAGAGGGACGAGAGGGCAGAAACGAACGTGCGCATCGTGTGGCCTCCAGCGAGGGAGCGAAGGGAGCGTGCGACGTGGTGTCGTCAGCACGTGGTCGCGCTCTACAGCAGCGTTCGTGCCGAGGCTACTGGATCGCGCGTCGAGCGCCATCTCTACGCGGAATGACGCACTGTGAAGGCCCGTTGACGACCTGTCTGTGAACCGTGCCTTCGCGGGCCCTTTGAGGCCGCGGGCCGCGGTGATGGTCGACACTGCGAATGCGGCTCTGTTAAGGTCCGCGCGGTTTCGCAACGCGGAGCAGTGTGGTCTTCGATGGATGTCGTCTGCGACCGATGCCGGGCCGAGTATGAGTTCGACGACGCGCTGGTGTCGGAGCGCGGAACGACCGTCAAGTGCACGAGCTGTGGCCATCAGTTCAAGATCTACCGGATGTCGGCGCACCCCGAGGGCGCGCGCTCGTGGAACCTGAAGCGTCTCGACGGCACGACGATCCCGTTCGACTCCCTCGCGGTGCTTCAGAAGTGGATTCTTGAGGGGCGCGTCACGAAGACCGACGAGATCTCTCGCGCGGGCGAGCCGTGGAAGCCCCTCGGGGCGATTGCCGAACTGGAGAGCTTCTTCTCCACCGCGGACCTTCGCGCGTCGCAGGTTCCGCCGCGTCCCGCGCCGCGATCGGCGCCGCCCGCACCGCCCTCGCGACCGCCCTCGCGCGTGACGACCCCGGGCTCGACGAGCGCAGCCTCGCGCCTGCCCGAGATGCCCGACAGCAGCCTTCGCGGTGCGACGCTCCGACCTGGTGGACCGCCTCCGCCCGCAACGACTGCGCATGGTGTTCCGCCTCCTCCGCCGATGCGCACTGCGGAGGTGTCGGACACGAGCGCAACCGCGCAGATCGGGACGCCGATGCTGCCGCCGCGTGTGCCCGTCGATGCAGACCTCTCGCCCCCCCCGCGGGCCGCCACGAGCACCGTGGATGGCTACGCGCTCGGGGCGACCTCGAACGATGTCGCCGTGCCTGCGCCGCCGGTGCGCGCCGCGTCGGCGCCTGTCGCGCCGCCGGTGGTGTCGGAGTCGCCTGAGCTTCTCGACGAGGAGCCTCCATCGACGCAGCGATCGTCGTCGCGCGGCGTCGCGTTTGGGCTCGCTGCGGGCGTCGGCCTCGCCGCGGTGTTGGTGATCGCGGGATGGCGTCTCGGGTACCTCGGCCCCGCGCGTTCCGCACAGGCTCCGGCGGGCGTTGCTGCCGCGAACCGCTCCGTCGACGATGCGCGCGCGCTCACCCGCCGGTACACGCGCAGGTCGTTGGAAGACGCGCGCGATGAGCTCACACGCAGCCTCGCGCTGGACCCCGCGAACGCGCACGCGAGCGCTGCGCGCGCCGAGGTCATGGCGAGCTGGTCGGAGCTGCTCTCCGATGCGGCGGCGGACCTCGACGCACGCGCCGCCATTCCTGGCGCCGATGCCCCCGCGCTTCGGGCGGAGGCGACGTTGCTGCGGCGCGAGGCGTCGGAGCGTCTCGCCCGTGCGCGCGCCGATGTGCCCACCGCCACGCAGGGGGTGGCCTCGCTCCGTGCGACGGAGAAGGCGGAAGTGGAGGCGTATCTCGCGGACGTGGCGCGTGTTGCAGGTGATCGCGCCGCCGCGGAGCAGCACCTTGCCGCGTCGCGTGCCGCGGGTCCGTCACCGGACGCAGACCTCGTTGCGGCACTGCTCCTGCGCGATCGTGACGAGCGGACGCAAGCTGCGGAGGCGCTGCAACGCATCGTGACCGCGCAGCCCGAGTCGGTGCGTGCGCAGCTTGCGGTGGCGCGCCTCGCCCTCGCACGGGGAGAGGCGTCAGTCGCGACCGCGGCGCTCGATGCGGTGGCTCGCGTGGTGCCGGATCACGACGCGCTCGCGGCGCTTCGCGCGCGGGTGGTGTCGGTTGGCGACGCGGCGGTGGCGGCCAATGCGCCCGTCGTTCCCCCGCCGATGCCCGAGGTGACGCCGACTGCGCCCGCACCTGCTCCGACGGAGCGCGCGCCCGGGCGTGAAGCGGCGCCGCCGACCGCAGGACGCAGCTACAACGACCTCGTGGGCGATGGCGATCGACTGCAGGACGAGGGGCGATCGGGACCTGCGCGAGAGCGGTATCGCGCGGCGCTGGCGCTCCGTGCGAACGGGTGCGAGGCGCTCGCCGGGCTGGGCTTCGTAGATCTCGAAGAGCGAGAGCTGACGTCGGCGGTGTCGAACTTTCGGCGTGCGATCTCGGCGAACGGAAGTTACGGCGAGGCGTACATCGGACTCGGTGAAGCGCTCACGTCGATGGGCAACTACCAGCAGGCGCTCGATGCGTACAACCGGTACCTCCAGGTGAATCCCGGAGGAGCGCACGCGCACATGGCCCGTCGCCAGATCGAGTCGTTGCAGGAGCGTCTCGGGTCGACATCGGAGCGAGGGGCGTCCCCGGCCGGGTCCAGCCCTGCGGGGAACTGAGGCATGGACGGACCGACGCGCGCGGCGGACGACGCTCACGAAGGCGCGTCCGATGCCTTCGACCTCGCACAACCGCTGGAACTCCCGCCGATCAGCGAGCGCGACGTGCACGCGGAGCCGCTCCTCGACGCAGAGCGCGCGGTCACCGACGCGGACCGCGAGGCGAACGTCGAGGCGCAGATCGCCACGCGACTCGCCCTCGTGGACGAACTCCTCGCGCGCCATGCGATCACGCCCGCGCTCGATGCGTTGCGCGTCGCCGAGCGCCTCGACCCGAAGCGCGTCGAGGTGCTGGAGCGTCTCGCGCGAACCCTTCCTCGCGCTGCGCTGCTTCGCGATGCGGCGGCGACGCGGCGGCAGATCGCGCGCCTCAAGCCCACGGCGGCGAACCTCCATGCGACGGCCTGCGCGTGGCTTCGAACCGACGATCACGCGGAGGCGATCCAGGCGATCGATGAGCTCACGCGCGCGGTGCCCGACGATCCGCGTACGGCATCGCTCCTGGTGACCTTCGCGCGGCTCCGTACGGGGGCGACGCAGGGGGGGCGCGTGGTGGCGACGCTGCTCGAATGTGCGGCGCACGCGCGGCGACGTGATGATCGCGAACGGTGGCGCGAGCACGCGCTCAACGCGTGGATCGAGTCGCGGGGCACGGAGGGGGGCGAGTCGCTCGCCGAGGCGCTCGCGGCGACCGGACGACCGCGCGCGGCGGTGTACGTCGCCGCCGAGGCCGCTGCGCGCGCGCACGGAGCGGCACCGCCCGACGTCGAGACGGCTGCGCGGCTCCTCACCCGAAGCGCACGCCTCGCCGAGAGCGCGGGACTCCCCGGGGAGGCCGCGGCCGCGTGGACGGTGCATGCGCTTCTCCCGGCTTCGACAGCGCAGGACGCGCGCGAATCTCTGCGCGACACGCTCGCCGAGCAGGGTCGCACGGTCGAACTCGCTGCGCGCCTTCGCGCCGACGCGCGCCGCGCTCCAACGGGTGCCCGCTCCGCCGCGTGGAAGGGGGTCGCCGCGATCGAGATCGCCTCCGCGCCGACCGCCGCTGCGTTCGCGCTCGCGGAGGCGCTTCGCCATCAGCCCGATGATGTAGAGGCGTCAGAGCTCCTGACCTCACTGGCAGCGGATCCGACGGTCGCCCCCTCGGTGCGTGATGCGCTCTGGGGTGTGGTGCGCGATGCATCCCTCGACCCGGTTGCGCAGGGCAGGCTGCTGGTGTGGCTTGCGGAGCTCGAAGAGAGCGCGGGCGACCTCGCCGCGGCCGAGGCGTGCCTCGCAGCCATCGCCGACCCCGCACCCGATGTGTTCGAGGCGATCTCGCGGGTGCATGCCGAGGCCGAGCGCATCACCGCCGAGGCCGAGCGCGCTCTCGACCGGCTCGAACGGGCGACGGGCGCGGCCGCCGATGTGGCGTTCGATGAGCTCGTGAAGCTCACCGCCACGAGGCCCGGCGCGCTTCGTGACGCGCGTCGTGTGGGGCGCCTCGTGGGGGCGCGTGCGCTCCGTGATGAGCGCGCGTCGACGCTGTGGCTCCGCGTGGTTCGCCGCTGTGAAGATGGCGCCCAGCGCGATGCGGCGCTCCTCCGGCTCTCGACGCGCGCGGAACAGTCGGCGGTCCGCGTGCGCGCGGCCATCGAGCGTGCGGAGACCCTCGACGCGCGGGGCGATCTGGGCGCCGCGGTCGACCTCCTCGCGCTCCTGCTCGACGAGATGCCCGGCGACCTCGCGCTCGCGTCGACGCTCGCCGCACTCGCGGAACACGCGAACGATCCCGTGCTCGCCCGAGATGCCCTTCGGGCCGTCGCGCAGGCCACCACCGACGCCTGGCAGCGCGAGCTCCTCACGCGCTTCACGGGCAGCGCCGACGGGATCTTCGCGGTGTTCGTCGCGTCGCTCTCGGACCCCGCGCCCTCACGCCAGCGCTGTGACGACCTCGCGCGCATGCACGATCTCGTCGGTGACAGCACTGCGCTCCTCGCGCTTCGTACGCGAGCCCTCATGGCGCAACCCGGCGCGATCTCTCAGGCGTTGGAGGTGTCGCGCCGCTTCGCCGCCTTTGCGCCGCTCTCGCCCGAGGCGACCATCGCGTGGTTCGGCGCCGCGAACGTGGCTGCCGACGCCGCGCAGATTGCCGATGCCGCGGTTGCGGTGGTGCGCTCGCTCGCGTCGGTGCGTGACGTGTGCGCGGTTGCACGCACCGCCCTCGCGCGACTCGGAGCGCTCGGGGCGGATGAGCGCGCGCGACTCGTGGCGTTGGAGGCCGCCGGCGCCGTGGGCCTCGGCGACCGGGCGTTGCGTGCGTCGGTGCTCGAACTCCTGCGGCGCGTGCAGGACACGCCCGAGACGCTCCCGCTCGTGGAGCACCTCGCGGCCACGTCGTCGCCCGACGATGCCGTCGCGACGCTCCGTACGCTCGCCGAGGGGTATCTGCACCGCGGCGACGTCGCGATGGAACTCTCGGCGCTCTGGAGGCTTCGCACCTTCGCACGCGAGCACACCACCGAGCGTCTGCTCGTTGCGTTGCGGCGGGTGGGCGACCATGCGCGACTCGCGCGGGTGATGCTGGAGGCGATTCCCGAAGCGCTCGATGGGGCCGCGTTGCGCGAACGTCTGCTCGCCGTGGCTGTCGAGTTCGCCGCGGCTTCGCCTCCCGAGCACGCCGAGGTCGTCGCGTGCATCGACCGCATCGTGCAGGACCGTCGCTCCGACGAGGCCCAGGGCTTCGCGGTGCGCGCGCTCGTCGCACTCGGCGAGGCCGACGCGGCACACGGTCGACTCATGCGTTGGGCCGCGGAGTGCGCCGCCGAGGAGGGCGCCGTGCGTCGCATGCGATGCGCGACGACCCTCGCGCGCGACGTGATGCGCGCGCCGACCCGCGCGTTGACCACGTTGCGAGCGCTGCTTCGGCGCGTTCCGGGCGATGAGGACGCGCTCGCGATGGCCGAGGACGTGGCCGTCGCGTCGGGTGCCTACGACACGATCTTCGCGATCTACAACGACCTCTCGCACGGCGCGGCGGGCGAGCATGCGCGCCACGCGATCGCGTATCGCCGCGCGTGTCTTCTGGAGCGCGCGGGACGCGTGGGGGAGGCGCTCGACGAGCAGTTCGCGCTGTTCATGAAGGAGCCCAGCCTCGGGGCGTCGTTCTCGGCCGTCGAGCGGCTCGCCGAGCGCTCGGGGCGTCGCGATGTGCTCGTGCGCGCGTTGGGGCTCCTCGGGGCGACGTCGAGCACGCCCGAGGTGCGGGCGCGGTACTTTCTGCAGGCCTCGGAGGTCGCGCGGCCGACGGACCGCCAGCTCGCGCTGCTGCTCGAACTGCTCTCGTTCCAGGGTGCGCGCGTGGCGTCCACGGAGGCCACGCTCCGGCGCCATGCGAGCGAGCTGCACCGCGAGGCGCCGGAGGCCGCGCGGGTCGCGATCGAGACCCTCATCGACGACGCGCTCGCCGCCGCCGCGCAGACCTGGGACGACAACGCGCGTCGCGCCCACGCGCTCCACGCGCTCGAACTCTCGCTGCTCGATCAGCCCGACGCGGCGCGCGCCGCCGAGGCCGCGGAGCTCTTTCTCAAGCAGCACGACGACCCCGCGACCGCCGAGCGCGTCGTGCGCGATCTCGTCGAGTGCAACGTGCCCCCCTCCGACGTGCGCCTCGCGGTGCTGTCGCTCCTCCCGTCGTACACGAACCCGCCGGAGCGTCCGTCGTCGGTGCCGCTCGCGACGCGCAACACGCTTCGTCCTCCGACGCGTCCCTCGATGCGCCCCGCGGTGCGCTCCGAGCCGCCGCCGCCCACGCCGTCAGACCGTCCTCCGTCGACGCCGCCTCGGGTCTCGCGCGCCTCCACGCGCCCGCCGAAGCAGCCCTTCAACCCGCGCGCCGCGATGCAGGCCGGCTATCCCGTGCGCTCGGCCACGCCGCTCTTCACCCCCGCGGGATCGTCGCCGCCGCCTCGCGCCTCGCAGCGCCCCGCGTCGCCGACGTTCCGACCGCCGGAGCGTCCATCTACGGATCGTCCGCCGCCGATGCGCACGGGCTCGTCGTCGCCGCCCTCGATCGAACTCGTCGACGGATCGCCCGCCCCCGAGGTGTCGCTCGACTTCGAAGAGCACGCCTACGTCGACCGCACGTCGTCACCCTCCTTCGATGAGCTCGACGTGATCGCGCTCTCGACGCCCGCCGCGCCCATTCCGTCGCAGCCGCCGCCGGTGCCCGATGCCGCGACGCGACCCCGCGTGCAGATGACCGTGTCGGCGCTCCGTGAGGCGGCCGCCGCGGGCGACGACGGGGCCGCGCGCGCGCTGGCAAAGCACCTTGCGCAGAGCGACGACACACGCGACGAGGCGCTGCTGCTTCAGCGCCGTCGCTTCGAGCAGGACCCGTCACGGCTCGATGCGCTCGATGCGCTCGTGGGCATCTACAACGACCTTCGCATGCGCAACGAGAGCGCCGCGCTCGCGTCGGTGCTCGCCGTGCTCTCGGGCACCGCGCTCGACCCGTGGCCCGAGGCGCCGCCGATGGTCGACGTGGCCGATGCGCTCGAAGGTGTCGCGAAGGTGCTCCTGCCGCCGCAGCATGGGCCGTATCCCGAGCTCGGCGTGATCGTGTGGGAGGCGCTGAACGGCGGGCGTCGCGACGCCACGCGGAGCCAGAACGGCCTCTCGAACGAGCGCACCTTCGCGAGTCCGCCGACCGCGTTCGGCAAGATGTTCTCGGCGGCGGTGCGGCTGCTTCAGCTCCCCAAGTCGACGCCCATGGTGCTCCGCACCGACATGCCCGACGGCATCGACATGGCCGCGGGCAGCACGCCGCCGACGGTGCTCGTCGCGACCTCGATCGCACACGACAGCCCCCGCGCGCGCTTTCTCGTGGGCGTGACGCTGGAGTCGACGCGCACGTGCCACCTGCCCATGACGGCGCTCGGCAGCGCGGATGGAGAGCGCCTCGTCGCGGCCGTGCGCGCGGCCTTCGGCACCGAGGCGCCGGGCAAGCTCGACGCGCCCGTGGCCCGACTCGCGACGCGCCTCTTCGACGCGGTTCCGCCGAGGCAGCATCGGCACGTGCAGGACCTCGTCGCGCAGCTCGGTGCGAAGCTCACCTGGTCGGCGTGGCGCGAGACCGTGGCCCACGCGCAGATGCACGCGGGGATGCTCGTGTGCGCGGACTTCCGCGTGGCCGCCGAGAGCATCCTTCGTGGGGCGCCTCCGACGGTCTCTCGCAGCCCGCGCGAGGCGCTCGATGTGTATCCGCCGCTGCGCGCCCTCGCGCGCTTCGCCGTGAGCGAGGAGTACCTCCTGCTCCGATGGCAGCGCGCGCGCTGGTGACGGTCAGCGCCGCGCGGGGTCGGCGAAGAAGGGCAGGAGCTTGTCGCGCATGGCCTCGGCGTCGGCGCGTCCGAGGTCGATGAGCTTGCGCGCGAAGGCGCCGTCGAAGAGCAGGTAGCTCGCGAGGTCGCTCTCGTCGGTGAGCCCCGAGTCGAGCATGGTCATGAGCGCGCGCGCCACGAGCGAGCCCGAGAAGCGGCCGCGGCGCACGTGCTGGCCCGCGAGGCGTCCGATGTCCTGGCTCGGGCGGATCACGAGCGACTCGATCGTGCGGTAGGGCTGGCCTCCGCGGTCGAGCGCGCGCTGGCTCATGCGCTCGATGAACTCGGGGCCGTACACCGTCGAGCCGTCGGCGAGGAGCTGGTTGATGCGCTGGAGCAGGTCGACGTCGGCCTGCACGTGGTCGAGGAGGAAGGCGTTGAGCACCTTGCCCAGCAGGAAGGTCGCGCCCGTCGGCGGCTTCGGGCCTCCCGCGAGGGCCTCGGGCACGGCGAGTCCGCGCACCTCCTTCGAGAGCCCCACGATCAGGATCTTGCGCGCGCCCATGCGCACCGCAGGCGCGATGGGCGTGTTCTGTCGGAGCCCGCCGTCGCAGTAGAGCTGCGAGCCCACGCGCACGGGCGGAAAGATCAGCGGGATCGCGGCGCTCGCGAGCGCGTGTTGCGGGCCCACGATCTCGCGGCGCACCACCACGCGCGGGTTGAAGAGCTCGGGCAGCGGAACGTCGGGCGCCGTGTCGACGAAGAGCGTCGTGCGGCCCGTCGCGATCTCCGTCGCGCTCACGCTCACGGCGCGCAGGAGGCCGCGGCGTACGGCGCGTCCGAGCATCTTCCACGACACCTCGCGGGTCACGAGGTCGACCATCGGCTGCACGTCGAAGATGCCCGCATCGTGGTCGCCGCCGCCGCGAAGCACCTGCGGCAGACGCATCGCCTGTCGCACGTTGAAGCGCAGCACCTGTTCGAACTGCATCGCGGTCCAGAGGTCGGCGAGGCGCTTCACGCCCGACACGGGGTCGGCCATGTGGGCCGCGAGGTAGCACGCGTTGATGGCGCCCACGCTCGTGCCGCACACGATGTCGACGGGCGGAACCACCCCGCCGCGCTGTCGCACGAACTCGCCGTAGAGGTACGACAGCACGCCGACCTCGTACGCTCCGCGCGCGCCGCCGCCGGAGAGCACCAGCGCAACCGGACCCACTTCGCTCACGTCGTCTCCTTCGCCTCGCCCGCCGCGGGGGCCGTCGCCGCCACGCGCTCGCGCATCGTCGCCAACCGCTGGTCGAGCACGTCGGCGCTCGTCCCGTCACCCATCGATCGCAGCGCGCGCACGCACGCCGCCACCACGCGGTCTCCGCGCAGCACGCGCACCGGGTCGGAGAAGTGCGGATCGCCCAGCACCGAGTCGAGCCACGCACGCGCCGCCACGCGGTCGCCCATGCCCGCCGCGGCCTCGGCCACGTACGCGCGACCGTGGAGCGCTTCGACCACCATCCCCGCCTCGCGCGCCACACGCTCCGCCGCCTCGGCGGCCGCGCGCGCGTGCTTGAACTGACGCCGCGCGAGGAGCAGCCGCGCGTCTCCGATCGACATGCGGTACAGCGCCTCGCGCGACTCGAGCGTCGTCGCACCGGCCCGCGCGTGCTCGATGGACTCCGACGCGCCGTCGAGCTCGCCGCGCTCGATGAGCAGCTCCGCCAACGTGACATGCACATCGACGGTGAGCGACGCGACGCCGCCGCTGCCGTGCGTGCCGAGGAGATCCTTCGCGCGGAGCACCCACGCGAGCGCGCGGTCGTTCTGGCCCAACGCGGCGAGCGCGTGGCCCGCGTGCACCAGCGACGCGACGATTCGCTCGCGGCTCCCGAGCTCGCGGTCGAGTGCCACACTCGCGCGAAAGAACCGCAGCGCATCGGCGTACCCACCCTGCGTGAGGCACGCCATGCCGAGCTCCTCGTACGCGGGCGAGAGCAGCCTCCGCGGCCCGTGCGCGTGGGCCAGCGCGTAGGCCTCCGCCGCGGCCTTCACGCACTCCGACATCTCGCCGGTCATGCGTTGGAGCGCGGCCTTCGAGAGCAGCACTTCGATGCGCAGCGTCCGCGCCGCGCGCACGCCATCGTCGGCCGTGCCGCCGGGAGGCGCCGCGGTTGCCTCCTTCGCGGTCAGCGCGGTGAGCGCCGCGTCGAGCTCCACGAGCGCCTCGCGGTGCAGGCCCCGTCGCCCGCGATGAACCGCGAGCACCCAGCGCGCTTCGGCTTCGGTGCGCGGCTCGTTCGCGCGACGCGCCGCACGCACCGCTGCCACCGTGTCACGGTCCGCGTCGGCCGCGTTGGTCTCCAGCTTGTAGCGGGCCTGCCGCGTGAGGGCGCGCGCCACGAGCCGCGGGTCGCGCGACTCCACCGCGATCTCACGGAGCGCGAGGAGCTCGACGCGTCGCGCGCGGTTGGCGCCCGATGCGCGGGCCAGGTCCTCGCGCCCTTCGCGCGCGGCGGCCCGAAGTGCGTAGCCCTCCACGTCGATCGCGCCGCGGCAGAGACCGAGCACACGCCCGTACGCGTGCATCGCATCGCGCGGGTTCGACGCGCTCGCCACGAACACCGCCGCCGCTTCGAGCCACGACCGCGCCGCGGGACGCTCTGCGCCCGCAGCCTCGCGATGACGCGCCAGCGCGGCCACCACGTTCGCGCGCTCGCCGGGCATCGTGCGACGGCGCTCCAGAAGCTCCGCGACGCGCGCGTGCATCGCGGGCACCACCGTGGGCTCGATGGAGGCGCGGGCCACGCGGGCGAGCATCGGATGCGCGAAGGTGAGCACCGCGCGGGGGTCTCCATCGTCGCCCGCAAACACGAGGATGCCATCGGACACGAGCCGCGCGCGCACCCGCGGACCCTCATCGCCACCAAGCTGATCGACCAGATCGACGGTGAGCTCGGCCTCGCAGAGCGAGCACCATCGCAGGAGGTTTCGCACCTCGGGCGCGAGCGCTTCGAGCCGCGCGGTGAGCACCTCTTCGAGCGACGGCGGAAGGGGCGCGTCGTCGTCACGCAGAAACGCCGCGGCGTCGCCCGTGCGCTCGCGGTCGACGCCCGGGTCGGTGATGCTCCGTCGGCCGCGCGAGCGTTCGACGAGGGCCTCGGCCACTTCGAGGATCGTGAGCGGATTGCCGCCCGCGACCGACGAGATCTCGCGCACGAGTTCGTCGGCGGGCTCCTCGGTGCCCAGCGCGGTTGCGATGAGCCTGCGCCGCGCCTCGGCGTCGAGCGGCCCCAGCGCGAGTGTCTGAAGGCCCGCCAGGTCGCGCGTGAGGGGGTCGTCGTCGCGCAGCGCGGCCACGAGGAGGACGAGGCCCGCGGGCGGCTTGCGAAGCAGCTCCGACACGACGGCGCGGCTCGGCGCGTCGGCCTGCTCCAGCGCGTCGAAGAGCAGCACGATGGGACGCTCTCGCGCCGCGTCGCCCAGCATGGGACGCAGCACGAGCCCGAGCTCCCGCGTGGTCGCGGCCTCGGCGCCGACCTCTTCGAGCTCCATGCCCAGGCACACGCGCAGCACACGCAGCGCCGCGCGCTTGCCCGTCGGTCCCTGGCCGTAGCGCTCGGTCACCTGATCGAGGAGCTGCGGGAGGCTCTCCGTCGGCAGCGCGACCTCCCCCGATCCGCGTCGACGGGGCAGCGGGGGAGGGCCCTTCGCGGGGCGCTCGACGGGTTGCGCCGTGGGCAGCGGCGGCGGGCCTCCGCGCGACGCGTGACGCATCGAGAGCAGGTGCCGCACGAGCTGTCCCGCGAAGCCGTAGCGCACGCCGTGGGCCGACACGGAGCCGTCGACGCGCAGCAGCCGCGCCTCGCCGAGCGGGCCCTGCGTCGTGGCGAGCGCCGCCGCGAACGCGCCGAGCACCGTGGTCTTGCCGATGCCCAGCTCGCCGGTGACCGTCACCGCGCGGCCCTGTCGCGTGACCGTCGCGAGCACGAGCGCGTTGCGCAGCTCACGGAGCGCAGTCTCGCGGCCGAGGAGGCGCCAGCCCTGCGACTCCGACGTGCGGTCGCGCTCGGTGCGCGAGCGGGCCCGTTCGAGCACGAATGCGCGCACTCCCGAGGGGCCGTTGCGCGGGCTGTGCTCTCGCAGCATGAACGCGCGCCGCACGATGCGGTACAGCGCGCCCGCGACGAGGGCTTCACCGGGACGTCCGACGCCCGCGAGCGAGGTGGCGAGCGGGGCCGCGTCGTCGACGAGCTCGTAGCTCAACATCGTGCCCTCGGCGTCGCGCGCGCACCCGGCCACGCCGCGCGCCATGCCGAGCGAAACACCGGGCGGCGCATCGCCGTCTTCGCCGTCTGACTCTGTCGCGAGCGTGCGCGCGGCGTCGAGGATTTCGAGCGCGAGGCGCGCGGCGCGGAGCGCGTCGTCGACGTGGGGACGCAGCACGCCCACCACGAGCGTGAAGCTGTCGTCGCGCGTCCATTCGAGCGTCGCGTCGGCCTTGAACGCGAGCTCGCCGAGCATGTGCACGAGGGCGCGCGATGCGGGCGCGTGCATGGGCGCCGTGAGCCGTCCCGCGACCACCGCGACGTGCACACGCTCGCGGATCACCGCGGCCGTGTCGACGAGCGGCACCCGCGGCGCCGGCACGTTCGGCATGAGCATCGCGGGCAGGGTCACGAGGTTCTGCGGCGGCAGCGGCGTCGGCGGCGTGCGCGCCTTGCCGGGCACCGTGGCCTCGGGGATTCCGTCGGCGAACATGGGCGGCGGACGGCCCGAGGGCGGCGGCACCGACGCGTGCCGCGGCGGCATCACGCGCTGGAGAAAGTGTTCGAGCGCGCCCGCGTCGGCCGGCGCATCGAGCCCGTGCAGGTAGTGCGAGAGCGCGTGCACCACGTCGCGCGCCGTGGGGAAGCGCTCGTCGCGGTTGGCCTTGAGCGCGCGCACCGCGATGGCCCGCAGCGCCTCGGGCGCCTCGGCGAGCAGCGCCTCGACGTCGGGAAGGTCTCCGCGGCGCACGCGGTCGAGCACGTCGGCGCCCGCGGGCACGTCGCGAAAGAGCGTGTGGCCCCCGAGGAGTTCGGCGAGCAGCACCCCGAGCGAGTAGATGTCGGCGCGACGGTCGACGGCCTCGCCCCGCGCCTGCTCCGGGGCCATGTAGCCGAACTTGCCGCGCACGGTGCCGGGGTTCTCGAACGACGCCGAGCGCACGCGCGCGATGCCGAAATCGCCCAGTTTGACGGCGCCCTCGTACGAGAGGAGCACGTTGTTGGGCGACACGTCGCGGTGCACGATTTCGAGCGGTCGCCCCTGCTCGTCGAGGCGCTCGTGGGCGTAGTGGAGGCCGCGCGCGACCTCGCGGAGCACGTACGCGACGAGGGGCGCGGGCACCACCTCGCCGACGCGCGCGAGGCTGTTCACGAGCATGCCGAGGTCGGGGCCGTCGACGTGCTCCATGATGAGCAGCAGCGTCGTGCCGTCGGACTCGAAGCCGTAGACCTGGACGATGTTCGGGTGATTGAGGCGCAGCGCGACGCGGGCCTCATCGACGAACATCGCGCGGAAGTGCGGGTTCTCCGTGTACTCGGGGAGGATGCGCTTGACGACGAGGTGCTTGTCGACGCCCTCGGCGCCGCGGGAGCGGGCGAGGAAGACCTCGGCCATCCCTCCGATGCCCAGTCGTCGCAGAACGCTGTAGCGCCCGAGTCGCGCGGGAGACGGTGTAGGCGACAGAGCCATCGAGCGGCCCACACTCTACGAGATTTCACGCCGCGCCCGTCGCGGATTCTGCGCGGCTCCGCGCGTCGTGCGGGGCCGTGCTGCGGGCCTTCGGTGATAGGCTCGGATGGCACCGCGGTGCGCACCATGTTTCGCATGCCCATCGACAAGCACCTTGACCTCGCGCTGCTGGAGCACCGGCACGCGGGGATGCTCTTCTCGGTCATCGACGAGAACCGCGAGCACCTGCGGCGCTACCTCCCGTGGGTCGACAACACGCGCACGGTGAACGACTCGATGGGCTTCATTCAGGCCACGCTGGAGCAGTTCGCGCGCTCGCAGTCGCTCTCGACGGGGATCTTCTTTCACGGCGCGCTGGCGGGGATCATCGGGTACCACACCATCGACTGGGCCAACCGACGCACGGCCCTCGGATACTGGCTCGCGTCGCCCTTTCAAGGTCACGGGATCATGACCCGCGCCGTGCGCGCGCTCACCACGCACGCGTTCACCGCGCTCTCGCTCCATCGCATGGAGATCCGCGCGGCCGCGGAGAACCGACGCTCGCGCACCGTCGCCGAGCGCGCGGGCTATCGCTTCGAGGGGACCTGCCGCGGCGCCGAGTGGCTCCACGATCGCTTCGTCGACCACGCGGTCTACGGCATCACGGCACCCGACTGGAAGTGATCAGTCCGAGAGCAGCACGCCGAGCAGGCCGATGCCGCCGCCGATGAAGATCAGGTCGAAGATCGCCAGCATGCGGAACCAGTCGTAGAGCTGCGACACGGGCGTTCCGCCGAGGAGCTCGCGCGTCGCGACGGCCCCGCACAGAAGCGCGGGCGACACGAGCGGATAGAGCACCACCGCGAGGAGCAGGTCGCGGGCGCGCGTGCGGGCCACGAGCGCGCCGAAGAGCGTTCCCGCGGCGACGAAGCCGATGGTGCCGAGGAGCACCAGCGCCGCGAAGGGCACGAAGTGTTCGAGCACCGGCGCGTGCAGAAGAATCGCGACGAGCGGCGCCACGACCATCTCGGTCACGAGCACGAAGAGCAGCGCGCCCACGCCCTTGCCGAAGAAGATCGCCGCGGGCGAGGCCTGCGAGAGAAGCACCGCGCGCAGCGCGCCCTCTTCGCGCTCGCGTCCCCAGGTGCGGGAGAGGCCGAGCGTTCCCGAGAAGGCGATGGCGATCCAGAGCACGCCGGGCGCGACCTTGCGGCCCGTCTCTTCGTCGACGAAGAGCGAGATCGACGAGAGCACCGCGACGAGCGCGCCGAAGAGGGTCATCGTCGGCACCACCTCTCGCACCCGAAGCTCGATGCGGAGGTCCTTGGCGGCGATGGCGAGCGCGTGGCGAAACATCGCGGCGACCATATCCCGTTCGCCCGCACGCGACGATAGAGTCGCGCCGTGCTCCGACCTGCATCGCTCGCGCTCCTGATCGTCGCCGCGGCGTGCGTGCGACCGCAGCCCGTCACCGTGAACGCGGGCGAGGTGACCGCGCCGTGGGATCGCAGCGGGGGAGACTTCAGCGAGTCGATCCGCGACGAGGCCACGTGGCGCGCGCTCGCGGCCTCGCCGGGCCGACAGACCTCGGCGCACACCGAGGTCGTGAAGGTGATCATCGACCTCGACGACGACTGGAAGGTCTACTTCCTCCAGAGCCGTCGCTGGGAGATCCACTACTTCTTCGCGTCGCGCTTTCTCAGCACGCTGGCGCACCCCGTCGAAGACCACGCGGCGTTCAACATCCGCGAGTACCGCCGCGACGACCGACGCTTCGTGCTCGGCACCCTCACGCGCTACCACGACCAGGACGCCTGGACCTACGACCTCATCGCGGGCGACACCCTCGACGTGCCGCGCACCGTGCGAGCCTTCGAAGCCGTGCGCCGTCGCGTGTACTTCGGCGACGCGCTCCGGTACCGCCCGGTGCCGCCCGCGCATGAGTCCGCGGTCGACGCGTTTCGCGCGGCCCACGTGCCGGTGATCACCACGCAAGAACTCTTCGGCGCCATGCGCTACCAGCCGTTGAACCCCGGCGAGGCGTGGGGATGGCTGCGCTTCGTCGACGGCGATCCCGACCCCGCGCGCGTGCGCCGCAACGACATCGTCGTGCTCGACCGCGTGCCCCTCGACCTGCCCGTGTGCGCGGGGATCATCACCGGCGAGCTCCAGGCTCCGCTGAGCCACGTCGCGGTGCTCGCCACCAACCGCGGCACGCCCGACATGGCGCTGCGCGAGGCCTTTCGTGACCCGCGTCTGCGCGCCCTCGAAGGCCACCTCGTGCACCTCCGCGTGTCGCCGCAGGACTGGTCCGTCGAGCCCACGACGCAGGCCGCCGCCGAGCGCGCGTGGGAGCGATTGCGTCCGCGTGTGGTGATGCGTCCGCCGCTCGACACCGCCGACCGCGGGCTCGTCGACGTGGCCTCGCTGCGCTACGGCGACGTGAACACCGTGGGCGCCAAGGCCGCGCAGCTCGGCGAGCTCGGATCCATCGGCGGCGACGTGCAGGTGCCGCGGGGATTTGCGATCCCCTTCGCGTCGTACCTCACGCACTTCGAACGCTCCGGCGCGGCCTCGGTGCTCCGTGAGGCCGTGGCGCGCGACGACTTTCGCAACGAGCCCGCCGTGCGCGACCGCGTGCTCGCCGACGTGCGCGCGCGCATCGTGGGAGCGCCCGTCGACGCCGCGCTGCTCGAACGGCTCCGCGCGCGCATCGCGTCGCAGTTCGCCGGTCGCCGCGTGCGCCTCCGATCGAGCACCAACGCCGAGGACCTGCCGGGCTTCAACGGCGCCGGGCTCTACCGCTCCGTGGTCGTGGCCGCCGATGCGCGCGACGCGGTGCTCGCCGATGCGCTGCGCGCGGTGTGGGCCAGCACGTGGTCGCTCCAGGCGTGGGAGGAGCGCGACTTCTTTCGCATCGACGCATCGCGCGTCGCGATGGGCGTGCTCGTGCAGGAGTCCATCGACGACGACGTGGTCGACGGCGTGGCGATCACCGCAAACCCCTTCAACGAAGGGCGTCCCGCGATGTTCATGAACGCGCAGGTGGCGGGTGACGAGGGCGGCGCGGTGACCGCCGCGCGCGGCGACGACGTGCCCGAGCAGGTGCTCTATTACACGTACGGCGAGGAGCGCGAGTTCGAGCGCCTCTCGCGCAGCTCACGGACGCACGGCGCACCGGTGCTCACCGACGACGAGGTGGTGCGACTCGCGGGCGCGCTGCAACGCATCCACGCGCACTTCACCCGCACGCTCGCGAGCGCGTCGCCCATGGACGTGGAGTTCCTCCTCGCGGGCCGCGACCGTCGGCTTGTGTTCGTGCAGGCGCGTCCGTACCCCATCCACTGGGATCAGGACCGCGGCGTCGCCATGCCCGGCGCGGAGTAGCCCACGATGCGCGCGCGCCTCCGTTCGATCGCGCTCCTCGCGCTGTGTGCGATGTCGTTCGAAGCGAGCGCCGACCCCGCGGTGCACCTCACGTCGCCGCCGCTCGACCTCACGCTCCCGCCCCACGCCACGGTGCGCCCCGCAGCGCACCCCACACCCGACAACCTCGGCACGTGGGATCTGCACGTCGCCGACGATGCGCCGGTGCTCCTTCAGCTCGCGCGTCTCGGCGCGCCCCTGCCGCAGCGCGCGCTCTCCGACGACGAACTGTCGGCCCTGCGCAGCGCCGATCCCTATCCCTTCACCGACCGCGTCGACACGGCATCGGCGCTGGGCCTCGACGTGCCCGCGCTCGAAGGGAGGGCCACCGTCGCAGGCCACACGCTCGTGCGCTTCGCCGCGGCGCTTCCGCTCGTCGACGATGGCGTGCTCGTGGTGGTGATGGCCCCCGAGGCCCACGCGCGGGAGGCCCGTCGCGCGTGGCGGTCGGTGCTCGCGAGCGCGCGGGGTCGCACGGCGTGGATGACGCCCACGCAACAGCGGCGTGCGCGCGTGCAGGGGGTGACGGCGGTGTGGGCCCTCGCGGCGATGGCGGTCTACGGAGCGCTCGCGTGGACGCGCTGGCGCGGCGGTCGCGGCGGTCGCGTTCGCACGGTGCTCGTGGCCTCGGTGGCGATGGCGTGGGCGCTGGTGGCGATGCTCGCGCCGCAGGGGGCTCGCGGCGCGCAGGTGCGGGCCGTGTTGATGGCCGCGGTGTTCGCGCACCACGCGTGGCGCACGGCGAGGCGTGGCGATCAGCGCTGAGCGTCGGGATCGTCGCGGCGCTCGACGCGCACCTCGTCGCGCTCGCGCCGCGAGGGGTTCACGCGCACGAGCCCGTGGTCGCCGTCGACGAGCGCGAGGTCTCCGTCCGCAGCCCAGTTGGTGAGCCCCGCGGCCTCGGACACGGTGGGCACGCCGAGGAGCTCGACGAGCACACGTCCGCGGTCGCCGATCGCGCCCGTGAGCACGAGGGCCGCGGGCTTCGCGCGCGCCGCGAGCAGCAGCTCGAAGGCCGTCACGCTCTCGGCAACCCACACGGCGCCGCGCGGCTCCTTCGTGCTTGTCGCGAGGAGCAACGCGCGAAGCACATCGCACACCTCCGACATCTCCATGGCGCGCTCGGTGAGCAGGTCGGCTTCGGAGATGCGCGCCGCGCGCGTCGCTTCGCGGGCGACCTGCGCGAGGGCCCACGCGAGGCCGCGTCCGCGCGAGAGTTCGAGCGTGCGCTCGCGGAGCCGCCCGTCGTCGAGCATCGTCTTGTAGAGCTGGAGGAACGACGCATCGAGGCCGCGCCGCTGTGCCGCGCGGAGGTGCATGTCGAGCGTCGCGTCGCACGAGAGGATGGCCTTCTCCAGCGTGCGCGCGTGGTCCTTCGGGGAGGCCTTCGCGTCGTCGCCGACGCCCTTTGCCACGGGCCGCTGCACCGCCGCGAGCAGCCCGAGCGCGCGCCCTGCGACCACCGCGCGACCGGGGATCGTCACGCGCCGCGTGCCCGCACCGGCCGCCTTCGCGGGGGCGCCTGCGACGATGCGCGCGCGGTTCACGAGCGGCGCGACAGCGCCCGCGATCGACATGAGCAGCTCGACGTCGCGGGGCGCGTAGGCGTCGCGCGCGCGCTGCACCACGAGGGCGCCCGCGGGACCGTTGGGCCCCGGCACGGGCACCGCGAGAAACGCCGGGAAGCGCTCCTCGCCGAGCATCGAGAACCCGCGGAATCGCGCGTGCGTCTGCGCGATGTCGGCGCTCACGGGGCGCATGCACTCCACGGCCATGCCCACGAGGCCTTCGCCCACGTTGAGCCGCACCTCGCCGAGCGCGCTGTGCGTGAAGCCCACGTTGCCGCGCATCACGAGCCCGTCGCCCTCGCGCAGATAGAGCGAGCACACCTCGCTCGCGAACACCGCCGCGACGCGCGCGGGCACCTCGTCGAGCAGGTCGGCGAGGGGGCGCGGTCGCGCGAGCGCGTGCACGAGGTCGACGACCGCATCGAGGCGTTCGACGCCGCGCGCGTGGATGGTGGGCGCCGCGGTCGGTTCGCGATCTGACTGGCTCATCGCGTTCCAGAGAACAACGAAAGCGCGCGTGCGATCAACGCCTTCGCGCAGCGCCGCAACGCGTTCAGCCGCGGCGCACCTCGAACGCGAACCCGGCGCGCGTGAGCCCCTCGGGCAGCGCGTCTCCGAGCGACGAGGCGGGCGTTCCGACCCCGGGGCGTGACGCGCGCGTGGCGAGCGAGCGCGCGCAGGCCGCGAGGATGTGTCCCGCGAGTGCTGCCGGCGAGCGCGCCCCGAGGCGTGCGGCGGTCTCGACGGTGCGACCACCTGCGCGGGCGCGGAGCGTGATCGCGAAGACCGCGGGGGTCTCGGACGTTCGCGACGCCCGCCATGCGCGCGTGCGGTCGAAGCGTGTGAGGAGCGCGTCGAGGCCGAGGCCCGCGAGCGCGCCGACGGTGTCGACGGGCGAGGGCGCGCAGGCCCCGTGCGCGTAGGTGAACGATCGCGTGAAGCGCGCATCCAGTGCCGCGCTGCGAAGCACCACGGGCACATCGGGCGAGGGGAGGGGGCGCGTCCACGCGGCGAGGGCGGGATCGAACCCGACGGGCGTCGACGCGCTTCGCACCGCGCGCTCGATGGCGCCGCGCGGACGCATCGCGCGGACGTTCTCGCGCAACGACTCCATCGCATCGAGCCATTCGCGTCGCGCGGCGTGTGGGAGCTCCGCGGACTGCGAGACCCACGCCTCGACGGTCACGTCGGCGTCGCGCGGGAGGAGCGACACCGTCGCGTGCACGGCCGCATCGCTCAACGCCGCGTGCGTGGCGCAGGCAGGCACGAGCGCGACACCCGCCTCGCGAGCCCGCGCATCGAAATCACGGACCGCGCGCATCACCCGTGCGGGCGCGAAGCTCACATCCGCGCAGGGCACGGACGCATCGAGGCATGCTTCGAACGCCGCGTGCGTGTGCGGCGTCGCGTGGGCCACGGCGGCGGCCTCGCGCAGCACCGCCACCGTTGCGGCGCGCTCGGTCACGTCGAGCGTCACCACCTGCACCACGGCGTCTCCCACGTGGCGCAGCACCGCCTCGCGCAGCGCATGGAGCGCCGCCTCGTCACGACCCGCGAGCACGAGCGGAACATCGCCCGCGAGCGCGAGCGACACCTCGCGGCCGACCGTGCCCGTCGCGCCGAGCACCACGACGGGGCGCGCGCTCAGCACCGTGCGATCACGGAGCGCCGGTGCCCGCGCCGCGCTGGGCGTCGTCGTAGGTGACGATCCACGGGAGCCCGGCGCGCGAGAGCGGACGCACCTCACATCCGCCGGCCGCCGCGGGGATCACATCGGCAACGAGCCAGAAGTCGCTGGCATCGGCGGAGCCCCGGTACGACAGCACCACGGGGCCGAGCCGCGCCGCGGGCGTGGAGCTCCCGCAGTAGACCACCACGGTCGCCGACTGCGGCCCCGCGCCGTGCGCGTCGAAGTAGTGCACGCCGATGCGGTAGGGCCCGGTGCCGGGACGGGTGATGTTGACGTTCTCGGGGCCGTGGCCGGTGACGTCGTCGATGTCGAGGCGCGGATCGTCGGCAGCGCCCGCGGCGCCCCACGCGAGGGTGCGCGACGCCGACGCGTTGCAGTTGAACCAGTAGCAGTCGTTGTCGGAGCGCCACACCGTGCCCGTGCCCGGTGCGCGGAGGAGGTGCAGGTCGACGTCGCTCCCATCGCACGCGGCGCCTGCGTTGCGCGGACACGAGCGGCCCGGCGGATCCCACACGAGCTCGACGCGCAGGCCCTCGCGGGGCACGGCGTGAACGATCGTGGCGCACGCGTCGACCTCGCCCGCGGCGTCGGTCACTTCGAGGCGCAGTCGGTAGTCGCCCACCACGTCGGGGGTGTAGGCCGTCGCGACCGTGTCGTCGGGCGAGGGGGCAGGGCGCGCGCTCGTGAGGGGCGCGGTCTCGAGCGTCCAGCGGTAGCTCTCGATGCGTCGATCGCCCTGCGCCGTCGCGGGAATCGCCACGCGCTGCAACGGCGCCGTGGTCACCTCGGCGGGGCACAGCGCGACCGGGCCCGACGCGCGCACCACGACGCGCATGCGGCACGACCGGGGAGCTCCAGCGTCGGCGCCCGCATCGTCATCGACGTCGGAGGGCACGGCGAGCTCGACCTCCCAGGTGCCCTCGACGTTCGAGAAGAAGTTCGCCTCGTTGGTGCCCGTGGAGGTGAGCGTCGGTGCGGGTGCGCCCGCAGGACCGTCGACGACACGCCACACCGCGCGTCCGCGGGCTGCGACGGGAAGGGTGGCGTAGAGCCGCAGCGCCACACCGGGGCGCGCGCGGAACGGCGTCGTCTGGCAGGCGAGAAGGTCGGGGACGTACGACTCGTCGTTGAGCCCTGTGCGCGAGCCGCACGCTGTGAGGGCGAAGCACGCAGCGAGGAACGCACGCACGAGCGCGGCGCGAAGACGGCGGGGAGCGGGGGAGATCATCGGGGTCTCGGCGCGCGACGAGAGCACCGCGCGTGCCGCGTCAGACTTCGAGCACTTCGACCACGATGGCCGTGATGTTGTCTTTGCCGCCGCGGGTGTTGGCGAGCTGGATGAGCTGCTTCACGCCGTCATCGGCCGCGAGGTTGAGGTAGCGCATCGCCTCGGCGTCGCTCTCCAGGTAGCCGTGGAGGCCGTCGGTGCAGAGCAGGAAGCGGTCGCCCGGCACGGTCTCGACCACGCGCGTGTCGACCTCCACGTACTCGTGCGAGCCCACGGCGCGGGTGATCACGTTGCGGTGCGGGGCGTAGCGCGCCTCCTCCTCGGTGATCATCCCTTCGCGGATCTGCGCGGCGATGAGCGTGTGGTCGTCGGTGATCTGCGCGATCTGGTCGTCGCGGGTGAGGTAGATGCGGCTGTCGCCCACCTGACCGACGATGGCCACGCGACCGAGGAGCAGCAGCACCGAGATCGTGGTGCCCATGCCGGCCTTCGAGTCGTCGAACTCGGCCATCGAGTGGATGAGGTACGTGGCCGACTGGATCGCGCCGCGGATGATCTGCTCGGCGTCGTTCTGCAGGTCGGTGTCGTACGGGTTCTCGACGAGCGCGGCGACGCGCGGACGCTCGCGGCGCACCCACGCCCGCACCTGGTGAACGGCCTCCTCACTGGCGACCTCGCCCGCGGCGTGACCGCCGAGGCCGTCGGCGACGACATAGAGGCCGAGCGCGTCGTCGTGCAGAAACGCGTCTTCGTTGTGTTTGCGGACCCGACCTACGTCGGTCAGCCCTGACGAGCGATAGCGCGGCATGGTGGCGTCGCGACGATATCAAAGTCCCGCACGCTGCAAAGCAGTCTTTGCAGGTTCACTGAACAGGTTTCAGCGCGCGGGCGGCGGGGGCGTCTGAAGGGCTTCGAGTCCGGCGCGGGTCCGCGGGTCGTTGGGATCGAGGGCGCGCGCCCGCTCCAGCGCCTCGCGCGCGGCGTCGCGATCGCCCATGCGGAGCAGCACCATCGCGAGGTTGCTCCACGCCGTCACGCTGCGCGGCGCCCGCTCCGTGGCCCGCTGCAACACGAGGCGCGCGTCGGCGAGGCGGTTGGCGTGGGCGAGCGCGTAGCCCAGGTTCGCAAGCACCACCCCGTTCGTCGGATCGAGCGCCGTGGCCCGCTCGAAGGCCGCCGTCGCCCCGACGAGGTCTCCACCCGCGAGGAGCGCCGAGCCGAGGTCCGAGTGATGCCTCGCCTCGATGGGCGCGCACTCGATGGCCTGACGAAAGGCCTCCGCGGCGCGTGCGTGGGCTCCGCGGGCGAGGCGTACGGCGCCGAGGTTGCTCCACGGTTCGGCGTCGCGCGGGGCGAGCTGCGTGGCCTCATCGAGACTGCGCTCGGCATCCTCGAGGCGTCGAAGCGCGACGAGCACCATGGCCCGGTCGTTCCACGCGGTGGCGTCGCGGGGGCGTGCGGCGGTGGCGAGCGCGAGGGCCTCGGCGGCGTCGTCGAGTTCGTTGCGCGCGAGCCGTGACCGACCGAGCGTCACCGCGGCGAGCCCGTCGTCGTCGTGCGCGGTGACCCACGGACCGAGCGCGCGCACCACCGCTTCGAGGTCGCGCTGCGCCGAGGGCGCCATGGCCCGCACGCCGCCCGGTTCGAGCCGCACGGGGAGCGTTGAAAACAGGGCGATCGCGCGCGTCGCGGGCACACCGTCGGCGCGTCGCAACCGCAAGGGAAGCGCGTCGACGAGGGCCAACGCCTCCGCGCCGCGTCCGCGCTCGACGAGCTCTCTCGCGCGCTGGATGGCCACGGCTGCCGAGGGCGCGGGCGTCGGGGTGACGATGCGGGGGCGGGGCTGCGCGGCGCCGCAGACGGGCAGCGAGAGCGCGGCGGCGATCACGAGCGCATACGTTCGCACGGCGGGGCGTCTACCACGGGCCCCGGCGCGTCGCACGCGGTCAGAACTGCGAGGTGCGGGGCGGGCGCGCGTCGTCGAAGGGCCAGCACACGACGCGGTTTCGACCGAGCTTCTTGGCCTGGTAGAGCGACGCGTCGGCGTACTCGATCACAACCTGCGCGCTGATCGCGTCGTGGGGGTCGAAGAGGGCCACGCCCACGCTGATCGTGACGGAAGTGAACCCGCCCGTCAGGAGCTCCACACGCTGCGCCTCGACCGCGCCGCGCACGCGCTCGCCGAGCACCGCGATGGAGCGCAGCGTCTGCTCGGGGGCCACGGCGATGAGCTCCTCGCCGCCGTAGCGAAAGAGCTGTCCCGAGGTGCCGAGCGCGTTCACCGCGGTCTGCGCCACACGCCGGAGCACCTGGTCCCCGAAGGCGTGTCCGTGCCGGTCGTTGAAGCGCTTGAAGTGGTCGATGTCGGCGAGCAGCACGCCGTACGCGAGGCCCGTACGCCGCGCGGTCTGGTGCGCGTGCACGATGACGTCTTCGAAGCTCCGGCGGTTGCCAATCTGGAGCAGCGGGTCCGTCGTGGCGATGCGGGCCAGCTCGCTGTTGGCCTGCGCGAGCTCGTTGTTCTTGTGGGCGAGCTCGTCCTGCAACGCGAGGTGCCGCGCGGCCACCGTGAGGCGCGCGCGGAGCACTGGCGGATCGAAGGGCTTGGCCACGAAGTCGTCGGCGCCCGCTTCGAGGCCCTCGACGATGTGCGACGAGGTGCCGTGCGACGTGAGCAGCATGATGTAGACGTACTCACCGCCGAGGGCGCGGAGGCGCGTGCAGAGCTCCGGCCCCGCCATGCCGGGCATCTCCCAGTCGGTGAGCACCACGCGGAGCTTCTCGGCGCGCACACGCTCGAGGGCCTCCATCCCGTTCTCGACCGCCACGACGTCGTAGCCCCATGTCTTGAGCGTGCGGGTCAGGAGCACGCGTGTCGTTCGGTCGTCGTCGACTACCAGCACCTTCATTGCGCGCGCTCCATCGCCGGCCATCTCACCCACTGTATCGGCCACGACACCCGGTTTCTTGAAGGCAATCGTGTCGCCCTTCGCCTGAAATCTGTCTCACTTCGCGCCGCGAGAAAGACGCGGCAGCGCAGCGGTCACCGCGTCGACGGTCTCGCGCACGCCGCGTGTCGTCGTATCGATCACAACCCTCGCTCGCGCGTACTGCGGCGCCCTCGCTTCGAGCAGCGCGCGGAGCTCTGCCATCGCGTTCGCGCGGTTCGCCATGGGGCGCGCGTCGCCCTGCGCGACGACGCGGTTCCAGTGCGCTTCGGCGTCGGCCTTGAGCCACACGGTGGCCGTGCGCGCGCGCAGCGTCGCGAAGGTCTCGTTGTCGGTCACCGCGCCGCCGCCCACGGCGATCACCGCGCCGCGCGCTGTGCTGAGCGTGCGCAGCAGCACCTCGCGCTCCAGCCGTCGGTAGTAGGCCGCGCCGTGCAGTTCGAAGAGCGTCGCGAGGCTCATGCCCGCGGCCTCTTCGACCTTCGCGTCGAGCTCGACGAACTCCACCCGCCAGCGCTTCGCGAGCGCGCGCCCCACCGTGCTCTTGCCCGCCCCGCGCAGCCCGAGGAGCGACACCACCCGATCGCCCCCGTCACCCGCGGGCGCCCCCTCGGCCTCATCGAGAAGCCGTGAGCCCGTCGTGCCCAGCGCCCGCGCCACGTCGTGGAGCCGCGCGACCGAGATGTTCCCGTCACCCGCTTCGAGCTGCGCGAGAAAGCGCTCGCTCACGGCGGCCTCCTCGGCCAGCGCGCGCAAGGTCAGCGAGCGGGCCTGGCGACGCGCGCGAACGGCCCTCCCCAGCGCTTCGAGGAGGTGCCGATGCCCGGCCTCGCGGTCGTCGTCCATGGCTGCACTATAGTGCAGATCCGCGCAGAAAGGTCGCAGTATAGTGCTTGAGCGTGCACGGGGTTCATCGTAGGGTCGCGTTCCGAGCCATGGAACACACCGCCCCCGAGACCCCCGTCCGCTTCGAGACCTCGCCCGAGCAGTACCGCCACTGGCGGCTGGAGTTTCCGACCGTCGCCGGCTGCGCGCCGGGCTCCGTCGCGCGCATCGTGATGGACGTGGTCGAAGAGGGCGGGATGCGCCCGGGCTACGTGCTCAAGCTCAACTCGTACGACCTCGGCGTCGACATCGAGCTGGCCGACACGATCCAGCGCATCCGCTTCGAGCACCCCGCGGTGCGCGCCGTGGTGGTCACCTCGGGCAAGGACCGCATCTTCTGCTCGGGCGCCAACATCTACATGCTGGGCAGCTCGACGCACCCCTTCAAGGTCAACTTCTGCAAGTACACCAACGAGACGCGGCTCTACCTCGAAGAGCTCTCCGAGGCCTCGGGCATCCCCGTGCTCGCGGCGCTCAACGGCACCGCGTCGGGCGGCGGCTACGAGCTCGCCGTGGCGTGTGACGAGATCCTTCTGCAAGACGACGGCAACAGCGCCGTGAGCCTCCCCGAGGCGCCGCTCCTCGCGGTGCTGCCCGGCACCGGCGGGCTCACGCGCGTGACCGACAAGCGCAAGGTGCGCCGCGATCTCGCCGACGTGTTCTCGACGCTCGCCGAGGGCGTTCGCGGTCGTCGCGCGATCGAGTGGCGCCTCGTCGACGAGGTGGCCTCGCGGAGTCGCTTCGACGCCGCCGTGAGCGCCCGCCTCGCGAAGCTCGTGGCCCGCGCAGCCCGCAACGCCACGGGCGAGGGGATGCACCTCGCGCCCCTCACGCCCACGCGCACCGAGAACCGCACCGAGTACCGCTACGTGACGGTGGCCATCGATCCCGCGCGTGCGCTCGCCGAGATCACCCTCAAGGCCCCCGACGCGCCGCAGGCCGAGACCTCCGAGGGCCTCCGCGCCGCGGGCTGCGCGCAGTGGAACGTCGCCGCGTGGCGAGAGCTCGACGACGCGCTCCTCGACCTTCGCTTCAATCATCTCAACATCGGTCTGCTCGTGCTGCGCACCGTCGGCGATGGCGAGTCGGTGCGCGCCGCGGATCGCGCGCTGCTCAAGCTCGTCGACGAGGGCGACTGGCTCGCGCGCGAGGTGCTGCTGCTTCGCAAGCGTGTGCTCAAGCGCCTCGACCTCAGCGCCAAGAGCCTCTTCGCGCTCATCGAGCCGGGCAGCGCCTTCGCGGGATCGTTCTTCGAGATCGCGCTCGCCGCCGACCGCGTGTTCATGCGCGACGAAGACGGCACCGCCATCGGCCTCTCGCCCATGAACTTCGGACCGCTCCCGATGCCCAACGGGCTCACGCGCCTCGCGACGCGCTTCCTCTACGATCCCTCGATCGTGACGAAGCTCCAGGGCGAGGGAGACCTCCTCGACGCGGGCGACGCGCTCAAGCGGGGCTTGGTTACCTTCGCGCCCGACCCCATCGATTGGGACGATGAGGTGCGCGTGGCGATCGAGGAGCGCACGAGCCTCTCGCCCGACGCGATGACGGGCATGGAGGCCAACCTGCGCTTCGCCGGTCCCGAGACCATGGAGACCAAGATCTTCGGTCGCCTCAGCGCCTGGCAGAACTGGATCTTTCAACGCCCCAACGCCGTGGGCCCCCGCGGCGCGCTCACGATGTACGGCCGCCCCGAGCGCGCGGTGTTCGACCACCGCCGCACCTGATCGCCGCGTCTGTCATCGCACGTACGAACCCGCGCGGCGCAGTGACCTCTGCCCGCGCGACGATGGTCTCTCCACTCGTTCCTCGCACGCCGAAGGAGCTCTGCGATGTCCTCTGTCGTCAACGACACCAAGATCCCGAACAACGTCAATCTGTCGGCGGACAAGCGCCTGCAGCGCGCGCTCGAAGAGTGGCAGCCCGACTTCATCAAGTGGTGGATGGAGATGGGCCCCGAGGGCTTTCAGACCGACGACGTCTACCTCCGCACCGCGGTGAGCGTCGACCACGAGGGCTGGGCCCACTTCGACTACGTGAAGATGCCCGACTACCGCTGGGGCATCTTTCTCACCGAGCCCGAGGCCAACCGCGCCATCGGCTTCGGTGACGAGTTCGGCAAGCCCGTGTGGCAGCAGGTGCCCGGCGAGCACCGCAACACGCTCCGTCGGCTCATCGTCACGCAGGGCGACACCGAGCCCGCGTCGGTCGAGCAGCAGCGGCTCCTCGGGCTCACGTGCCCGTCGCTCTACGACCTCCGCAACCTCTTTCAGGTGAACGTCGAAGAGGGACGCCACCTCTGGGCGATGGTCTACCTGCTCCACTCGTACTTCGGCCGCGACGGACGCGAGGAGGCCGAAGCGCTCCTCGAACGCCGCTCGGGCGACCCCGACAAGCCCCGCATCCTCACGACCTTCAACGAGCCGTGCGACAACTGGCTGTCGTTCTTCATGTTCACGTTCTTCACGGACCGTGACGGCAAGTACCAGCTCCTCGCGCTCGCCGAGAGCGCCTTCGATCCGCTGGCCCGCACGACGCGCTTCATGCTCACCGAAGAGGCGCATCACATGTTCGTCGGCGAGACCGGCGTGCTCCGCGTGGTGCAGCGCGCGTGTGAGCTCACGAAGCTCGACCCCAACGGCGACGCGCGCGCCCAGGGCGGCATCGATCTCAACACCATCCAGCGGTACATGAACTTCTGGTTCAGCTCGTCGCTCGGTCTCTTCGGCGGCGAGGTGTCGTCGAACGCGGCGTCGTTCTTCGCCTCGGGGCTCAAGGGCCGCGCGAAGGAGGAGCAGTACGAAGATCACCTCGCGCTCACGGCGACGATGGCCATTCCGCACGTGAAGGAGGGGCGCATCGTCGATGAGAACGTGCCCCTGCGCATGGCGATGAACGAGGTGCTCCGCGACGACTACGTGGCCGACTGCCAGCGCGGCGTCGACAAGTGGAACCGCGCCATCAAGGAAGCGGGCGTCGACTTCACGCTCACGCTCCCGCACCGTCGCTTCAACCGCGAGGTGGGCCTCTACGCGGGCCTGCACTTCGACCCGCAGGGCAACCTCATCACCGCCGACGAGTGGAACGCCCGCAAGCACGAGTGGCTCCCCACGGAGGCCGACCGCGCGTACGTGAAGAGCCTCATGACGAAGCCCGTGTACGAGCCCGGCAAGATGGCCCACTGGATCGCCCCGCCCAAGCAGGGCATCAAGGGCCGCCCCGTCGACTTCGAGTACGTGCGCCACCCCGCGCAGTGACCCTTCGCACGGCGCCGTACGCCATCGCGCGCGCGGCGCCGCTTCGTCTATCGTGCGGGCGATGTTCGCGCCCCACGCCGTCGGATCCACCGGCTACGAAGACCGCCTCCAGCGCCGCGACGGCGCGTACACCGTGCTCCATCGCCACGGCGCGCCACCGCCCGAGGCCACCGTATGGACGCCCTCGCACCGCGCCCCTGCGTGGCCCGCGACGGTAACCTCGCACGACGGCGCGACCACGCGGCGGGTGTTTCCGTTTGCGATGGTTCCCCACGGTGGATGCCCCGTCGGCGATCGCCTCGCGCTGCTCACCAACGACGACGTGACGCTCTCGTGGGTGAGCGCCGACAGCGCCACCGAAGCCACGCTCTACACCGACCACGACGGCGACCAGCTCGTGTGCGTGCTCGAAGGCGGCGCCACGCTCGACACGCCCTGCGGAACGCTCCGCGCGAACCCCGCCGAGCACGTGTTCATCCCCCGCGGCATGGCCCACCGGTGGAAGGTCGACAAGCTCGGTCTCCGCGCCCTCGTGGTCGCCGTGCGCGGCGAGCTCTCCGTGCCCGCGCGCTACCGCAACGGCTACGGACAGCCCTCCGACGACGCGCCCTTCACCGCCCGCGACCTGCACCGCGCGGGGTGGTTCTCGCGGCCCCCCACGGCCCCGTCGCCGCTCCCCTGCGCGATGGTGCGCGGCGGCGAGCGCCTCGATGGTTCGGTTGCGTACGATCCCCTCGCCACCGTGGGATGGGAGGGCGCCGTGTACCCCGCATCCCTCGCGTGGGAAGTGCCGCTCGTGAAGTCTCCCCCCGCGGGCGTCGAATTGTTCGGTTGCGAACCAGTTTCCATCCGTACGCGCATCACCCGCGACGACGTCTCGCCCGCGCCCTTCGTGTGCGACCTCGCCACGCTGTGCCTCGACGGCGACGGCGCGGCCTCGCTCGTGTGGGAGCCCCTCGGGGTGGCGCCGCGCCCGGCGGGCACCCTGGGCGGCATCGTGGTGCAGGTGTGCGCGCGGCGCCCCCTCGCGCTCGCGGCGAACGGCGCGCTGCTCGTGGAGCGCTGAGCGCGCGGCCTTCGTGGTGTTGAAGCGCGCGTCGCTGCGATAGCCTCCGCGCCACGATGAGCACCGACACGCTGCGACCCATTCTCGACGTGGCCCGTGACGCGGGCCTGCACCCCGACGATGTGATTCCGTGGGGACGCCAGAAGGCCAAGGTCTCGCTCGACGCGTTCGCGCGGCGCGCGGGTGCGCCGCAGGGGCGGCTGGTGCTCGTGTCGGCGATCAATCCGACGCCCGCGGGTGAGGGCAAGACCACCACCTCCGTCGCGCTCGCCATGGGCCTCTCGAAGCGCGGACGTCGCGCCATCGCGGCGCTCCGCGAGCCCTCGCTCGGACCGGTCTTCGGCGTGAAGGGCGGCGGCACCGGCGGCGGTCGTGCGACGCTCGTGCCCTCGGCGGACATCAACCTCCACTTCACGGGCGACATTCACGCGATCACGACGGCGCACAACCTCCTCGCGGCCATCGTCGACAACGCGCTGTACTTCCGCGACCCCGTGGAGCTCGACGCGCGCAACGTCCGCTGGCGCCGCGCCCTCGACATGAACGACCGCGCGCTGCGCAACGTGATGGTGGGCATGGGCAAGGGCAACGGCCCCGTGCGCGAGGGCGCCTTCGACATCACCGCCGCGAGCGAGGTCATGGCCATCCTCTGCCTCGCCTCGGACCCGAAGGACCTCGAAGCCCGCCTCGCGCGCGTCGTCGTGGGCACCACCGCCGCGGGCAAGGCCATCACCGCGGGCGACCTCGGCGCCTCGGCCGCGATGACCGCGCTGCTCCTCGACGCGCTCATGCCCAACCTCGTGCAGACGCGCGAGGGAACGCCCGCGATCGTGCACGGCGGGCCCTTCGCGAACATCGCCCACGGGTGCAACTCGATCCTCGCGACGCGCCTCGCGCTGGCCTACGGCGACGACGTGGTGACCGAGGCGGGCTTCGGCTTCGACCTCGGGGCCGAGAAGTTCCTCGACATCAAGTGTCGCGTGGCGGGGCTCTGGCCGCGCGCCGTGGTGCTCGTGGCGACGCACCGCGCCCTCAAGATGCACGGCGGCGTTCCCGTGGCGAAGGCCTCGGAGCCCGACACCGACGCGCTCCGTCGCGGCCTCGACCACCTCGCGCGGCACCTCGAAACGCTGCGCACCTACGGGCTCCCCGCGGTGGTGGCGGTCAACGCGTTTCCCAATGACACCGACGAGGAGGTCGCGGTGCTGCGCGAGTTCGGGCGCGCGCACGGCGTCACGGTGGCCCGCTCCGAGGGCTTCGCGCGCGGCGGTGAGGGCTCGCTCGAACTGGCCGACGCGGTGCTCGACACGCTCGCGAAGACCGACGCCGCGCCGCCCGCGCCGCGCTTCATGTACGAGCTCTCCGACGCGCCCGAGGAGAAGATCCGCAAGATCGCCCGCGGGGTCTACGGCGCCCGCGACGTGGTGTTCACCGCCGCCGCCCGCAAGGACCTCGACGCGGCCGTGAAGCTCGGCGGCGCGACGCTCCCGATCTGCATGGCGAAGACGCACCTCTCGCTCACCGACGACCCCGCGCGCGCGGGCCGTCCGACGGACTTCGACATCACCGTGCGCGAGGTCCGTCTCAGCGCGGGCGCGGGCTACCTCGTGGCCCTCACCGGCGAGATCATGACCATGCCCGGACTGCCGAAGGAGCCCGCCGCGCGCCGCGTCGTGGTGCATCCCGACGGCACGATCACGGGGCTCATGCAGGGCGAGTGAGCGGCGCTCCGGGGGAGATCGTTCGGTACCGTACGATCTCCCCGCGCGGGGTGTGTGTGGTGGGGAGAGAGGCGCTCAGCGCGCGTAGTCGACGGCGCGGGTCTCGCGCACGACGGTGACCTTGATCTGGCCGGGGTAGGCGAGCTCGTTCTCGATCTTGCGGGCGATGTCGCGCGAGAGCGTGAGGGCGCCCACGTCGTCGACCTCGCCGGGCTCCACGAGCACGCGCACCTCGCGGCCCGCCTGGATGGCGAAGCTGCGCTCGACGCCCTTGAACCCGCCGCAGATCTTCTCGAGGTCTTCGAGGCGCTTCACGTAGCCTTCGAGCATCTCGCGCCGCGCGCCGGGGCGTGCGCCCGAGATGGCGTCGGCGGCCGCGGTGAGGTGCGCGATGAGGCTCTTGGCGGGCTCGTCGTCGTGGTGCGAGGCGATGGCGTTCACCACGATCTCGTCTTCGCCGGCCTTGCGCGCCATGTGGGCGCCGATGACCGCGTGGCCGCCCTCCTGCTCGTGCGTCGCGGCCTTGCCGATGTCGTGGAGGAGCCCCGCGCGCCGCGCCTGCCGCGCGTTGAGCCCGAGCTCCTGCGCGAGCAGACCGGCCATGTGACCGACCTCGATGGAGTGCCGCAGGATGTTCTGCGCATACGAGTAGCGGTACCGGAGCTGCCCGACGATCTTCACGAGGTCGGGGTGCAGGCGCCCGAGGTTGAGCTCCATCACCGCCGCGTCGCCGGCCTCGCGGATCGCGCGCTCGACCTCTTCGCGGGCCTTGTTGAAGAACTCCTCGATGCGCGTCGGGTGGATGCGCCCGTCTTGAATGAGCCGCTCGAGCGTGAGGCGCGCCATCTCGCGGCGCACCGGGTCGAAGCTGCTGACGGTGATGGTCTCGGGCGTGTCGTCGATCACCAGATCGCAGCCCGTGGCCTCTTGAAACGCGCGGATGTTCCGCCCCTCGCGGCCGATGAGTCGTCCCTTGAGCTCATCGTTCGGGAGGTGCACCGACGTGGCCGCGCGCTCGCCCGCGTACTCACCCGCGTACCGCTGGATCGCGATGCCCACGACGCGCTTCGCACGCTTCTCGGCCTCCTCGCGGGCGAGGTCTTCGATCTGCTTCGCCTCGCGCGCCGAGATGCGCCGCGCGTCTTCGAGCACGGCGTCGATCACCTGCTTGCGCGCGTCTTCGGCCGAGAGCTGCGCGACCCGTTCGAGGGCCTCGGTCTCCGTGCGCTTCACCTCGTCGAGGGCGACGCGACGCGCCTCCACGAGCTTCTCGGCTTCGGCCTCGCGCGCGGCGATCGTGCGCTCGCGATCACCGAGCTGCTGCTCGCGGCGGGTGAGGTCGGCGTCGCGCTTCGCGAGCGCCTCGTCGCGCTGCGTGGCGGCGAGCTCCTTGCGGGCGAGGGTGTCTTCGCGGGCGCCGAGGTCGGCGAGGCGGGTGCGGCCTTCGGCGGTGAGCTCCTGCGCCTGCTGCCGCGCGTCGGCGATGAGCTGTTGCGCGCGGGCGCGGGCTTCGTTCTCGGTCTGCTGCGCGCGCTCGCGGGCGTCGCGCTCGATCTGGCTCGCGCGGGCGCGCACCTCGGCCTCGACCTCGGTGCCGATGGAGGCCCGCACGCGAAGCTCCGCGTCGGCCATGGTGATCGCGGCGGTGGCGCGGGCGGCCTCGGCCTCGGCGTGCGCGGCGTCGATCTTCACGGCGGCGGCGGCGGCGAGGGCCTGCGCGGCTTCGACCTTCACGGCCGCGGTGGCGGCGGCGGTCTCGTACTCGGTGAGCTTCGCGCGGAGCGTGTCGAGGTCGAGGCGGTGCTGGGCCTCGCGGGCGTTGAGCTTCTGGGCCTGGACGATCCACGAAGCCGCGGCGCCGATGGCGGCGGCGGCGAGGGAGAAGATGGGCATCAGCGCGTCTCCGGGGCATCGCGCGGATCGGGCTCCGCGCGCAGGGTTCGGGTGTCGGTGACGATCCACGAGGCGGCCGCGTCGTGCGGCTCGGACGGCACCTCGGCGATCAGTTGGAACTCAAACGCGACCGCCACGCGCGCGGCCTTCGTCATGCGCGGGAGCGTGTGGTCGTAGTAGCCGCGGCCGTACCCGATGCGGTGCCCCGCGGGGTCGACGGCGAGCGCGGGAATCACCACCAGGTCGATCTCCGCGAGGTCGACGACGGGCGCGTCGGCGGTGGGCTCTTCGATGCCCCACACGCCCGCTGCACGGGGCATCTCCTCGTCGCCGCGGTAGGCCACGCGGAACGTGAGCGCGGCCTCTCCGTCGACCACCACGGGGAGGCACACGGTACAGCCCTTCGCGCGCGCGGCTTCGACGAGGGGCGCGGTCTGCACCTCGTCGTGCATCGAGGCGAAGAGGGCCACGGTGCGTGCGGCGGTCCATGCGTCGAGGGCGGTGACGCGCGCTGCGATCTGCGCCGAGCGCGTCGCGCGCACGTCGTCGGGGAGCGACGCGCGAAGCTGCCGATAACGCTTGCGCAGGGCCGCCTTGGCGCGACCGCGCAGCACCGCGAGCTGGTCGTCGGAGTACGGGAGCGCGGGGCGTCGGTCGGCGTCGGCCATGGGCCGGTGCTGTGTATCACGGTCTCGCGCGCCTCGAACGCGTGAGATGTGTGCGCGCGGCTTTGACCCGGCGTGCGCACTCGCGGTACGAGGCGCTCGCACGCGAGGCGCCGCGGTGGCGCGAGCGGCAGGCGACGGTGATGGTGCTGCGAAGGGTCTCTCGCTCGGTGGTGCTGGTGGTGGCGCTCGCGTCGATGGGCGCGTGTCGGTCGAAGGCGACGCGCGAGTGGCGTCCCGAGGACCACGACCCCGGTGGCGCTCCGCCCACGACCGCGACGGCCTCCGCGGGGGAGAGCGATCCGCTCGCGGCGGCGCGGGCCCTCTTCGCGGCGCAGTGCGCGTCGTGCCACGGAACCGAAGGGCACGGCGACGGACCGATGGCCGCGATGTTCCGTCCGGCCGACCTCGGCGACCCTGCGCTTCAGAGCGCGCGCAGCGACGAGGAGCTCGCGAACTCGATCCTTCGCGGACGCGGTCGCATGCCGGGCTTCGCGGCGCAGCTCCGCCCCGAGGCCGCGCCCATGCTGGTGCGTCTCATCCGTTCGTGGCGGCGCCGCTAGCGGGCGCATCGACGCGTCCCGTGGCCACGATGCGAGGCGCGGTCGCGCGCGTCGTCACCTCTTCGACCACGAGCTCGTAGGCGCCCGGCGCCACGCCCGTGACCTGCAGAAACCCATCGTGCGGACACGCGCATCGCGCGAGCGCCGCGGGCGGCGCGGCGGCGTAGCGCAGGTGCACGGTGCCCTCGGCGACCTCGACGGAGAAGGTCGGCGCGGGCGTGCAGGTGAAGCGCACGTTGCGAACTTCGAGGTCGAGGTGATCGCCGGTGAAGCCGCCGTGCGCGCTCGCGCCGAGCGTGCGACGCGCCGGGTCTCGTACGCACACGCTCTCGCCCAGGCGGTACACGGCGACGGGCACGTCGGCGGACGCATCGACGGTCATCGCGACGGACGCATCGACGACGGGGGTGACGGACGCATCGGCGGCGCGCGCGGTGGCGACCGGGTTCGCAGCGCGTTGCGGGGCCGCGCGGCGCGGCGGTTCATTGCGGCAGGCCGCGAGCGCGACGAGGCCCGCGCAGAGGAACATCGAGGCGCGCATGGGGCTCACTCTTCGTCTTCGAGCTCGGGGTCCGAGTCGTCGAGGTCGGTCTCGTCGGGCGGGTCGACGTCGTCGGGGAGCGGCGTGCCCGCGCGGAGGTTCACGAGCTCCTTGAGCTCCTTGCCGACCTTGAAGAACGGGAGCTTCTTCGGCCCCACTTCGACGGGGTCTGCCGTGCGCGGGTTGCGGCCCGTGTACGACTTGTATTGGCGCACGGTGAAGCTGCCGAAGCCGCGCACCTCGATGCCGTCGCCGCGCGCGAGCGCTTCGGACATCGACTCGAAGATGCAATTCACCACGAGCTCGGCGCGGCTCTTGGTGATCTGCGTGCGGCGCGCGAGCTCTTCGATGAGTTCTGACTTGGTCATCGGCGGGGGCGTGTGTCGCGCCTTGATCGCAGACGCGCCGCGAGTCTACGGTTCACGGAATGCGTGTCAAACACAACGTTTCGCGCGTCGCAGCCCTCGTCGCCGTGCTCGCGCTGGGGTGTCGCCGCACCGACACGCCGCGCGCCGCGCCCGCCCCCGACGTGTCACGCGCAGCGCCCGCGCAGACGCTGCCACCGCCCGCGCCACCGATGGTGCCGCCTGCGCCACCGACGCCCGCGCAGACGCCCGACACGCCGCCGAACCCCGCACCGCCGGGACGCTGGACGCGTGCGGCCTTTCCGATCGTGGACATCCACACGCACATCGACCCCGAGGCGACGTCACGCGCGCTGGCGCTCTTCGACGAGCGCAACGTGCGCATCGGCGTGAACATGTCAGGCGGCATGCCGGGCATGGGGCTCGAACAGTCGCTCGCGCAGCAGCAGCAGTCGAACGGGCGGATCATTCCCTTCTGCAACGTCGACTGGCGCGGCGTGGGCGATCCGCGGTGGCTGCCCTCGCAGATCGCGGTGCTGGAGCGATGCGCGGCCCTCGGCGTGCGCGGGTGGAAGATCCCCAAGGTGCTCGGACTCGGCGCGGGCGATGGTCGCGGCAATCGCCTGCACGTCGACGACCCGATGCTCGATCCGCTCTTCGAACGGGCGGGCGCGCTCGGGCTCGTGGTGCTCATTCACGTGGGTGATCCGCGCGCGTTCTTCGAGCCCGCGACGCCGCAGAACGAGCGCTGGGACGAGCTCCAGGTGCACCCCGATTGGAGCTTCGCGAACCCGATGTTCCCGCGCTGGGGAGAGCTGCTCACGGAGTTCGAGAACCGCGTGCTGCGGCACCCTCGCACGCGCTTCATCGGCGCGCACTTCGGCAACTGCGCCGAGGACCCCGACCGCGTCGAACGCCTCCTCGAACGCGCGCCGAACTACTACATCGACACGGCCGCGCGCATCCCCGAGTTCGGTCGCCACGACCCCGCGCGCATGCGTCGCTTCTTCGAGCGCTGGCAGGATCGCATCCTCTTCGGCACCGACCTCGGGCTCGGTCCCGATCCGCGCGATGTGATGCTGGGCTCGACGGGCCGCGACCCGCCGACGGCCGAAGAGAACGAGCGCTTCTGGGTCTCGACCTTCCGCTACTTCGAATCGACGGACCGACACTTCGCGCACCCGACGCCCATCCAGGGCCGGTGGACCATCGACGCCATCGGGCTTCCGCCCGCGGTGCTGCGCAAGGTCTACGGCGCCAACGCGGCGAGGCTGCTCCGCCTGCCGTGGCCGCCGCGCTGATCGACGCTCAGGGCTTCGGCGCGGTGCGCAGCGTGGCGATGGCGACGCCCGCGAGCACGGTCACACCGCCCACGACGGTGCGCAGGGTCATCGGCTCGACGGCGAGCGTGACGCCGAGCCAGCGGGCGAGGGGCGCGCTGAGTGTGACGGCCATCACCGCGGCGATCACGGGCTGCACGTAGACGAACACGCTCACCACCGACGAGGGCACGCGGCCCAGCGCGAGCGCGTTGGCGGCGTACGCGAAGGCCGTCGGCACGAGCAGGATGTACGCGAGCGCGAGGAGCACCGGCGCGCTCCACTGCGGCGCGGCGGTGAGGGTCTCGCGGAGTCCCAACGGGAGCGCCATGAGAAAGCCCGGCACGAAGGCCCAGCGCACGGCGTTGACGCCACCGTGGCGCACGGCCACGTCGCGCGCGCCGGTGAGGTAGACCGAGTAGGCCGCGCAGTTGAGCACCACCATCGCGTCGCCGAGGAGGTGCGAGCCGCCGAGGGCCACGCGCTCGACGTGGATCACCATCGCGAGCCCCGCCACCGCGAGGAGCGCGCCGACCGCGAAGCGCGGACGAAAGGGCTCGCGGCCCGTGAGCACGGTGAACACGCCGGTGAAGAGCGGGATCGTCGTGAGCAGCACCGTCGCGTTGATCGACGACGTGCGACGGAGCCCCGCGAGAAAGAAGGCCTGGTTGAGAAACACCCCGAAGAAGCCGAGCACCGTCGCGCGCAGGCGCTCGCCGCGCGGTGGGAGCTGAGGCTCGCCGCGGGCCACGCCGAGGAGCGCGAACACGAGGGCCGCGCCGGCCGTGCGGAGCAGCACGAGCGACTGCCAGGGCACGGCGGCGACGGTGACCTTGCCCACGACGGCGAGCGACGCGAAGGCCACCTGCACGCCGAGGAGGAGCGCGAGGATGCGCGGAGGAGTGCGGGTCTCGCTCAACGGGCGTTGAACGCGCCGCGGCCGCCGAAGACGGCGCTGTCGCCGAGCTCGTGCTCGATGCGAAGGAGCTGGTTGTACTTGGCCGTGCGCTCACCGCGCGAGGCGCTGCCGGTCTTGATCATGCCGGCGTTGGTGGCCACCGCGAGGTCGGCGATGAAGGTGTCTTCGGTCTCGCCCGAGCGGTGCGAGACGATCGACGTGTAGCCCGCGCGCGAGGCCATGCGCATCGTGTCGAGGGTCTCGCTCACGGTGCCGATCTGGTTGAGCTTGATGAGGATCGAGTTGCCGATGCCCTTCGCGATGCCGTCGGCGAGGCGCTTCGGGTTCGTCACGAAGAGGTCATCGCCCACGAGCTGAACGCGGCGGCCGATCTTGTCGGTGAGGAGCTTCCAGGTGTCCCAGTCGTCTTCGGCGGCGCCGTCTTCGATGGAGATCATCGGGTACTTCGTCGCGAGGGTCTCCCACACGGCGACGAGGGCCTCGCCGGAGATGCGCTCGCCGTTCCAGCGGTAGGTGCGCGACGCGCCGTCGTAGAGCTCGCTGGCGGCCACATCGAGCGCGAGGAACACGTCCTTGCCGAGCGCATAGCCCGCCGCGCCGACCGCGTGCGCCACACGTTCGAGGGCCTCTTCGTTGTTCTTGAGCCGCGGGGCGAAGCCGCCCTCATCGCCCACCGCGGTCGCGAGCCCGTCCTTCTTCAGCTCGCCCTTCAGCTTGTGAAAGATCTCGACGCCCGCGCGCAGCGCCTGCGAGTAGCGGTCGAAGCCCACGGGGCAGATCATGAACTCCTGCACGTCGAGCCCGTTGTCTGCGTGGGCGCCGCCGTTGAGAATGTTCATGAGCGGCACGGGGAGCACCCGCGCCTGCGCGCCACCGAGGTAGCGCCAGAGGGGCAGGGCCACCGCGTCGGCCGCGGCGCGCGCGACGGCCATCGACACGCCGAGGATCGCGTTGGCGCCGAGGCGCGACTTGTTGGGCGTTCCGTCGGCTTCGAGCATCACGCGGTCGATGCCCGCCTGGTCGAGCGCGTCGAGGTCTTCGATCGCCTTGCTCAGCGTGTGCACGTTCTCGAGGGCCTTCACCACGCCCTTGCCCGCATAGCGCTTCGCGTCGCCGTCGCGGAGCTCGAGCGCCTCATGCACGCCGGTGCTCGCACCCGAGGGAACGGCCGCGCGGCCGCGTCCACCACCCGAGAGGTCGACCTCGACTTCGACGGTGGGGTTGCCGCGCGAGTCGAGAACCTCACGCGCGAAGACTTCACGGATCAACGTATCGCTCATTGCGCTCCTCCGATCAGGCGGCGCGAGGATAGTGGTCCGCGTGCGCGAAACACAAGCCGCGCGTGCGGCCGTGCGCGCGGCCGATCACACGTCGGGGGCCGCGTCGTCGGCGTCGTCGGTGACGTCGTCGAGTGCCGCGTCGTCGCTCGCATCGGGTGCGCTGTCGACCGCCGCATCGACCGTCCCATCGTCGCTCGCATCGATGGCCGCGTCGGGGGCCGCATCGACACCCGCATCGACGACATCGCGAGAGACGTCGGTGCCAGCGTCAACGACCGTGTCGATCGCGACGTCTGCGCTCCCGTCGGACGATGCCTCCGCGCCCGCGTCCATGCGCGCATCCATCGCGACGTCGGTGCTCGCGTCGGGCGCATCGGTGCCCGCGTCCATCCCCACATCGGCGCTCGCATCGAGCACATCGGCGCTCGCATCGAGCACATCGGCGCTCGCATCGGTCGCGACGTCGGCGTTCGCATCGCTGGCATCGTCTGCAGCGTCGGATGCGCCGTCACGCGCGGCCCCGTCGTCGTTCGCCACGTCGGCGCGGCCATCGACGGAGGCGTCGTTCGCGTCGGTCTGCGCATCGGCGGCGGCGTCGGAGTTCGCGTCGGCGCCGTCGAGCACGGCCGCGTCGTTGAGGCGCGACTCGTCGAAGTTCACGACGAAGCTGCACCCCGCATCGCCGAGCGACGCGAGGAAGAGGGTGAGGATTGCGAGGCTGCGCGGGCGGATCACGGGCGCTCCTAGAAGTTGATCGCGAGGCCCGAGGGCGAGACGCGCAGCGTGAGCGGAGCGGACGCGGTCGGCGTTGCGGGCGGAGGCTCCTGCGCGCGTCCGCGATCGACGAAGTACATCACCAGCCCGAAGGCGGCGCTCGCGGCGGCGATGCCGAAGCTCACGTCGGAGACCACGGCGTAGCGCAGTCCGCGCTCGCGCCCCTCGCGCGTCGGGTTGATGTCGTAGTCGTTGTTCTCTCCGAGCGCGAGCACGCCGAAGGCCGTGCCTGCCACGAGGGCCGCACCCGCGAGACCCGCGGAGACCCACACCACGGGGCTCGGTCCGCGCGAGGTCGAGGCGCGCGGCGCACCGGTCACGGGCGTGGTCACCGTCGGCGTCGACGACTCGGCGTGGAGCTCGACCACCTCGTCGCGCGGTGTGCCGGGTTGGGTCTCGAACTCACGGGTCTCGCGCGCGTAGCCCTCGCGGGTGAGCACGACGGTGTGGCGACCGGGCGGGAGTTCGAGGTCCGCGGGCGTCGCCTCGCCGTGCTCGACGCCATTCACGACCACGCGCGCGCCGGGGGGCGTGGTGATGAGATGCACCCGCGCAGGGCGCCGACGGAGGTTCTCCAGGCGCGTCTCGAGCAGCGCGCGGTTGCGCACCTCGGGCATCGCACCGAGGTAGGTCTCCAGTGTGGTGATCGCTTCGGGCACGTGGCCCAGGCGATCGTGGCACTCGAGGATCGGGAGGAGCACCACGGGGTTCGGCCGCAGGGAGTAGGCGCGCTCGAACGCTTCGAGCGCCTCGCGGTAACGGCCTGCGACGTAGTGCGCCGTGCCCGAGTCGTACGCGGTGCGGGCCTCCTGGATGGTGGCCTCGCTCAGCACGGGCTGTGTGCCGACCTGGGTCTCGGCGGGCTGCGTCTGCGCGAGCGCGAGGCCCGGGCCCAGCAGCGATCCGCACAGCGATGCGATGCACACGACGACGCGTCGATCCATGAACGTCTGCGACCCTTCGGAGGCGCAACCTACCGCAGGGCGGCTTCGGCCAGCAACGGACGATGCGCAGCCACGCGCGATCAGCGGGCCATCGGACGCGCGGGATCCGCGGCCCACTCGGCGAGCGAGGCGTCGTAGTTGCGCACGCGAGGCACACCCCGCGCGAGCAGGGCCACCGTCGCGAACGCGCTTCGAACGCCGCACGAGCAGTAGGTCACGATCTCGACGTTGGGATCGATGCCCGCGTCGGCGAGGGAGCGCAGCACGCGCGCCGTCGGGAGGATGCGCCCGCTGTCATCGAGAAGACGGCGCCAGTCGAGGTGCCGCGCGTTCGCGATGTGTCCGCCACGGAGCTCGCCGTACGGGGTCGCGCCGAGAAACTCCTGCTGCGAGCGCACGTCGACGACCTGCCGCGCGCGCGCCACATCGTCGGCCGTCGCGCGCAGCTCCGCCCGCATCCGAGAGGGAAAACTCCCGGGCCTGGGCTTCGTCCACGCGGTGACCACCGGTCGACCCGCGGCCCGCCACGCCATGAAGCCCCCATCGAGCAGCGCCACGTCGGGGTGCCCGAGGAGCGCGAGGAGCCACGCGGCGTGCCCTTCATCGCCGAAGCCCGGCGCGCCGAGGCCGTAGATCAGCGCCGGTCTGCCCGCGTCGATGCCCAGCGCCGCGAGCCCCTGCGCGATGGCGGCGATGTCAGGCTTGAGCGCGCCGCGCGCCGCGCCGTCACCCGTGTACGCCTGCCACGCGTAGAGCTGCGCACCGGGGAGGTGCCCCTGTGCAAAGGCCGCCGCGTCGCGCGCATCGATCACCGCAGCGCCACGCGAGAGCAGCGCCGCGGCGCCCCGCACATCGACGATCTTCACCGGCGCGCGGTACGAGTTGTCCGCGGCGCCGACCAGCGAAGAAGACATCATCGTGAACGCGGCCACCGTGAGCGGCGCGAGCAGGCGGAGGAGCATGAACCTACTCTCGACCAGCGGATTTCTGGCGTCAACGACGCGTCAACGCGCGTGTCAACGGGCCCTGCACCGGGGCATTGCTGGCACAGCGTGTTGTCACACGTCGGTAGGGTCGGACGCGGCACCCGCGGTGGCCGCCTGCGGTGTGTCACCCTGAGACGGCACACTGTCGAAGCGTACGAGCGCCCGGATTTTTCGCAGTACGTCGTCGCGGCCTTCGCCGGTCTCTCCCGACACGCCGAGCACCTCGCCCTTCACGCGGCGGCGGATCGCGGCGACGACCTTCCCGCGCTCGGCGTGGGTGAGCTTGTCGACCTTGGTGACGGCGATGAAGTACGGGCGGTGGATGTGCTCCAGGTACTCGATGAGCTGGGCCTCTTCGTCTTGAAGCCCGCGGCGGCCGTCGACGAGGATCACCACGCCCGCGAGCGAGGCGCGCGATTTGAGGTAGCGCTCGATGAGTCCGGCCCACGCGTCGCGCTCGGACTTCGATCGCTCGGCGAAGCCATAGCCCGGCAGGTCGGCGATCACGAAGTGTGTGCTGTCGCGGAGCCCGACGTGAAAGAGCACGATGCCGCGCGTGCAGCCCGGCGTGCGCGACGTCCGCGCGAGGGAGCGTCGCTGGCAGAGGCGGTTGAGCAGCGTCGATTTGCCTACGTTCGAGCGACCCGCGAAGGCCAGCTCGGGCAGCGAGGGGGGAGGGAGCTCCTGTCCGATGCGCGCCTCGGCGACGTACGCCGCGTCGAGGCAGTCTAGCGGCGACGGCCCCGGAGCCTTCGCAGCACCCGGCCCGCGACCGCCTCGATCTCCTTGATTCCGAGCAACCATGCGGCGAGGAGATACACGGTTCCGAGGGCGATGCCACCGGCGATCGCGAGGCCGCGCGCGCGCACCGTCGCCTCGTGCCACGCGAGGTGCGCGACGATCACCCGCGCGAGCGCGCCCGTGACCGCCGACGCGACGAGCACGCGCCCGAGCGTCGCGAGCACACGCGCCCACGGCACGCGCACGTAGCGATGTGCGAAGGCCACGAGCAGCGCGAGCTGCACCGCGGTGGAGCCCGTGATCGCCGCGGCGACGCCCGCGTGCCCCATCGGCCCCGACAGCACGATCGCGAGGCCGATGAACACCAGGACGTCCACGCCGCTCACGGCCACGGGCACGCGCGGGGCCTGCGACGCGTGGTAGATCGCCACGAACTGTCGCACGACGGAGAGCAGCGCCACGTTGGCGGCCTGCCAGCGCAGCGAGCGCGCCACCTCGGCGATGCCGTGCGCGCCCTGCTGTTGAAAGCGCCCGTAGCCGTAGATCAGCGGCACGATCGCTTCGCCGTACGCCGCGAGGATGACCGCCACGGGCACCGACACGAAGGTCGCGATGCCGAGCATGTCGCCGAGCTTCTCCGACGCCGTCTCGCGTTCGCCCTGCGCGATGGCGCGCGAGAGCTCGGGCAGGAACGAGCTCGCCACCGCGGTGATGAAGATCCCCTGCGGAATGTCGGCGATGCGTTGCGCATACGAGAACGCGCTCACCGCGCCCGCGGGCATCGACGCGAGGAAGCGGTTCGAGACCACGACGTCGACCTGGTAGATCCCAAGGCCCACGAGGCTCGGCGCGAGGAGCACCGCCGCGCGTCGCACCGCCGGGTGTGCGAGCGTGAGGCGCGGTCGCGGGAGCATCTTCTCGCGGGCGAGGGGAGGCACCAGCGCGAGGAGTTGAAGCGCGCCGCCGAGGAGTGCGCCGAAGGCCATGCCGTAGATCGCAGGCAGGCCGAAGTGCGCGCACACGGGCACGAACGCGAAGGGCGCGAGCAGGAACGCGACGTTGAGCAGCGCGGGCGCGAACGCGAGCGCGCCGAAGCGCCCGAGGGTCTGCAGCGTGGCGATTCCCACCGCCGCCGAGCCCATGAAGAAGATGTACGGAAAGAGCACGCGGAGCAGCGAGGCCGAGAGCTCGAAGCGCGCGGTGTCTCCGCCGAAGTCGCCCGCGAACACGCGCAGCGCGGGGCGCGCGAACACCACGCCGAGCACCGAGAGCGCGAGGAGCACCGCGAGGCTCACGCCGCGAATGTGCGCGACGGCGTCGCGGAGGTCGTCGCGGTGGCGCTCGCGCGTGGCGTCGTCGACCTCGGGCCGCGGTCCCTTCGCGACGGGCTCGGTGAGCGCCGTGCGTCCGCGGGCTGCGATCGACGAGAACATCGGCACGAAGGCCGCGGAGAGCGCTCCCTCGGCGAGCAGCGCGCGCAGCGCGTTGGGGAAGCGCCACGCGATGAAGAACGCGTCGGTCGCGGCCGCGTCGAAGGTGGCCGCGATGAGCGTCTCGCGCGCCATGCCCAGCACGCGCGAGAGCAGCGTTCCTGCGCTGAGGAGCGCCATGCGTGCGAGCTCGGGCCGTGCGCGTTCGCGGGTCATCGTCGGAGTGACGGCGGATACCATCCGCGCGCGAAGACCCGCAAACTCCCCGCGCGGCGTCGGGGGTGGCCGTGGTATGCGCGAAGGGCGACGATGGCGCTGCTCGACCGCTTCGAACGCTTCCTCGACCAGGTGATCCCTCCGCCCGACGAGGTCGCGGCGGCCGTGCGGCGCGGTGAGGCCCTGCTCGACGCCGACGACGCCGAGGGGGCGCTTCGCATCGCCGACGACGCGCTCTCGATCACACCGGGATACCTCCGTGCCCTGCTCCTTCACGCCGATGCGCTCGCTGCGCTGGGGCGTCACGGCGAGGCCCTCGCTGCGCTCGATGCAGCGCATCGCACCCGTTCGCTCCCCGCCGACGCACTCGCGCGCATGGTCGAACTCGCATCGCGCGTCGACGAGCCGTGGCGCACCCTGGAGCTCGACACGCTCACCCGCGCGCGGCTCCGCGGTCGCGATGCTTCCGTCGCGCGACGGCTCCTCGCGGGGGCGCGCCACCTTCTCGCGCGCGGTCACGACACCGTTGGCCTGCGCCTCGCGCGCAGCGCCTCGCTCGCAGACCCGACGCTCGCCGGCGCGTGGCTGCTCCTCGGCCACGACGCGCTCCACCGGGGCGATCGCGCGCTCGCGCGACGCAATCTCGACCGCGCGCTTGCCGCGCTCGCTCCGACCGATGCCGAAGGGAATCGGCTCGCGGGCGAGATCGCCTGGGGCCTCGGTCAACGCGAGGCCGCAGCCCGCTGCCTCCGTCGCGCGTGGATCACGGGAGACGACGGCGCGATCGCCACGCTCGTCGCGGTGCTCGCGGCCGGTGACGACTCCGACTCGCTGACGCGCGTGATCGCCGACGCGCGCGGCGAGCTCGGTGACGTGGCCCGCGGACTCCTCGGTCTCGCACGCCACGGCACGGTGACCCCGGAGCTCGAACGCGCGCGCGGCGCGGCCGTTCCCGCGGTGCTCTGGCACTACGCGCTCGGTGTGGCCCTGCGCGCGTCGCCCGCACTCGCGCGTCGCTGGTGTGACGAGGCCACGGAGCGCCCGTCGTCGGGTGCGGTACGCGCGCTCTTCGAGGCCCGCGATGCGCTCGACGCGGGCGACGTGCGACGCGCGGTCACGGCCCTCGACGCGCCCCTCGCCGATCCCACCACTCGTCCCTTCGCGCGCGACACGCTGCGCGATGCGTGGCGGCGCGCCTGGCGATCGAGGCTCTCGCCGATGCTCGAAGGACTCGCCGCCGTCGCTGCGTCGACGCCGCGGGTCGACCCCTCCCTCGATGCGGGATTGCGCGCGCTCCGTCGCGGGCTCGACGAGCCGTTGCGCGTTGTGCTCCTCGGAGAGTTCAGCGCGGGCAAGAGCACCTTTCTCAACGCGCTCGTCGGCGCCGAGGTGTCGCCCACGGGGGTGCTTCCCACGACGGCGCACGTTCACTGGCTGCGTCACGGTGAGCCCGGCGCGCGGGTGTTCGACCCCTCGGGCGGTGTGGTCGAGGCCTCGCTCGACGAGGCGCCGCGCACGGTGGCCCGCCGTCGCGCGTCGGGGGCGGGCGTGGCGTACGTCGAGGTGACGCTCCCGCTTCCGCAGCTCCTGCGCATGGAGGTGATCGACACGCCGGGCTTCAACGCAGGTGATCCCGCGCACGAAGAGGCTGTGCGTCGCGCGTTCGAACTCGCCGACGTGGGCCTGTGGCTCTTCGATGCGCGCCAGGCCGGGCGACACAGCGAGCTCGCACCCCTCGGCGAGGCGCGCGCGCAGGGGCTCCCGGTGCTCGGACTGCTCAACAAGATCGACCAGGTGCCCGAGGCATCGCGGCAGGAGCTCCTGGAGTTTGTGCGCCAGGGCTTCGAGGCCCTCGCGCCCTGCGTGCTTGCGGTCTCGGCGCGACGGGCCTTCGAGGCCGCGCGCATGGTCGAAGGCGAGGCGCGCGATGCGCAGCTCGATCTCAGCGGATGGACGTCGCTGCGCCGCTACCTCGACCAGCACCTCGTCGCGCAGCAGGCCGCGTGGAAGCACGCCCGCGCCGCCCACGCTGCGGCTGCGTTGATCGATGCGGCCCGCGCCCGGCTCGACGCCGACGACGCGCGCGAAGATGCGCGGCTTCGTGCGTGTGGCGTGCTCGGCGAGGCCGTGGTGGCGCTCCGCGAGTCGCTCTCGAAGTCGGGCGCGGCGCTGCGGCGTGAGGTGGAGCTCGCGCTGCGAGATCAGCTCCGTTCGATCGACGGCGCGCGCGGTGAAGAGCGCGCGGCGCTCGTGGCCGACACGGTGGCCGAAGTGGGATGGCGAGCCCGCGAGCGCACGCTCCGCGCGATCCACGAACCGCTGAGCACCGTGGAGCGCCTCGCGGTGCAGGTCGGCGTGTGCAGTGAGGCCGGGCGCGCGACGCTGCGGGCGCCGGTGATCCAGTGGCTCGATCACCTCGTGGCCGAGGGCGTGCGCGATGCCACGAGCCTCGCCGTGGTGGGCGACGTCGGCGGCGCGCCGGGCTTTCTCGCGAGCGATCCCCTCGCGGCCCTCGAAGACGCCGTCGACGAGGCCGGACGCGCGGTGCACGCGCCCAACGACGCCCTGCGCCTCGCCCTTGAGGTCGCGGGGGAGGTGGTCGGAGAGTTCCACCCGCCGGTGTTGCCGATTCCGACATGGGAGGCGGCCGTCGGAGGCCATGGAGGGGGTGCCGCGGGATTGTGATGCAAACTCGAAGCCGTGGCGTTAGAGTGGCCGCCGCTTCGTCGGGATGCGTTCCGCGAGCGAGGGGTGCCGCTCCCCAGGTGGGGCCCCGTCCGGCAGGTCAGCCAAGGAGATGTGGGTATGGAGTTCAGGCTTTCGGCGCAGCTGAAGCAGAGCCAACAGCTCGTGATGACGCCGCAGCTGCAGATGGCGATCAAGCTGCTGGCGCTCTCACGGCTTGAGCTCATCGACCAGGTGAACGCCGAGCTGACCGAGAACCCGATCCTCGAAGACTCGGGGGATCCGGCCCTCGGTGGGGACTGGCGCGAGGCCGACGCCGCATCGACGCCGTCGATCGACAAACTCGCCGAGATCGAGTCGCGGAGCGAGAGCCTCCCGACCTCGCACGAAGAGCGCAGCGCGATGGATCAGACGCGCACCGAGGAATACTGGGAGAAGTTCCTCGACGCGTACCGCGATCAGGCGCCGATGCCGACGACGTCGCGGCTCAACACCGACGACCTGCCCTCCATCGACCAGACGCTCTCGCGCCGCGGCACCCTCGCCGACCATCTCGAACGGCAGATCGCACTCTCGGATTTCAACGAGGAGGAGCGCGCCTTCGCGATGCTCGTCGTGCACAACCTCGACGACAACGGCTACCTCACGCTCCGGGGTGTGGCGCGCGAGAAGCGCGAGGCCGAGGTCGACGCCGCAACCCGCATCGCGCAGGCCGACCTCGATGCGCCCGTGACCGAGGTGCGCGCGGCCGACACGAAGAGCTCGGACGACGAAGAGATCGACGAGGAAGACGCCCTCACGACGACGATCGAAGACCTCGCGCGCGAGGTGGGCCTCGACCCTGAAGACGCCGGCGAGGTGCTCCGGCTCATCCAGAACATGGACCCGGTGGGCGTCGCGGCGCGCGACCTTCGCGAGTGCCTGCTCGTGCAGGTGGAGCAGTTCGGCTACGACGAAGACGACATCGTCTGGCAGGTCATCGACCACCACCTGCCCAACGTCGAGCGGCGGAACTTCGGCGCCATCGCGCGCGAGCTCAAGTGCGAGCTCACCGACGTGTACGAGGCCGCGAAGCTCCTTCAGGGGCTCGAGCCGCGGCCCGGTCGCAACTTCACCAGCGAAGACGCGCCCGCCATCACGCCCGACGTGTACGTGCACAAGAGCGGAGACGAGTACGTCGTCACGACGAACGACGACGGCATGCCGAAGCTCCGCATCAACGAGCAGCAGGCGCGCTCGCTCATGAAAGACCCTCGCGCGCGCCAGTTCGTGCACGAGAAGCTCCAGTCGGCGAAGTGGTTCGTGCGCTCCCTCGACCAGCGTCAGAAGACCATCGTGAAGGTCACGCGCTGCATCGTCGACAAGCAGCGCGAGTTCTTCGAGAAGGGCATCAAGTACCTGAAGCCCATGATCCTTCGCGACGTGGCCGAGGCCGTGGGCATGCACGAGAGCACCATCTCGCGCGTCACGACCAACAAGTACGTCTACACGCCGCGCGGCATCTTCGAGCTCAAGTACTTCTTCAACAGCTCGATCGGTTCCATCGGCGGCGGCGACGACGTGGCCAGCGAGGCCGTGAAGCAGGCGATCAAGAAGATCATCGCGGGCGAAGACCCCCGCGCGCCGCTCTCCGATGAACAGATCGTGAAGTGCCTCGAAGAGCAGAAGATCCGCATCGCGCGCCGCACCGTCGCGAAGTACCGCGAGATGCTGGGCATCCTCTCCAGCGCCAAGCGCAAGCAGTATTTCTGATCCGTGGTGCGCGTCCCGCGTGTGCGGCGCGGCTGCACATGTCGTGACGCCCGCCCCTTCCTGCGCGCGGCGATCGTCACGCGTTCGGCACACGGCACTTCCCTCTTCAAAGTCAGTTGGGGTAAACCTGCGAGGTCGGCGGGCGCCCGCCCCCGCATCGACGTGTTTTGAGCGGCGGGCAGCAAACCCGGAGCCCCGATGTTCCTCGCGACGGATGAGGTGACGGTCGGGGCAGGTTGGAGGACGCGATGGGTATCGCGATCACGTTTCGGCATCTGCCGTCGAGCGATGCGGTGAAGGGGTACGTTCACGAGAAGCTCGAGCGGGTGCAGAAGTATCTGCGCCAGCCGCTCGACGCGCATGTGACCCTGTTCACCGAGCGCCATCAGCATGTCGCGGAAATCTCCCTCAAGTCCGCGGGGCATCACTACCAGGCCAGTCACGAGAGCGACGACATGTACAAGTCGATCGACTTCATGATCGACAAGATCGAAGGCCAGATCTCGAAGCACCACGACGCCGTCGCGCGCAACAAGAAGGGCGGCGACGGCGCGCGCGTGATCGCAGCGCCCGGGCCCGCCGCAGCCGACGAGTCCGGCGGCGAGTAGCACCTGCCTCTCACGTCGCGACACACACGCGCGACGTTCCTTCAGATCCCCTCCGTCACAACGCTGGACACTCGATTCCTGAGGGAGTATCTCGGCTCCGCGCGATGCGGCTGAGCGAGCTCCTCGATCAAACCAGGGTCGACACGATGCTGTCGGTGTCTGACAAAGACGCCGCGCTGCACGCCGTCGCGACGCTGCTCTCGCGAGGCGCCGGTCACGCCATCGATGCTTCCTCCATCCTCCGGGTGCTGCGTGCGCGCGAGGCGCAGCAGTCCACCGGTGTCGGTGACGAGGTGGCCATTCCCCACGGTCGTGTGTCGGGTCTCACGCGCCTCGTCGCAGCGCTCGCGATCGTGCCCGAGGGCGTCGACTTCGACTCCATCGACCGCCGCCCGGTGCGCATTCTCATCGCGATCCTCGCGCCCGAGGGCAACGCGGGCGATCACCTTCGCGCGCTCGCCCGTGTGGCGAAGCTCCTTCGCGATGCGCGGGTTCGTCAGCGCCTCGTCGAGTCGACCACGCCTGCGGGCGCGCTCCAGGTGATCGTCGACGAAGAGACCGCCCTCGGCGCGTGATACCGTCGCAGACCTCGCCCGGAGGTCTGACATGCGGCCCACGCGGAGTGCTCTGCTCGCCCCTCTCGCCACGCTCTGCGCGTGCGTCCACGGCGCCCACGTCGCGCCTCCGCTCACCGTGGCCGTCGACGACGCCCTGCTCGCGTTGCCCGACCCGTTGCGTCCGCTCGATGCGCGTGTGATGGCCGCAGCGCTCGATGGCCACGGCGCGTGGCGCGAACTCCCGCGCTTCGGTCTCGTGTGGACGCCCACAGACCCGCAATGGACGCCCTTCGTCACGCGCGGTCGATGGGTTCCCTCCGCGCAGGGACCCTTCTGGCAGGGCGACGATCCGTGGTCTGTCGTGACCGCGCACTACGGCCGATGGACGGTGATCGATGGGCGCGCCGCGTGGCTCCCCGGCGCACGCTTCTCACCCGCGTGGGTGCAATGGCGCGCCGACGGCGAGTGGATCGGCTGGGCACCGCGCGCGCCCGATGGAGACGCCGCGCAGACGCCCTTTGTGTACGTCCATCGCGCGGAGCTCACGGCGAACGTGGCGCCGGTCGCAGGCCCCGAAGCGGCCTCGCTCTACGCGCGCACCACGCCGTGTGAGGCGCCGCATCTCTCCGGCCCCGATCCCACGGAGCTCCAGCGTCGTGTGTGGGGATCGCGACCGGCCGTGGCGCTCTCGGAAGACGCCGCGCGCGTGGCCCTGCGCCCGTTGCCCGACGTGCCCGCCCTCGACGGCGCCGACATGCGACTCGCGCTCCGTGAGACCGTCACGCTCGGCGTCGGATGGGAGCGCACGCAGGCCGTGGCCGCACGCGTCTCGCCGCTCCCCGCCGGGGCTCCGGTGGCACCCGTGCACGCGCCGCCGCCCGCCGAGGTGTGGCCCGTGTTCGGCGGCTGGGGAAGGCCCTTCGGCGGCTTCGTCGGCGTGCGCAGCGGCGCGGTGGGCACGACGTTCACGCCCGTGGTCTACGAGCGAGGATGGGCGACGATCGTGCCCTCGTCGACGTCGTACCCCGCGCAGAGCGTTCCCCTCGCGAGCCCCGTCGCGAGCCCGGTCGCCGCGCCGACGACCTCGCAGGGATACGTCGGCGGCGTGGGCGCATCGCCCGTCGCCGCGTGGTGAGCGACGCAACGGACCGTTCCATTGCGCGGGCGTTCCGGGCGACAATCGGACGCTTGCGCGCAGGTGTGCGCGAGCGGTCGAACCCGAGGTCCGCGTTGCGAGGTCGCATGAAGAGGATTCGCTGGTCGTCTGCGTGGTGGTGCTCGTTGCTTCTCGCGGCGTGCACTTCGAACAGCTCGTCGGGCAACGACGCAGAGGTCATCGAGCCCGATGTGAGCTTCGTCGATGCGAGCGCCGATCGAGCCCTCGATGTGGCCTCGGATCAGACCGCGCCGAGCTTCGATGTGCCGCTCTCCGAGCCGGGCACGATGGTGTGTCGCGACACCGACATGGACGGGCTCTCCGACGACGTCGAGGGCGCGCCGCGCGTCGACTCCGACCGCGACGGCACCCCCGACTACATGGACCCCGACTCGGACAACGACGGGTACTCCGACGCGATCGAGGCCAACCGCGCGTACCCCATGTACGACAGCGCGCGCATCACGCTCGCGTGCGGAAACGTCGGCGACAACTGCGACGGCGCGCTCGGCGCCGCGGCCGATGCGCTGCCCAACTTCCGCGACCTCGACAGCGACAACGACGGGCTCACCGACCGCGAGGAGCGCGAGGCCAACACCGATCCGTGCTCTGCCGACACCGACGGCGACGGCATCGTCGACCTCGTCGAACGCGCCGCGATGAGCGACCCCCGCGACCGCACGTCGACGCCGCCGACCACCTCGCTCTACGTCGTGCTCCCGTATGTGGCGCCGCCCATGACGGGCACGCATGAGTTCCGTGAGTTCACGTTCTCGACGCGCATCCGCGAGGCCGACGTGTTCTTTCTCGTCGACAACTCGGCGAGCATGGAGCCCGTCATCGCCACGCTCCGCACGAACCTCCGCTCGGTCATCGTGCCCGGCATCCGCGCGCAGATCCCCGACATCCAGATGGGCGTCGGGAGCTTCGACTCCATGCCCGTTCCGCCGCAGGGATGCCCCGGCGCGGCCGGTCCCCGCGTGTCGACGGGACGCTGTCCTGCCGCGCCCACCATCGCGGGCGACTACACCCTCTGGGTGCGTCAGCGCGTGACCGCCGACGTCACCGCCGTGCAGTCGGCCTTCGATGCGATGCGCACCATCGATCAAGACACCATGGGCGTGTTCGTGGGCGGCGACCTCCCGGAGTGTCAGACCGAGGCCGCGTACGAGCTCGTCGAGGGCAGCGGCGCCTACGAGCACGAGCGCGACGCGCTGGCGCTCCTCTCCGTGCGCAACGCGCGCGACGTGATGGGCAACGGATGGGTGCCCGCTGTCGACCCCGCGCGCGACTGCGGCTCCACCGCGACCTCGCCGCGCTACGGCTGGGGATGCTTCAACGAGGGCCGCGTGCCCATCGTGGTGCTCGCCTCCGACGCGAGCTGGTACGACGGCTGTGACGCGGGCTCGCCCACCACGCCCGGCGACTACGGCCACGACTGCTCCGAACTCGTCGCCGCCTACAACCGCCGCGGCGCGTTCTTCATCGGCATCGACGTGGGCGACGGCGTGGAAGGGCGCACGTACCGCAACGCGTCCATCGTCTCGCGCATGACCCGCACGCTCAACGCGAGCGGCCGCCCCATCGTCTTCGGCCCGGGCGCCACGGGCATCGCGGGCGTCGCCATGTCCGTCGTCGACGCCGTCGCGCAGATCGCCGGGCAGACCCGTCAGGACATCACCACCCGCATCGTCGCCGACCCGATGGCCACGGGCATTCCGATGGGACGCACCACGGCAGACTTTCTCAAGGCCGTGGTCCCCGTGCGCGCCGCCCCCGAGGCGCCCGACGGCTACGAGCGCCGCGACATGACCACGTTCTACAACGTGTCGCCCGCGGCCCGCGTGGTGTTCCGCGCCGACTTCTTCAACGACTTCATGCCCGGCGCCATGACCGCGCGACTCTTCAACGCGACCATCGAAGTGATCGGTCGCGGCGGCACCGTCGTCGACACGCGCCCGGTGTTCATCGTCGTGCCCGCGCAGGGCGGCGGCCTCACGCCGGGCTGAGCCCGCGCGTCCGTGCTCGGTCCGTCTGTTCCCCCGAAAGCCCTTCGTACAAGCCGTTTCAGCCGATGACCCGGTCGCGGCCCGAGCGCTTCGCTTGATAGAGCAGCGCGTCGGCGCGGCGGATCATGTCGTCGGCCTCGCGGTCGTCGGCCTCGCGCGCCACCACGCCCGCGGAGATGGTGAAGTGCATCGGCGTGCGCTCGTACTCGAAGCCGCAGGTCGCGATGAGCCGGCGCACCTTGTCGGCCACGAGGCGCGCGCTCGCGAGGTCGATCTCGGGGAGGATCACCGCGAACTCTTCACCGCCGAGTCGCCCGACGATGTCTTCGCGGCGGAGGTTGTGGCGCAGCACGGCGCCGAGCTGACGGAGCGCGGCGTCGCCCGCGAGGTGGCCGTGCGTGTCGTTGAGCTGCTTGAAGTGGTCGATGTCGATGGCCACGAGGCTCAGCGGACGGCCGTAGCGGGCGGAGCGTCCGAACTCGCGCGCGAGGGCTTCGGAGAAGGCCCTCCGGTTCGCGAGGCCCGTGAGTCCGTCGGTGGTCACGAGGCGGTAGATCTCTTCGTAGTAGGCCGCCTCGACGTGGCCGCTCGCGAGGAACTTGCAGATCGTCCGCCCGATCTGGAGGCGGTCGCCGTGCTGAAGCTGGAGCGAGGTGACGGCGCGGTCGTTCACGAAGGTGCCGTTGGTGCTCTGCAGGTCGACGACGCGCCACCGCTCGACGTTCTGGTCGTCGCGAAAGGGCTCGATGCGGCAGTGCTGGCGCGAGACGCTCTCCTCTTCGAACTGCAGGTCGCAGACGCTCGCGCGGCCGACGGTGATCGCGCCGTCGCGGAGCGGAATGCGTCGGCCGATCGACTCGCCGTAGAGCACCACAAGGCAGGCCTCTTCGAGGACCGGCACCTTGCTGGGCCGCACCACCACGCCGACCACGCGGTGGGGGCTCGTCACGGGGTCATTCGCCATGGACGAGCAGTGTAGGCGCTTCCGCTGGGCCGTAGGAGCGGGGGACGGGACGCGCGGGTCCGAAAGTTGACCGGGATGCGCGAATTTCGTTACCGACGCGGCCGTGAAGACTCGCACGCTCCGCAAGGTGGTGGCCCTGGCGCTTCTCGGCGCGGCGGTGCCCGTGGTGGCCCTCGGTCGACGCATCGAGGGGCTGCGGCCCGCGGGCCTGGTGACGGCCTCGGTGCAGACGCCGGGGGTGTCGCCCGCCGCGCCGCGTCCCGCGGAGCCCACGCTCATCGCGGGGGTGGTCGCGGGCTTCAACCCCGCCGCCGCACGCCTCGGCACCGACGGACGCTACGCCGTCACCATGCCCGACGGACGCCGCGCGCAGCTCACGCTCGAACCCGCGTGGCAGCGGGCGACGGTGAACCTCCTCGCGCGCCATCAGCTCCCGCAGGCGAGCGTCGTGGTGATGGACACCGACACGGGCCGCGTGCTCGTGTGGGCCTCGTCGGGAGGCCAGGGCAACGACCTCGCGCGCACCGCCGACGCACCGGCCGCGAGTGTCTTCAAGGTGGTCACGAGCTCGGCGCTCCTCGCGCGGGGCTTCAACCCCGAGCAGCCCACGTGCTTCTCCGGCGGCTTTCATCGGTTGATGGAACGCGACCTCGTCGCCGACCCGCAGCGCGACCGCGAGTGCGTGACCCTCCACGACGCCTTCGCGCGCTCGATCAACACGGTCTTCGCGCGCCGCGCGCTGGAGCTGCTCCGCCCCGAGCAGGAGGCCGACGCCGCGCGCCGGTGGGGCTTCGGCGAGGCCATTCCCTTCGACGCGCCGGTGGCCACGAGCGCGTTCACCATTCCCGAAGACACGCTCGGCTTCGCGCGCACCTCCGCGGGCTTCTGGAACAGCACGCTCTCGCCCCTCCACGGCGCGCTCCTCGCGCAGGGCATCGCGCGCGACGGCGAGATGCTGCGCCCGTGGATCATCGACACGCTCCAGAACGCGCGCGGCGTCACCGTGGCCCGCGGCGGCGTTCGTCCGTGGCGGCGTGCGGTGTCGCGCGAGGCGGCCGAGGTGCTCCAGCGCTCGATGCTGCGCACGGTCACCGACGGCACGGGCTTTCACGGCTTTCACGACGGCGCGCGTCGCCCCTACCTCGACGGCGTCACCGTCGGCGGCAAGACGGGCACCCTCACGCAGGACGCGCCCTACACCGCGTACACCTGGTTCGTGGGCAACGCCGAGGGCGAGGGGCACCGGCTGTCGTTCGGCGTGATGGTCGGCAACGGCCCCGTGTGGCGCATCAAGGCCGCCGCCCTCGCGCGTCAGGTGCTCCAGATCGCGTTCCGCGGACGGGTGACCGACTGAGCGATCGTTCGCCACCGAACCACCGTGCGTTGCGCTTCAAAAACGGTGATTCCGTGCGAGGCGCGGGCGATGGTTCGGTACCGTACGATCGGTGACGACGGGCGCAAAAACGGCCGCGGCCCCGAGCGCAGGGTGAGCCGCGTCGGGGCCGTGTCCGGTGGGAGAGCACTGTAAGCCGAGTTCTGTACGCCCCGCGCGGTTGCCCGGCGGGGCGCGGCGTTCATTCCTCTAGGACCGTCGTTGCCGACGGCCTCCAGCGACATACCCGGAAGCATCGGCCGGCACAGCCTTTCGGGTCTCCCCTGCGCTTCCTGTTGTGTCTTGCTCCAGATGGGGTTTGCCGTGCCATCGCTGTCACCAGCGACGCGGTGAGCTCTTACCTCGCCGTTTCACCCTCTGCTCGCAGGCGCCTCCCTTGCGGTCATCGCGTGCGGGCGGTCTCTTCTCTGTTGCACTGTCCTCGGGATCACTCCCACAGGCCGTTGGCCTGCATCTCTGCCTTCGGAGCTCGGACTTTCCTCTCGGAGCGGCGACCCGCTCCCAGCGAACACCCGTCGCTCTCTCACGGCCGCGCGTATACCCGACGTGCTCGCCCGGGAGCAACGCGCGAGTTCAGCGCCGCCTGCGCCGCGCCACCGCGAGGCCCGCGAGCGCCATGAGCCCCAGCGCGCCGTGCGACGTGTCTCGCGCCCCGGGCACCGCGCATCCGCAGCCGTCGCCCGAGTAGTCGCCCGTGAGCGCCGCATCGGGCGCCGCATCGATCGCCGCATCGACCACGGCCACGTCGGCCACGGCCGCGTCGGAGGAGCTCACGTCGGAGGTGCTCCCATCGGCAACGCTCACGTCGGCGATTGCCACATCGGAGATCGCCACGTCGGCGATCGCCCCATCGGCGGCCGCATCGCCCGCATCGACGGAGGCGTCGGGCGCGACCTCGCAGCGGCCCGCAGCGCCCGCCGTGGGCGTCACGCAGCGCATCCCGTCGGGGCACCCGTTGCCGCCCTCGCGGCAGCCCGCAACGCACGCGCTCGTCGTCGCGTCGCACACACGTCCCGAGCGCGCGCCGCCGCAGTCGCCGTCCGCGGTGCACCCGCACGTGCCCATCGTGAGGCAGCGTCCGCCGCGCATCGTGGCGTCGCAGCGCGAGGTGCTCGCGGCGGTGCATTCCACGCAGGTGTAGCGGTCGGGGTCACAGAGCGTGCGCCCGTCGCTGCGTCCCGCGCAGTCGCTGTCGCCGCGGCAGGCCACGCACGCCGAGGGGGCTGCGTCGCCGGTGAGGCACAGCGGGCGATCCATCGCGGTGCGGCGGCAGTCCGCGTCGAAGTTGCAGGTCGTGGTGCAGGTGCCCACGGCGGCGCCCGTCGCGTCGTCGCTCGTGCAGAAGCGATCCGCGGGGCATCCGTTGCGTCCCATCGCGGGGGAGCATCCCGCCACGCAGCGCCGCGTGCTCGCGTCGCACACGCGCCCCGACGTCGCGTCGCCGCAGTCGCGGTCTGTCGCGCATCCGCACGCGCCCGCGACGCAGGCCGCGCCATCGCCCGAGGCCGTGCACGCCGCGCTGTTCGTCGCCGTGCAGGCCGCGCAGGTGGCGCGCGCAACGTCACACACGCCGCGCGCGCCGGTGCAGCGCGCGGTGCTCGAAGCCGAGCACTCGCCGCACGCGCCGGTGGTCGTGCACGCGGGCGTCGAGCCGCCGCAGTCGGAGTCTCCGCGGCACGCGACGCACACGCCGGTGCCCGTGTCACACGCCGGCGTGGCGCCGCTGCAATCGGCGCTCGTGCGGCACGCGACGCACACGCTCCGCGCGGTGTCACAGCGCGGCGTGGCACCGCTGCACTGGCTGTCGGAGAGGCACTGCACGCACACGCTCCGCGCGGTGTCGCAGACGGGCGTCGACCCCGCGCAGTCGCTCGATGCGAGGCACTGCACGCACACGCCGCCCGGGTTGCACACGCCTGCAGGTGCGGCGCAGGTCGCGTGCGGCGTGCCCTGCTGCGACGAGGGACAGCCGCCCTCCCAGAGCTGGATGTCGTCGAAGTCGGCCGTGCCCGCGGCGCCGCTGGAGAAGAGCTCGTGCTTCAACACGATGTGCGTCGCGGTGCTCTCGACGGTGAAGGCCGCGGTGAGCCAATGCCACGCGCCGTCGGAGGGCGCGTCGGTCACGTTGCCGCCGTAGTTGTTGTTGTAGGGCGCGCGTCCCATGAGCCAGTGCTCGGCCCCCACGGCGCCCGCGGCGTTCGAGAGGTTGATGCCGAGAAAGGGCTGCGTGCCCGTGGAGCCGCGGATCCACGCGGTGACGCAGTAGCGCTCGCCGCCGCGCACGGGAATGCCCGCGCGCGTGAAGATGCGTCCGCCGCCGATGAGCACGGTCTCGCGCTGAAAGCGGCTGGAGCACGTGCCTCCGGCGCCGTCGCTCAGGAGGTTGATGGGGTTCGAATCGACGGGGCGCCATCGCGAGGCGTCGGTCTCCCAGTCTTCGGCGAAGAGGCGCGTCTGCGCGGCGGCGGGTGCGGCCGTGGAGACCATGGCGAGGAGCGTGGCGGCGAAGGGCAGTCTGCGCATGGTGGTGAGCGTATCCCGTCGCGCGCGCGTCGCGGTATGGTCGCGCGGTGAAGCAACGCCCCGTCTCGTGCGGACTGCTCGTCCTCCTCGGTGCGCTCGCGACCCCGGCGTCGACGCCGCACGCGCAGTCGTCGCCGCTGTCGATCGTGTGGCCCACGGGCGAGGGCGACCCGGTGGAGGCCCTCGTCTCCCTCGACGCCGACGACGACGACGACGACGGCGTGCCCGACCTCGCGGCGCCTCCCTCCGACGACGACGAGGTGGTGCGTGTGACCGTGCGCAACGTCACGACGGGCGCGGTGCGTGTGTCCGTCGAGGGCGGCGTGCGCATCGTGACGCCGGGCGGTCTCGCGACGAGCTTCAACGCGCCGGTGCGCGAGGGGCGCGCGGAGGTCTTGCTCGTGGGCGTGGCCGCGAGCGCGAGGGCCCGCGACGCGTCGGTGACCCTCTCCGCGGGCGCGGAATCGCAACGGGTGGAGCTCACCGTGGTGGCCGCGACGATGCTCGACGGACACAACGCGCCGCGCTTCGCACACCGCGACGCCGTGGGCCTCTCGCACGAGATCACCACCGACGAGACGCTGCCGCGCCGCGCGTCGTGGGGAGAGGTCTCGGGCGACGTCGACAACGTGCGCGTCGAGGTGTGGGACCCGGGCGCGTCGAGCCAGGCCACCGCGCGCGTCGAGGCGCTCGGAACGTCGGCCTCCGTGGGGCTCGCGCCGGGCGCGTTGCGCGGGCAGATCGCGGGCCTCGCGCTGGCGCGTCCGACGTCGGGGCTGCCGCATCGATCAGGCTTCGTGCGCCTCGTGGGCGACGACCTCGACCTGCGCGCGCCGGGTGTTCAAGGGCAGACGCTGCTCGTGGGGCTGCGGGATCGTGTGCGCGTGCACTACCAGCGTCCCGGTGTGGCGGGCGAGGCCACCGGCGACCTGCGCGTCGGGCGCCCCGGCAACGAAGACGGACCGCTCGCGGCGCGTCGCGCGCGATGGCACATCGTGGTGCTCCGTCAGCGCGGCGACCGCACGGGCCCCGTCGTGGGCAACGACGACGAGGGCGCGCTGCGCATCGCGCGACGTCAGGTGTCGATCGCGAACGAGGTCTACCTCCAGTGCGCGATGACCTGGGGCGACCCCGAGCGCGCGGACGTGACCGTCGCCGAACCCGCGCGCGATGCGCTGCTCTCCGTGGGCGACAACGACGGGCTCGCGGCTGCGGGCGGCGCCGTGCGCGTGATGGTGAACAGCGTGGCCGTGGGGCCCGTGCAGCTCCAGCCGGGATGGCGTCCCATCGACACGGCGCGCGCGCTCGCGACGGCGATGCGGGCCCGCGGGTTCACCGTGCGCGTGACCGAGAACCCCCGCACCGACTACGGCGCGTGGGGGAGCGCCGACCTCGTCGCGCGCGACCGTTCGGGCCACCTCGCGAGCTTCGCGCCCGTGGGAACGAACCCGCTGAGCACCGACGCGCAGCAGTCCGTGGCGATCGGGCGCGTCGACCTTCGCGACGGCATCGACGAGTTCAACAACCTGAACTCTGCGTCGGGCACGCTCGAAGAGCGCGCGCTCGTGAAGCCCCTCGGCGACGACGATCCGCGCACCGTCGACCTGCTGGTGATCAACCGCTTCGCGCGCGGCACGCGCATCGGCGAGGCCTTCGTCGAAGGCGCGGCGGGCACGTGGGTCAACGGACTGCTCATCGACCGCGCGGGCATCTCCGCGGAGCGCGAGGCGTGGACGCAATCGCACGAGGCGGGGCACATCCTCCTCGACCAGCCGTGGCACCCCGACAACATGGGCCCCGATCGCCCGTGGCTGCTCATGGACGCCGACGCGAGCCTCGCCGCGGTGACGGGACCGAAGCGGCTCACGGTCGATGAGTGCGCACGCATCCATCAGCGCAGCGGCGTCGACGCGGTGCCGGGGCTGCTCGAACGCTACGACACGGTCCGTGTGTCTCCGCGCGCGTCGGAGTTCGCGGCGTGGCCTGCGGCGCCGCTCTATCCCCGCGAGGGCGATGCGCGCGACGTCGCCGCGCAGCCCACCAACACCGCGGTCACGACGGGCCCTGCGGACGTGTCGTCGACGGAGGCGGGCGTCACGCTGCGTCGCTGATCAGCGGCGCCCCTCGGGCGGAATGACACTCGATCCGGGGCGGATGAGCCCCGCGCCGCAGGTGCCCGCGAAGCCCTTGATTTTCGCGCCCACGAAGGCCGCTGCGAGGAGCCCGACGAGCATCAGTCCCACGAGGCGCACCACGAAGCGTCGGTCGCGTTCGACGGGCACCAGCGTGCTTTCGTCGACGGTGCCGGTCGAAGGAACGGGGGGCTCATCGTCGGGGGCGGAGGTCGACACGGCGGCGACCTATACCACCGTCGCGAGGCCGTTGGATCAGGCGTAGACCACCGAGGTGAGGGCGAGGGCGAGGGCGCAGCTCGCGGCGTCGGGATCGCGTGCGGGGGCCGTCGTGCGGCGCGCGCTGCGTCGCGCGATCTGGGTCACGGGAGGCGCCTCGGCGGGGCGTCGTGCGGCCTCGTCGAGCGCGCGTCGGAGCTGGTCGCGGGCTTCGTGCATGCGCCACGCGATGGTGCCCTCCGTGGTGTTGAGCACCGCGGCGGCCTCGGGGTGCGTGAGGCCCTGAAGGGTGGTGAGCACCACGGTGGTGCGGAGCAGCGGCGAGAGGCGGTCGAAGGCCGCGACGAGCTGGGCGTAGGTCTCGCGGAGTTCGAGCGCGCGCTGCGGGGCGCCGCCTGCGTCGACGGCGACGGCGAGGGAGACGCGGGGGTCGTCGAGGTCGGGGCCCGTGCGCACGCGGCGCTTCTGGATCACCTGGAGCGAGCGGTTCACGGCGATGCGGTAGAGCCAGGTGAAGAACGCGCTGCGGCCCTCGAAGTGCGGGAGGTGCTCGTAGGCCTTGAGAAAGACGTCCTGCGCGATGTCGTCGGCGTCGGTGGCGCTGCCCGTGAGGTGCAGCGCGAGGGCGAGGATGCGCGGGCGAAAGCGCAGCACGAGGGTGTTGAACGCGCGGACACTCCCGGCGCGCGCGGCCTCGACGAGGTCGCCGTGCTCTTCGGTGGCGGGCGTGGTGGCGACGGTGAGCGTGCGGCGGCGCGCATGGGCCGCGGCGGGCACGGGCGGCGGTGCGGCGCGACGGTGCGCGCGGGCGAGGGCTTCGGGCGGAACGGGCGGCGGGAGCGCTTCGACGTGGGCGTCGAGGGAGGGCGCCTCGGACGCAGAAACGCGGCGGCGGAGGGCCTCGGGCGGTACCGGAGGAGGCTGTCGGCGGGCGTCGGCGCTCATGGGTCGAGTGGTTTGGATCGCGAGGGACCGCGACCCTTGGGTGGCGCTTCGACGCGGGAAGGTGCTTCGGCGGTGCGGACGAAATTCGCCAGAACGCTACGGCGCTGCTCAAGGCCCCGCACGCGCCACCGATCGAGTGTGCAGGACACGATGAAGCGTTGGAAGTGGGCAGAGATGGGGCGCCGCGGCGGCATGGTGATCTGTGAGGGTCCCGTGTCGATGTCGATTCAGTGGCCGAGCGACGGAGGGTGCGTCGCGAAGTGGTGGTTCGCGGGGCGGTGCGTGATGACCGTCGCTCCGGGCATGGCGTAGGTCATCGGGTGCGCCGCAGGAGCCATTCGGCGAGGATGCGGTTCACGGTCTCGGGCTGTTCCTGTTGAACGAAGTGGCCGCAGTCGGGGACGCGGCGGATCTCGAGGTCGAGCGCGTGGCGCGTGTGCGGTGCGATGAGCGCGTTGCCCAGCACCACGTCGCGCTCGGCCCACACGAGGAGCCCGGGCTGGCGCAGCACCGGGGCGTGGCGCAGTCCGCCCGAGAACGCGCGCCGCGCGGCCTCGCGGTAGTACGCGAGCGCCGGGCGAAGCGTCTCGGGTGACGCGAAGGTTCCGCGCACGGACTCCACGAGCGCGGGGGGAACCGCGCCGCCCATCGCGCGCATGCGACGGAGCACGCCCTCGCCGCCGTCGCGCGTGAGCAGCCGTTCGGGCAGCCACGGGATGTTGAAGAACAGAATGTATCCGCTGCGTGCGAGCTGTTCGCGCGACGCGAGGGCCTCTTCGAAGAGCACCTGCGCGCGCGGGCAGTTCAGCACCGCGTAGCGGGTCACCCGTTGCGGGTGTCGCGCGGCGGCCTCCCACGTGATCGCGCCGCCCCAGTCGTGACCGACCACTGCGGCTTCGTCTTCACCGAGCGCCGCGATGAGCGCGGCCACGTCGTCGGCGAGCGCGGGGAGCGTGTAGCCCGTCGCGGGATGTTCGCTGAGCCCGTAGCCACGGAGGTCGGGCGCCACGACGCGAAAGCCCGCGCGGGCGAGCGCGGGGATCTGCGCGCGCCACGAGAACCACCGCTCGGGAAAGCCGTGGAGCAGCAGCACCAGCGGCCCCCTTCCCGCCGTCGCGTAGTGAAAACGCACGCCGCCGGCCACCACCGACGACTCCCGGATCTCCTCGAGCATCGCGCACCTCGCGGCCTTCGCGCGGCGTGAGCTTCGCGCTTCGCCCCGCGCGGCGCGCACGTTACAACACCCGCGCAGCGCAACCGTAGAGAGGAGACGCACAGCACCGATGGCAAGCATCACCCTGGAGGGCAAGGTCGCGATCATCACCGGCGCGAGCCGCGGCATCGGCGAGGCGATCGCCCGCACCTTCGTGGCCCACGGCGGCCGCGTGGTGCTCGCCGCGCGCAAGCTCGATGGCGTGAAGGCCGTCGCCGATTCGCTCGGTGACCGCGCGTTCGCCGTGGCCGCACACACCGGTCACGAAGCCCAGTGCGAGGCCCTCGTGCGGTCCGCCGTCGAGCGCTTCGGCGCCGTCGACGTGCTGGTCAACAACGCCGCCACCAACCCCTACTTCGGCCCCATGATCGACACCGACATGGGCGCGTGGGCCAAGACCTTCGAGGTCAACCTCCAGGGCTACTTCTGGATGGCCCGCGAGGTCGCGCGTCACCTCCGCGCGCGCGACGCGGGCGGCTCCATCGTGAACGTGTCGAGCGTGGCGGGCCTCGAAGCCGCGCCGATGCAGGGCGTCTACGGCGCCACCAAGGCCGCCGTGGTCTCGATGACGAAGACCCTCGCGTACGAGCTCGGCCCGTCGAAGATCCGCGTGAACGCGCTCGCGCCGGGGCTCATCGAGACGCGCCTCTCGTCGGCCATCGTGCAGAACGACGCGATCGTCGCCGAGGTGCTCCGCAAGACACCGCTCGGGCGCTACGGCCAGCCCGACGAGATCGCGGGCGGGGCGCTCTTTCTCGCGAGCGAGGCCTCGTCGTTCATGACCGGCCAGGTGCTCGTGATCGACGGCGGCATGACGAGCTGCTGACCGCTGCGATACCGTGCGCCCCGTGAAGCCTCTACGGGTGCTCGGGGTCGTGGCGTTGTTCCTCTCGGCGTGCGGTGCGCGCACGGGTTTGCGCGTCCCCGATGGTGCGCTCCTCGATGCGCCCGATGCGTCGGACATTCCCGACGTGTCGGATTCTTCCGACGTGTTCGACGCGTCGGACATTCCCGACGTGTTCGATGCGCCCGATGCGTCGGACATTCCCGACGTGTTCGATGCGCCCGACGTGTTCGATGCGCCCGACGTCCCCGACGTGGTCGACGTGCGCGATGCGTCCGATGCGCCCGACGTGTGTGTGCCCGTGGCCGACGGATGCGGTGCGGTCGAGCGCTGCGGCGATGGCGCCGACAACAACTGCAACGGGCTCGTCGACGAGGGCTGCGCGTGCGAGCCCGGCGCGGTGCAGCCGTGCTTCGCGGGACCTCCGGGGCGACGCGGCGTGGGGGCCTGCGCCGACGGCGCGCAGCTCTGCGCGATGACCGGACGATGGGGCGCGTGCGTGGGCGGAATCGTTCCGCGTCCCGACGTCTGCAACGGCCTCGACAACCTCTGCGACGGGTGCTCGCAGCAGAACGACTGCCCCATCACGTGCCCTGCGCCCGGAGATTCCCGCGTGGCCGACGGGCGCCCCTTCGCGGACTACGTGCTACGCGGACGCGACTTCTACCCCGGTCCCGCGCGCGCCTGGCGGTGGACCGTCGAGGGCGGACCTTGCGACCGCCTCTCGACCACGCCGAGCTTCACCGTGCGCGACGGCAACGCCGAGACCGCCACGTTCACCCCGCTGCTCTCGGGCGACTACCGCGTGACGCTCACCGTGGTCACGGGCATGGGCCGCACGCTCACCTGCACCTGGCTCGTGCACGTCGAGGGACCGGGGCTCCGCGTCGAGATGTGCTACCCCGAGAACACCACCGTCGACCTCGACCTCTTTCTCTCGCGACCGGGCTTCGCGGGGAGCTGGTACCCGATGGGGCGCGACGTGTTCTCGCCATCTCCGTCGGTATGCGGCTGGCACAACTGCGAGGCCACGATCCGCGGCGCCAACAGCGACGGAGGCATGGTTCCGCGCGCCGACTGGGGCTACCGCGCGTCGCCGCTCACGGCCTGCGCGAGCGGTCCCCACGGCCCCGAGTGGACGGCCCTGGGCTTCTGCGCGAACCCGCGCCTCGACATCGACAACAACCTCTCGAAGGCCATCGGATCGCCCGAGAACATCAACGTCGACGCGCCCCGCGACGGCGAGGTGTTCCGCGTGATGGTGCACAACTTCTCGGGCACGGTCGCGCGGCCGCTCGTGAACATCTACTGCTCGGGCCGTCGCGTGGCGACCTACGGCGAGGCGCCCGACACGGTGCCCGCGTTCACGGGCGACACGAACCCGCTCGTGGGCGCGATGTGGCGCGTGGTCGACGTGCGCACGCGCGTCGATGCGTCGGGGCGTACGACCTGCGAGGTCACGCCGCTGCACCCGACGGGCGCCACGCGCGGCTACGACGTGACCTACAACAACGCGCGCTTTTGAACCGATCAGCGCTTCGCGGGCGGGCGGTTCGCGTGAGCCCTCGCCTGCGCGCGCTCGCGCAGACGGATGGGCAGCGCGCCCTTGCCCGACGCGGGCGGCACGAGGCAGTGCGGTCCGGTGCCGATGAGGTCGCGGCGGCCGACCTTCTGGAGCGCCTCGCGCGTGAGGTCGTGCCAGGTCGGGTCCCAGTACATGATCAGCGCCTTCTGGAGCTGCTTCTCGTGCATGTCGCGGGCGGTGAACACCGGCGTGCGCGTGAGCGGATCGAGGCCCGTGTAGTACATCGCCGTGGCGATCGACATGGGCGTGGGAATGAAGTCCTGCACCTGGCGCGGGCGCATGTTGCGTGACTTCAGCCACACGGCGAGGTCGACCATGCTCTTGAGCGTGCTGCCGGGGTGGCCCGAGATGAAATACGGCACGAGAAACTGATCGCGTCCCGCCTGCTCCGACGCGCACTGAAACTGCTCTTCGAAGCGCTCGTAGCTCGCCACGGCGGGCTTCTTCATCTTGTCGAGCACCTCGTCGTTCGAGTGCTCCGGCGCGACGGAGAGCTGTCCCCCCGTGTGGTGCACCGCGAGCTCGCGGATGAACTCCGGCGAGCGCTCGGCGAGGTCGTAGCGCACGCCCGACGCGAGAAAGACCTTCTTCACGCCCTCCTCTTTGCGCACGCGCTTCATGAGCTGAATGAGCGGGCCGTGGTCGGTCTTGAGGTTCTCGCAGATCTCGGGGTGCACGCACGAGAGCCGTCGGCACGCGTTCTCGATGCGCTCGTCGCGGCACTCCATCTGGTACATGTTCGCCGTGGGGCCGCCGAGGTCGGAGATGACGCCCGAGAAGCCCTCCATGCGCCGCAGCGCGCGCACCTCGCGGAGCACGCTCTCGGCCGAGCGCGACGAGATGCGCCGCCCCTCGTGCTCGGTGATCGAGCAGAAGGTGCAGCCGCCGAAGCACCCGCGCATCGTCACGATGGAGTGCTTCACGGTCTCGTAGGCGGGGATGGGCGCGTCGTACGACCAGTGCGGCACGCGCGTGAACGGGAGGTCGTAGAGGGCGTCCATCTCACCGGTGTCGAGGGGCACCGCGGGGGGATTGAAGTACACCGCCTCGTGGCCGTGGGGCTGCACGAGGGGGCGCCCGTTGCCCGGGTTGGTCTCGTACTGAAAGGCGCGGGACATCTCCGCGAACTGCTCCTTCGAGGCGCAGACCTCTTCGTACGAAGGGAGAAAGAGCACGTGGCCGTCGTTGACGTGACGGCTGCGCGGGAGGTGCTCCCACTCGCCCTTGCGCAGCGCCACGGCGGTGCCGCGCACGTCGCGAATCGCGCGGATGGGCTCGCCGTCACGGAGCCGCTTCGCGACCTCCCACACGGGCCGCTCGCCCATGCCGAAGATGAGCAGGTCGCACTTCGAATCGAGCACGATGGAGCGTCGCACCGAGTCGCTCCAGTAGTCGTAGTGGGCGATGCGACGGAGCGAGGCCTCGATGCCCCCGAGCACGATGGGCACGCCGGGAAAGGCCTGCCGCGCGAGGTTCGCGTAGACCGTCGCCGCGCGGTTGGGGCGCATGTTCGTGCGGCCGCCGGGCGAGTACTGGTCCTCGTTGCGCACCTTCTTCTGCGCCGTGAGCTTGTTGAGCATCGAGTCGAGGTTGCCCGCGGTGATGCCCACCATCAGCCGCGGAACCCCCATGCGCAGCAGGTCGTCGGTCGTGCGCCAGTCGGGCTGCGCGATCATGCCGACGCGAAAGCCACGCGCTTCGAGAAAGCGCCCGATGAGCGCGCCGCCGAAGGCGGGATGGTCGACGTAGGCGTCGCCGTTGACGATGAGAATGTCGAGCGCGTCCCAGCCGCGCGCCTCCATCTCTTCGCGGGTCGTGGGGAGAAACGCGCGGAGGTTGCGCGCGGGCGTCGAGGCGTTGCGGCGGATCGGTACGAGCATCGCGGGGGGCGCGGACTGTAAGGGCATCCGGGCGAAAGCGGTACCGCACAGGCCCCGCGACAGTGCGGCCCCGGCCGGGGTAGGGTCGCGCCGTGCGAGACGACCAGGCAGGCCGCTACCGCCTCGTGCGACGGCTCGGCGCCGGCGGCATGGCCGACGTGTTCCGCGCGGAGCTCGTGGGCGCCGAGGGCATCACGCGCGACCTCGTGGTGAAGCGCATCCTCCCGTCGCTCTCGAACGACGCCGAGGCCGTGGCGATGTTTGTCGAAGAGGCGCGCATCGCGGCGCGGCTCCACCACCCCAACGTGGTGCAGGTCTACGAGTTCGGCCGCAGCGGCGACCGTTATTTTCTCGCGATGGAGCTCGTCGACGGCTGCGACCTCGCGGCGCTGCTCCGCCACGAGCGCCCCTCGCTCGACGCGCTCGCGTGGGTGTTCCTCGAACTGCTCGACGGCCTCGCGTACGTGCACGCGCTCCGGGGCTCCGACGGCGCGCCGCTCGGGCTCGTGCACCGCGACGTGTCTCCCCACAACGTGCTCCTCGGCGCGGCGGGCGAGGTGAAGCTCGCGGACTTCGGCATCGCCACCGTGGCCGCCCGCGTCGAGCCCGACGGCGGCGTGCGCGGCAAGTACGCGTACATGGCCCCGGAGCACGCGCGCGGTGAGGCCCTCGACGCGCGGGCCGACCTCTTCGCCGTGGGCGCGATGCTCTACGAGGCGCTCACCGGACGGCGGGTGTTTCCCTCCGTCGAGGGACGCGTCGCGCTCGACGACGTGCGCGAGGGACGCGTGCGCCGCGAACCCATCGCCCACGCCGAGCTCGCCGCGGTGCTCGCGAAGGCCACCGCGTCGGACCGCGACGACCGCTGGCCCGACGCCCGGAGCTTCCGCGACGCCCTCCTGCGCGCCTTCGCGTCGGCCGGCGCGCGCGCCGACCGCGAGGCCCTGCGCGCCGCCGTCGAGGCCCTGCGCGACCGCGTGGCCGTGCCGTCGATGAAGCCCGGCGCCGACCGGACGCTCACCGTGCCCGGCGAAGAAGGTTCGGTTCCGTACGATCGCGCAGAGGCCTCCGTTCGCGAGGGAACCGCGCAACCCGGGGGGGAACGGTTCGAGCCCGTACCATCGCCCTCGCGGCGCATTCTCGAACGGGTGGGCATCGCCGTGGGGATCTTCACGCTGGCCGTGCTCGCCGAACGCAAGACGCGCCCGGCGCCGCCCCGTGACGCGCTCGTGCGGGTGGCGCTGCCGGACGAGGCCTCGCTGCGCGCGTGGTTCGACGGCGACGCGCGGCGGTCGGTGGAGCGCGCGTGCCGGTGCCGCGTGACCACCGTTCCGTGGCGTGATGCGCGGGCGCTGCGGGAGTCCATGCGACGGGGCGAGGTCGACCTCGCGGCGGTCACCACCACGGCCCTCGCGGCGGTCTCCGAGGGAGCTGCGCTCGCGCCCGCGCCCCGCACGTCGGAGGCCCTGCGCGACGAGCTCCGCGCGCTGCCCGAGGTGGCACCCGCGATGGTGCCCGTGGCCCTCGACGTGGTGGTGCTGGGCTACCGCGCCGAGGCCGTGCGCGCCGTGCCCGTCGAGGTGCGCGCCCACCAGACGGCCACCGACGCGCGGGTGACGGCGGCGCTCGGCGAGGCACCCCCGGCCCGCGTGCGCTTCGAACGCGACCCCGCCTACTGGACCTGGTGGGACCTGCTCGCAGCGGCCGACGCGTGGGCCACCGCGGGCACCGCGCGCGTGTGGCTCGACGGCTCGCTGGAGACGTGGACGGCCCGCGTCGCGGCCGCGCCCGGGGTGGCCGTCGCGGCGCTTCGTACGGGGGCGGACGATCGGGAGGCGTGGGCGAGGGCGATCCGCTGGCAACGGCTTCTGGCACCGTCGATCGTGCGGGGTGTGGCCGATGGTTCGGTACCGAACGATTCGACCGTGACGGCGCTCGCGGCGGCGGTCGGACCGGCACGGTGGTTTGTGGCGCAGGGCGACTGGGAGCTCGCGCCGGTTCCCCTCGACGCGGCGCTGTCGGGGCCTGCGGTGGCCGCCGATCGGCGCGTGGCGCGCGTGGGCGCGGTGCTCGGTTGGGTGACCTCGGCGCAGGGCGCGACGCGGGCGACGGTGCGCGCGGCGGCGGCGGTGCTCCACGGGGCGACGGAGCGTGACGCGATGGCCGAGGCGTGGAACGGCCTGCCCGCGCGGCGCGACGCGGTGTTGTCGGGCGAGCCCGCGTGGATGCGTCGCATGACCCAGGAGGAGGAGATCGTGCGGGGCGCGGCGCTCACGCTGGTCTCCGCGGGGGCGGGCGCGGAGTACGAGCGGGTGGCGAGGGCGATGCGGTCGCTCGCGGCGGTGGGCGAGGGGGACGCGCGCGAGGCTGCGGTGCGCGCGGTGTGGGAGGGCGCCTTCGGCCCGCGCTGAGCGGCGCGCGACGGGTCAGATCGAGTTGCGACGGCGGGTCTCGATGACGGCGAGCGCGGCGTGCGCTTCGGCGCAGTCGGGGTCGAGCTGGATGGCCTGACGCGCGAGGGCCTCGGCGGTGTCGAGGTTCGCGCCGGCCTTGCGGAGCGCGTCGGCCGCGCGGACGAGGAGCATCACCTCACCGGGACGGGCCTTCGAAGCGCGCTGCCAGAGGGCGGCGGCGGCGTCCCAGCGGCCTGCGGCTTCTTCGCGGCGCGCGAGGAGGGTGGCCACCACGACGCGCGTCGAGACGAGGGCCTGTCCCGCGGTCATGAGCTGCTCCTGACGGACGCCCTGCGGTTCGAGCGCGTAGGCGATGGAGAGCTGCACCGACACCGCGAGGCGCTCGACCTCGGCGAGGAGCGTCGAGACCTCTCCCTGGAGCGAGGTCACCTGCGCTTCGAGCTGCTCGACGCGCTGATCGACGGGGCGCGCGTCGGCACCGGGAAGACTCACGGGCGTGAGGGCCACGGGCGTCGCGACGCTGCGCGATCCATGCGGCGGCGTCGGGAGGCGGAAGCCCGCGCGCGCTTCGGGCGTGGGCGTGGGCTGCGCGGTGAAGCTCCCGGTCTGCTTCTGCGCGATCTGCGAGGGCGTGGCGGGCACGGTGCTCGCGGGCGACTGGAACGCGCCCGTCTGCTTCATGGGCATCGTGGGGTGCGGCGCCGTGATGGGGCGCTCGACCTGCGGCGGCGCGTAGGGGAGCGCGGGCGTGCGGCGGCTCGAAGGAACCACATCGGTGAAGTTCGGGTTCGCGCGGGGGCCGCGCGCGTGGGCGTCGGGCTCGGGCGGGGCCACGGGCGCCGAGGGCGTGACGTGCGGGCGCGCGCTGTGGGGCGGCGTGAGCGAGCCGGGGAGGGGCGTGCGCTTGCCCACGTTGGCGAAGGGGTGCACGGGCGTGCGCTTGTTGAGCATCGCGGCGCGCGCGGCGGCGGGGTCGACGGGCGGGCGGTTCGCGATCTCCTGGTCGTAGAGGTAGCGGCGCACGGGGTCGGCGAGCACGGTGTGGGCTTCGTCGAGGGCCGCGAGGATCGCGTCGAGGCGCTGCTGGTACGTCGCGGGGATCTGCCCGGAGAACGCGCGGGGGTGGAAGCGTCGCGTGCGGGCGTTGTAGGCGTGGCGGATCGCGTCGGGGTCGGCCGCGCGCTCGACGCCGAGGAGCTCGTAGTGCCCCCCCAGTCGGAGCAGTTCGTAGAACGCGTCGATCTCCTGGCGTTCGTCGAGGGTGAGGCCTGCGTGGTCGGACATTGTTCAGTGCTCCAATGGGGCGGAGGGCGGTCGCGCGCGGCGGCGGATCCGGTCCCTCCCCGCGGTGAGTGTCGCCGACGCGGCCCTGCGCACAAGCAGGAATCTCCCAGAAAACCCTACGTTTCAGCGGCCCGGCGCGCGGGCACTGAACATTCGTCGCCGTTCTTTTTGTTCCGTGTGCGAGGCGCTGTACATCCGTTCCCACGCGGCGCTGAACAGCCGCCCGCAAGACCCCTGAACGCACGCAGCACCTACGGAGACGGATCATGAAGAACATCGCGAAGAAGTCGTTCCGCGCCGGCGAGTACACCTTCACCTTCGAGGCCCGCGAGGGCGAGCGCCGCGTGCGCCTCGACATGTTCCGCACGGACCCCGCGAACCGTCGCCGTCGCTTCTGGGTGACCACCGCGCAGACCGCGCCCGACATGGCCTCCGCCGAGCTCGTCGCGATGGCCCTCATCACCTGGATCCGCTCGCTCGACGTGAAGCCCCGCAACACCGCCGAGGCCACCGCGGTCGCCGAATCCATCGCCGCCACGCAGGATCGCCTCACGCGCATGAGCGCCTCGCCGAAGCAGCTCCAGCTCGCGCGCGCCATCTCGCAGGTCACCGAGGGCCGCGCCTCGGCCGCGGCGTGAGTGCGACGAGAGACACCTCGCGCAACGGGCCCTGGTCGGAGAATGTCACGGTGTCGGCGCGGCGCGCGCACGGGGGTGTGATGGCGCCGCGCGACTGGTGTTATGAGAGCGCCTCCGCGGCCCCGACGGCGCTGCGGTGTGAGGCCGATGGACGACTCCCTTTCGACGCGCGGCGACGGTGACGCTCGCGAGCGCATGCTCCGCGAACGCTTCGGGCTGAGCGCGTTTCGCCCGTGGCAGCGCGAGGCGATCGACGCGCTCCTCGGCGACCCCGGGCGCGTGCTCGTCGTGGCGCCGACGGGCGGCGGCAAGAGCCTCACGTACCAGTTTCCCGCGGCGCTGCTCGACGGCACCGCGCTGGTGATCTCCCCGCTCGTCGCCCTGATGGAAGACCAGGTGCAGGCCCTCACGGCGCGCGGCATTCCCGCGACGTACCTCGCCGCGACGCTCGACCCCGAGGTGCGCCGCGCCCGCATGCGCGACCTCCGCGCGGGGCGCTTCAAGCTCGTGTACGTAGCCCCGGAGCGCCTCGGCTACGACGGCTTCGTCGACCTCTGCGCGCAGATTCGCATCTCGATGGTCGCCATCGACGAGGCCCACTGCATCTCGATGTGGGGCCACGATTTTCGGCCCGACTACCTCCGCATCGGCGACCTGCTCGAACGGCTCCGCCCGTCGCGCGTGCTCGCGTGCACGGCCACGGCGACCCCCGACGTGCGCCGCGAAATTCTCGAACGGCTGGGGCTCACCGAGCAGCCCGTGAAGGTGGTGCTCCGGGGCTTCGCGCGGCCAAACCTCCACCTCGCGGCGCGGGCGGTCGAGGGGCCCACGGAGTCGCGCGCCCTCGTGCGCCATGAGCTCGCGCGCGTGCTCGGCGATCCCTCACGGCCGCGGGGCGGCGGCATCGTGTACGCGGCCACGCGCAAGAACGCCGAGGCCCTCGCCGAAGACCTCCGCAAGCGCGGGTGGAACTCGGCCCCCTACCACGCGGGCCTCGACGCCGAGACGCGCTCGTCGGTGTCGTCACGCTTCGCGAAGCGCTCGCTCGACGTGGTGGTGGCGACCAACGCGTTCGGCATGGGCATCGACCGTCCCGACATTCGCGTGGTGGTGCATCACCAGCCGCCGGCGAGCATCGAGTCGTACTACCAGGAGGTGGGCCGCGCGGGGCGCGACGGCGCCGAGGCCCACGGGATGCTCCTCTGCGCGGGCAACGACATCGCGCTGCGCCGACGGCTCTGTCACATGGGCGCCGAGGGCGAGCCCGCCGACCCGCAGGTGGCCGCGCGCGCGTGGCGGATGTTCCGCGACCTCCTGCGCTACCTCGACGCGGGCACGTGCCGTCACGACTTCATGCTCCGGTACTTCGGCGACGAGCACGAGATCCTCGGCGGCTGCGGCCACTGCGACATCTGCGTGGCCCTCGACGCCGACGGCGCCGAAGAGAGCGACCGCGCCGAGGTCAGCACCGTGGTGCGCATGGCCCTCGCGGGCGTGGCGCGCGCCGATCAACGGGCCGGCGTGCAGTCGGTGGCCGAGATGCTCCGCGGGGTGACCAACGCGCGCACCGAGCGCTTCGGGTTCACGAAGCTCAGCACCTTCGGGCTGCTCAAAGACCGCTCGCACGAGTGGATCGTCGCGCTCCTGCGCGGCACGCTCGCGGCGGGCTGGGTCGACCTCACGCCTACGGAGCACCCGGTGCCCGTGCTCACGCGCGCGGGCTGGGAGGCGATGCGCTCGAAGGATCCGCTGCGCTTCCGGCTTCCCCGCACGGAGCGTCGACGGGTGCGGGGCGCGGCGACGTCCCCCGCGGCGGCGAGTGCGAAGCCCGCGCTCAGCTTCGATGCGGCGCTCTTCGAACGGCTTCGCGCGCACCGCAACGAGGTTGCGCGGCAGAAGGGCTTTCCCGCGTACGTGGTGGCCTTCGACCGCTCGCTGCAGGAGATGGCCGCGCGGCGACCGCGCACCGCCGCCGAGCTCGCGGGCATCACGGGGCTCGGCCCGGCGCGCATCGAGACCTACGGCGACGGCTTTCTCGCGGTGCTCCGCGGCGACCGCTGAATCACGGTTCAGCGCGACTGAATCGCGGTTCAGCGCGGCGTGGGCACCCAGGCGACGCCGACCTCGGTGACCTCGATGTCGTCTTTCTTCGCGGCGAGGGCGCGCGACTCGATGGCGTTCACCGCGAGCTGCGCCTCACGCTGAAGGTTCGCGATCTCGGCGTCGCGCTTCGCTACGAGCTCACGGAGCGCCGACTCGGCGTCGGCCACCTCGCGGCGGGCCTTCGTCACGCGGTCGCCCATGCGATCCTGCTGCGTTTCGAGGCGCGCGAGGGCCCGCTTGCCGCCGCGTAGCAGCGCCGCCGCCGACGCGAGCGCGCCCCCCGCGGGGAGGTTGTTCTCCAGCGCCACGAGGGCGTCGCGGGCGTGCGTGAGCTCGTCGTTCGCGTGCTGGATCTTCGGGCCGTACTTCGTGGTGATCTCCTGCGCGGCGGCGTTGGCCGTGCGCGTCGCCTCGGCGGCCACACGCTGCGCGAAGGACGCGGGCGCCTCATCGGGCGACGCCACGAGCGAGAGGTCTTTGTGCACGAGCACCGACACCTGGAGCGTGCGGTAGACCTCCTCGCGCAGCGCGCGCTGCACCGTCGCGGGGCCGTTGCGTCGGGCGAGCGCGTCGGGCAGCGGCGCGTACGAGGCGCCGGGGAGCGCGGCGGCGGCGAACTGCTCGGCGGCGAAGACGCGTCCCTTCGAGGTGTCGGGGCGACCGTCGTCGAGCATCGGCGCCATCGCGCGGATCATGCGGTTCGCGGTCACGCCGAGCTTCGCGTCGCGGATGTGGGCCACGATCGTCGCGGCCACCCAGGGGCGGTAGATCCATCGGTCGGGCGTGACGTTCGCGGGGGCAGGCGCGTGCCACGTGCGCCACCCTTCGGGGGCGATGGGCGTCGACGCAGAGGCCGACGGAAGAGCCTCCTGCACGCGCGTCGGCGCGAGGGGCGCTGCGGGCGCTACGGGGAGCGCAGAGGGCGCTGCGACGGCGGGGGCGACGGACGGAGAGGCGGGGGGGGCGACGGGGGGGGCGACGGGCGCTGCGGGGGCCGTGGCGGGGCGCAGCGGGGCCGCGAGGCGACGGAGCTCCTGGCGCGTGAGGGGGCCGCGGAGCCACGAGAGCGTCCAGCGCGTTTCGAGGAGCGGAGACGCGGCGGGGTCGTGGACGTTGCGTACGTAGAAGGTGCGGCCGGGGAGTGACTTGAGCAGCTCGCCGAGGCCGCCCGCATCGACGGCGTCGCCCGCGGTGGAAGTGCCCGCGAGGCCCTCGACCACGCGCGTGCGGTCGGCGTCGGTCTGGAGCCTTCCGACGAACCACACGCCCGCGTTGGAGAGGGCCTTGTAGTCGAGGTCCATGGGGTTCTGCGTGGCGAGCACGACGCCGACGCCGAAGGCGCGGGCCTGCTTGAGCAGCGCCATGAGCGGACGCTTCGTGGGCGGCGACGCGGGGTGCGGCGGGAGGAACCCGAACACCTCGTCGAAGAGCACCATCGCGCGCAGGTCGCTCGTGCCCGCGAGGGTGCGCACCCAGGCGAGCATCTGTTCGAGCACGAGCGAGAGCACCAGCATGCGCTCGCTGTCGTCGAGGTGCGCGACGGAGAGGATCACCGCGGGCGTGCGTCCGTCGTCGCGCGGCGCGAACCACGCGGCGGGGTCGAGCGGTGCGCCCATGCGCCAGGTCGAGAACGTGGGCGAGGCGATGAGGGTGTTGAGATCCTGCGCGAGCGACGTGCGGTTCGAGGGCGGGAGAAAATCGTCGAGCGGGAGCGCGCCGGCGCGCGCGATGGGCGGGCGCTGGAGGTCGGCCACGAGGCTCTCGAGGTCTGCGGGCTGACCCGCGCGGAGCCTGCGTTCCGCGAGGAGCGCGAGGAGCACGTGCTCGCGGCTGCGCGCGGGGTCGGCCTCGTGGTCGATCATCCGGAGCAGCAGCGACAGCGCCGCGGAGAGCGACTCGCGCGCGGTCTCTTCGTCGTCGGCCCAGAGCGTTCCCGGTGTTTCGAGGGCCGAGAGCACGTGGAGCGGTTCGGCCGCCGTGGTGCCCGGCGTGATGACCCGGAAGGCCACGGACTCGCGCAGCGCGCGCACGTCGTCGGGGGTGAGTCCCCAGCCCGCGAGGCCCGTGCGCCAGCGCGTGGCGGTGCTCTCGGCGACCGCGTCGACGGTGCTGTTCGCGCGACGCGCGGCATCGGCGTCGACCCAGGGCTTGAACTCGTCGGCGCCGAGCGAGGGGAACGTGAACAGCAGGTTCGCGAGGTCGCCCTTGATGTCGATCACCAGCACGGGCACCCGCGAGCGCAGGGCCTCTTCGAGCAGCACCACGCAGAGGCCGGTCTTGCCGCTGCCGGTCATGCCGACGCAGACGCCGTGCGTGACGAGGTGGTGGGCGGCGAGCGTCCATGCGGGCGCGTCGCCGGGGGCGGGGGTGAGGGGACGGGAGCGGCCCAGGGTGAACGCGCGCTGGCTCATGAAGCGGGGTGCTTCGTACCAGAACGCTCCGCCGCGCGAAACGAACGCGCGGCGACGGTCAGAAGCGAACCTGCCCCTGCACCTGACCGAGCATCGCGACCTGCTCGTAGAGCCCCAGCGTGCTCGCGCCGAGGAGCGCGCCGACCTGCCACCGCTGCCACGTGTAGCTCGCCGTCGCGCCGCCGATGAAATCGAACTCGCTGCGTCCCGCGGCCTGTCGCGAGGCCTCGATCTCGGGGCTCTCGTTGCCGATGTCGCCGCGCACCTGCGCCGACACGCCGAGGGCCAGCGAGGGGATCACCCGCCACGCCGCGTAGGCGCGCGCTTCGAGGTCGTGCTCCTCGCCCTCTTCGAGCGACTGTCCGAAGGTGCCCTGCACGCCGAACTCGGCGCGGGCCGTGCGGTACTGCATCGAGTAGGACGCTTCGAGCTCGTTCTCGCCGCCGTGATAGCCCACGCGCTTGTAGGTGAGCGACACGCCGCCGAGCCATCCGAGCCCGTTGGCCGCGCCGAAGAGCTGGTAGCGCACCTGCGCGAAGGGCGTGATCTGGTCGGCGCCGGTGGCGCGATCACCGCCGAACCACTGCGTTCCTGCCGCGAGGGTGAAGCCCGCGGGGAGGCCGAGCTCGGCGTTCACGAAGGGGCGCGCGTTGGCGAGCACGCCCGCGGTCTGGAGGTCGACGCCCGCGGTGAGCCGGGGCATGAGCGAGGGCAATGCGGCGGCCGGGGTGAACAGCGGCGTCGGCGAGGTGTAGGCGCCGCCCGTGGGGTCGTTGAAGCGGTCTCCGGTGTCGGGGCCGCGATCCTGCGCGAGGGCGGACGCGGGCACGAGGAGGGCGCAGACGAGGGCGACGGACACGCGCTTCATGGGTTCACCGGCGGTGGAGTGGAGACGTCGACGGACGCGCCGCACGCAGGCGGGCGGCACCCGACGACGCTAGACCAGCCCGCGGGCTCCGTGGGTTGCGAAATGGGAGGGTCACCCGTGGTGGCGGGTCATCACCACGACCGTCGCCACGAGGAGCAGCGCGAGCACCGCGATGGCCGTCACCACCATCGAGCGCGGACGCTTCTGCGCGCGCTCATCGCGGGCCGCTTCGAGGAGCATCGGGAGCGGCGTGGGCGTCGGCGAACGGAGCACGGAGCGCGTGGGCGGCGGCGGCGTGCGCGAGTCGCGCGCAGGGCCGAGTGAGACCGTCGCGTGGCCCTCGTCGGTGGCGGGCGTTGCGGGCGTAGCGGGCTTCACGGGCTCGTCGGAGCCGCGGCCGTCGAGCACGGGTTCGAGGGCCGTCCACGCGGCGCGCGCGTCGTGGAAGCGCTTCGCGGGGTCGCGGTCCATGGCGCGGTCGAACCACGCGTCGAAGCCCGGCGGAAAGCGCACGTCGAGGCCGAGCTCCTTCGCGCGCACCGAGGCCGTGGGCAGCGGGCGCATCACGAGTTCGAGGAGGATCTCTTTGATCGCGATCTTCCCGCTCGCCGCGGACATCCAGTAGAGCCTGCCGGTGAAGAGTCGAAAGGCCACGAGGGCCAGCGCGAACACGTCGGTCGCGGGCGTGAGGCGCCCGCGGTGGGCCTGCTCCGGGGCCATCCAGAGGGGCGATCCCACGGCGGCGGTGGTGTCGGTGCCCTCGTCGCGCGAGACCTTCGAGATGCCGAAATCGAGCACCTTCACGCGCATGGGCTCGCCCTCGCGCGCGGCCACGAGCACGTTCTGCGGCTTGAGGTCACGGTGCACCACGCCCACCGCGTGCGCCGCGCCGATCGCGTCGAAGAGCTGCGTCAGGAGCTCTCGCGCCTCTGCGGGCGGAAACGCGCCGCGCGCGCGGCAGAGCTTCTCGAGGTCCTCGCCCTCGACGAGCTCCATGGCGATCCACGGCGTGTCGGTCTCGGGCTCGATGCCCGACCCGTAGACCTTCACCACGTGCGCGCTGTCGATGCGCGCGCAGAGGTCGGCCTCGCGCGTGAACCGCTCGCGGCTCCGCTCGTCGGAGAGCAGCGCGGGGTGCATCACCTTCAGCGCGCAGTCGTGGCCCGCCGTGCGTGCGTGCGCCGTGTACACCATGCCCATGCCGCCACGGGCGAGGGGGCCGGTGATCTCGTACTCGCCGCCGAACAGCGTGCCCGGTCGAAGCGGGGCGTCGGATGCCATGGGCGCCGCATCCTATCCGAAGCGCGGCCCGCCCGTCGCCACGCAACAACACCGTCGCGCGCATCGCACGGCCTGCGGGGCCCGCGTCGCGTCACCGGGCGAGCATCTCGGCAAGGACGCGCACGGTCTCGGGGGCGCACCCCTCGGCCTTGTTGCCCGTGAGGATCCACGTGGGGCGCCCCGCTTCGAGGGCCTCGCGCGCGGTGGCCACGACCTCGCGGCGCATCACGGGATCGGGCGCGCGCAGGGCGTTGAAGGGTTCGAGCGCGCGCCTGCGGTCTTCGTACTCGCCACCGGGCGGGAGCAGCGCTCGAATGAGCGTGAGGGGCATCGACGCGGGCGCGGCGGCGCGGCGCTGCACGTCGAAGGGCACGGCGTGGGTCCACCAGTTGTGCACGTGCGAGGCGTCGTGGGCGCGGAGGGTCTTCACGTAGCGCGGGGTGAAGAGGCTGCGGTCGCGGAGCTCGACGGCGTACGAGAAGCACCGCGGCGCGTGCGTGAGAAAGTGCGCGAGGCGCTCGCAGAACACCTCCGACGTGGGCGTGAGGGCCGCGGGCGCGCGGGGCACCTCGAGCACGATGACGCCCGTGTGCGAGAGAAAGTGTTCGCGAAGGGCGCGTCCGAGCGTGGCCTCGAAGCGCGCGGGGGAGAAGAAGTCGTCGTTGCGCTTCGGCGCGCTGCGCGGATCACCGGGCGCGATCGGCGAGGTGACCGACGCGGGGGCCTTGAAGCAGCAGCGGTAGCCGTCGGGGAGCTGCGCGGCGAGGCGGTCGAGGTCGTCGTCGGCGATTGGGCCGTAGTACGTGCGGTCGACGCCCGCGGTGGTGAGCAGCGGGTGCTTCGCGTACTCGCGCAATCCGTCGCGGGCGAGGGCGTTCTCGGTGCGTCCGTGGGCGTACACGATGCCTTCCCACGCGGGGTAGGCCCACGAGCTCGTGCCCATGCGGAGCGTCGGCGGGAGGCGCGCGGCGAGGGGGCGCAGGGCCTCGCGCACGGGCTCCATGGGGTCGTGGTCGACGAAGAGGCTGCGCTGCGTGGGGTCGAGGGGAGACACCGCGCGGTGAGAGTATCGGAGGGCCCGCGCGGGTGTTGCGGTAGCATCGCGCGCCGTGAGCGAGGTCGAGCGGTACAGGGCGCTGGTGGCGAAGGTGCAGGCCGCGGTGGAGGCCTCGGCGGAGAACCGCACGCGGGTGCTCGAAGCGATCGCGTGGCCGCGCTCCGTCGAAGAGCGCTTCTTCGCGCAGGAGGCGCAGGCGCTGCCCGAGGTGAGCTACGAGGTCGGTCCCGATGCGCTCACGGGGCAGGTCGAGGCGCTCATGGCGATCGCGGCGGAGATCGACGGCGACGATCCGGTGGCGCTGTGGGCGAAGGCCAACGTGCAGTCGATGATCGACGGGTGTCGGCTCGTGCAGTCGATGGGCACGACGGAGTTCTATCGGCTCTCGCGGGAGATCTACGGCGGCGCGCGCACGCGCTTTCACGGCACCGGCGAGCGCAACATCGACCTCGCGGAACACCTTCTGGAGAGGCTCCGCGTGCACGGGTGGGACGAGGCGAAGGACGCCGAGCCCGAGCGCCTCACCGACGAGGAGCTCGCGCTGGAGCTCCGGACGCGATTGTCGAAGCGCTTCCCGTCGATGAAGGTGGAGGTCACGCTCGACGACGACCTCACGGCGAAGGTGATCGCGGGGGCCTCGCGGGTGCGCGTGCGTCGCGGCGCGAGCTTTCTCCCGTGGGAGGCCGACGGGCTCTGGTACCACGAGGTCTCGACGCACGTGCTCACGGCGCAGAACGGTGCGATGCAGCCCGAGGCGCCCTTTCTCCGTGCGGGCGGACCTCGCACCACGCGCACGCAGGAGGGCCTCGCGGTCTTCGCCGAGCTCTACCACCACACCCTCGCGACGCCGCGCATGGAGCGCCTCGCGCTGCGCGTGAAGCTCGTGGAGATGGCTGAAGGCGGCGCGGACTTTCTCGACCTCTACCGCTACCTCCTGGCGCGTGGTCATGAGCCCCGCGAGGCCTACCTCGACGCGCAGCGCATCTGCCGCGGCGGGCGCGTGGAGGGCGGCGCGCCGTTCACCAAGGACGCGGCCTACCTCGCGGGACTCCTCGACGTGCAGGCCTTTCTCTCCGTGGTGGTGCGCGGGGGATTTCGTGACGAGCTGGAGCTCTTGATGTGCGGTCGCATCGACCTCGACGACCTGCACGCGCTGGTGCTGCTGCGTCGCGCGGGGATCCTCCGTCGGCCGCGCTTCATTCCCACGTGGCTGCGGCGCTGGAGCACGCTGGTGCCCGAGTTCGCGTTCGGATCGTTCCTCGCGGACCTGCCCCTCGACCCGCTGCGCGAGCACTACCGCGAGCTCATCGCGCTCGGCGCCTCGCACGCTGCGCCCGACGCCGCCACCTGAAACGTCACCACTTTGTTGGTGCCCGCGGGGCGCCGGGGTATCTCTCGCCTTGCCCGGGGCGACCACGAAGCGCCGCGAGCGCGGCATCCTCCCTCCGACGATGCGCGCCGCGTGCTCCTTCGCGGACGATTCGCCCTGCGGGTTCGCACCGTGACGGTGCCGTGTCGACGTGCGCACCACGTCTCCGCGGTCGTGCCGGTGCGCGGGTCTGGAGGTCCCGACATCCCCTCTGCACGCGCGTCGCTCCCTCGCCCGGGGCGCGGCCGTGTGCTCGCGCTGAGTGCCGCCGTGCGACATGGGCCGGGTCCGTCCTCCCTCCCTACGGCCCGTGTCGCGCGGTGTCTCTCGACCCGCGACGCCCTCGCGATGGACCGACGACTCCCCGTCGTCCCTCGCGAGGGCTGCGAGCGCCCTTCCTTAGCTCCCTTGCACCATCGACAGAATGCGCGTGATGAGCGCGCACGCGCCCGCGATGCCTACGCCATAGGCCATCGCGGGTCGCGCCCATTTCGAACGGGTTGATCTTCGCGCGAGCACCCACAGCGCGGCGCCAATGGCCACGCACGCGAGCTGTCCGAGCTCGACGCCCGCGTTGAAGCACACGAGCGCGCGCACCGTCGCGCCGCGGGGAAGACCCACCTCGGCGAGCGCGCCCGCGAAGCCGAATCCGTGGAGCGCGCCGAAGAGGGCCGTCACCGCAACGCCCATCGCCCACGGTGTTTCGCGCGAAGGTGCTGCCGACGTGAGCGCCGCGCGGGCCATCACCACGAGGCTCCACGCGATGGCCGCCTCGACGGCGCGCGGCGGGAGGTGCGCGAGGTCGAGGGCCGCGAGCGCGAGGGTGACGCTGTGCCCGAGGGTGAAGCCCGTGATCGACGCGAGGAGCGCGCGCCGTGAGCGTGTCGTGAGGGCGAGGGCGAGCACGAAGGCGAGGTGATCCCAGCCCGTGACGATGTGCTCGATGCCGAGCGTGAGGTAGCGCCGCGCGACGCCCTGCGCGTCGGGCGAACGGGGGAGCACCGCGTGAGGCGCGTCGGCGGAGAGCGTGCGTTCGGTGAGTCCGCGCGCGTCGCGGTAGCGCAGCAGCACGCGCGTGTCGGTGCCATCGAGACCGGGCACGCCCACGGTGGCGCCCGAGAGTCCGCGCGCGCCACAGGTGAGCGTGCGGTGGAGCGAGACGCCGTCGGCGAGGCGCTCGCGCAGGGGCGGCGCGCGGTCGAGGCAGTGCGCAGGGAGCACCGGCGTCGCGCGGTCGAGGAGCCACGCGGGGCCGGTGAGGTTCCAGGTGAGGGTGACCGTTCCGTCGTCGCGCGCGTCGAGGTCGAGGAGCGCCACGGAGAGCGGATGCGCGCGCGCCGTCGAGGGCAGCGCACACAGCAGCGCGAGCGTGATCGCGTGCGCGCGCGACCTCACGGACGCACCACGGTGTAGCGCCGCACGAGCGCGTCGGTCGCCTCGCGGGCGAGGGTTGCGCGGCGCTCGTCGATCCACTGGCGACGCACCTCATCGCGCACGGCGGAGAGCGCGGGGAGACCGCCTGCATCGCGCGTTCGCACGCGGACGAGGTGCCAGCCGAAGGGGCTCGCGAAGGGGCCGCGCCAGTGGCCGAGGGGCGCGTCGTCGAGGGCGCGCGCGAGGTCCCACCCGAAGGCCGCCGCGGTCTCGTGAAAGCGCAACGGCACGAAGCTCGCGCCGCGGGGAAACACATCGCCGCGGGTCATCGCGCGCTCGATGGGCTCGTCGTCGGCGAGCGTTGCGAGGGCCGCGCGCGCGTCGGACTCCGCGCGCTCACCGCGGCTCGCACGCGAGAAGGCCACCTGGTCGAAGGCCACAGTGGGCGCGCGTCGGAAGCGGTCTTCGTGGGCGCGCATCCACGCGGCGAGGGCTGTGTCGTCGGGCTCGTCGACGGGCTGCGCATCGAGCACGAAGCGCATCACCTGGCGCAGTCGGTCGCGCACGGCGGGATCGTCGCGGTCGAGTCCGCGCGCGCGGGCTTCACGCACGAGGGCCTCGTCGCGCACGAAGCCGTCGACGAGGGCGCGGTCGTCGGCGGCGCCAGGCGCGCGTCCCGTGGTGCTGCGAAAACGTTCGCGGAGCGCGTCGAGGTCGCGGGCGGTGACGGTGATCGTGGGGCGTGTGTCGGCGCGCGTGCGGTGTGCGGTGAGCGCGCGGTCGAGGGAGACGAGCAGCGCCGCGCCGAGGGCGAAATGAACGACGGGTTCGCGGGCGAGTCGGCGCAGCCAGGGGGCCATCGCGCGCAGTGAACACCACGCGCGCGAAGGGCTTCAAGCGCGGTCAGCGCGCGGCGCGCGGGGCTTCGGGTGGAGGCGGCGGGGTCACGCCGAGCGCGCGGCGGAAGTCGACGTCGGGCGTGGTCTCGGGGCCCATGTCGAGCGGCGTGGCGACGCCGTAGTGGCGGTCGATCTGGTTGCGGAGGCGCTGCTCGCCGCGGTACCAGCCGAGCTTCTCGGCGGTGTCGGGGCAGGTGGAGAGCTCGCGCGTTCCCTGCGGCGCGCCCCAGCGGAGTTCGGGGCAGTGGTAGGGGTCGAAGGAGATCGTGAAGAGGCGGTCGAGCACGGTGTCGACGGTGAGCGTGACCGTGGCGCCCGCGGAGTTCGCGTAGGTGTAGCGGCAGCCTTCGCGCGCGCGCTCCTCGTTCCATGCGGTGACGAACTGCGGACGCAGCGGCGAGTCGGCGGGCAGGCGCGCGACGCTCTCGTAGATCTCGCGCACGCTGGCCTTGAGGCGCGCGTCGCGCGAGGGCGTGGAGTAGAGCTCCCAGTCGCCGTTGGTGCCGTAGATGTTGTAGGGCAGCGCGCCGGGGTGCGACTGGCGGTGGAGCCCCGCGGCGAGGGCCATGTTCACCGCGTCGGCGCGGTCGAGCACGTCGCGGCAGAACGACGACACCTGCTCGCGGAAGTCGCGCACCGGATCGCGCGCCACGTTGGGGTTCGCGAGCGTGCGGCGCACCCAGAGGTGGAACATCCCCGGCGCGATGGCGTTTCGCGGCCATCCGTCGGGCGGACGGAGCCACTCGGCGCGCGGAACGTTCTCCACCCAGAGCTGCTGATTCCACTGCTGCGCGGGGTCGAAATCGCGGAGCTGCGCGTTGGGCACGCGCGTGAGGTGCTGGCCGTCCCACACCTGCCAGCGCCAGTTCTTGAAGCCGCCCCAGAGGATCTTGGGACCGAGCTCGAAGGCCTCGCCGAAGCGCTTCCACGTGAGCGATCCGTCGGGGTGTCCGTCGATCATGAAGATGGTGCCGTCGTCGCGCACCTCGGTGATCACGAGCACGTGCCCGTTGGGGTCGTAGAAGGTCGACCCCGGACGGATCGACTGTCGCGACACCGACACCGGATAGAAGTCTCCCTGCTCCTGCTCGGGCTGCACGCGGTACATGCCCGAGTGCACGGCCTCGGAGATGTGCCGCAGCGTCGAGCGCGGCGTGCGGTAGTCGCTCCAGATGCGCCACTGGATGGGCCGGACGCGGAGCATGTAGCGGGGATCTCCGCCCGATCCGTTCACGTACTCGACGTAGCCGAAGGGCAGCCTGCGCTTGAACGCGAAGTACGCGCGCAGCACGTACGGGAGGTCGCCGCAGTCGACGTCGAGCATGAGCCGGCTCTCGGTCGCGGGGTCGTAGAGCGAGTTGAACTCGGGGTCGCGCAGACAGCGGTCGAGACGGCCGCAACGGCGCGAGGCCACGCCGCGTCCGATGCCCGCGACGAACTGCGAGAACTCGCGCTCCATCTGGTCGTTCCAGCGGTTGAGGGCGGGCCAGGCATCGAGGGTCGCGAGGTCGAGGGTGGTGCCCGTGGGCGAGGCCACGCGCGCATCGGCGACGCCCGCATCGGGCACCTCGATGTTGTCGAACGACACCACGCGCGGCTCCTCGACGGGCGCCTCGGGCACGGCCGCATCGAGCGTCGGATCGTGGGGGCGCGCGGCGTCGGCGATCGTGTGCGCGCGGTGCCCATCTGGCTGTGTTGCGCGGGCGTCGGAGCGCGCGGGCGAGGGGTCACGACACGCGGCGAGCGACGCGCAGAGCGCCACGGCCGACAGCGAGCGAAAGCGTGCGAAGAAGGCCATGGGCGCGATGTACGCGACGGTGTGCGGGCACGCGTCGCGCTCTCCTCACGCGGACTCTGAGGCCCGCATCGGGAGGTCGCAATTCGCCGACAACACCGTTGTTTTGCGGGTGGCTACGAACCCGCGGGTCTGCCGCAGGTTCCGCAGACGCGCTCGGCGTTCAAGACCCCGGTGCAGAGGCCGTCGTCGCAGGGCTCGCGCGCGTCGTCGTCGGTCTCGTCGTTCGTCGCTTCGGGCAGGGCCGCCTCGTCGTTCGCGGCGCCGTCGTTCGTCGCTTCGTCGTTCGTCGCTGCGTCGTTCGTCGCTGCGTCGTGCGCGGCGCCGAGCACGTGCGCGTCGTCGTTCGGTGCGAGCTCGTGGAGGCGGCCGCAGGTGCCGCAGCGTCCGTCGCGGGCCACGACGCCGGTGCACATGCCGTCGTCGCAGAGGACGCGCTCTTCAAAGACGTCGCTCATCGCGGTGCGAGCAGCTCGGGGAGCACGAAGGTGCCCGTCTCGGTGAAGGTGCCGACCTCGCCGTTCGCGAGCAGGTCGGAGAACACGTGCTCGTAGCGGGCGCGCACGAGGCTCTCGACTTCGACCGCGGTGGAGAGCATCGCGACCTCGCCCACGAGGGTCACGGCCTCGCGGTAGTCGATGCGCGCGAGGGCCGATTTGATCTCGGGCACCGCGGTGGGCTCCACGGAGAGCTCGTGCACGCCGAGGCCCACGAGGAGCGGCAGCGCGAGGAGCTCGCCGGCCATCGCGCCGCAGAGCGCACACGGGATGCCTGCGGCGGCGGCGGACTGCGACACGGCCGCGAGCGCGCGGAGGATCGCGGGGTCGAGGGAGCGCGCGAGGTGGGCGACGTGCTCGTTGCCGCGGTCGGTGGCGAGCGAGTACTGGATGAGATCGTTGGTGCCGATGGAGAAGAACGCGCTCTCGCGGGCGAGCACGTCGGCCATGAACACGGCGCTCGGCGTCTCGACCATGATGCCGAAGGGCACCGGCGCCCACGGGATGCCCGCGCTCGTGAGCTCGTGCTGCGCGCGTTCGAGCTCGGCCCGCGCCTCGCGCAGCTCGCTCACCGTCGAGATCATCGGCACCATCACGCGCACGCTGCCGTGGCGCGCGGCGCGGAGCATCGCGCGGAGCTGCGCGCGGAACACCTCACGCTCCCGCAGGGCGAGGCGCACGGCGCGGAGACCGAGCGCGGGGTTCATCTCCTTCGGCAGACGGAACGCGGTGGAGAACTTGTCGCCGCCGATGTCGAAGGTGCGCAGCGTGACCGTGCGCGGGGCCATGGTCTCGACGATGCGCCGATAGGTCTCGTACTGCTCGTCTTCGGGCGGCGGCTCGCGGCGGTCGACGTAGAGGAACTCGGTGCGGTAGAGCCCGATGCCGTCGGCGCCGTGATCGATGGCCACGGGCGCTTCGGCGGGCAGCTCGATGTTCGCGCGGAGCGTGATGCGCACGCCGTCGCGGGTGCGCGTGGGCTCGTCGCGGTTCGACCGCAGCGAGCGCACGAAGGCCATGTAGCGTCGGCCGCGCTCGCCTGCGGCGTCGGCATCGGCGTCGGAGGGAGACACGGTGACCGTGCCGCGGAGCCCGTCGACGATGAGCGTGTCGCCCGTTGCGATGAGCCGCGTGGCGTCGGCGACCCCCAGGATCGCGGGGATCGAGAGCGCCCGCGCCATGATGGCCGTGTGCGACGTGCTCGACCCGCCGTCGGTCACGAAGGCCAGCACCTCGCTGCGCGCGAGGGCCGCGGTGTCGGCGGGCGAGAGCTCGTGCGCGACGAGCACCACGGGGCCGTCGAGGTCCGCCGGGCGCGGGAGCTCGGTGGGCGTGCCCATGAGCTGGCGGAGCACGCGCTCGCCGACGAAATCGACGTCGCTGCGGCGCTCGCGAAAGTAGTCGTCGCCGACGTTGTCGAAGAGCTCTTTGATCTTCTCGACGGTGTTGCGGAGCGCCCACTCGGCGTTGACCAGCTCGTTGCGAATCGCGTCGACGGTCTGGTCGGTGAGCAGCGCGTCGTCGAGCATGAGCAGGTGCGCGTCGAGGATCACCGAGTGCTCGCTCGCCTCGGGCGCGATGCGCTCGCGGATCTGCTGCAACTGCTGCCGCGCGACGGCGACGGCGCTGTGGAGCCGTCCGATCTCGGTGTCGACCTCGTGCGCCGCGATGTGGCGGCGGTGGATGTTCACCTTGCGTCGGTCGATGACGTAGGCCGTGCCGACGGCCACCCCGGGGGAGGCCGCAATGCCGTGGAGCCTGCGTGTGACGCCGGTGTTCATCGACACTCCGAGGTTCGCCTTTCTGCTCAGCGCTCTCCGAAGCGCGCGGCGAACAGCTCCCCGATGGCTGCGACCGCCTGCGCAGCGTCGGCGCCCGTCGCGCGCACGGTGACCTTCGATCCTTTGTGGCACACCAGAAGCAACATGCCCATCACGCTTTTTGCGTTGGCGCGCTGGCTGTCGCGTTCGAGCTCCACGTCGCAGCGGTAGCGGCTCGCGGCCTGGACGATCTGCGTGACCGGCCGCGCGTGGAGCCCGCGCTCGTTGAGCACTTCGAAGACCTGTTCGACGCGTTCGCTCACAGAACCCTCATCCTCCCCGGTCGATGTCGCGGTGGGCCACGGTGACGTCTCCCGGCGCGCCGGGCCGCAGGCGCGCGCCGAGGGCCTCGGCCAGGGCCACGGAGCGGTGCCGCCCGCCGGTGCACCCCACGGCCACGGTGAGCACCACCTTGCCCTCGCGGGCGTAGCGCGGGAGCAGCGGCGCCACGAAGCGCTCCAGCGAGTCGAGGAACTCCCCGCCCTCGGGGTGCTGTTCCAGCACGAAGCGCGAGACGGCGGAGTCGCGTCCCGACATGGGCCGCAGCTCGGGCACGAAGTGGGGGTTGGCGAGAAAGCGCGCGTCGAAGACCAGGTCGGCGTCGGCGGGCACGCCGTACTTGAACCCGAAGCTCACCACGCGGGTCTGCATGCGCAGCGCGGTGCCCGTCGTGGCGCGAAAGTGGTCGATGAGCAGCCGACGGAGCTCGTGCACGCTGAGCCGCGTCGTGTCGATCACCTGGTCGGCGAGCGCGCGGAGGTCGCCCACGGCCTCGCGCTCGCGGTGAACGAGGCTCGACACGTCGTCGTCGGGAAAGGCCGCCGCGAGGGGGTGCCGCCGTCGCGTCTCGCTGAAGCGCCGCACGAGCGCCTCGTCGGCGGCGTCGAGAAAGATCACGCCCACGTGCTCGCCCGCGTCGCGGAGCTTCTTCACCACCTCGTCGGCGCTCGCGAAGAACTCGCCGCCGCGCACGTCGAGGCCGATGCCCATGCGCCGCACCGAGGGGGTGTTGCGCCAGAGCGAGATCATCTCGGGGAGCAGCGGCGTGGGGAGGTTGTCGACGCAGTAGAACGACAGGTCTTCGAGCACGTGGAGGGCCGTCGTGCGGCCCGCGCCCGACACGCCGGTGATCACCACGAACACGCGCTGCGGAGACTGAAGGTCGGTGCTCACTCCGCGGCTCCCGAGCCCGGAGGCTCCGAGGTGAGGGTGGGGTCGGGCACGCCGAGGGCCCGTGCGAGGCGCGCGTGAAACTCTCGCGCCGAGTGCACGCCCGCGCGGCGGAGGAGCTCGTTGCGCGCGGCCACTTCGACGGTGCTCGCGGTGTTCTTGCCGGGGCGCACGGGCAGCCGACGCATGGGGATGTGCACCCCGAGGACGTCGTACCACTCGTCGTCGATGCCGAGGCGGTCCCAGCTCTCGTCATCGTCGTAGGAGAGCAAGCGCACCACGAGGTCGACGCGCTTCTTGTCGCGCACCGCGGCCACGCCGAAGAGGTCGCGGATGTTGAGCACGCCGAGGCCCCGCACTTCGAGGTGATTGCGCAGGAGCTCCGTGGCCGTTCCGTCGACGTTCTCGGCGCCGCGGAGGGTGCAGTCGACGACGTCGTCGGCCACGAGTCGGTGACCGCGCTGCACGAGTTCGAGGGCGCACTCGCTCTTGCCGATGCCGCTCTTGCCGAGGAGCAGAATCCCCACGCCGAACACGTCGACGAAGACCCCGTGCACCCGCGTGCGAAGGGCGAGCTGGTCGTCGAGCCAGCCGTGGATGCCGTTGATGGTCACCGAGCTCCGCGCGGTGGAGCGCAGCACCGGGCATCCGTGCTTCTCCCCCGCGGCCACCAGCTCGGGAAACATCGCCAGCCCCATGGTCACCACCACGCAGGGGATCTGCCGCGCGAGGAACCCATCGAGCGCCGCGGCCCGCGCCTCGGAGCTCATCGTCGCGAGGAAGCTCATCTCGGTCTGCCCGAGGATCTGCACCCTCCGCGGCGAGAGGCCCTCGAAGTGCCCCACGAGCGCGAGCCCCGACTTCTGGATGCGCGAGTGTGCGATCACGCGGTCGAGACCCGCCGCGCCCGCGACGCACTCCAGCGGGAGGGCCATCGCGCGCGGTTCGACCATGGCCCGCACGGTGACCACACGCGGAGGAGGAGGCGAGGTCTGCACGCCGGTTGCCATCGCGGCGCGACCATATCACGGCTCCTTCCGCCACCCGATTTCTCTTCGATCCGCGGCAAATCGAGAGGATTTTTTGCGTCGCGGGGCGGGCGCGTCGGGGGTCGCGGCGTCGCGACACGATGCGCGTTGACACCCCCCACGATCGGGTGCGAAGTCGAACCCGCACCATGAGAATTTCTCGTCTGGTTGGAGCGGGCAGCGCGGTCGGCGTGCTGCTCGCCGCGGCGACGGCGTCTGCGCAGACGTCGGATGCGACCTTCGCAGTGCAGCTTCGCGCTGCGGGGTCGGGCGTGTTCAACAACGGTGGGCTTTCGGCGACGCGGGTCACGGTGCTCGCGCGAAGCTCGGTGGCGGCGCGGTGGAACGGTCCCACGGGCATCGAGGGACCGACCGCGGGCACCGCGGCGTCGGGCACGACCTTCACGGTCACGGTGCCGACGCTCTACTCGTCGACGGTGGTTCCATCGAACCAGTACACCCTCGAACTCACGTGGAACGACACCACCGTGCGCACGGCGAGCTACGGCCCGCTCGCGGTGGCGCGCGGCGCGAACATGGCGGGGCCCTACACGGTCACGAACGATCCTCCGCCCGCGGCGGCGAGCATCTCGTGCTACCCGCAGCCGCCGAGCACCTCGACGGACCTCTACGTGTACTGGTCCGTGCCCACGACGCGCCCCGTGGACTTCGACCGCATGGAGCTGCACCGCTCGACCACGGCGGGCTTCACGCCCTCGTCGACGACGCTCGTGACCACGCTCCCCTGGGGCACTTCGAACCGCACGGTCACGGCCCTCACCGCGGGCACCGGGTACTACTTCTGCCTGCGCATGGTCGATCAGTACGGCGCGACCAGCGACCGCTGCCTCACCACCGCCTGCGCCACCACCGCCGCCGTCATGGACGCCGCGGTGGATGCCACCGTCGATGCGGCCGCGGACGTTCCGCGTGACACCGTCGATGTGCTCGACGTGGCGGATGTGGTCGATGCCGCCGACGTTCCGCGCGACACGGTCGATGTGCTCGACGTGGTCGATGCCGCCGACGTTCCGCGCGACACGACCGACGCGGCGACGGACGCGGGCCTCGACGTGGCCGATGTGCCGCGCGACACGGTCGATGCGAGCGTCGACGTGGTCGATGCGGCGACGGACGTGGCGGGCGATGCGTCGTTCCTCACGATGCCCAACACCGACGTGCCCGCGAACACGCCGTACCGCTACGTGCCGCGCGCCGTCGGTCCTCGTGGCGAGACGCCGACGGGGTACTCCGCGGCGGGTCTGCCTGCGGGCGCGTCGATCAATCCCACGACCGGCGAGCTCACCTGGGTGCCCGGCTTCGACGCGGTGGGCATGATGTACATGATCACCATCAGCGCGGCGCTCCCCGGCGGAACCTTCGTGCGCCAGAGCTTCACGGTGACCGTCTCGTGCCCCGACGTCGACCGCGACGGACACCGCGACGCGCGCTGCCCCATGGCCCTCGGCGGCGACTGCGACGACGCGCGCGCCGACACCGCGCCCGACGCGCCCGAGCGCTGCAACGGCATCGACGACAACTGCAACGGCCTCGTCGACGAGGGAGACGCCACGACGCTCTGCGGTCCCGGCCTGGCGTGTGATCCCGCCTCGCACTCGTGCCGCACGCGCTGTTCCACGGGCGCCGAGTGCACCGCCGCGCCGCGCATGTGCACCACCGACCGCGTCTGCGCGCTCTGCACCAGCGGCGCGTCGGGCGACGCCACGGCCTGCGCGGGCGACCCCAACGGACGCGCGTGCCTCGCCGATGCGCTCGGCGGTGTGATGTGCGGCTGCTCCACCGATGCCGACTGCGGCGGCACGAGCTCGGGCCGCGTGTGCAACACGTTCCTGCGACGCTGCGTCGACGGATGCTTCACGGGCGCGGGCCGCAACGGATGCCCCGCGGGCCAGCGGTGCCTCATCACCTCGGGCACGCCCGGCGATCCCGGCGTGTGCACCGTCGACTGCGTGAGCTCTGACGTGTGCCGCACGGCGGTGCCCGCGCGTCCCGTGTGTCCCGAGGGCACGGGCACGCGCTCGTGTGTCGAGTGCCGCGCCGACGTCGACTGCGCGGGCCGCACCGACGGACGGATCTTCTGCGACACGGCCGCGGGCCGCTGCGCCCCCTGCGTGACGGGTCGCTCGGCCTCGCTGTGCATCACGAGCGGCGCGGGCTCGGCGTGCCTCCCGGGCGGTGTGTGCGGCTGCAACGCCGACGCAGACTGCGGTGGCCCCGGCAGCGGACGCATCTGCGACGCGACGACGCGCGCGTGTCGGGGAGGATGCCGCCCCGCGGGCGGTGTGACGTGCCCCGCGGGCGCCACCTGCGTGACGGTCACGGCCACGGCGGGACGCTGCGAGGTGCCCGTGCCCGACGCCGGGGTGATGACCGATGCGGGCGCCGACGTGGCCGACGCGTCGAACGACGCTGCGGGCGACGCCTCCGACGCCGCGATGGACGCGCCCGATGCCACGATGGACGCCGCGATGGATGCACCCGCGAACGACGTCGCCGACGTGACCGATGCGTCGGATGCGGGCGATGCGAGCGCGGCGAACGACGTCGCCGATGGGGCCGACGGGTCGATGATGAACGGGCAGTTCCAGGGCGGCTTCGCGTGCAGCGCAGCGCACACCTCGGAGCGTCCCGGTGCGCGCCTCCTCCTCGGCGCCGCGGCCGTTGCGGCGACCCTCCTCCGTCGTTCACGCCGTCGCACGACGCGCGGCTGAATTTCTCCCCCCATGGCAACCCGTTGCCGGGCGGCGCGCGAGGCGTCGTCGCCCGGTGCGCGTTCTGCCCATCGATCCTTCGGTACAGCGCGCGCGTCCTGTGTAAGATCACCGGGGCGAGGGCGATGTTTGCGTGCGCAGGTGGCGCCGTGACGGGCCGCGCAGGGCATCGAAGGTTCTCCCACGATGGTGATGCAGGTCGCAGCGGTCGAGCGGGGCGGGCGTGAGCCGCAGGTCATCGGGCCGTACCGTGTGCTCGGGCACCTCGGCGAGGGCGGCATGGGCGTGGTCTACCGCGCCGAGCATGTCGAGAGCGGCGCGCGCGTCGCGCTGAAGACGGTGCACACCACGAACGAGCGCATGCTCGTGAGCATCCGTCGTGAGATCCACGCGCTCTCGCGGCTGCGCCACCCGGGCGTGGTGCGCATCGTGGGCGAGGGGGTCGAGCGCTCGCTCCCGTGGTACGCGATGGAGCTGCTCGAAGGGCTCAACCTCAAGAACTTCGCGCACTCGCGGTGGCGCGCGGCGCTCGCGAGCGCGGCCACGATGGCCGACGACGAGGTGTCGCGCGCGGTGTCGGGCGTGGAGCTCAGCGCGCCGCCGGGGTCGGGCGTGCTCAACACGCGCATCGCGCCCGAGGCGCTCCTGGGGCAGCCCGCGGCCGCGGGGCATCTCGCAGAGGCGCTCACGCTCGTGCGACGGCTCTGCGCGCCGCTGGCCTTTCTGCACGGCGAAGGCATCGTGCACCGCGACCTCAAGCCCGAGAACGTGTTCATCCGTCAGGGCGACGTTCCGGTGCTCGTGGACTTCGGGCTCGTGGCGACCTTCGAAGGCCACGCGGGGCGCGACTCGCTCGAGCTCGCAGGCGCGACGATGGGCACGCCGGCGTACATGGCGCCGGAGCAGATTCGCGGCGAGGTGGTCGACGCGCGCGCCGATCTCTACTCCCTCGGATGCCTGCTCTACGAGCTGGTGACGGGCCGCGTTCCCTTCGTGGGCACGTCGACGATGGAGCTCGTGGGGATGCACCTCCTCGCGACGCCGAAGCCTCCGTCGGATCTCGTGGAGGGCGTGCCGCCCGCGCTCGACGAGCTCATCTTGCGTCTGCTGTCGAAGTCGCCGCGCGATCGCATCGGTCACGCCGACGACGTGGCGGCCGCGCTGGCCTCGCTCGGTGCGAGCGCCGACGCGGGCTACGACACCCCGGCGCCGACGCCGCGCGCGTACCTCTACCGCTCGGGCTTCACGGGCCGCGAGGAGCTGTTCCGCAGGCTGCGGCAGCACATCGATCAGGCGCGCGGGGGCAACGGCGCGCTGGTGTTTCTCGCGGGCGAGAGCGGCGTGGGCAAGACGCGCCTCGCGACGGAGGCCGGGCGCGTGGCGACGGGCGCGGGGCTCCGTGTGCTCGCGGGCGAGTGCGTGCTCTTCAACGGCGTCGAGCTCGCGGGCGCGGACTACAACGGCTCGCCGCTGCATCCGTTCTCGCGGCTCCTCGAAGCGGTGGTCGATCGGTGCCTGGAGTTCGGCCCGCCGGAGACCGCGCGTGTGCTCGGCGCGCGGGGTTGGGTGCTCGCGCCGTATGAGCCCTCGCTGCTGCGCGCGCCGGGTCTCGGAGACTTTCCGAAGCCCGCGGAGCTCTCGGCCGAGGCCGCACGGCAGCGCCTCTTCGACGACCTCGCAGAGACCCTCGCGGCCTTCGCGTCGGAGCGTCCGCTGTTCCTCCTCCTCGACGACCTTCAGTGGGCCGACGAGCTCACTCTGGCCTTTCTCGAATCGCTGCCCGCGCGCTTCTTCGAAGAGCACGCGGTGGTGATTCTCGGGACGTGGCGCAGCGAGGAGGCCGGCGATGCGATCCGTCGGCTCCAGGCGCTTCCGCACGCGACGACGCACGAGGTCGCGCGCATGGAGCCCTCGTCGGTGGGCGAGATCGCGGCGGCCATGCTCGCGATGAAGCGCGTGCCCGACGGCTTCGAACGCTTCCTCGCGGAGCGCAGCGAGGGCAATCCGTTCTTCGTCGCCGAGTACCTCCGCACGGCGCTCGCCGAGGGGCTTCTGTTCCGCGACGAGGCGGGCCTGTGGCGCGTGCGCGTCGAGGGCGACGTGACCGACGTGCTCGAACGGCTGCCGCTGCCGGGCTCGGTGCGCGACCTCGTCACCCGTCGCCTCGACAAGCTCCCGGCGCGTGTGCGGGCCCTCGTCGACATCGCGTCGGTCATCGGCCGCGAGGTCTCGGGCGAGCTCCTCGCAGACCTCGGTCGCGCGGGTCACGAGTCCGACGACGACGCGTGGTTCGACGACATCCGCACGCTGCTGGAGCGGCAGATTCTTGAAGAGCCCGCGGCGGGCAACTTCCGCTTCGTGCACGACAAGCTCCGCGAGATCGCCTACGGCCAGCTCGGCGACGACGCGCGTCGCGCGCTCCACCGCCGCACCGCCGCCGCGATCGAAGCGCGCTGCGAGGTGGCCGGCGATCACACGCCGCACCTGCGCGCGCTGGCCCACCACTGGACGCAGGCCGCCGTGCTTCCGAAGGCCATCGAGTACCTCGACCGCGCGGGTACGCAGGCGCTCGAGAACTTCGCGAACCGCGAGGCCGTGGCGTTCTTCTCCGAGGTGATCGCGCTCTTCGAACGCTCGGGTGAGCGCGCCGACGCGCTGCGCATGGCCCGCTGGGAGCGCTCCCTCGCCGAAGCCCACCTGCGTCTCGGCGAGCTCGATCGATGCCGCGACCACGCCGAGCGCGCGCTGCGCCACGCCCGCACGCCGCTGCCGTCGCTCACGCTCGCGTGGGTGCTCGGGCTCGTGCTCCGTTCGCTGGTGCGCGTGTGGCGCGGCATCGCCCCGGCGGTGCCCGGTGACGGCCGCCGCGAAGGCGACACGCTGCGCGTCGAGGCCGCGTACTCGCTCTATCGAATGCTCGAAGTGTTTCTCTACTTCGACGACCCGATGCGCGCGGTGTACGCGGGCCTGCGGAGCATCGAGGTGGCCGAGACGCTGCCGCCCTCGCCGCCGCTCGCCCGCGGCTACGCGATGATGAGCATCGTGCTCACGGCGTCTCCCATCCGTCAGGTGGGGCGTCGCTGGGCAACGCGCTCGCTCGACATCGCTGCGCAGCTCGACTCGCCGGAGACGCTCGCGTACTGCCTCTCGCGCGCGGGCGTGTCGGCGATTCAAGAGGCCCGCTGGGCCGACGCGAAGGCCGCCCTGCGCCGCGGCGTCGAGGTGTGCGAGAACTCCGGCGACGGCCGTCAGATGGCCGAGTGCCGCTTCGTGCTCGCGGCGTGCCTCTTCTACTGCGGCGAGTACGACGAGAGCCTCGCGCTGGCGACGTCGACGACGCGCATCTCCATCGACCGCCACGACGAGCAGACCGCGTGCTGGGGGCGCCTCGAACAGGCGCAGGCCCTCGTGCGCATGGGGCGCGCGCGCGACGCCATCGCGGCCATCGACGAGGTGCTCGCGTGGGTCGACGCGAAGGCCGCGAGCTTCGAAACCATCTGGTGCTACGGGATTCTGGCGCACGCGCGCTGGCAGTCGGGCGAGCTCGACGGGGCGCGCACGGCGGCGCTGAAGGCCCTCGCGCAGATGCAGCGCAAGCAGCCCGTGGTGTACGGCTCGATGCCCGCGGTGGCGGGCGTGGCGCTGGTGCTCAACGACCTCGCGGCGAAGGCCACGGGCGCGGCGCGCACCGAGCTCCTCGCGCAGGCGCGGGAGGCGTCGCGGGTGATGCGCCTCTTCGGGTTGATGTTCGTGTTCGCGCGACCGGCGCAGGTGCTCCACGAGGGCGGGCTCGCGCGTGCCGCGGGTGACGTCGCGCGGGCGCGGTCGCTGTGGAGGCGCGGGCTCACGCTGGCGACGGGGCTCGGCGTTCCCTTCGAAGAGGCGCAGCTCTGCGTGGCCCTCGCGCGCGAAGACGTGGGCGAGGCTCGCGTGGCCCTCCTCACGCGGGCCGAAGAGCTCTTCGCGCGCCTCGGCGCCACGTGGGAGCTCGAACGCGTGCGCGCGCTGCGGAGCGAGCAGGCGTGACGCTCACGGCCTCGGAGATCGCCCTCCTGCGCTGCCCCGACGCGGGCGATGGCGCTCCCTGCGGAGGCTCGCTCGTCGACGCGGGCGACGCGCTCGTGTGCGGGCGCTGCCTCACGCGATGGCCCGTGCGCGACGGCCTGGCGCGCGTCTATCGCGAGGAGCGCGTACGCGGCAACGACCGGCTCCTGCGCGTGTTCTACGACAACCTCGCGGCGCTCCATGACCCCGCGGTGCGCTGGCTCATTCCGGTGTTGCAGACCGAGGGCTCGGAGCGCGCGATGCGCGAGGCCTACCTCCGTCGCATGGAGCTCGGTGCGCTGCGTCCTCGCGCAGACCGCGGGCTCCGCGTGCTCGAAGTGGGCGCGGGCACCGGGGCCAACCTCGCGTTCGTGCGCGCGCAGCTCCCGCCGGGCCTCGACGTAGCGTACTGGTCCGTGGACCTCTCCGAATCGATGACCCGCCGTCTCGATGCGCGCGTGGCCCGCGACCCCTCGATCGTGCCCGGCGACGGCCGCGTGCGACGGCTCCTCTGCGACGGTCACGCGCTCCCCTTCGCCGACGGAACCTTCGACCGCGTGTTCAGCACCGGCGGCGTCGGCGGCTACCGCGATCCTGCGCGCGCCCTCGCCGAGCTCGCCCGCGTCGCCGTGCGCGGAACGCCCATCGTCGTCGTCGACGAGCAGCTCGACCCCGCGCGCTCGCACTCGCTCTATCACCGGGCCATGTTTCGCGCGGTGACATTCTATGACCGCGCCCCGATGAGCCCGCGCGCGCTGCTTCCTGCCGGTGCCGAGGTGGTGGCCGACGAGCAGGCGAGCCGGTTCTTCTACAGCCTCACGTTCCGCATGCCCGCGTGAGCGCGCGACCGCGCGGGCGGTCGGGGCGTCGTGGGCTCCGACCGCGCGCGGTGTGAGATGGGCGGGGCGATGCGCTCAGGAGCGCGGGGTGAAGAAGCGCGTGCCGCGGGCTGCGAGCGAGGTGCCGAACGAGGTCGACCCGATGAAGGTCGCGTAGAGCACGGGACCGGTCGCGGTGCCGCGGTAGATCTGGATCGCGCGGTTCAGCGAGGTGACGGCGAAGTCGCCGTAGCCGTCGTTGTTGAAGTCGCCGAAGCCCGTGACGGCGGTGCCGAAGGCATACCCCGCGTAGGTGGGCGAGAGCGTGAACGCGGCGGCGGCGTTGAGACCGCCCGCGCGGCCCGTGTACACGTACGCGCGGTCGCCGCCCGAGGCGCCGATGAGCACGTCGCCGAAGCCGTCGCCGTTCACGTCGCCGACGCCGTCGACGGAGGCGCCGAACTGCGATCCCGTGCCCGTGATGGTCACGTCGGGCACGGTGCCGAGGCCCGTCGCCGAGCCGAAGAACACGTAGGCCGTCGACGAGTTGAACGCGCCCACGATCACGTCGGGGTAGCCGTCGCCGTTGACGTCGCCCGCGCCCGCGACGGCGCGGCCGAAGCCGTTGGCGCCGACGGGCGACGAGAGGCCCGTGGGGGTCGCGCCGAGGCCCGATGCGCCGCCGTACCACACGTACACGATGTCGCCGCCGTTGGTGCCCACGGCCACGTCGCCGTAGCCGTCGGCGTTCACGTCGCCGAGGCCCGCGACCGACACGCCGAAGTTCGAACTCGCGCCCGTGGGAATGAGCCGCTGCGGCGTCGCCGTGGCCTCGATGCCCGTCGCGGTGCCGAGGTAGAGGTACGCGCGGTTGCTGCCCGGCGCGCCCACGAGCACGTCGCCGAAGCCGTCGCCGTTCACGTCACCCGCAGGCGCGACGGACGCGCCGAACTGCGTCGTGCCCGTCGGCGCAGGGAGCACCGCCGAGGCCGTCGTCGCGAGCGCCGAGCCCGTCGAGAGGAACACCGACACCGTGTTCACCGAAGGCGCGCCCACGAGCGCGTCGATGGCGCCGTCGCCGTTGACGTCGCCCGCCGAGGCCACGGCCGTCGCGAACGACGTGGTGCCCGAGCGCGTGGTGTAGAGCGACGACGAGAGCGAGCCCGAGGTGTTCGTCCAGTGCTGGGCGTAGAGGCTCGACGGAACGCCGCCGAGCAGGTCGGCGAAGCGGTCGTTGCCTGGGTCGAAGATCTGTCCCCAGTACGATCCCACGGCGGCCGCGCTGCCCGCGGTGACCGTGAACTCGATGACCGGGCTCGGCGTCGTGACGGCCGACGTGCCGATGAGGCCCGTGACGCGCCAGTAGTACGTTCCGGGGTTGAGCGAGAGCGTGGCGGGGCTGTCGATGCGCGCGCTCGTCGCGTTGATCGTCGTGGCCACCGAGGTGCACGTGCGGTCGCCGCAGATCTCGACGCGCGCGCCGTTCTGTCCGGCGGGAAGCGCCACGCGGAACGTCGGCCGACGGCTCGTCACGAGCGCGCCCGGCGGCGGATACACGGGCCGCGGCGGCTGGCGCACGCAGAGCGATCCCGAGAGCACGTAGCCCGCGTTGCAGGTGATCGCGCAGCGGCTCGCCACGCAGCGCGCGGTGCCGTCGGAGGGCGCGTTGCACGCCACGCCGCACGCGCCGCAGTTCGCGTTCGACGTGGTGGTGTCGGTCTCGCATCCGTCGGCGGGGTTCGCGTTGCAGTCGCCCGCGCCGGTCATGCACGCGAGGCCGCAGCGTCCGGCGGTGCAGGTCGCCGTGGCGCCCGTCGCTGCGGGGCATACGGTTCCGCACGCGCCGCAGTTGCGGGGGTCGGTCGCGAGCGCCGTCTCACAGCCGTTGAGCCCATTGCCGTCGCAGTTGCCGTAGTTCGTCGTGCACGCGATGCCACAGGTGCCCATCGCGCACGTGGCCGTCGCGTTGGTCGCAGCAGCGCAGCGTCGCGCGCAGGCGCCGCAGTTGAGCGGATCGCTCGCGAGGTTCGCCTCGCACCCGTCGGTGACCACGGCGTTGCAGTTGCCGAAGCCCGAGGCGCACACCACGCCGCACAATCCCGCCGCGCAGGTCGAGGTGCTGTTGGCGCGCGCGGGGCAGGCGTTGCCGCAGGTGCCGCAGTTCATCACCGAGGTGCGCGTGTCGGTCTCGCAGCCGTTGGCCGCCATGCCGTCGCAGTTTCCGGTGCCCGCCGCACACGAGATGCTGCACACGCCCGCGGTGCAGAGCGGCGCGCCGCTGGGGCCGGGCAGGCAGACGTTGCCGCACATGCCGCAGTGGTTGACGTTCGTGGTGGTGACCGTCTCGCAGCCGTTGGCGGGATTGCCGTCGCAGTCGCCGTAGCCCGTGGTGCAGGTGAGGGTGCAGCGTCCCATCACGCAGGCGGGCGTTCCGCGCACGCCGGTGGGGCACACGTTGCCGCAGGCGCCGCAGTTGCGGGCGTCGGTGTTCGTGTCGACGCAGACCGAGCTGCACCGCGCGTTGAAGGGCGCCACACACCCGCTCGAACACGCATAGCCACCGGGCGCGGACGCCATGGGCACGCAGTTGGGCGCGTCGGCCGTGCAGGTGGTGCCGCAGCTCCCGCAGCGGAGCGCCGTCGTGACGATGGCCTCGCATCCGTCGTCGGGGTTGCCCGAGCAGTTGGCGCGTCCGGGGAGGCACGCGCCGGTGAACACGCAGCGCCCCGCTTCGCAGCGCACGCGCGAGCCGTCGACGCCCGCGCGGAGCGTGCAGTCGTTGCCGCAGAGCCCGCAGTTGTGAAGGTCGGTGTCGGGGTCGGAGCAGAAGCCCGAGCAGCGCGCGCGGCACGACGCATCGGGGGCCGCGTCGGGCGTCGCGATGTCTTCCACGACGTCGGGCGTCGCCGTGTCTTCGGCGACGTCGGGGGCCGCATCGACGGGGAGGTCGGGGGCCGCGTCGGGGGCGACGTCGGGGGCCGCGGTGTCTTCCGGCGCGTCGGGGGCCGCATCGATCGAGGGAACGTCGTCGCCGGTGTCGACGGGCGCGGTGTCGACGGGCACGTCGTCTTCGACGGCGGGGGGCGTGTTCGAGGCGGAACAGCTCGCGAGCAGGGGGAGCGCGCAGAGCAGCGAAGCAAGGGCAGGGCGGATCGTCTTCACGGTGAGTGCCAGGGCTCCCGGGAGCGTGTGGAGGTCGAGAGGAATGAAGGGGGGACCTGCGCACTATCGACGAGCGCGCACGCGGACGCAACGCCGCGCAGAACGGTCTCGCGCGGGGCTTCTCAGGCGAGCTTCGCGGAGAGGGCGGCGACGACGGCGCGCGTGTCGGGGGTCACGCCGGGCTTCGCGAGGAGCTCGGTGAGCGCGTCGACGGTGGTGCGCAGCGTCGAGAGCGCGGCAGTGAAGTGCGGGAGGCCCGTGTACACCCCCGCGAGCGAGAGCGTGTCGCAGAGTTCGGGGAGGGGAAGTCCCTCCATGAGCGCCCAGTAGAGGTGCACCGCGAGGAGGCGCGAGGGCGCGAGGGTCTGCGAGGCGAGCAGCGCCACGAGCGTGCGCTCGCGGTCGCGCGGGGCCATGCGCTCGGGGCTGTAGAGGTTGTCGATGATCCAGTTCACGTAGCCCGCGGAGGGCGGGTGCGGCACCGCGATGGCCGCGCGGCTCGCGGCGAACATCAGCGCGGCGTCGTAGTGCGCGCGGAGCGCATCGAGCTGGGCGTCGGTGAGGGCGTGGGAGAGGTCGGCGGCGGCGGTCATGGCGCCGAGTTCACAGCGCGCGTGGGGGCCGTGTCCAGCGGCGGGCGAGGGCGCGCGTGGCGGTCGACGAAGGCGGTGATGGCCTCCCACGCTTCGGGGGTGTGTCCGCGGCGCAGGAGGTTGAAGTGCCCGATGGGCTTCGCGCGCGGGGTCAGCGCGTGGCGCTCGATGCGCGCGGCGGTGTACCAGCTCGCGAGCTGCTCGATGGTGCGCGGCGGCGCGTAGGTGTCGTCGGTCGCGGAGAGGCACAGCATGGGCACGGCGAGCGCGCCGTGAAAGCGGTCGGCGGCGGGCACGTGGGCCGAGAGGTATCCGGGGGTGTTGCACCAGCGGGCCCACTCGCGCGCCACGCCCGCGGGGAGGTCTTCGCCCATGCCCAGCGCGCCGGGGTAGTACCCGAGGAGCGCCGTCGCGACGGGCACCATCGCGCGGAACACCAGCGCGTTGCGCGCGCGCCAGGGCATGGGGTAGAGCCGCGCGTCGCCCGTTCCCGAGGCCACGAGCACGGCGGCGTCGACGAGGCGTGGGGCCGAGGGGGCGAGGCCGAGGGCCTGGCCGCCGAAGGAGTGCGCGAGGGCCACGAGGGGCACTCCTGGCGTGCGCGCGCGGGCTTCGACGAGGGCGGCTTCGAGGTCGTAGCGGGCCCACTCGGACATCGTCGCGCGGTGACCGCGGAGCGAGCGCGGACGCGAGCCTCCGACGCCGCGGTAGTCGAAGGTGAGCACGGCGTGTCCCTGCGCGGCGAGGTGCGCGGCGAGGGGGGCGTAGAAGCGCTGCGGAATGGCCGTGCCGCCGAGGAGCGCGACGGCGCTGCGCGGGGCCGACGCGGGGGCGAAGAGGCGCGCGGCGAGGGGGGCGTCGTCGACGGCGCGCAGGGTGAACTCCGTGGGCTGCATCGGGCGGACTGTGGGCGTCGCGGGGCTTGCGGGGCAACGTGCATCCGTGCAGCCATCCCCTGCATGGATGCAGCCTTCGACTGGAACGGACTCGCCGCGTTGCTGGCGGTGTCGCGGGGCGCGTCGCTCGCGTCGGCCGCGCGTGCGATGGGCGTCGATGCGACCACGGTGGGGCGACGGCTCGCGCAGCTCGAAGCGTCGGTGGGCGCGCCGCTCTTTCACCGCGGGCGTCGCGGGCGCGAGGTGAACGAGCTCGGCGCGCGGCTGGTCGCGGTGGCCGAGGAGACCGAGCGGCGCATGGCCGAGGCCCGTCGCGGCGCCGCCGTGGAGCACCAGGCCCCCGAGGGTGTGGTGCGCGTGAGCGCGTCGGAGTGGATCGGCGTGCACCTCGTCGCGCCCCATCTCGGCGCGTTGCGGGCGCAGCATCCGCGGCTCGCGATCGACCTGGTGCTCACGGCGACGGTGCTCGACCTCGCGCGCGGCGAGGCCGACATCGCGCTGCGCCTCTCGCGCCCCGAGGAGCCCGAGCTCGTGCGACGGCGGCTCTGCACCATGGGGTCGTCGGTGTGGGCCTCGAAGGAGTTTCTCCGCGCCCGGGCGATGACCGCGCAACGCCTCGACGCCGCGCGCCTCGACCGCGTGGCCTACACCACGCCCGCCGAGGAGCGATGGATCGAGCGCGTGCTCCCCGGTGCGCCCGTGGCCCTGCGCGTGGCGAACATCGCGGCGGCGCTCGCGGCGGTGGTCGGTGGCGTGGGCGCGGCGGTGCTTCCCGATGGGCAGGCGGCGGCGGCGGGGCTCGTGCGGCTCCACGTCGGCGTGCCCCCGCAGCGCGCGGTGTGGATGGCCATGCACCCGGAGACCGCGAGGGTTCCGCGGGTGCGCGCGGTGGCGCGGTTCTTCGAGGCGACGATGGCGGCGCTCAGCGCGTCGGGTACATGAGCGCGTCGAAGAGGCTCTGGGTCTGACCGCCCGTGAAGTCGATGGTGGCGCCGTTGAACCAGGCCGCGTCGTCGCCCGCGAGCACGGAGACGAAGCGCGCCACCTCGTCGAGGGTCACCATGCGCCCCGCCGGCGTGATGCGCGGAAGCACCGTGTCGAGGTCGGGACCGGTCTCGGCGGAGAAGGTCGTCGTCGAGGCCGTGGTGACCACGCCGCCGAACTTCAGGAGGTTCACGCGGTGGCCCTTCGGTCCGAGCTCGTACGCGAGGTGGCGCACGTACACTTCGAGGGCGGCCTTCGTGGCGGTGATGAGCGCGCCGTTGCGCACGAGCGAGTCGACGAGCGGGTTCGACAGCCCGAGGAGCTGCGCGCCGGGCGCGAGGAGGTCGAGGGCGACGAGCTCCTGCACCCAGTACACGAACGAGTGGGCCATGGAGTCGAAGGTCTTCGCGAACTGCGCGGGCACGAACTGCTCGCGGTCGTTCGAAGCGAGACGGCCCAGCGACGCGTTGGCGAGCGAGTGCACGAAGAGCTTCACGCTCCGCGGTCCCGCAGCGGCGAGGAGCGCGCGCGCGCCCTGTTGCGCGGCCTCGAAGGTGCCCGCCTCGCCCTCGTGCATCACGCAGCGACGGCCCCGCGCTTCGACGTCGCGCACCACCGAGGCGGCGCCTTCGGGGTGACGTCCGCGGTGCATGCCGAACACGTCGAGTCCGGGGCGATCGCTCACCGCGCGCGCCACGGCGGCGCCCGTGCCCATCGAGGCTCCGAGGATCACCGCCCAGCTCATCGCGCGGCCTCCGCGGTGCGTCCGCGCGCGCCGTCGAGGAGGCGCTGCACGGCCGCGGTGACCTCGTGGTGGAGCGCGTCGAGGGCCGCGGGGTCGCGGTAGCGCTGCGGGTCGGCGAGGTGCGCGGTGATGGGCGCGCCGAGGTGCTGCGTCACCTTCACGGGAAAGGGCGGCGACAGCGGCCAGAGACCCAGGGGCCCGAGGCCGAGCCACACGGGAACCTTGTGGGGTACGCGCAGCCGACGGCTCCACGCGTCGCCGTCGTTGAGCCCGAGGTACATGTCATCGACGCCCGACGCCGCCGCGGGAATGATCGGCAGCCCGTGACGGATCGCGAGCTTGAGGTATCCGCGCCGCGAGCCCCAGTCGACGGCGTAGCGGTGGCGCGCGCTGCGGCACCCTTCGCGCGTTCCCCCCGGGGTCACCATGAGCAGCTCGCCGCGGTCGAGGGAGGCCGCGAGCGAGGCCTCGTCGCCCGTGAGAAATCCCACGCCGTCGACCACCGCGCGGAGCACGGCGTTGTGCGCGAATCCCTCGTGAATGAAGGCCCGCGGAATGTCTCCCGTGCGCTCGTGCAGGTACGCCTGGAGCATGCACAGGTCGTGGGCGATGGGGCGCCCGTGGTAGCCCACGAGCAGCGCGGGACGCACGGCCGTGAGGTGCGACTCGCCCACCACCTCGTAGCGGTGGTAGCGGCGCATGAGGTTCCAGTGGGAGAGCCACGCGGTGCGCGCGAGGCGGGCCGCGGTGCGGGGCGACGGCGACGCGCTCACGGGGCCACCTGGTAGAGCAGCGCGCCGTACGACATGCCCGCGCCCACACCCGCCATGAGCACCCGGTCGCCGGGCTTCACATCGCGCGTGCGGAGCAGCCGATCGAGGCTCACGGGAATCGACGCGGCGGCCACGGAGCCGATCTCCTGCACCACGGGAACGACCTTCTCGGGGGCCACGCCGAGGTGCGCGGTGATGCGTTCGAGCATGCGTCCGTTGGGCTGATGGGTGAGCACCCAGCGCACGTCGTCGAGGGTGACGCCGGCCTCGGCGAGCACGGCGTCGGAGCACTCCTTGAGGGCCGCGGTGGCGTAGCCCGTGAGCTCGTCGTGCGAGGCCGCGAACTGGATCATCTCGCGCTGGAGCGTGCGCCCCGGGTGCCCGATGGTGACCGAACCGTTGAGCCGCCCGCGGTTGCCCGTGCGGATCGCGAGGATGCCCTCGTTGGCGCGCGCAGGACCGATGATCGCGGCCGCCGCGGCGTCACCGACCACGAGCCAAGGACGCGGGATCTCGGGCGTGAGGTACGGCGAGAGCGTCTCGGCCACGACGATCGCCACGGGGCCGAGTCCCGTCGCCACGGAGCGCGCGGCCACGTCGAGGGCGGAGACGAATCCCATGCACGCGTTGTTGAGGTCGAAGCAGTCGCAGGTGCCGTCGAGGCCGAGCGCGAGGCACACGTCGTTGGCCGTCGCGGGGCACAGCATGTCGCCGCCGCTCGTGCTCACAAAGATCACGCGTCGGAGGTCGGTGGCGCGCACGTTCGCGGCGTCGAGGGCCTCGCGCAACACCCGGGCGCCGAGGTCGGCGGCGCGTGTGTCGGGGGGCATCCAGTGGCGGCTGTGGATGCCCGTCTTGCGTTCGAGGTCGGCGGCGTCGCGGCCCATGCGCGCCGCAAGGGTGGCGGTGGAGACGGCCTCGCCGGGTAGGTGCGACGACGTTCCGAGGATGCGTGCGGGGATCAAGGTGGGGTCACTCCAGGTGGGCGGCCACGAGGGCCTCGCGGTGCGCCGCGGGGCGGGCGAGGTGCTGCCACGCGTCGCGGATCTCGGCGAGCACGCGGGCCACCTCGGGCTCGGCGTGACGCATGGTCTCCTCGCCGTGGGAGAAGTCCCAGGGGAGGAAGGGCACGGGCTCGGCGTTGTAGGTGATGTCCGCGAGGTGCGCGTCGCGGCTGCCCGCCGAGTGCATGAGGATCAGCGTCGAGCGCACGAGGTCGCTCATGCGCCCGAGGGGGTTGAGCTCGTGGAGAAAGCGCCCCGCGCGGCCGGGGAAGAGCGGCTGCGGCACGTGGGCCATCGCCGCGGGCGACGACACGATGTTCGAAGCCACCACGAGGTCGGCGCCCTCGGAGACGAGCACGTCTTCGGGCACGTTGTTGATGATCCCGCCGTCGACGAGGCGCGCGCCGCGGCTGGTCACGGGGCTGAAGATGCCGGGGAACGATCCGCTCGCGCGCACACCGCGTCCGATGGGGCCGCTCTTGACCGCGCGCTGCGTGCCCGTCGCGACGTCGGTGGCCACGGGAAAGAACGGCACTTCGAGCGTTTCGAGCGCGAGGTGCCCGAGGTGCCGCTCGACCATCGCGCCGAGCGCCACGGAGCTCACGATGCTCCCGAAGGCCGCGTTGCGGAGCGCGCCCGCGCCGTGCACCAGCGTCGGGATCGACTGCTCGCCGAGGGCGCACCAGTACGCGCCCACGACCGCGCCGAAGCTGCATCCCGCAACGAGGTCGACGGGCACACCCGCGCGGGTCATCTCGCGCAGGAGCGTGAGGTGCGCGAAGCCCCACGATCCGCCGCCGCCGAGGGCCACGCCGACGCGTCGGTTGCTCACGGCGCGGGCGAGGCGCGCGAGGCTGGCGCGCTCGTGCGGGGCGACGCTCGCGAGGCGCAGCGCGCGGCGGCGCGAGAGGGTGTCGAGGTCGAGGCGGAGGCGCACGGTGCCGCTGTGCATCGTGGGCATCGTGGTGACCTCGCGGCGGGGCTTCGGCGCGCCGAGGAGCACCGCGTGGAGCACGGGCACCTGCGCGAGGGCGTGCGTGGGCAGCGGCGCCCAGGTGTTGTGCGTGAGGTGCACCACGCGGTCGACGCGGTGCTCGATCGCCGAGAGGAACGCGTCGCCCCGCTCCGCCGCGTCGAGGAGCACGTAGTCGAAGTGGCGCGTGGTGCGGTCGAGGAGCTCGCCGAGGCGCGCGGCGGCGGAGGCGTCGTCGGTCACGAGCTCGACGTAGGCGACGTTGCCGTCGAGGCGCGGCGCGGGCTGCGCGGCGCCGCCGGGGCGGGGAAAGGTCACCACCATCACGTGGTCGTCGTGGTCGGCGGCGAGGGTCTGCGCGAGGAGCGACGTGACCGCGAACGACGACCCGCGCACGCTCGACAAGATGAGGCGCGTCTCGGCGGGGCGGTGCTGCGCTTCGTCGCGTCCGAGGGCGACCTGCGCGGCCACGGCGTCGACGGCGGTGTCGGCGAGGCTGCGCACGCCGCGGCGGTGCGTCTGCGAGACTTCGAGCATCTTGCGGTACGCGTCGTCGCGCACGCGGGCGAGGCGCGCGGGGCCCCACGCGGTGACCGTCGAGGGCTGCGGCTGTCCCGTGATGAGCGCCACGTCGCCGAACACGTCGCCGGGGTGGAGCGTGTCGACGAGCACGGGCGGCGCGTCGCTCCCCTCGGCGCGCACGGTGACCTTGAGCTCGCCGGAGATGACGAAGAAGAAGCCCGGCGCGGCCTCGCCCTGGCGCAGCACGGGCTCGTCGGCGGCCACGTCGAGCACGTCGGCCACGGTGCAGAGCTCGGCGAGCGTGCGCGGCGAGAAGTGTCGCGCGAGGGCCGAGCGGCGCATCGCGGCGAGCACCTCGGGTTCGAGGTCGCGCAGGAGGTCGAGGTCGTCGAGCACGGTGCGCAGCGCGGGGATCTCGGCGACGAGCGCGTCGAAGCGGTCGCGCGTGAGGAGCAGCAATCGCGCGGGGGTGAGCGCGCGGGCGCCGACCACCGAGGGCCCATCGGAGAGGATCGTGCGCTCGCCGAAGAGCGAGCCCGGACCGACCGTGCGGCTGCTGTTCGACGAGCGCGTGGGGCCGTGGTGCGCGACGCTGACCTCGCCCGACACCACGAGGTAGAGCCCGCGGTCGCGCGGGGCCTCGCCGATGCGCCAGAGCACGGCCCCGGCGGAGACATCGCGGGGGCTCATCGCGGCGGCCACGCGGTCGCGCTCGGCGGCGGTGAGACGGCGCAGGCTCGGGCACTGCTCGACGGCCTTCGAGTCGGGGCTTGCGGGCATCGGGACGCTATCCTCGGCGGGGAACGCACCACGCCGTCACACGCCGCGTCAAGCGTCGGTCGTTCGCGCAGAATTGCGCACGGCGCGGGCGCCGGTGGTAGACGCCCACGAGCCCGAATGAACCCCGATGCCGCCACCGCGGCGCGGCCCCGCGCGAACCGTTCGATCCGCGCGGAGACCCCGTCGACCCCGCCCGCCGCCGACGCGCCCGACACGTCGGTCGAGCGACCGAGCGCGCCCGTCACCGGTCCCCGCCGCAAGGCCCGTGGGCCGGGCGTTCGCGCGAGGCTCTCTGTTGTGGCCGCGAAGGCGCGCGCGGCGCTCCCGGTGCTCTACGCCGCCGCGGCGCTCGCGCTCATGGGCGTGGCGGGCCGCGAGGGGCAGCGATGGCTCGTGACCACCGACCACTTCGCCGCGCGCGATGTCGTGGTGCACGGCGCCCGTCGCACGGAGCAGTCGGAGATCCTTCGCGCGGCGCACATCGACGACACGCGCAACGTGCTCTCGATCGACTGCGAGGCCGCGGCGCGGTCCATCGAGCAGCTCCCGTGGGTGCAGCGCGCGCGGGTGTCGCGGAGGCTCCCGGGCCATGTCGAAGTGACCGTCGAGGAGCGCACCGCGGTGGCCCTCGTGGCCGCGGGACCGCTCTACCTCGCGGGCGGCGACGGCACGCTCTTCAAGCGCGCCACGCCGAGCGATCCCGAGGACCTTCCGGTGATCACGGGCATCGCGCGCGAGGCCTTCGAACACGACGCGCCGAGCGCCCGCGAGGCCGTGCGCGACGCGCTCGCGCTGCTGAGTGACGTCGAAGCGAGCGCCGTGGGTGCGCCCCTTCGCGTCGACGAGGTGCACCGCGAGGCCACGGGAGACCTCTCGCTCGTGGTCGACGGCGCGCAGGTGTGGCTCGGACGCGGGCCGTATCGGGCGAAGCTCACGCGCCTGCGGGTGGTGCTCCGCGAGCTCGATCGCCGCGCGCTCCACGCGGGGGAGATCCACCTGGAGAGCGACCGTCACCCCGAGCGCGTGACCGTGCGCCTCGCGTCGCGCTGAACGCTGCGCGTAGCCACCGCGCGCGCTGCGGTGGTATGCGTTCCGCGCGGCGGATGTGGTGCGCGGGCTTCAGTGGCCTTTGCCTGCCCGATGGGCGCCGCGGAGGCGATGACCGGGTGAACGCACGCATCGAGGCCCTGATCCAGAAGGTCGAGCGCGCGCTGTGGCTCCAGCCGACGGCGGAGGATCACACCGCGACGATCGAGGCCCTCGGCGCAGACTTCGGTCGCGCGCTCGCGAAGATCGACCCGGAGATTCCCGTGCCGCGCGTGACGATCACCCGCTGCGCCGAGGAGCTCTGCGCGGGCTTTCTCGGCGCGTGGGCGGGCGCGTCGTCGCAGCGCAACGTGTGGCGCTTTCAGGAGTCGCTCCGTCGCGCGAGCGCGTCCCGCTGGCTGGAGAGCGACGACGAGGTGCGCACCTCGCAGGAGCAGCTCGACGCGGCGCTGACCGACTCGCTCGCGCGCTCGATCCCCGTGTGCGAGGCCTCGCCCGTGAAGGATCCCCCCTTCATGCGCCTCGCGCGCGCCGAGCTCGCGTGGCTGGCCCGCGACGACGACGAGCCCTCGCCCTGGGGACCGCTGGTGGATCTCTGGGCCCTCGGCGCGTGGCCCGTGTGGCTGCCCGCGGGTGAGCTTCGGGTGTACCTCCCGATGGCGCACGGCGGCGAGGTCGACTGGGTGCCCGACTCGCCCACGCCGCGGGAGCTCCCGGCCGTCGCGGGCGAGATGCTCACGGCGTTCAGCATCGAGTGGGCAGACTGGACGTTTCGTCAGAAGGACGCGCTGCTCACGATCCCGCGCTACCGCGTGGCGGCCGCGGGCGGCGACCTGCTCGCGGTGTTCGACCCGGCGTGGATCCACCCCCATGTGTTTCCCCTCACGGGCGACGAGGTGATCGTGGGGCGCATCGCGGGCAACCAGATCGTGCTGCCGCGCGGCAGTGTGTCGAAGCGCCACGCGGCGCTGCTGCGCTCCGATGGTCGTTGGTTCGTGGCCGACCTCCAGAGCTCGGGCGGCACCGCGGTGAACCGTCGGCGCATCGCGGGCGAGCCCGTGCTGCTCGAACCCGGTGATCGCATCCAGCTCGCGGGCCTCACGCTGCGGGTGCTCCAGCCCGGCGAGGTCGCCGTCGTCGCGGGACCGCTCATGGATCAGTCCGCGGGCTGAGCCCCACGCGAGGTTGGCCTCCGCGCGGAATGTGTGACCGCGCGGCCCGCGCCGTGCGAGGTGTCGCGCGATGAGCGACACGACCAAGGCCTTCGCGCTGCTGCTCTGTTCGAACCTCTTCATGACGGTGGCCTGGTACGGGCACCTGAAGTTCCGCTCGCTGCCGCTCTGGATCGCCATCGCGACGAGCTGGGGCATCGCGCTCTTCGAGTACGTGCTCCAGGTGCCCGCGAACCGCATCGGGCACCGCGTGCTCTCGGCCTACCAGCTCAAGATCATGCAGGAGGCGATCACCCTCTCGGTGTTCGTGGTGTTCTCGTGGCTGTGGCTCGGCGAGAAGCTCACGCCGCGCTACGCGGTCTCGTTCGCGCTCCTCTTCGCCGCCGTGGCCGTGGCCTTCAAGAAGTGACGGCGCTTGCGCCGCGAGGCTCGCGTGCGCCATGTTCCGCCGCACCCTTCCGGTGGCCGAACGCGACCCGCGAGATGTGTTCCTCGAAGTAGCGCCCGCGTCGTTGCCGGCGCCGCCCGCGGAGGCGCGTGCGCAGGGCCCCGCGTACCTCGAACCCGCCGCGCCCGACGACCTCGCGCCCGCCGACGAGTCCGCCGAGGGAACCTCCGCGCGACGCCGCAAGGTCCGCGCGGCCGACCGTGCGCCCTCCGCCGCCGATGCCGCCTCGCTCGCGATCGTGACGGCGCTCCAGACCGACCGTCCGCTCATGCTCGCGCTCTGGCCCGACGTGCCCGCGGTCGAACTCCTGCGCGCGCCGCCGCCCGACGAGGCCTTCGCCGCCCGCTGCGATTTCGCGCGCCGCGCCCTCGACGCCGTGGGCCGTCGCGATGCCGAATCCCGCGCCCGCGCCGAGGTGGCACAGCGCGCGTTGCAGCGTCACCTCGACGCCCTCGCGAGCACCGGCGCATCGCCCCGTGACGCCGCCCTCGCGGCCCTGCGACGCGCCCAGGTGGCCGACCTCTACGAGGCCATGCGCGACCTCGCGGGACCGTCGAAATCGCTCTACGCCGCCGACGTGCAGAAGCTCGTCGCCGCGGCCGAGGCCCGGGGCATCGACGGCGCCGCCGCGCGCAACCTCGCCCGCGAGCGCGGCTACGAGCTCCACGAAGAGACCGTGCGCACGTGGACGGCGCTCGACCAGCTCCCCGGCGCGCCCTCGACGATGGACGCGGTCGCCCTCGCGCTGTTGCAGCACCCCGCGCAGGGCGCCGAGGCCGTGCGCAGCGGGGCCGTGCTCGCGTGGCTCCGCGCGAACAACGCCTCCGCCGATCACCAGCAGCGCGCCCGCGATGCCCGCATGCTCGCCGAGCGCGGCGCGTCGGGATCGCTCGCGGTGCACTCGCAGGCGTGGGCCTTCGGACGCAAAGACCTCGCGCTCGGTCCCGCCACGCTCCGCGCGCCCGGCGACATCGCGCCCGCCGTGCGAAACGGCACGCTCTCCCTCGACGACCTCGCCCGCAGCGCGCGCGATGGCACCCTCGCGGCGTGGCTCCGCATGCAGGGGTGGATCCCCGCGGCAGGGGCCGCAGACCTCGTGGCCCGCGGCGAGCCCATGGGCCTCAAGCGCCTCGCGTGGTCGCTCGGAGAGGCCCTCGTGGTGGGCGATCAGGGCGTGGGCGATCCGGCATCGCTGGCGCGTGTGGTGGTCGCGCGGCCCGAGCTTCGCGACGCGCTCACGGCGCTCTACACCTCGGGCGACCTGCTCGCGTGGCTCGAATCGTTGCCCCCGGTGCTGCGCGACGAGCACTGGACCGAGCGGCTCCGTCGCGCGCATTCCGACACCGCGCGGGGCCTCGACACGCTGCCGCTGTGGATGGGCGTGTGGCAGCACGCGCGCAGCGGCGCGCTCCCCGTGAACGACCGCACGGGCGGTGTGACGTCGATCACGTCGGTGTCGCAGCTCCGTGTGACCGCGCAGGTCGCCGAGCTGTGGGACGGGCTCAAGCGCGCGCACCGCACGGGCGAGCTCCTTGCGTGGCTCTCGGTGATGGCGCCGGAGATCGAGCTCGCGCGGATGCCGCGTCCGCCGCGTGACGACGACGGCGAGCTCAACGCGCTCCTGTGGTCCCTGGGCCATCAGGGGCTCGTGCTCGAATGGGGCGCGAGCGATCTGCCCGTGACCTCGCTCGCCGACCTCGTGCGGGCCTACCAGCGCGCGTGGCAACAGCTCGAAGCGCAGGTCGCGCGCGGCTACGTCTTCGACTGGATCGAGCGCTTTCACGGCGCCTCCACGGTGCTCGCGCCCGCCGAGGGGGCCGCGGTGGTGCGCGTGCGCGACGTGGTCGCGTGGCTGCGCGTCGAGTCGGGGAGGCTCCCGGCGGGACACCTCGCGCTCAAGCTCGCGCTGCTGTGCGGGCTGCGGGTGATCCCCGTCGATGCGTGCAGTCCCGGTGATGCGGCGACGGTGCGGGGCTACGCGGGCGTGAGCGGTCGTCCGCCGGGCACGCGCGCGGCGTGGGAGCCGCTGCGTGACCTCGCGGCGTCGGGGGCGGCGGTGCTGTGGCTCGCGCTCGGAGAGTCGGTGCGCCCGCAGCTCGCGCGCTCGATGCTCCAGAGCGCGTTCCTCATGGCCGGCGGTGGAATGCCCGCGCAGGAGTACGTCACGCAGGTGATCGTCGCGCTCGGTCGCACCTTCGGCGACCCCGTGCCGACGCCCGCGCTTGCCCGCGAGCTCGCACCCGCGGAGGCCACGGCCACGGCCTCGCTCGGTCTCCGCGAGACACGGCCTCCCACGGCGCCCGCGAAGCCTACGAGCGTGGTGGGGCTCGTGCTTCGCGCGGCCTTCGTCGCCGCCCTCGCCGTGGTGGGCTGGAACGTGTGGACCACGCTGCACCCCGAGGAGCCGCCGCAGCCCGTGGCGCCGCCCGCGTCGGAGGTCTGGGTGCAGCTCCGCGTACGCATCGAGGCCGACCGCACGCAGTCGGGACGCCCCTGGGATCACGACCAGAGCGCCCCCGAACTCCGCGCGACGCTGCACCCCCGCGACGAGCGCTTCGAAGTGGGACCGTGCGACAACGCGCGCGTCTGCGAGGGCACGGTGAACGCCGCGCGGCTCGTGCCCGGCGTGGTGTTCCGCGTGTCGCTCGACGAGCTCGATTGGGCCATTCCCCGCCGCGTGGGGGCCGCGTGGTTCGTGTGGCGCGGCGGACGCGAAGAGACCCTCCGCGCGCGCCTCGGCGCCGCCGAGGTCACCGTGACCGTGAAGCGCCTCACGTTTCAACCCGCGCCCGTCGCCCCCGAGCGCCCCGTCGTGACCCCCGACGCGGGCACGCGCCCTCGCACCGCCATCGACGCGGGCACGCGCCCTCGCACGAACCGCCGCTCGACCGCACGGCCTCGCAACGCCGACCCCGCGCTGCCGCCCTCGCCGGGCCCGATGGCGCCCGTGGGCGATCCCTTTCAGTGAACGCCCGCGGCGCGCGGTGATGTGCGATCGTCGCGGCCTCCGATGATTCCTCCTCGCGTGAAGGCGATGTTCGACGTGGCGGCGTGCTCGATGCGGGTGTGCGCACCGACGCTCTTCGAATCGCTGACGGGCGCGGTGCGACGCGACGTGTGCGACGCGCGCATCGCGTGGTGGGCGAGGCGCATGGTCGAAATCGCCGACGCGCGCGTCGAGGTCGTGGGCGCGGAGCATCTCGCCGGGCCTCCCTCGGTGGTGATGTCGAACCACCAGTCGCACTACGACGTGCCCGTGCTCTACACCGTGCTGCCGGGGAGCGTGCGCATGGTGGCGAAGCGCGAGCTCTTTCAGATTCCCGTGTTCGGCGGCGCCCTGCGCGCGGCGGATTTTGTGGAGGTCGATCGGGGCAATCGCCCGCAGGCCATCGAGAGCCTGCGACGCGCGCGCGCCCTGCTCGCGAGCGGCGTCTCCGTGTGGATCGCACCCGAAGGAACGCGCAGCGTCGACGGGCGTCTCGGGTCCTTCAAGAAGGGCGGCTTCGTGCTCGCGGAGGAGGCCGGGGTGCCCATCCTGCCCGTGAGCGTCGAGGGAACGATCCGCGTGTTGCCCGCGCACTCCACGGCGCTCCATGGGGGCGAGACCGTGCGGGTGACGGTGCATCCGCGGGTGCAACGCGGCGACGTCGCCACGCGCGAAGACTGGATCGCCGCCGTGCGAGCGCGCATCGCCTCGGGTCTCGCGGCGCCCTGAGCGCATCGGCAGGAAAAAAACGCACCGCCTGCCGGAAAAGACCGGTCTGCGGACATTAAGAAGGTCAACGAGGAGTGCCAGGAACTCGGACGAGCCTGCGCGGGCGCATGCCCCGCGGGCGTTGTTCGCCAGACGCGGCCTCCCCACCGTCACGCTCCGAACCGCCCGGAGTGCCACGACCTTCAACGCCGCCCAGGTGCGCCGCCCATGGCCCGAGTCCCCGCCCAAGCCATCAGCTTCTTCTGCGACGTGCTGCGCTATGCCGGCGTCGACCCCGACGCGTCGCTGCGCGCGGCCGGGTACGACCACGACGGCGCGCTGCCCCCGGAGGTCGAGCCCGACGTGGCCACGCGCTTCGTCGACCACGCGATGCGCGCCGTGGAGACGGGCGGACGCGCGTCGGAGGTGCGCCTCCGGTCGGCCTTTCTCGTGATGCTCAACCACGAGCTCCGCACGCCCCTCAACGGGCTCATCGGCGCCGCGGAACTCCTCGCGCAGGCGCCCCTCGACGAGCCGCACCGCGCCACGCTTGAGGAACTCCGTCGCTCCGTCGACGCCGTGGAGCACTCGCTCCATCACCTCCTCGCGCTCGCGGGGGCCATGGTTCCGCCGCGCGCGGTGATGCTCCCGCCGCCCGTGCTCGAAGACCCCGACGACCTCCGCGAGCTCGCGACCGCCGAGGATCCTCCGCGCGCATCGGCCGTGCGCGAGGTGTCGCCGCAGCGCGTGCTCGTCGTCGACGACAACGCCACCAACCGCGTCGTGGCCACGCGCCTCGTCGAGCGTCTCGGCTACGAGGTGCACACCGCTTCGAACGGTCGCGAGGCCGTCGCCGCCGTGCGCGACTCGCACTTCGACCTCGTGCTCATGGACTGCCTCATGCCCGAAATGGACGGCTTCGACGCCACGCGCGCGATCCGCGAGCACGACGCCGCCGCGGGCCGTCGCACGCCCATCGTCGCCGTGTCGGCCAACGCCCTCGACGACGAGCGCGAGCGCTGCTTCGCCTCGGGCATGGACGATTTCGTTTCGAAGCCCATCCGCGGCGCGCTCCTCGACCGCGTGCTCACGCGCTGGTGCACGCGCCCGCCGGCCATGGCCTCCGACGCGCCCATCAAGACCGTGGCGTAGCCTGTCACACCGCGCGTCGAGCCCGTCGTCGGCGCGTGTGGCGCGGTGATAGCCTCCGCGCCCTCTTCGATGTCCCACGGATTCTCTCCGCGCCGTGAGCGCGCCTGGCGCGACACGCTCGTCGCCCGCGCGTGCGCCGCCCGCTTCGACGCGCCCGCGTGGGTGATCGCGCCCCGTGACGGCGTGCGCCGCGCCCTCGAACGCGCCCTCGCCGCGCGCGGTGGCGCCTTCGTCCGCTTCGTCGACCTCGCCGAGCTCGCGGCCTCCCTCGACGCGCGCCTCGGGCTCTCCTTCGCGCGCACGCCCACCGAGCACGAGCGCGCCGCCGCCCTCGAAGCGTGCCTCGACGCGCGCGCCGTGGTGCTCTCGGGGGACCGCGCCGCCGGTCGCTTTCGCACGGCCCTCGCGCTGCTTCCGGTCATCGACCTGCTGCGCGCCCACGGGTGGGACGGACGCACGCTCCCCGCCGCGCCGCCCGCGCTCGCGCCCGACGCCGCTGCGCGGGTGATGGCCCACGTCGAGCTCCTCGGCGACGCACTTCAAGAGCTCGAAGCCACGCTCCTCGCCACCTCGTCGCTCGACACGCTCGCTCGCCTCCGTCGCGCCGCGCGCGCCCTCCGCGAGAGCGACCTGCGCGTGCGCGGACTCGTGGCCCTCGACGGCGTCGACCGCGTGACACCGCTCGAACGCGACGTGCTCCGCGCGCTCGAAGCCCGCGGCGCCGAGGTGCTCGTCGCCCCGTGGGTCTACGGATGGCACGACCGCGACGTCGGCGACGACCGACCCGCGCGCACCGACGGCGACGTGCTCGACGCGCTCGCGTGCGGCGCCCTCCGCGCCTCGCGCGACGACGGACGTGTGGCGCTCACCACCGCGCGCGACGCCCTCGACGAGGCCGAACTCGTCGCCCGATGGATCGCCGAGCGATGCGCCCGCGGACACGCTGCGGCCTCCCACGCGGTGCTGGTCTCCGACGGCGACGGATCCCTCGATCGCATGCGTCGGGCCCTCGCGCGGCACGGCGTGGCGGCGCACGGTGCGGGCACGCTCGCGACGCACGAGACCGTGCCGTGGATGGTGTTTCGCGCGTCGGTGCTCCTCGGGTGGCGCGGGGTCGACGTGGTCGATCTCACCACCGTGCTCTCGGCGCCGGGATCGGGGGTGTGGGGCGGCGACCGTGACCGACTCTGCGCGATGTTGCGACGAGAGACCCCCGCGGACTGGTCCGCCGTGCGCGACCTGCTCGCACGCTTCGCGACGCCGAAGCCCTCGGGGGCCACCGACGACGTGACGCTCGCCGCGGAGTCCGACCGCGCCGCGCAGCTCGCCCGCACCCGCGCGCGCGTCGAGGAGCTCGTCGACCTCTGGTCGCAGCACGGACCCTTCGCGCGCCACGCGCCCGCCGCGCGTCTCGGCGCCCTCGCGGCCCTCGTGAAGCACACGGCCGCGCGCTTTCTCAACCCCGTGAAATTCGCCGACGCCCTCGACGAAGGACGCGCCCAGACCCTCTGGATCGACGCCGCCGCAAGGGTCTCCGAGGCGGCGGTGGGCGCGCTCGCGCGATGGTCCGAGCTCGGCACGGTGGTGCCCGCCGATGCGCCCGCGGCGTGGTTGAGCGACGTGGCCGCGCGGCTCGGCGTGGTGACCGACGGCGCGTCGTCGGTGCGCGGCGAGGGCGTGGCGCTCCTCGCGGGGGACTCCTCCCTCGCGGTGGCGCCCGAGACCGTGGTGGTGACGGGCTTCTCCCGCGGACGCTTCCCGACGCCCCGCGCCCCCGAGCTGCTCCTCGGCCCCCTCGAACGCGCGTGGCTCGCCACGGCCTCGCCCGACCTCGCGCACCTGCCCGACGAGTCCGTGCACGCGGTCTGCGCGCGTCGTGACACCGCCCGCGCGCTCGCGCTCGCCACCGACCGCGTGCTCCTCGTGGCCCCTCGACGCGCCCTCGACGGCAGCACCCTCGACCCCGCGCTCGCCTGGCACGACGTGGCCTCGCTCTGGCCCGAGGAAACGCCCGCGCCGCACGCGCTCGCCCTCGACGTGTGGATGGCCCGCGACCTCTCCGATGGCCCGCGTACGGCCCGCGCGCACCGCGCCCGCAGCCTCGATGCGCTCGCGCACGGCCGCGACGACGAGGCGCTCTCCCACGCCCGCGCGGCCTCGCACGACCGACGCGCCCGCGACCTCTTCGCGGCCCTCGACGCGCCCGATCGACACTTCGCCCTCGGCGACCTCGTGGGCGACCTCGTGCACGAGACCGTGTACTCGCCGGGCGACCTCGAAACGCTGCTCACGTGTCGCTATGCGTTCCTCACCGGCGCGCTGCTCGGGCTCTCGCCCTTGCCCCTCGCACGCGTGCCCGCGCTCGCCGCGGGAGACCGCGCCCGCGTGGCCCACGCCGCGTTGCGCCACCTCGACGCGATGCCCGCGCCGCACGACGAATCCGCGCAACGGAGGGCCGTCGACCTCGCGCTCGCCGAGGTGCTCCCCTGGGCCGCGGCCGCCGATGCGCACGGTCCGCTCGTCGAGCTCCGTCGCTCGGTGGAGCGCTTCCTCCGTCGCTACGAATCCATGCGTCGCACGCTGGGCCTGGGCGCGGGTGCGAACACCACGCCCGCGAGCGACGAGGCCGTGACCATTCCGCTGCCGGGCACGCGCGCGCAGGCCATGAAGGTGAAGACCGGCGCGCTCCGTGTGGAGGTCACCGACGCGCAGGGGCAGACCGTGCTCGTCGACCTGCGCTCCGGCGGTCGTCGTCCGCGGGCGGAGCTCCTCGACGCGGGCCTCGACGTGGGCTCGGTGCTCGCGCCCATGGTGGCCGAAGCGTCGGGCGCGTCGAGCGTGGCCGCGGTGCTGCGCGTGTCGGTCACCCGCGCGCGCGGCGAGTACGTTCCGCCGCCGAAGGACGCCACCCGCGAGGCCCACCGCGAGCGTGTGCTCGGTGACATTGCGCGGGCCCTCGACGCGCTGCTCGAAGACGGCGCGCAGTGGGCTCCGCTCGATGCGTCGCGTGCGGCCGAACTCGAACGCCTCGGGGCCTCGCCGTGCCGCGGATGTGCGATGCGCCTCGCGTGCAGATTGAACCTCCCCGGAGGCGCGCGGTGAAGCCTCCGACCCTCGTCGCCGCGGGCGCCGGAAGCGGCAAGACCACCCGCATCGTGCGCGCCATCGTGGAGCGCGTGCGTGCGGGCGTGGCCGTCGAGCGCATCGCCGCCGTGACCTTCACCGACGCCGCCGCCGCGGAGCTTCAAGATCGCCTCCGCGCGTCGCTCCTTGCGCATGGTCTCCGCGACGAGGCCGCGCGTGTGGACGGTGCGTCGGTGTGCACGATCCATCGCTTCGCGCTCACGCTGTTGCAGCGCTATCCGCTCGCGGCGGGCCTGCCTCCCTCGGTGCGCGTGCTCGACGAGGTGCAGGCCGCGGCGCTCCGTCGTCGCGAGCTGGTTGCGCGCGCGGGTGACGCCTCGGACCCGACGGTGCACGCGCTCCTCGACGGACTCTTCGGCGCCGGTGTGGGGCTCCCCGAGCAGTCGTGGGGCGACGGTGGAAGCGCGCTCGAACGCCTCCACAACGCCGTGCGCGAGCTGCTCGAAAAGTGTCGCTCCGTGGGCATGGACCCCGCCCGCGTGCGCGCCAACGGACCGCACGCCGCCGCTCGCGTCCGCAACGCGCTGCACGCGCACGGCGATGCCCATGCCCTCGACGCTGCGATGCGCGACGCGCTCGACGGCGCGGCGGTGATGCTCCGCGCGCATCCGTCGCCGTCCTTCAAGAAGGACGAACCGTTCTGGGAGGCCCTTCGCACCACGCTCGCCGCGCGCCACGCGACGCCCCTCGACCACGCGCTCGCCCTCGCGGGACACGAACTCTCGAAGCGCGCCGAGCCCCTCTTCGCGCCGCTCGTCACGCTCGCCGACGAGGTGTCTCGCACGCACCCCGAGCTCCGTCGCCGCGTGGGCGAAGGCGTCGAGGCCCTCTACGCGCTCACCGCCGATGTGATGGAGCGCTACGCCGACGAGAAGCAGCGCCTCGGCGCCCTCGACTTCGAAGACATGCAGCGCATGGCCCTCGACCTCCTCGCGGGCCACGGACCCTCCGACGGCGCCTACGCGCACCTCGTCGCGGCGGCGCTCCCGTGTGTGGTCGTCGACGAGTTTCAGGACACGTCGCCGTTGCAGTTCCGTCTCTTCGAGGCGCTGCGCGCGGCGGGTGCCGACGTCGAGTACGTGGGCGATCTCAAGCAGGGCATCTACGGCTTTCGTGCGGCCGACTCGACGCTCTTCGCGGCGCTGCTCCGACGCGCGCGCTCGCACGGTGCGCCCGTCGAGACCCTCGACCGTTCACGGCGTTCGCGGCCCGAGCTCGTGCGCCTCGCCAACGCGATGTTCGCGCCCCTCTTCGGCGACGACTTCACCCCGCTCACCGCGGAGAACGCCTACACCGCGGGCGCGTGCCCGAAGGCCATTCCCTCCGTCGACCTTGTGCGCGGACGCGACGCGCTCCACGCCACCCTCGACCGCCTCGACGCGCTCGTCGCCGCCGAGACCCCGGTGCTCGACCGCGACACGCAGCGCGCGCGTCCCATGACCTGGAACGACGTCGCCGTGCTCGCCTACACCCACGAGTCGCTGCGCCGCTGGGGTGATGCGTTGCGCGCGCGCGGCGTGCCCACGGTGCTCGCCGCGCGGGGCCTCTACGACACGCTCGAAGTCTCCCTCGCGCGCCACTGGTTTCGCATGGTGTCGTCGCCGCGCGACACCGCCGCGGCCGCGTCTGTGCTGCTCTCCGAACTCTACGGGCTCTCGCAGCGCGCGGTGACGGCGCTGGCCCGCGCGAAGCTCCTCGGCGCGCCCCGTCAGGCTGTCGAACGCGCCGCCACGGTGCCCGGCCTCGACGCGCTCACCGACTTCGAACGCCGCGCCCTCGCACGCTGCGATGACGACCTGCGCGCGTGCCGCATGGCCTTCCGTCAGCTCCCGGTGCACGAGGCCGTCGAGCGCGCCCTCGAACAGACCGAGCTCTGCGACCGGCTCTCGCTCCGCGCCACCGCCGACGAGGCCGCGCAGTTGCGCGCGAACGTCACCGCGCTCGTCGCCGTGGCCCGCGGGCTCGCGCAGTCCGCCGACGCATCGGGCGAGGGGAGCGCCACGCTCGAAGGCTTTCTCCTCGCGCTCGACCGCGACGCCGAACGTGATCCGTGGCAGCGCGGCACCGACGCGGGCGGCGTGAAGCTCGTCACGCTCCACGCTTCGAAGGGCATGGAGTACCCCGTCGTCGTGCTCGACCTCTTCGCGCAGCGCATGACCGTGCGACTCCCGCGCGTCGAGGTGCTGCGCCCGGCCGATCCCGACGCGCTCCTCGGCCCGGGGATGCTCGACGCGTGCAGCGTGCAGTTTCTCCCCGACGTGGGCGTGGCCCCGCTGCGCGCGCACCTTCGCGCCCTCGACGACGGCCCCGCGCGCCTCGCCGCCGAGTGGACGCGCCTCCTCTACGTCGCCGTCACCCGCGCCCGCGACCACCTGGTGCTCCCCTGGCGCGACGACGCCTCCAGCGCGAAGACCCCCACGGTGCGCGCGCTCCTCGACGGCCTCGACGCGCCCCCCGACGCGCCCTCCAGCGCCCCCGCAGAGCTCACCTGGCTCGGTGTGCCCGTCACCGTGCGCCACGCCCCTGCGACGGCCCCTGCGCCCGCGCAGCGCCCCGCCCGCGACCTCGCCCCGTGGCGCGCCCTCGTCGCGGAGCCGCTCACCGAAGACCTCCCGCGCCGCGAGCTCGACGAGGTGGCCCCGCGGCTCGCGCGCGTCTCGCCCTCCGAGCTCTGCCAGGTCGCCGACTGCCCCGAGGTTCCGCGCCTCGTGCGCTTCTCGCGCGGTGAGCTCCACGAGCTCGCCCGCGCCCACGGAATGCCCGTCGTCGTGCGCGACATTCCCGACGCCCGCGAGGCCCGCGCGCTGCTCGGAACGACCCTCCCCTCGTCGCAGCTCGGCAAGCTCGTTCACGCGGCCGTCGAGCGCGCCGCGTTGCGCCCCGATGCGCTGCCCTCGCGCGACCCGCACCTCGCGTGGGAGGTGATCCGCGCGGCCGGCGCCGAGCTCCACGGAGACGCGCTCGCGGCGCTCATCGTCGACACGCTCGCCTCGCTGCGCGGGGCCGTCGCGCTCCTCGGCGCGGTCGAAGACCCGTCGAGCGAGGTGCCCTTCGTGATCGACCTCGATGGCACCGCGCTCCACGGCATCGTCGACCTCGTGGTGCGCGGTCGCGACGGGCTCCACGTCGTCGACCTGAAGACCCACCTCATGCCCCGCGCCGACCTTGCGCGCTGGGCGGCCTACTACCGCCCGCAGCTCGATGCGTACGCGCTCGCGATCACGCGCCTCGCCCGCGAGCCCGTCGTGGGACGCCACCTCGCCGTGCCCGCTGCCGGTGCGCTCGTCACCCTCGACGACGGGTTCGTACCCGACCACGCGGCCGTGTCGCTCGCGAGCTGGGCCTCGCTCCTCGCGCGTGAGGTTCCCGGCCCCGCGCAGGACTGCGCCACCTGCGGGTGGAACTCGCTCTGCCGTGTGGGCCGCGCCACCGCGCGCGGTCGCTGACCTCGACGACCGATGCGCTCAGCGCGCGCTGCGACGACGGCGCGCGAGCACGCCCGCGAGCGCCGCACCGACGGCCACGAGACCCGCGCGCGAGCCCGCACCGGGACGCGTCGCGCATCCGCCGCCCTCATCGCCCGGCGAGGCCGCGGAGACGTTCACCAGCGCC
>CAMFHP010000003.1 GCA_945952225.1 uncultured Myxococcaceae bacterium
GGGTGCGACCGCGGGCTGCGCGGGCGCGAAGGTGGCGATGGCGGGCGGCGCGATGGGGGGCGGCTGCGCGGGCGCGACGGGCGCGGCCGCGGGCTGCGCGAAGGGGTTGAACGCGGGCTGCGGAATGCTGTTGGGCGCAGGGGTGAACTGCGCGACGGGCGCAGGCGGCGCGGGGGGCTGGGCGGGTGCGAAGGTGGCGATCTGCGCGGGCGCGGCGGGCGGCTGCGCGGGCTGCGCGGCGGGCTGCGCGAAGGGGTTGAACGCGGGCTGCGGGATGTTGCCCTGCGCGGCCTGACCGAACTGCGCGATGTGGGCCTGCTGCGCGGGTGCACCCATGGGAGGTGCGCCCATGGGAGGTGCGCCTGCGGGGGCCGCGGGCTTGCCGAAGGGGTTGAAGTTCGCGATGGCCGCGCCGATGCCCGCGACGGCGCCTGCGATGCCTGCGGTGGCGCCGGGCGAAGGTCCGCCCGCGGGAGGTGCGCCCATGGGAGGACCGCCCGCGGTGGGCTGCGCGAAGGGGTTGAGTCCCTGAAACGGGCTGCCGCCCACCATGCCGCCGGCGGCGATGGGTTGAAAGCCTCCGGGCTGCGCGGGCGCAGCGCCGAACGAGGGCGCGGGCGCGTGGGCAGGGGGCGCGTAGGGGGCGAAGCCTCCGGGCTGCGTGGCGGGCTGCGCGGGCGCCGACGGAGCCGCTGCGGGGGTGTTGGAGACGCGCACGTTCATGGCGCTCACCCAGGCCTCGCGGCCGTCGTCGAAGCGGACCTTCACGAGCCCCGTGATGGGGTTCACCTCGACCGCCGTGCCCGGTGCGAATCCGCCGCCCAGCCACGAAGCGAGCACGCGGTTGCCGGCTGCCACTCCACTCATCGTCGATGCCTCCTCACGGGGCGCCGCCGTTGTCGGGGCGCGCGCGCGGCGCGATCGTACACGAGGGCTTTCGTGTGTGAAGCGTGGGTGTAGGGTACGCGCCCTCCGCCGTGCCCTCGCTCCCGTCGCTCGTTCGTGCGCGCGCCGCGCTGCCTGCCGATCCGCCGTCGCTGCGCCGTGATGCGGGGGTCGTGGTGCTCGATGGTCTTCGCGTCGCGGCCCGCGCGGTCGACGCGCTGCTGCCCGAGCTCTCGGTGTTCGCGCGCTACGCCTCGCGCCCCGAGGCCGCGACGCTCTCCGTGGGATGGCGCGTGCGCGACGCTTCGAACCAGGCACCACGCCTCGCGCTCACCGTCGACGCGCAGGGCTACACCCTCACGTGGGGATGGGGCGCGGTGCGTCGCGAAGGTCCATCGCGGGAGCGCCATCTCGCCGAGGGGATGCGCCGTCGTCGCGCGCTCGGAGACGCCCTCACGTACCGACTCGGCGCGCTGCGGGCCGAGGGGGCGACGCTCCACGCGGCCCACGGCGACGACGAGACCTTGAGCGAAGACGAGTGGCTCCGTGTGCCCGCGGGCGAGGTGCGCTTCACGGTGCCCGAGCTCACCGTCGACGAGGGTCCGTTGCGCGCCCACCTGCTCGCCGATCGGGCCGCGCGACTCGTGGGATTGGCCGCCGCCCTGGGGGCCGTGCGCGCGGTTCCCTCGCCCTCGCCCGCCGAGGGAATCGACGACGTTCGCGCCGCGGTGCGCGCGCTGCGCGGTGACGAGCGCGCGATTGGCGAAGGCGGCGCCCCCTCGGGGCTCGTGCCCATCGGAAGGTCCGTGGTGTACGACCCGGTGACCGGGTGGTTCGCGCCGACGGGCATGGCGTCGGTGAAGCCCGCGTCGGCGTCGCGCGTGCGACTGCTGCTCGACCTCGGGGTGGTCCCCTCGCCCGCGCCGTGGGGCGTGGTGGCGGGGCCGTCGTCGGGACTCCACGCGCGGCTCTCGCGGTGGCTCACGGCGCGCGGGGCCACGTCGGCGCAGCGCGATGCGTCGCACCTCGAAGTGCGCGTGGCGGGGGCGCGGGTGCCTCCGTCGGGGGAGCGTCCTGCGCTCGAAACGCTGGTGCGCGCGGCCCTCGAAGACCCGTCGGGCGATTCGGCCGTGGCCCTCGCGGGGCTCCTCGCGGGCGCGCCGTGGACGTATTCCGACCCTCTCGATCCCGCCTCGGTGGCTTCGAAGGTCGCCGCGCGCCACGCGCCCGCCGCGGCCCGCGGAGTCTCACGGCTCGTGGAGCGCTCGGTGCTCGCGCGCGACGTGACGGGCGCCCTCGACGACGTGCGGGCGTGCCTCACGGACCCGTCGATCCGCCCGGTGCTGGCCCTCGCGGTGGAGCGCGCGCTGGGTCACCTCGATGTGCTCCCGCCGGGCGTCTCGCTCGCCGCGGAGGCGCGCGCGGCGCGGGCGTGGGAGCTGGCCTCGGCCTCACCGCGGGCGGCCACGCTGGAGTCGGTCTCGCGGCGCTTCGTGACGTACGCGCGGGCGGCGGGGTTGCGCTTCGACCTCGACCTCGTGCGGGCGCTGATGGTGGGCCTCGCGGCGCGTCCCTTCGCGGTGCTCGCGGGCGTGTCGGGCACGGGAAAAACAGCCGTCGCGGTGCAGCTCGCGCGCTTCATGACCGCGGGCTGCGAGGGGCCCTTCGAAGACCGCGTGGCCGTGGTGCCGGTGCGTCCCGACTGGATCGACTCGCGGGGTCTGCTGGGCTACCTGCACGCACTCCACGGCGACGGCGCGTACGAGGACACGGCGGCGTTGCGCGTGATGCTCCGCGCGGCGCAGCACCCGACGGAGCCGCACTTCGTGGTGCTCGACGAGATGAACCTCGCGCGGCCCGAGCACTACCTGGCCGAGCTCCTCTCGGCGATGGAGAGCGGCGCCGCGGTTCCCCTCCACGGACGCGCCGAGCCTGTGCCCACGACCGATGGCGCGCGGCGTGTTCCGCCGTCGCTGGGCGTGGCGCCGAACCTGTTTCTGCTGGGCACGGTGAACCTCGACGAGAGCACGCACCCGCTCAGCGCGAAGGTGCTCGACCGCGCGTGGCTGTGGGAGTTTCCCACCACGCCGCCGAGCGCCCTCCTGCGCGACCGCCTCGACGAGCGCCGCCTCGCGGTGCCCGCCCACGACGACGAGCGTCGTGCCCTGCTCGAAGCCGCCCACGACGACGACCCCGAGCGCGCCGTGGTGCTCGCCATGGGACGCGACGGCGTCGGCCAGCGCCTCGATCGACTCTTCGACGCGATGGCCTCACATGGCCGCCCCTTCGGGTTTCGCGTCACCACCGAGGCCCTGCGCTTCGTGCATCTCTGCGAGCGCGAGGGCATCGAGACCGACGCCGCGTGGCGCCTCGACCGGGCCGTGCTGGGCAAGGTGCTCCCGCGGCTCTCGGGCACGCGGCGCGACCTCGAAGGCCTGCTGCGCGCGCTGCTCGCGGTGCTCACGGGCGTCTCCGAGGGGCCTCCGGGCGGCGTGAGCGTGGGCGATGGACGGGTGACAGGATACGTCTACGAGCCCCTGCACGCGAGCGCCGCGAAGGTGCGCGAGCTGATGGTGCGTGCGGAGCGCGAGCCCTTCGTGAGCTTCACGCGCTGAGCGACGAATGAGCTACGCCGCGGGGCGCGCTTCGAGGTGCGCGTCGAGCTCCTGCTGGAGCGCGGGGAGGCCCGCGTGGCGCGCGCGGAGTCCCTGGAGCCAGCGTTCTCCTTCGACGGCGTCGTCGAGACGGAGGTCGAGCGCGCGGAGGGCCGGAACGAGTCGCGCGGCCTCGCGATAGTGGGCGCGGCTTCGCATGGCGATGTGTCCTTCGACGAGCGAGCGGAGCACGGCGCGGGCGTCGCGCGGGCGGTCTTCGAGGGCGCGCACGAGCGCGTGGCGTTGCGAGAGTCCCGCGGTGGGGCGCTGGTGTTCGCCGAGGCACACGCGGAGCATCGCGTCGAGGTCGCCGTCGCGCAGGAGCACGTCGAGGGCGAGGGTGTGTCCGCGGGCTTCGAGCGCGGCGAGGGCCGCGGCGCGTGCCTCGGGCCAGAGACCGTGCGGAAGGGACGCATCGCGGAGGGCATCCCACGCGGCGAGGTCGGGGCGCGCGAGGAGCTCGGCGTGGAGTGTCTGTGTGAGCGCGAGGGCGTCACGGCGCGCGTCGGCCCTGCCGCGGAGCCAGGCCGAGAGCCGCGCGCGGTTGGCCTCGGAGGCGCGCGCGAGGCGGGCCGTGAGATGGGCTTCGACCTCCATCGCGCGGCCGTGGGCGACGAGGGTGGGGGCCACGTCGACGAGCTCGGCGTCGGGCACGAGGGGGAGCGCTTCGAGGGCCTCGTCGAGACGTGCGTTGCGCGCGAGGTGTCGCACGAGCGCGCCGTGGCGTTGGAGCGCGCGGGCCTGCGCCTCCCAGGCTCCGTCGTCGGTGAGTCCGTCTTCGAGTTCGAGGAGGCACATCTGCCACGCGCGTCGGGGCCACGCGTCGGCGTCTTCGCATCGGTCGCGCACGAGGGCCGCGAGGGCGCGTCGCTCGTCGTCGGTGGCGTGGGCCGTGAGCAGCGCGAGGGCGTGGCGTCCGGGCGTGCGGGCGGGGTGCGTGGCCGTGCCCTGCTCGATGTCGAAGCGGTAGTACGCGAGGAGCGTCGCGGCGAGGGTCTCGCGGTCGCGCGCGTTGCGGCTCTGCGCGAAGGCCTCACCGAGCGCGTCGAGGCACCGGCGGGCCACGGCGAGGGCGGGCGCGGCGTCGGGACCGAAGCGTCGCCAGCGTCCGACGATGCATCGGGCCACGGCGTCGTGGAGGTGCGCGCGGGCCATGGGGTCGTCGCTCTCGGGGCGCGCGAGCCCTTCGCGGAGCAGCGCTTCGAGCGCGTCGGCGTGCTCGCCCACGGGGCGCTCGCGGAGGATGACCGAGGCCCGCGCGCGCCAGTCGTCGGGGGCTTCGGTGGAGGTGATCGCGCGTCCGGGAACGAGCGTGTCGAGCACGGGGTCGAGCTCGGGGCGTCGCTCGCGGAGCGCGCGCACGAGGTCGAGGAGCGGGCCGCGTCCGAGGGCGGCGAGGGCGTCGTCGAGGGGCGTGACGGCGACGAAGCGCGCGGGCTCGTGGCGCCACGCGAGGAGCACCGCGCCGGTGTGTTTGCACGCGCCCGCTTCGCCCACGGGGCACGAGCACACGGCGTCGAGCACGGTGTCGCCGTCGAGGAGGCAGCGCACGCGGTAGTGCTCGTCGTGCGATCCCTCGCAGCGGGCGAGGAGCGCGTCGCCCTCGCGGCGCGTGTCGAACACGGCGCCCCAGTCGAGGTAGAGGCGCGCGCGGTCGAGGTTGCGCGGACCGAGCGCGTCACGGAGCGTGCGGTCGCTCGGGCCGCGGTCGGGGAGGGTGTCGTTCGAGGCGAGTGCGCGGCGGTCGACGGGGTTCACGGCGCGGAGAATGGGCCTTGAAAATAGGCTCCGCAACGCGCGGTGTGACGTAGATTGTCTCTCGGGAATATGTGACGGACTACGTCACTCAGAGCGACGCGAGCACGTCGGACCAGGTCTCCATCGCGTGCGGGTCGAAGAGCACGACGCGCACGTCGCGGACGTGTTCGGGCGCGAGGGTGCTGAAGGTGCGAACGGCTTCGAGGAGGAGCTTGGCGCCGAGGGCCATGGGCACGCCGCCGATGCCCGTTCCGAGCGCGGGGAAGGCCACGGACTCGCAGCGCCGCGCCTCGGCTTCGAGCAGCACGCGGAGGGTGCAGCGCTGGAGGCAGATCGCGTTGTCGATGGCGGCCACGGCGTGGGCGACCCAGTGGGCCTTGAGGTCTCCCGCGGCGGTCCACACGACGCCGCCCATGGGCACGGGGCCCTGCTCCATGGCCGCGATTTCGAGCGCGTCGCCGCCCACACGACGGAGCACGGCGGCCACGCCTGCGTCCATCACCATGGCGCTGTTGGCGGCGTTGACGATGACGTCGGCCTCCTGCTGCGAGAGGTCGCCGCACACGAGCTCGATGGCCACGTCGCCCGCGCGCGCATGGAGCTCGTCGCGCACGCGCACCGGCGGCGGCGGCGCGGTCACCACGGCGAGGGCGCGGGCCACGGCGTCGGCGCTCGCGTAGCGCTCGTCGGGACGCTTGCGCAGCAGCCGCTCGATCACCGCGAAGAGGTAGGCCTCACGGGGATCGCGCGGCGCGGGCGGGGTGTACGGCGCCGTCGCGTGGGCGATGCCGAGCTGCACGGCGCTGTCGCCCTGAAACGCGGGCGCGTTCGTGGCGAGCATGTGGGCCGTGGCGCCGAGGGCGTAGAGGTCGGTGCGGCGGTCGATGTCGGCCTGGCTCCACTGCTCGGGGGCCATGAAATGCGGCGTTCCGACGATGCGGTTGTCGCGGCCGTGGCGCGAGCGCGACTCGACGGCGATGCCGAAATCGCCGACGGCGGCCGTGCCGTTGCCGCAGAGAAAGAGGTTCGCGGGCTTGATGTCACGGTGCACCACGCCGGCCTGATGAATCGCGTGGAGCCCGTGCGCCGCATCGACCACCATGCGGCACACGGCTTCGACGGGCAGCCTGCGTCCGATGGCGCGCTGCGCCGAGAGGATCTCTTCGAGGTCGATGCCGTCGACGTAGCGCTGCACCACGAAGGGGATGTCGTCTTGCGTGCCCGCGTCGATGGCGCCGACGACGTGGGGCGAGCTCACGCGCGCGGCGAGACGGGCCTCGCGAAAGATCTGGTCGCCGTCGGTGAGCTTGAAGGTCTTGATCACGAGCGGCATGCGCAGCACGGGATGGCTCGCGAGAAAGGCCGCGCCCATGCCTCCCTCACCGAGCTTCGAGTGCACGCGGAGCCCGTGGAAGGTGCTTCCCGGTTCGGGCGCGCCAGGGAGCGGCGCCGACGGCGGCGGAGGCATCGACGGGCGCGCGGCGGCCGCGGCGATGTCGTCGGGCGAGAGCGCCTCCGTGGCCTGGAGCGGGAGCGATTTCGCGAGGTCGATCGCAGCGATCGCGTCGTCGGTGGGGAGCATCTCGGTCGGCTGTCGCGTGCTCATCGGGGCACAAGCGAAAGCGCCCGAGACGCGCGCCTGTCAAGCGCGTGCACGGTGGCGCACGACGTTGCGTGTCACACGCGGACGCGCATCGACGCCGTGGCCTGCTCGAACATCGCGGCCATGACCTTCTGGTACTTCGACGGCGCCGCGACGGGCGCCTGCGGAGGCGGCGGATGCGAGGGCGGCTGCGGCGCGAGCACGGGCGCAGGCTGCGGTGCGAGCACGGGCGCGGGCTGCGATGCGAGCGGCGCGACGGAGGCGAAGGGATCCCCCGACGACACGAAGGGCGCAGACTGCGGCGCGGCCACGAAGGCCTGCGCAGGCGGGGCTGCGGCGAAGGGGTCTCCGCCCGCGGCGAAGGGGTCTCCGGCGTGTCCGTCGGGGCGATAGGTGAGCGGCGGCGCGGGCTGGGCGCTGAAGGCCGGTCCTGCGAGCGGAGGCAGCGGTGCGGGCTGGGCGCTGAAGGCCGGTCCTGCGAGCGGAGGCAACGGTGCGGCGGGCTGCGTGAAGGGCGCGGGCTGCTGGGTGAAGGGCGCAGGCGCGGGCTGTTGCGTGAAGGGCGCGGGCGCGGGCTGTTGCGTGAAGGGCGCGGGCGCGGGCTGTTGCGTGAAGGGCGCGGGCGCGGGCTGCTGCGAAGGCGTGGAGGGACCGACGAAGACCGACGACGCGAGCGGCGGAATCGCGGGCGATGCGCCCGGTGTGAACTGCCGCGTGAAGGGGAGCGAATCGGCCGACGACGACGGAGCGGGCGCCGCAGGAGGCATCACGGGCGCGTTGGGCGCAGCGAGGGGCGGGAGCGGTGCCGCGAGGGGAGGGAGCGGCGCAGCGAGGGGAGGGAGCGGCGCGGCGCGCGGGGGAAGCGGTCCCGTGAGCGGCGGAAGCGGCGCGGATTGGGGCTGCGGCGGGAGCGGTCCTGCGAGCGGGGGAATGGGTGCGGACTGCTGCGGCGGGAGCGATCCCGCGAGGGGCGGGAGCGGTGCTGCGAGGGGCGGAATGGGCGCGGACTGCTGCGGCGGGAGCGGCCCCGCGAGGGGCGGAAGCGGCGCGGGCGCAGCGGGCGGAAGCGGCGCGACGAGCGGTGGCAGCGGCGCAGGCGCAGCGGGCGGCGCGAGCGGCGGAAGCGCAGCGGGCTGGGCCGCGATCTGCGGCGGAATCACGACGTGCGGCGACGAAGGACGCGGCGGCGGAAGCCCCGTCAACGGCGGAACGGGCGCGGGCTGGGCGACGGGCTTCGGGGCCTCGGGCGCGGGCGGCGGAGAGACCAGCAGGTCGTCGTCGACGATGATCGAGGGCAGCTCATCGACGGGCGGTTGGGTCTCGCGCGGAGCGGGCGGAGGCGGTGCGGCGGGCGGTTGCGATGCAGGCACGGCAGGCGGTGTCGGGGTGCGGGGAGGCGGCTGCGCAGGCGCCACGCTGACACGCGGCGGCGGCGGAACCGAGGGCTTCGGCGGAGTGGGTTCGGGCGCGTCCTTCGCGGCGTCGGGCGGCGCGGTCGGAGGCGCGTCGTCGTCGAGCGCCGAGAGGTCGACCTCCACGAGGATGCTGTCGTCGGCGAGCTCCTCGGCGTCGTCGTGGGCGTCGGTGTGCGTGTCGTCGTGCACCGCCACGATGGGCGCGATGGGCGCCGCGGAAACGATGGGCGCGATGGGCGGAATGGGCGCCGTCGGAACGATCGGTGCGACCTCCATCGGAGGCGCGATGGGCGCCGTGGGAACGATGGGCGCGATGGGCGGCGGCGGTTCGTGGCGCAGCGTCGCGCGCACCGCGCGGAGGGCCGCTGCGAGCGGGCGCGTGGGCTCCTCGGGCGCGCGTGCCTCGTCGTCGGTCTGGGCCTTCTCGACGGGCGGCGGCGCGGGCGGGAGCGAGTCGCGGGGACGGAGCGCCTGCGTCACCTCGGAGGCATCGTCGAGCGCTTCGTGTGCTTCGTGTGCTTCGTGCGCTTCGTGTGCTTCGTGTGCTTCGTGCACTTCGTGTGCTTCGTGTGCTTCGTGCACTTCGTGTGCTTCGTGTGCTTCGTTCGCGGCCTCGATGGGCGCGTGCGCCTCGTCGTCGGCGTGCGCTTCGACGGGGGCCTCGGTGACGTCGCGAGCCTCCTCGGGCGCGTCGTGGGGTGGTGCCGCCTCGACATGCGCGGGGTACGCGTCGTGTTCCGGAAGGGCGATCGCCGCGGTCTCGTCGTGCGCTTCGAGCGCTTCGTGCGCTTCATGCGCTTCGTGAGCGGGCTCTGCGGGCGCCACGAGCTCGCGCGTGCGCACCTCGCTCGACTCTTCGATGGCGGGGGCGAGCGCGTCTTCGGGCGGTGCGCCGGGCGCGGGAGCGTCGAGGGAAGGCTCCAGCGCGTGCGCGTCGATCACCGCGTGCGAGGCCGTGGGTTCGTCGCCGTAGCGCATTCCCTCGGGCGGCGTGTGGTCGCCGGCCTCGTCGGGCGGAAGGTCGGCGGAGAACACCCCGCTCGTCTCATCGGGGATCGCCACGGGGTACTCGCCCGTGTCGTGTTCGAGCCCCGCGGCATCGCCCTCGTCGAGGAGCGAAGCGGGCACGGCGTCGTCGAGGAGCGAAGCGGGCACGGCGTCGTCGGGCGGGGCGTTTGCGGCGCCCTGTGCGAGCGCGTGGAGCGTCGGCTCGTCGGGCAGAAAGGTCAGCGCGCGTCCGGCGAGCGAGCTCGCCTCGGCGTGGAGCCCGAGGTCGCGCGCGAGGAGCGCCGCGCGTTGGTACAGATCGCCCGCGCGTCGCCCCGCGGCGGTGGGGTGTCCCGCGTGGAGCACCAACACATCCAGCAGCGCGCGCAGCTCGCCCGACTGTTCGAGCAGGCGTTCCTCCGCGGCCCAGGCCATCGCCTGCGAGGGATCGACCGTGCGCGCGTTGCGCCACGCTTCGAGCGCGCCCGTGACATTCCCTGACTGTTCGAGATGGCCCGCGAGCTGGCTCCATCGCATGCCCACGTTCTCGGGCGACGCGCGCTGCACGAGCTCACGGAGCGCCTCTTCGACGCCCGCCGCGTTGCCCGCCCTGCGCTGCGCGTCGGCGAGCGCGAGGGCCAGCGCGCCGTCGTGGGGATCGTCGGCCACGAGTCCTCGGAGCACGGCGGCTTCGCGCGCGGGGTCGGGCTGACGCTCGCGGAGCACCTCGATCCAGCGCATCCAGAGGCGCTTGCGCTCGGTCGCCTCGGAGGCCGCGTGGGCGCGCTTCGAGAGCCGTTCGAGCAGGTCGCTCCAGCGTTCGAGGTTGGTGAGAATGCGCTCGGCGGCGGCGTCGACCTCGCGGCGCTCGTCGTCGTCGGCGAGGGATGCAGCGCGTTCGAGCACGGCCAGCGCGCCGTCGTGGTCGTCGGCCCGCTCGGCGAGCTGGGCCACCTCGCGGAGCCATCGGGCCCGCTGCGCGCCTTCGATCTGTTCCACGGAGGCAGCGGCTTCGAGGCGCGCGCGGAGCTCGGTGTGATCGCCGCGGAGGCGGCAGTCGCGCTCGACGTCGGGCAGGGCCTCGGGGTCGCCTGGCGCTTCATCGAGCACGGCGCGCAGGGCCGCGAGGAGGGCCATGCGATCACCCGCCGCGCGCAACGCCGAGGCCCGTCGGCGAAGGAGCGCGAGGCGCGGCGCGCGGTCCGTCGGGAGCGGCGTGCTGAGGAGGAGTGCGGCGAGGTCTTTGTGGCGCCCGGTGCGCTCGTAGAGTCGCGCGAGGCGCTGCGCGGCGCCGGCGTCGTCGCCCACGGAGGCCGCCAGCACGGCGATGGCGTCGTCGATGCGTCCCGCGGCGAGGTATCCGTCGGCGAGATCGTCGCGCACCTGCGAGGCCATGCGGCTCGCAGGGTTCGCCGCGAGGAACTTGATGCGCAGCGTGGTGAGCTCCGCGTGGCGCAGCGAGAGCGTCGACTGGAGGATCGAGAACGCCCGCTCTTCACCCGGCCAGAGGGCCAGCGCGGCGGCGGCGAAATCAGCACCGCGGGCCGTTCCACCGTCGCGCGCGATGGAGCCCAGGAGCCCCGCGGCCTCGCGCACGTCGGGGTGCGCGTCGTGGTCGCCCTCGGGACCCTGCGCGGCCCGCGCGCGCTGCACCAGAAGCCGTGCGAGCGCGCGTCGATGCTCGGTGGTGGCCGTCACCGGAAGGTCGAGCGCCACGATCTCGCGGAGCACGGCGATCTGCCCTTCGGCGTCGCCCGCCTCGGCGCGCTGCACCGACATCTGTTCGAGGATCGGGAGCTTGCGGCGCGGATCCTTCGCGCGTTCGAGCACGCGGCGTTGCAGCGGCGCGGCGAGCTCGGCGCGGCCCGCCCGCAGGAACGCGCCCGCGAGCGACGAGGCCGCGGCGTCGTGCTGCGGATCGAGCTCCAGCACCTTCTGCCACAGGGGAACCGCCCGCTCGTCGCGATCGAGCTCCCGCGACCACACCTCGCCCGCGCGGTAGAGCAGCTCCGCGGCGGACTCGGGGCTCCGACGCCGTGAGGCCACCTTCTCGGCGAGCACCGCGAGTGTCTGAAAATCACCCTTCTCCGAGAGGGCGCGCCAGATCTGCTGCACGGCGTCCTGGTCTTCGGGGTCGCGGTCGAGACGCTGCACCAGCGGAATCAGCGAGGGATCGAACATGGCGCCGTGTTTTGCGACGCTAACACGCACTCCCGCTGGCACTCGCATGCCGAATCGGGTCAAGACCGACACCCCGTCGGCCGATATAGGGAGTAACCCCGATGAATCCCGCCCGCCCCTCCACGCACCCCCCGCGGGATGCGTCACCGAACGAAGGTCCATCGCGCGATCCGCTCGCCGAGGCCTTTACGGGCGGCGAGTTTCTCGTGCCGCCTCCGCCCGCCGACGGAGAGATCCCCGACTGGCACCTCGCCACGGGGGTGAAGCCCCTGCGCCCCCTGCCCCGCGACCTCGCGGAGACCGTTCGCCACCAGAGCCGTCGTCCCGCGAATAACAACGCCCACGCGCGCACCTGGGGTCGCACCGAGCGCCTCTCGGGCCGCACGCGCCGTCGCAGCACGGGCCACTGGGGCCGCCGCGTGACCCTCGCGCTTCTCGGCGCGATCGTGGTGGGCGCGCTCGTGGGCGCGGTGGTCGAGCACCTCATCCGCACCGCGCGGCTGCCGTACTGACAGCGCGCGCGGCGCGGCGGGCGGGAGACGAAGGGACTACGCGACGACCTGCGACGAGGCGCTCTCGTCGGAGCCCGACGTGGGGGTCGGGGTGGAGCTCGTGGGCGCAGCGCCCGCGGGTTCGAGCGCGGCGGCGAGCACCTGGCTCATGTCTTCCGCGAAGATGAACTCCATCGCGGCGCGCACGCTCTCGGGCACCTCGTCGACGTCGGGTCGGTTGCGCGCGGGGAGCACCACCCGCGTGATGCCCGCGCGGTGCGCTGCGAGCACCTTGGCCTTGATGCCCCCGACGGGCATCACCCGTCCGCGGAGCGTGGCCTCGCCGGTCATCGCCGTGTCGTTGCGCACGCGGCGTCCCGTGAGGAGCGAGGTGAGCGCGGTGAAGATCGTCACGCCCGCCGAGGGGCCGTCTTTGGGCACGGCGCCCGCGGGCACGTGGATGTGCACGTCGTGGCTCGCGAGAAAGCCCGGCTCGACGCCCAGCGCCGCCGCGTTGCTGCGCACGTAGGTGAGCGCGGCGCGCGCGGATTCCTTCATCACGTCACCGAGCTGGCCGGTGATCTCGACGCCGCCGCGGCCGGGCATACGCGACGTCTCGATGAAGAGAATGTCTCCGCCGACGGGCGTCCACGCGAGGCCCGTGGCGACGCCGGGCACCGAGGTGCGCTCGGCCACCTCGCTGAAGAAGCGCGCGCGGCCCAGGGGCTTCGCGAGGTCGGCCTCTTCGACCACGCGGGTGATGGGCGCCGCGTCGGCCGGCGTGCGCGCCACGTCGAGGGCCAGCGCGCGGCACAGTCGCGTGATCTCGCGCTGGAGCTGTCGCACGCCCGCCTCGCGGGTGTAGTCGCGCACGATGGCCCGCAGCGCGCCGTCGGTGATCGTGAGCGAGCCCTCGGGAATGGCGTGCTCGCGGAGCTGCTTCGGCACGAGGTGACGCCGCGCGATGTGGAGCTTCTCGTCGGCCGTGTAGCCCTGGATCTCGATGATCTCCAGGCGGTCGCGCAGCGGGGCCGAGAGCGCGCCGAGGTCGTTCGCGGTGCACACGAAGAGCACCTCGGAGAGGTCGAAGGGAACCTCGACGTAGTGGTCGGTGAAGGTGCGGTTCTGCTCGGGGTCGAGCACTTCGAGCAGCGCCGCCTCGGGGTTGCCCTGCCAGCCCTGCGCGAGCTTGTCGATCTCGTCGAGGAGCACCACAGGGTTCTTCACCTTCGCCTTGCGCATGGCCTGCATCACGCGGCCCATCATCGCGCCCACGTAGGTGCGACGGTGCCCGCGCACCTCGGCCTCGTCGCGCACGCCGCCGAGCGAGATGCGCAGAAAGGGCCTCCCCGTCGCGTCGGCGATGGACTGCCCGAGCGAGGTCTTGCCCACGCCCGGAGGTCCCGCGAGGCAGAGGATCGTGCCGCGCGGATTGCCCGAGAGCTTGAGCACCGCCATGTGCTCCAGGATGCGCTTCTTCACGTCGTCGAGGCCCGCGTGGTCGGCGTCGAGTCGCGCGGACACGGCGTCGAGGTCGTCGCGCGCGTCGGCCCGCTTCGACCAGGGCAGGTCGGCGAGGGCTTCGAGGTACGTGCGGATCACGTGGGCCTCGGCGTTCTGTGCGTTCATGCCTTCGAGGCGTCGCAGCTCGCGGTCGGCCGCGGCGCGCGCGTCGGGCGTGAGGCCCGCGTCGTCGAGGCGCTTGCGGAGCGCGGCGAGCTCGTCGTCGGGGTCGCGCTCTTCTCCGAGCTCGCGCTTGAGCGCGCGGATCTGCTCGCGCAGAAGTGCATCGCGCTGGTTCTTGCCGAACTCCTTGCGCACGTCGTGATCGATGCGGGCCTTGAGGTCGTGGAGCTCACGGGCCTCGGTGATGAGCTCCGACGCGAGGCGCAGACGGTCGACCACGTCGAGGGTGCGGAGCACGCGGAGTTCCTTCTCGGCGCCGAGGGAGAGCATGGCGGCGATCTGGTCGGCGACGGCGCCGGGGTCGCTCTCATCGGCGGCGATGTTGTGCAGCGCGCCGCCGGACTGCGCCGCGAGCTCCGTGGCCCGCTCGCGCACGGTGCTGGCGAGCACGCGGGCCTCGGCGGTGTCACCGCGGGGCTCCTCGAGGTCGCGCCCCTCCGCGGCCCAGAAGGGCTCGGTGCGGGTGATGGCGTCGAGGTGCAGTCGACCGAGGCCTTCGAGGGTCACGCGAAAGCCCTTGTCGCGCGTGCGTTCGAGCCGTGCGACGCGGGCCCACGTGCCGATCTCGTGGAGGTCTCCGTCGCCGGGCTCGGCGAGGTTCGGATCCTTCTGGTAGCCCACGGCGATGACCGCGCCGGGCGAGAGCGCGTCGAGGAGTGCGACGGAGCGCACGCGCCCCACGGGCAGCGTGAGCGTGGTGTTGGGAAAGAGCGTTCCGCTGCGCAGCGGCAGCAGCGGAAAGGGCGACGTGGGCGCGGACATTCCGCGGCGAGAGAGGGTCATGCGCGAAGGCTCCTTGCGAGGCGTGACGGGGCGATGGCCCCACTGGTGTTGTCGCAACGGCGACGACCTCCAGCGGCCCCGGTGGTGGCACCCCTCGTCGGCCTCTCGTTCGCGTCTTCGGCCTTCTCAAAAGGCCCTCGCACGAACTGCCGACCCTCGGTGCGTGGAGGCGAACGTAAATTCACATCCCCCTCCGTCAAGGGACGCGCTGCGTTCTCTTCGCGCCCTCGCACCGCACCCGCGCGACGCGCCCTCCGCCGTTGGGCGTTGCGCAGGCATCGCGTAGTCTCGCGCCCCTGCCCATGGGTCGCCTCTGCGTCGCAGCGCTCGTCGCCTTCTCCCTCACTGCGTGCGGCGCGAAGACGGGCCTGCGCGTGCCCGACGTGCCCGACGATGCGCCCGATGCGCTCGACGTTGACGATGTCGTCGATGCCTCGGACGTGCTCGACGCGCCCGACGCGCCCGACGTGTGCGCGCCCACCACGCTGCCCGTGGAACGCTTCTCCGCGGAGGTGATCTTCGCGATCGACCGCTCGGGCTCGATGGGCGAGCGCACGCCCTCGGGCATCACGCGCTGGCAGGCCGTGACCACCGCGCTCTCGACGGTGCTCCCCGCGGTGGAGCGCGAGCTGTGGGCGGGGCTCATTCAGTTTCCTGGCGCGATCCGCTTCGACAACCAGTGCGGCGACAACACGCGCATCGAGCTCACGCCGCGGTTGCTCAACGGCGCGCGCGTGCTCGCGGCCCTTCGAAGCACCACGCCCTTCGGTGGAACGCCCACGTACGACGCGCTCCAGACCGCGGCGAACTACTACCGCACGACGCCCGCTGCGGGCCGCGTGCGCGGTCGCTACCTCGTGCTCGCCACCGACGGCGGACCCAACTGCAACGCCGCCCTCGTCAACACGAGCTGCGTGTGCACCAGCGCGCGCGGGTGCCTCGGTCCGCGCGGCAACCTCTCGTGCCTCGACGACACGCGCACCCTCACGCTCCTCGCGTCGCTCTCCGCGTCGGGCGTGCCCACCTTCGTGATCGGAACGCCCGGCCAGGACGTGCTCGCCCTCGCGCCCACGCTCGAACGCATGGCCGTCGCCGGCGGACGCCCTCGCAGCGTGCCCGGAGAGCCCGCGTACTACCGCGCGGAAGACGTCGGAGAGTTCACCGCGGCGTTCCGTGCGATCACCACCGAGCTCGTTCGCTGTCGCTATGTGACCAACCCCGTGAGCGATCCCGCGCAGGTGCGCGTGCGCGTCGGCGGGCGAGACGTTCCGCGCGATCGGTCCCACGCCGACGGCTGGGACTGGACCCGCGTCGAGACCGGCGAGGTGATGCTCTACGGCGCCGCGTGCGAGGCCGCGCAGCGCGCCGAGGGGGCGGTCGCCCTGCGCTACGGGTGTGTCGACTGAGTTCCGCGGGCGTGTGTAGACAGAACGTCTGAAATCGCACTCGCCTCTGGAGAACCGCGCTGCGCGTGCGCTGAAGTTCGGGTGTCGCCCGAAAAGTTCACGTTGAAACAGCACGGGAAATGTTTGAGATTGCACGCGGTCATAGAGCACCGGCGTGAAGGGCATTCCGGGGCCGACGATGAAGGGTCGCGGCTCGCCATGCTCGCGACACAACAAGCCTCTCGCGACGCATCGTGGGGAGGCTCATCCAGACGAGAGGTCTTACGATGGGACAGGGAGCGATGAAGGGTAGGAAGGCGCCCGCGTACGTCGCGGCGCTCGCGGCGGCCATGGCGATGGCCTCGGCCAGCTCCACGGCGCAGGCGCAGGGGTTCGTCAACCGCCTTGCGTTCCGTGGTGAAGCGGTCGCGGCGTCGATGCTTTCGAGCCACCAGCGCAACGACCTCGGGTTCGATGGCATCGGCTTCGGCGGCACGATCCGCGTGGGCGTGAGCATCATCGACCCCCTCTCGGTGAACGTGAGCCTCTCGAACTGGTTCTTTCCGTCGAGCCTCCCGGCCCCCGACGACGGCACCGGTCGCGTGCTCGGCATCATGGGCGGTCTGCGCCTCGAACCGAAGATCGGCACGCTCGGCCGCGTGTTCCTCGAAGGCAACTTCGGCTACGCGCTCACGGGCGACGTGGGCCGTCTGCACCTCGACGCGGGCGTGGGCTTCGAGTTCCAGGTGACGCGGGCCTTCGCGATCGGCCCCGTGGTGCGCTACGGCCACGTCTTCCAGACCAACGACTACTCGGGCATCTCGCAGGACGTCTACGACGCCGTGTTCAAGCCCGACGCCCAGTGGCTCTCGGGCGGCGTCTCGCTGACCGTGCGCATCCCCGAAGAAGAAGCCCCGCCGCCTCCCGCCGACACCGACGGCGACGGCGTCGCCGACACCGACGACCAGTGCCCGACCACGCCGCAGGGCGATCACCCCGACGTGACCCGCCGCGGCTGCCCGATGACCGACACCGACGGCGACGGCGTCTTCGACAACGCCGACCAGTGTGTGAACGTGCCCGCGGGCGCGCACCCCGACCCGGCCCGCAACGGCTGCCCGATGTCCGACCAGGACAACGACGGCATCGCCGACAGCGAAGACCAGTGCCCGACGCAGCCCGCGGGAACCAACCCCGACCCGGCGCGCCGCGGCTGCCCGCTCACCGACCAGGACAGCGACGGCGTCTACGACAACGAAGACCAGTGCCCGACCGAGGCGCAGGGCACGCACCCCGATCCCGCGCGCCGCGGCTGCCCCATCGGCGACCGCGACCACGACGGCATCACCGACGACGCCGACCGCTGCCCCGAGCAGCCCGAGACGTTCAACGGCCGCGACGACACCGACGGCTGCCCCGACGGCAACGCCCTCGGCGTGCGTGAGGGCGGGCAGATCCGCATCATGGAGCAGATCCGCTTCCGCAATAACCGCGCGGACGTCGACGCCCGTCGCAGCGGCGCGATCCTCGACGCGGTGGCCGCGATCATGCGCGCCTCGCCCGACATCACGTCGCTCGACATCCAGGGCCACACCGACGACAAGGGCAACGCCGACCGCAACCGCGCCCTCTCGAACGAGCGCGCGCAGAACGTGATGGCGGCCCTCGTGCAGCGCGGCGTCGAAGCGAGCCGCCTCACGGCCCACGGCTACGGCCCCGATCGCCCGCTGGTGCCCGGCCACTCGCGTCGCGCCCGCGCCGCGAACCGCCGCGTGGAGTTCCACATCAACGGTCAGTGACCGTCACCGCCGCTGCGCCCGCGTGAGATCGCGCGGGCGCGGTGGGCGCTCTCTTCCCCCCTCGCAGTCCCCTCCCCACACTTCGAACGCAGTCACCGCGCGCGCGGCATCGCCGTCGCCACGAGCTGCGCCGCACGCCCCGACGGAACACGGTCTGCGAAGAGCACCGCGCGCCCCCGCGTGGCCACGAGCGACACACGTCCGTCGCCCACGTCGCGCGCCCCGAGGGCGCCCGCCACGGTGACCGTCGGCGCCTGCGCGTACCGATGTGCGAGCGCGGTCGAGAGCATCGCTGCGAGCTCTGCCGCCTCGGCGTCGTCGCGCGGACGGCCCGCATCCATGGTGACCATCCACACGGCCGCTGCGCCGCGGAGGGCCTCGTCGGTCACGGTCACCCCCGCGTCGGCGCGCGTCACGCTCCCGCGCGGAACGAGCAGCATCGCACGGTCGCCGCCCCATCCCTGAGCGCCCGACTGCGCGCGCGCATCGGGCACCGCGTCACCGAGCATGAGCCGCGTGCCGAACTCGCCGAGCACGTCGTGGTAGCCCAGTTCGAATTGGTCGGAGAGTGGCGCGGGCACCTCGGCGGGCACGTTCACTGGCGCCTCGCGCGACGCGAGCTTCTCGGCGTGGAGCACCTGCTCCGTCGAGTCGGGCGGCCGCGCGAGGAGGGCATCCACCGCGCTGTGTCCACCTGCGCGCATGCGCTCGACGCAGAGCCGAAGCCCCGCGAGGTAGGGGAACAGCAGCGACTCGCGCAGGGCCCTCGGTGCGGCCGCGAGCCTGGGTTGCTCGGCGCTGTTCTGTCCGCCGAGGGCGCCGCTCACGTCGGGCAGGTCGAGCACGGTGCGACCCGTGGGGGCGAGCGCAAAATCGAGCATCGCCGCGGTGGCGTCGCCTTCGAGCACCGACATCGCCGCGGTCTGCGCATCGCCGTGACCGCGCGTGTGATGGGTGAAGCGCGCGATGTCGAAGTGCTGGTCTTGCAGCGCGTGCACGAGCTCGTGGGCCATGGTGGGCGGCTGCATCGCGGGCGCGACCCAGTCGGCGATGTAGAGCCGGTGCTCGTCGGGGTCGTAGAAGCCCAGCACCTGCTCTTCGAGCAGGTCGAACATGGTCTGCTCGTAGTCGAGCGCGTCGGGAATGAGCCCGAGACGCTTGAGCATCGCGCCTTCGAGATCGAGCTCGCCGGGCGGATACTCCTGGCGCGTGCGTCCGCGGAGGCGTTCGACCACGGCCTCGCGCGACATCACCCCGCGCGCGATGGGGCGCTGCACCGTGAGCTCGCGCAGCGTGGCCATGCGCTCGGCGAGCGAGTCGGCCAGGTCGGAGAGGCGCCGCGCCTGCGGGCTGTCTTCGTGCGCCGTGCTCGCGTCGGCAGGGCCCTGCGCGTCGGCGTGCGATCCCTCGATGGTGGCGTGTGCCGACGGCGGCGGCTGCACGATCGCGTCGGCGGGCGGCGTCGCAGCGTGGCGGCACGAGAGCGCCGCGAGACACAGGGCGAGTACGGTGGGGCGCTTCACGGTGGAGCGCCGGTAGGTATCACATTCCGTACGCGGCCACGGCGCGCGCGATCGCGGCGGCGAGCACGTCGCGGTAGCCGTCGTTGCGCAGTCGCTGCTCTTCCATCGCGTTGGAGATGAACGACAGCTCGACGAGCACCGCGGGCATGCGCGCGGTCACGAGCACCTGAAACGCCGCGGGGTGCACCCCGAGGTCATCGACCGCGGGAAAGAGCAGCCTCAGGTCGTGCACCATGGCCTGCTGGATCCCTTCAGCGAGCGCGAGCGAGTGCCTGCCCTGCGAGCTCAGTCGCAGCCCCGTGAGGATGTTCGCCACCTGCCACGTGCCCACGGGATCGTCGGCCACGAGCTCTCCATCGCGACGGTTCACGCGCGCCGCCACGCGCGCGCTCGCGGTGTCGAGCACGAAGGTGGTGACTCCGTGCGCGTCGCGGTTCGGCGCGGCGTTGCAGTGCACCGACACGAAGAGGTCGACGCCCGCGTCGTTCGCGTACGCCGCGCGCGCTTCGAGGTCGACGTACGTGTCCGCGTCGCGCGTGAGCACCACCTGGATGCCGTGGTTCACCGCGAGCCGCTCCGCCGCGCGGCGGGCCACGTCGAGCGTGACCGAAGCCTCGGTGAGCCCCGTCGGTCCGATGGCGCCGGGGTCGCTGCCGCCGTGACCGGGATCGAGCACCACCCGCCGCACGCGCGTGCGGGCCACGGGCTGCTCGGGGCGGAGCACCTGCGGCGGTGTACACGCCCGCTCGTGGTCGTGGTGGGCAGCGTCGGCCATCGGGTGCTGCGCCTCGCGGAGCAGCGTCGCGCGGGCCTGGAGCGCCACACACGCGCCGGGCTTCGAAGGGTCTGCGGCGGCCGCGCGGTAGTACTCGCTCGCGCGGTTCACGTCGCCGTTGGTGTGCTGCGCGCGCCAGCGGGCCGCGAGCAGGTCGCCGGCCGCGCGGAGGGCGTCGAGGTGGCGGGGATCGTGGGCGTCGCGACCGAGGAGCGAGAGGTCCTGCACGAGGGCGTCGACGTCGCCGCGCGCCTGGCCGCGGGAGAGCGCTGCGAGGGCCGCGCGGGCGCGTACGAAGGGGTCGCGCGCAGCGGTGTCGGTGACCGTCGGCGGATCGACCGCGGGCTCGCGCTCGCGCCGTGGGCCGCAGTGCGCGAGGGCGCCCGTCAGGCACACGAGGGCGCACGCGACGAGGCTCGTGCGACGGGCGGCGCGGAGGGAGGCCATCGACGCGATGGCGTGTAGTCGCAGAGACGGGGTGACGTCCATTTTGCGGCAGCGCGCGGAGCCCCTCTTGCGCGGCACATCGAGGTGATTACCTCTGGGACCTGCGAGGCGCCGGGGCGCCAGAGACGCGCGGTGGCCTACGGGTCGACCGACGCGCGCTGCGAGCCCGACGCCCACGCACGGATTCGTCACCACCACGTCGTCGACGTGCGGGGAGCGCGCGGTTGCGCCCCCGACGCGCGACGCGAAGACATCCCCACGTTCGCACCGCGCTGTCGGTGCAGAAGGAGACTCTGTCATGGCCGCTCTCTCGCCCTATCGCCCCGCCGACGTGTTCGCCGACCTCCGCCGCGACATGGACGATGCGTTCTCGACCTGGATCACCCGCTCGCGCGGCGCTTCGTGGCCCACGGAGTCGTTCTTCGCGCCCCTCGACGTGCACGAGAGCGAGCGCGAGTTCACCGTGCGCATGGACGTTCCCGGCGTGTCGGAGAAGGACATCAAGGTCACCTGCAACGCCAACGTGCTGACCATCTCGGGCGAGCGGAAGAACGAGCGCGGCGAGACCCGCGGCGCGGCCCGCTACAGCGAGCGTTCGTACGGGAGCTTCTCGCGCTCGATGACCCTGCCCGTGCACATCGCCCACGACGGCATCCGCGCGCGCTACGCCAACGGGGTGCTCGAAGTGGTGGTGCCCAAGGCCGCCTCGGCGCAGCAGCGCGAGATCAAGGTCGAGGTGTGACCGCGCTCCCGGCCGCGAGCTGACGGAGCGCGCGGTCGGGGTCTTCGCCGCCGTCGATCATGTGGGCCGCGGCGCGCATCGCCTCGCTCACCACACACGGCGGAACGTCTCGCAGCGCGCACCACGGAGCGCTGTCTCCGTGGCCCGCGCGCACGCGGACGGCGCGCACCGTGCTCTCGCGCGAGCTCTCGCTCCACAGCGCGATGCCGTCGACCTCGCACACCGCTTCGAGCGCGCCGAAGCGACGGAAGAACACACGGCACAGACCGCCCTCCACGGGGGCGGGCTCCCACCCTGCGCGCGTCCACACGGGAGGCCGGGTGCGCGCCCTGTCCGAGAGCGCACGCACCGTGCGACCGGCCACGAGGGGAAGCTCCATCGCGTCGCCCGCACCCTCGTCACGCCAGCCTGCGCGCGTGAGCTGCGCGAAGGGCTGCGCGGGCACCGGGGCCGCTTCAAACGCAGCGCGCCAGCGGTCCCAGGCCTCGTCGTCGAGGGCCACGGGATGTGCGATCGACACCGCGGCCTCCCCCGTCACGCGCACGGGCTCGTCGCGCTCGCCGAGCCACGCGCCACGGAGCGTTCGCGCGAAGCGGGGGGAGGGCTCATCGGGGTTCTGCACCTGCCACACGAAGCGCTCGGCGAGGGCGCGCAGCACGGGGTGTCCGAGCACGAAGGTGGCCCAGTGCGCGTGCGTCCACACGCGGCCCGCGCAGAGGGCCTCTTCGAACCGCCGCGTCTCGCTCTTCACCACGAGGGGGAGCTCGGCGCGCAGGGCCTTCCACTGCGCCAGGGCCTCGGTGCTGCGCAGCGGATCGTCGGCGCGCGTGGGCCTCGGCGGCGCGGGAATCACCTCGCCGCTCCCGTCGAAGAGGCTCACGTCGAGCACCTTCTTCTTCGAAGCATCGAGGCGCACGCGGAAGCGTCGGCGCCCGTAGTCGAGCCATCCCATGCCCTCGGCGTTGAGGCCCCAGCGGGGCACCACGGCGTCGGCGATTCCTTCGCGAGAGAGACCGCGTGCGAGGGCCTCGGCGTCGATCGACGAGGTGGCCAGCGTGCCGAGTTGGTCGTTGGAATGGGCCGCCGCGATCTCGGTGAGCGCGCGCACCGCCACGTCGCCGCCCACGTACGCGATGAGCTGCGCGGCCTGCGCGGCGAGGGCCCTGCGTCCGCCGCGGTGCCACGCCTCGACCTCGCGCTGCACCACGGGCACGGCCGCGTCGCCGCCGAGGGCGAGCGTGAGGGCCACGCACCAGTGGTGCTTCACGTCGGCGCGCTTCGAAACCCACGCTTCGAAGAGCGCCACGGCCCACGCAGAGAGCGACGCGCGGTCGAGGAGGGACGCGGACTCCAACGCGCGCTCGTCGAGCTCGGCGCCCACCTTCGCGTGCTGGCAGAAGAGGATGTACTCCCCGACGCTCCATGGGGCCTCGGCGCCGTCTTCCCAGTGGAGCGCGGGGCGGTGCTGGAACCACGGCGCCACGGATTTCGCGAGCGCGGTGACCGTCGCCTCGGCGCGCTGCACGAGGGCCGCGGCGCTCCCTTCGGGCGCGGGCGCGGTGGCCTCGGTGTCACCCTGCGCCACCACGCCGTGCGTCTCGAGGATCACCCTTCGCACGCGCGCCGATCGCTCGTGGGCGAGGTGCGCCTGGAGCGTCGCGCGGGCCAGCTCGCCGGGCACCGACGCGAGGGCCTCGACGGCCACGAGGCGCGCGTCGGCCGACGGATCACGGAGCATCTCGGCCACGATGGGCACGTCGTCGTCGGTGAAGCGAGGCGCGGCTTCGAGGGCGATGACCTGCACCTCGCGGTCGGGGTCACGGAGCGCGCGCAGGGCCCATCGGGCGCGGTGTTCCCACGCGGGCGCGAGGAGCCGCGCGAGGGCGGGGTGCGCGACGTGGGCCGTGCCCGTGGTGGCGAGGTGTTCGAAGAGCGGACGCACACGTTCGAAGGGCGCGCCGTCGCCGATCGCTTCGAAGACCCACGAGCCTGGCGTCGCGCGGGCCACCTCGTCGAGGCGCGCGCTCCACCGCGCGGGGTCGCGGGGCATGAGGGTGAGCAGGGCCACGGCCTGGAGTGGAACGCTCCACGCGGCCACGTCGCCGAGGGGCTCGTCGGCCACGCGGGCGGCCACGTCGAGGTGCGCGTCGGCGTCGTCGTGGAGGAGCGTGTACAGCGCGACGTAGCGCTCGGACTGCGGCGCGTCGCGGTCGACGGCCAGCGCGCGGAGGTCGGTCACAGCGAGAGAAAGAGCTTCGTGAGCATGAAGTCGGCGACGAGGATCGAGATGGCCGAGACCACCACCGTGCGCGTCGTGGCGCGGCCCACGCCCTCGGTGCCGCCGCGGGTCTGCATGCCGTAGTAGCAGCCGATCATCGCGATGCTCACGCCGAAGAAGGGCGCCTTGCCGAGGCCCGACATGAAGTCCTGCATGTTGATGGACTCCAGCGCCGTGCGGAGAAAGAAGCCCATCGGCGTGTCGAACTGGAGGTTCGCGACGACCATGGCCCCGCCGAAGCCCACCACGTCGGCGAAGAGGGCCAGCACGGGGATGAGAATCACGCACGCGATGAGCCTCGGCGTGACGAGCTTCTTCACCGGGTCGGCGCCGAGCGCGCGGATCGCGTCGATCTGTTCGGTCACGGCCATGGAGCCGATCTCCGCGGCCATGCCCGACCCGATGCGGCTGCCCACGACGAGGGCCGTGAGCGAGGGCGCGAGCTCGCGGGTGATCGAGAGCCCGATGACGCGGCCCACGTAGTCGGTGGCGCCGAAGCGCTCCAGTCCGAAGGCGAACTGCACGGTCATCACCATGCCCACGAAGACCGCGGTGATGAGCGCGATGGAGACCGACCGCACGCCCATCTGTTCGAGCTGGTAGATCACCTCGCGCCACTCGAAGGGCCGCGCGAACGAGGCCACCGTCGCGTCGCGAAACAAGATCGCCATGCCCCCGAGCTCGTCGAGAAAGATCAGGGCCTTCTCGAGCTGCGCGTCGGTCCACGCGGGGGCCTTCGGCGGCGTGGGCACGATCGAGGGCGCGCGCTGCGGCGCCTCGGTGCGTGCGGGCTCGGCGCTCACGGCGACCCCAGCGGCGAGCGCGCGGTGTGGAAGCCCTGCGCGAAGGCGGTGAAGTCCGCGCGGCCCGATTCGAAGCGGTCCGGCGGGGCCGCGAAGCCCAGGTCGTACACGCAGCCGTCCTTCTTCATCACGTAGAGCTCGAGGGTGCGCGTCACGCCGTCGAGCCGCGCGTTCACCACCACGTGCCGCGCCTCGCGACCGTCGAAGGGAACGGTCTCTTCGAGCGCGAACGTGCGCTCCGTGAAGCCCAGAAGCAGATGGTTCACGAGGGCGGGCAGGGGCGTGTCCTGCGAGCGCTCGCACGTGTGGTCGACGTGCACCGTGCCGCTCGTGCGCTCGTCGAGCCACGCGGCGTCGTTGCCCTCGATGGTGATCGGGCGCCACGCCGACCCCGTCGGGCCGAACGTGTACGAGAGGTTCGAAGCGCTCACGGTGCTGCCGCGCACGCTCACGTCCTGCGGCGACGAGCACGCGGTCGCGAGCGACACGAGCGCACAGAGGATCCAACGGTCGGGCTTCACGGCGGCGCGACTCTACACAGGTCGCCGCGAAATGCACCCACGCGCGCACGAGCTTGGGGTCGCCGCGCTGCCCGCCGTTGTACCCGGCGTTGCGACCGCGCGGATGTTCCGTGACGGGCGGTTGAACGCAGACGCGCACGCCGCGCAACGACCGTCTGCACCACACGACGCGAACCCGTCGCCCCTTCGCAGCGCTGCCCGTCGCAGCGGCTTTTCGAGGGACCGATGGCGCGCCGCCCTACGTGTTCGAGGTCTCGCCATGCGGGTCCGTTCGTACGTCTTTCTGTGTCTCCTCCTCGCGTCGCCCGCGGCCTCGGCGCAGACCGAACCTGGCCTCGACGTGGTGTCTCCCGCGCCCCTGCCGCGGCGCGTGCGCGATCGTTTCTCTCGCACGATCCTCTTCGGCGCGACGGCGGGCGTCGGGTCTCCGCGGGGCATCGCCGGTGCCTTCCTCGAACTGCGTCCGTGGCGCGCGTTCGGCGTCTCCGTGGGCGGCGGCGCCGGCGGGATCTTCGGCCCGGGCATCGACGTCTCGGCCGTGCTCGCCCCCGTCGGCGGCATCTCGTGGGCGATCGGCGTCGAGGGATCGTACTCGCACCAGTTCGGCTACGGCCTCGGCGTGACGCTCCCCGACGGGCGCGCGCTGCCCTCGGGCTCGAACTGGGCCTCCGCGGGCGTCGCGTTGGAGTTTCGCCCTTCGCGCTCGTCGATGGTGCGCCTCGGCGCGGGCCGCACGTGGCTGCTCAACACCGCGGACTTCGGGATCTTCACGCGCACCGAGCTCGACTACGTGCAGAACGAGGTGGGCGCGATCGTTCCGGGTGCGACGCCCCTCGACGCCGCGCGCGCGGCCCTCGACGGGCAGACCCTCTCGATGTGGTACGTGCACCTCGACGTGTCGCCCGCGTGGCGGTGGTGAACACACCGAAGGCTGCACACACGGCCCCGCGCCGATCGCGCGGTTGACGCCGTCGAAGCGCCACCGATACAGTGTTTTCCAAGGACTCCATGGCGACCCACGCCTCGGCCAGGCTGCTGGAGCAGCTCGTCGCCGAGAACCTCATCTCCGCCGACCAGAGCGAGGCCGTTCTGCACCGCGTGAGCCGCGAAGGCGTGCGCGTCGAAGACGCCCTCATCGACGCGGGCGCGATCGGCGAGTACGACCTGCTGAAGCACCTTGCGAAGGTGCATCGCACGCGCTTCGTGGTGACCTCGAAGCTCGCGCGCGTCGACCTCGACCGCACGCTCCTCGAGCTCGTGCCGCGCAAGCTCGCGGAGGAGCACCTGGTGTTCCCCGTGCTCTACGACCCCGGCGCGTCGACGCTCTCCGTGGTGTCGCCCAACGCGGGGAGCGCCGAGCTCGTGCAGCTCCTCCAGACCGCTGCGAACGTGCGCGACGTGCGGGTCTTCGTGGGGCGTCCCGCGGCCGTGCGCGCGGCCATCCAGAAGCACTACGGCGGCGACATCTACGCCTTCGCCCACGTCGATACGACGGGCCGCGAGCAGTACATGTCGCTGCTCGACCTCTACGACCGACAGACCCTCCGCATCGATCAGCCCGCGTCGTCGGCCCCGACACTCGAACGTCCGCGCGAGCGTGTGCTCTCCGAGCGCGACCTCGCGGGGGCCTCGATGCGTCCCGCGCAGTCGCCCGCGCCCACGGTCACCGTCGCGCTCCTCGAATCCACGAACGTGCTCGTCTCGCTGCTGGAGAACAGCCGCGGCGACCTCCGCGGCCACTCGGCGGTCGTCTCGCGGTGGATGCGCAAGCTCGCCGAGCGCATCCGCGTGGGCGAGGGCGAGGTGATGGCCCTCGCGATGGCGGGGCTCCTCCACGACGTGGGCAAGACGGCCACGTATCACCTCACGGCGCTCAACGTCGCGCAGTTCGAGAGCCACCGGCAGGTGGCCGCGCGCGCGTTCTCGACCCCGTTGCGGCTCTTCGAAGCCGTCACCCTCGAAGCCACCACCACGCAGGCCGTACGGCACATGTACGAGCGCTTCGACGGCGGGGGATTCCCCGACGCGCTCGAAGGCAAGGAGATCCCCCTCGGGGCGCGTCTCCTCGCGGTGGTCGACACGTACGCCGACCTCACGCAGAACAGCCGCAACCCGTACCGCCGACAGCTCACGCCCGTCGAGGCCTGCGACGTGCTCGACCGGCAGAAGAACGCGGTCTTCGACCCCAACCTCGTCGACCTCCTGCGCCACGCGGTGACGGGCGACGACCTGCGCGCGAAGCTCCTCGCCGATCGCCCCGGCGTGCTCGTCGTCGACCCCGATGCCGAAGAGAGCGCGGTGCTCGAACTGCGGCTCCTCGAAGAGGGCTTCGACGTGCGCGTGGCCCGCACCGGCGACGAGGCCCTCGCGGCCCTCGCGCGCGGCGGATGTGCCGTGTGCGTGTGCGAGACCGAGGTGGCCGGCGTGTCGGGCTTCGACCTCCTCGCGCGGGCCCGCGCCACGGCGCAGGGCGCGCAGACCGTGTGGATGTTCCTCACGCGCGACCAGCGCCGCGAGGCCATCGCGCGGGGCTTCGAACTCGGCGCGAGCGACTATGTGCTCAAGCCCTCGCCCACCGCGGTGCTCGTGGCCAAGGTGCGCCAGCTCCTCGCGCAGCGGTCGTCGCGCGCGCCCCGCGGCGTGTCGGGCTCCCTCGACGAGCTGGCGCTCCCCGACGTGGTGCAGGTGCTCTGGCAGGGCCGCAAGACGGGGCAGCTCCGCGTGCGCAGCGGCGGCGATCAGGGAGAGATCCACTTTCTCGACGGCCAGGTGGTGAACGCCCTCTGGCCCGGCCTCCGCGGCGAAGACGCGTTCTACGCGCTGCTCGTGCCCACGACGGGCGACTTCGCGTTCGACCCCACGTTCAAGCCCGGCGCGCGGGTCATTCACGGCAGCGTCGAGGCCCTCATGCTCGAAGGCGCGCGTCGCATGGACGAGCGCCGCGGCGCCCGCTGAATCCGCGGCCGGGACTTTACTCCGCACGCGAGCGCGATAGGGTCTCGCCCCGCCCTTCGCCATGAGCACCCTCCTTGCGCGCCGCGCCTTCGCTGTTCCGCTGATCGTCGGATCCCTGCTGCAGGCCTGCGCCACGCAGAACGTCGACGTCGACCCCGATCCCACCGACGCCGCCGTCGACACGTCGACGGAAGACACCCCGTCTCCCACCGACGACACGCCCGCGACCGACGACCAGCCCGCGCCCACGGAAGACACCCCGACGCCCATCGACGACCAGCCCGCGCCGATGGAAGACACCCCGTCTCCCACCGACGCGTCGCGCTGCGCGAGCGGGCTCACCGACTGCGCGGGATCGTGCCGTGACACCGCGGCGGACCCCGCGAACTGCGGCGCGTGCAATCGCACCTGCGCCACGGGCCAGAGCTGTCGCGCGGGCGTGTGCGCGTGCCCCGCGGGCCAGTCGCTCTGCGGCGGCGCGTGCGTCGACACCGTGAGCGACCCGATGAACTGCGGCGCATGCGGAACGGCGTGTCCGAGCGGTCAGTCGTGCGCGGCGGGCGCGTGCACGCTCGTGTGTCCGTCGGGGCAGATGAACTGCAGCGGCGCGTGTCGCACCGTGGCCACCGACGCGATGAACTGCGGCGGCTGCGGCCGCGCCTGCCCCGCGGGCAACACCTGCGTCGACGGCACCTGCACCGCGGGAACGCCGGGCGGACCCGAGTTCCGCGTGCAGTGGCTCGGCTCGACGAACTGCCGCTCGGCGGAGCACGTCTCGGTCACGGGTGCGAACCGCGGAGGCATCGCGCTCGCCAACGCCAACGTGTTCTACACGGGCCAGACCGCGACCGGACGCTTCAACGTCGCCTCGCTCGAAGGCACCGCCGTGGGCGCGCGCTACGACGCCTACGTCAGCAACCTGCGCACGGGTGTGGTCTACGCCTTCGTCGACGCGACGGGCGCACCCATCACCGCGCCCGGCGGCATGGCCACGGCGCTGCGCGAGATCGACGGCACCACGGGCGCGCTCTCCACGCGGCAGCTCGCGCTCTCGTCGCCCCTCTCGCTCACGGGCGGCGCCACCGCGAGCGCCGTGGGCTTCTTCTCGGGCTGGGATCGCATCGTGGTCATCGCCGCGGGACGCGCCGTCAACATCGACCTCCCGTCGGGCAACGTGCTCGACCTCGGCGCCTCGACGCTCCCCACGCGGTCTCCCTGCGCGGGATGGGGCTTCTGGGGCGTGGCCGAGCGCACCGCGGGAATCGTCTACGCGGTGTACGTGGCCTCCCCGACGACCATCGCGCGACGGCCGCTCCCCGCGGGGCCCGTGACCACGGTGTCGTCGTTCACGAGCCTCGGCAACATGTGCTCGTTCACCCTCGCCCCCGGCGCGCAGCGTTGGTACTGGCAGCACGCGCGCAACTCGCAGCTCGGCGGGTCGGCCTCGGGGAGCGAGACGCTCGGATACTGCGACGCATCGAGCTCCATCGCGGGCCCGGCGTGTCCGCCCTCGACCACGTCGTGCGGCGGCGTGTGCCGCGACCTCGCCACCGATGCCGAGAACTGCGGCGCGTGCAACCGCGCGTGCGCCACGGGGCAGACCTGCGCGGCGGGCGCCTGCGCGGCCGTGCCCATGCGCTACACGCGCTCGACGCCGGGCATCAGCGTGACCTTCGTCGACGCGTGCCTCACCGCGGGCCACACCACGCTGCTCACGTCGACCGACGACAACACCGCGACGGCCACCATGCCCTTCGCGTTCCGGTACTGGGGTGTGCCCGTGGCCGCGGGCGCGACGCTCTCGGTGTCGAGCAACGGGTTCCTCACCTTCGGGGCCAACTCGCTCACGCTGCTGGGCACGTCGTTCCCCTCGACGAGCACGCCCAACGGCGTGGTGGCCCCCTACGCGCGCGACCTCGTCACGCAGGGCGACGGCGTGTGCCTCGCCACCACGGGCGTCGCCCCCGACCGCCGCTTCGCCGTGCACTGGAGCAACGTGCGCGGCTACCTCGTCACGGGCTCGGCGCTCACCTTCGAAGCGGTCTTCAACGAGCGCGACCTCTCCATCGATTTTCTCTACGGCACCATGACGAACCCCTCGACGGGCGTCGTGGGACTCGAGAACGCCACGGGCTCCGCGGGCATCGGCGGCTGCCCCACGGGCGTCACCACGTACTCGTGCGCGATGGCCAACAGCGCGCGCGTGCGCTTCACCCCCTCGCCCTGACCGCGGCCCCGAAGCGCTTGCCTCGCGCGGGGCTCTCTGCGTAGCGTCGCGCGCACACCGCTACAGCGAGGAGTCATCGTGGCCACCGTCAACGCGCACATCACGGGCAACGTCTGGAAGATCGAAGTCAAGGTCGGCGACAGCGTCGACGAGGGCACCACGGTGGCCATCCTCGAATCGATGAAGATGGAGATGCCCGTCGACTCGGAAGTGAGCGGCACCGTCACCGCGATCCTCGTGAAGGAGGGCGACTCGGTGAAGGAAGGTCAGCCCCTCGTCGAGCTCGGCTGAGCGTCGCCGACACCCCGCCGACACCGCGCGCGGCGCCGCCGTCGCGTAGTGACAATTCCGCGTGATCTGTGGCAATCACGCGCCGTGAACCTCCTCCCCGACCGCAACGCGAGCCGCCCCGGTGACGACCCCATCTTCGCGCTGAACCGCGAGGCCACGCAGCGCCGCGCCGCGGGCGAGAAGGTCATCAACGCCACGGTGGGCGCGCTGCTCGAAGACGACGGCTCGCTCGCCGTGCTCCCGTCGGTGGTGACCGCGCTCCGCGAGGTGCCCGCGCAGAAGGCCGCCGCGTACGCGCCCATCGCAGGGGTGCCCGAGTTCCACCAGGCCGTGATCCGCGACCTCCTCGGCGGAACCTCGCTCGCCGACCAGGCCGTCGCGTGCTCGACGCCCGGCGGCACCGGCGCGCTGCGCCACGCCCTCTCGCTCTTTCTCGACCCGGGCCAGTCGATGGTCACGTCGTCGTTCTACTGGGGTCCGTACGGCACGCTCTGCGACGAGAACAACCGCACGCTCACGACCTTCAACACCTTCGCGCCCGACGGCACCCTCGACCTCGCGTCCTTCGAGCGCACCCTCGACGAGACCGCGCAGAAGCAGGGACGCCTCCTGCTCTTTCTCAACGACCCCTGCCACAACCCCACCGGCTACTCGATGTCGCACGCCGAGTGGACCGCCGTGTCGAACATCCTCCACGCGCAGTCGAAGCGCGTGCCCACCGCGGTGCTCGTCGACGTGGCCTACCTCGCGTATGCGCGCGACACCAAGAGCTTCCGCGCGCACCTCGAACCCCTCACCGAACACGCCGCGGTGCTCTTCGCGTGGTCGGGCAGCAAGGCCTTCACGCAGTACGGCCAGCGCATCGGCGCCCTCATCGCGTGCGTCGCCGACCCGAAGGCCCGCACCGCCACGCAGAACGCCCTCGCCTACGCCTCGCGCGGCACCTGGAGCAACTGCAACGCCGCGGGCCAGCACGCCGTCGCCCGCTGTCTCACCGACGCCGCGCTCCGCGCCCAGGTCGACGGCGAACGCGAGCGCCTGCGCGCCCTCCTCGACGCGCGCGTGACGGCCTTCAACACCGCCGCGGCGGGCACCGGACTGCGCTATCCCCGCTACGACGGCGGCTTCTTCGTCACCGTGTTCGCCCGCGACGCGAAGGCCTCCGCCGAGAGGCTCAAGGCCCGCGGGGTGTTCACCGTTCCGCAGCCCGGCGCGATCCGCGTGGCCCTGTGCAGCGTGGCCGGCGCCGACGTGCCCGCCCTCGTCACCGCCCTCGCCGAGTGCGTCGACTGAGCGACCGCTCCACTCTTCGAAACTACCTGAAAAATAGACGTTTCGCGTTGTCGTTGCACCGCCGTGCGAGCGCCTCCACGGGCTCGCCGCGCACGTCGGCCACGCGATGCGCGATGACCGCGAGGTGCATGGGCTCGCAGCGTCGCTCGGGCACGCCCGTGGGCGTCTGATCGGGCGCGTCGGTCTCCAGCAGCAGACGCTCGGCGGGGATCACCCTCGTCGCCTCGACGGGCCTCCGCGCGGTGGCACGGGTGACGGCGCCGCCCATCGCGAGGTGCCATCCCAGCGCGGTGTACTCGCGCACGAGCTCGGCGCTCCCCGAGAAGCTGTGGATCACCCCGGGCTCGCGCGGGAGCTTCACCGCGCGCATCGCCGCCAGCGCCTCTCCGTGCGCGCGGAGCACGTGCACCACGAGGGGAAGCTCCAGCGCGCGCGCCACCTCGACGTGCGCGAAGAACACCCTGCGCTGCCGATCGAGCGTCGCGCGCAGGGCCTCGGTGCTCCCGTCGAAGCCGCACTCGCCCACGGCGGTCACCACCGCGCGCGCCCCGCGGATGCGCCCTTCGAGCGAGGCCAGCGCATCGTCGAGGGCCGCGTCGTCGAGGCGGTGGAGGTACTGCGGGTGAACGCCGAGCGCCGCGCGCAATCCGTCGTCGAGGGCCGCGCAGTCGAGGGTCTTCTGCCACGACGCGGGCTCCACCGCGGGCACGAGCGCGGCGGTCACACCGTGGTGTTGCGCGCGTTGCCACACGGCCGCGCGGTCGTCGTCGAACTCGGGCGCGTCGAGGTGGCAGTGCGTGTCGACGAGGGCGTCGAGCGCGCCGTCGGTCACGGTGCGGGCGTGGCGCGCGGCGCCGTCGCGAAGGCCGCGCGAATGGCCACGGTGGCGTTCACGAGGCGTCCGCGGACGATGAATCCGTCGGCCTCGCGCTTCGAGCCCGCGACCTTGAGGGTGAAGCGCACGGGGGCGTCACCGACGTGGAGGTGTCCGTTGGGCGAGGCGCCCGGCGGGTACGCGCGCGTCGAGGCGCGCACGGTGACGTGGAGGTCGTCGGCGAGGTCGAGGAGGCCCTCTCCGTCGGGCTCCCAGGTGATGCGTGCGGCGCTCACGAAAGGGTCACTCACTTCTCGCGCTTGTAGTGGCGGGTCATGGCGGCGCGGGCCTCGCGGTCGCCCTCGCGCTTCTTGATCTCTTCGCGGCGGTCGACGGCGTCTTTGCCCCGCGCGAGCCCGAGCTCGATCTTCACGCGACCGTCTTTGAAATAGGCCTTCAGCGCGACGAGGGTGTAGCCGCGCTGACGGATCTTGCCTTCGAGGCGGTCGATCTCGTGGCGGTGCGCGAGGAGCTTTCGCGTGCGCTTCTCCTCGTGCTTGATCATCGTCGCGAAGGGGTACGGCGGGATGTAGGCGTTGAGGAGCATGAGCTGCCCCGCCTGCACGAAGCCGTAGGCGTCGTTGAGCTCCATCTTGCCGTCGCGGAGGCTCTTCACCTCGGAGCCCACGAGCACCACGCCGACCTCGATGCGCTCGTCGATGGTGTAGCGCGCGAGGGCGCGGCGGTTCTCGGAGATGAGCTTCACGCCCTCGGGGGGCTTCTTCGCTGTCATGGCAGTGCTTCGGGGGCGCGAGGTGTATCACAGCGCGCGTGGGAGAGAACCGTCGCCCTCACCGCGGAACGTGGCGCCGCAGGAACGCATGCGTGTCGCGCCAGTGCTGCCGCGCGTTCTCGCGGAACACGAAGGCGTGAAACGCGTGGGGCTCGCCGCGGTAGTAGCGCACCTCGCTCCGCGCGCCCCGCGCCGTGAGCGCTGCGTGGAGGCGCCGCGTGTCGTCGAGAATGGGATCGGCCGTGCCGCAGGTAAGAAAGAACGGCGGCAGCGGGCGCGCGGGGAGCGCGTCGCCTTCGAGCACGCGCAACGGATCGGCGAGGTCGAGGGCGCGCGAGGCGCCGGGCGCGGCGCTCCCCACGTAGGCGCGCGAGACCTCTTCGATGCGGTCGGCGATGAAGCGCGGGAGGTCGGGGCGCCGTCGCACGAAGCGCTCGGGGTCGGTCACCTGGAGGATCCCGCACGCGGGCAGCACGGCGCGCGGGAGCACCGCGGTGTCGAACACGCGCTTCGCGTAGGGCTCGTCGCGTTCGAAGGTCGCCGCGACGGTGAGCGCGGTCACCAGGTTGGCCCCCGCGGATTCACCCGCGAGCACGAGGCGCTGCGTGTCGGCGCCGTAGCGTTCCGCGTGCTCGCACACCCACGCCCACGCGCGGGAGACGTCGTCGAGGGCCGCGGGAAAGGGGTGCTGCGGCGCGAGCCGGTAGTCGACGTTGAAGACCGTGTAGCCCTCGCGCGCGAAGGCCAGGGCCATGACCCAGTGCGTGTCCTTCGAGAGGATGCGGAAGCCGCCGCCGTGGACGTAGAGCACCGCGGGCGTGGGGCCGTCGGTCGGTGCGGGGCGCCACACGTCGAGGTGCAGTCCGTCGGCGTAGGCCACGTTGCGGGTGACCGTGACGCCGTGGCGTTCGGGGCGCGCGAGGGGGTGCATCGCGCTGAGGCGAGACACACCGCGAAAGAATCCGTCGACGAGGAGCGAGCCCGCGCGGCGTCGCAGCGGGTCGAGGCGGGAGTGGGCCGTCACGGGCCCGGAGGGTGACCTACTCCGCGAGCAGGTGGAAGTTCTGGAGCACGCGCACGACGATCTCCATGAGGCTCTCGCCCGCGATGAGTCCCGAGCTGATGGGAATGAGCCAGCGCTCGGCCTGCTCGCGCGAGTATTTCTTCTCCAGCGCCAGGGCCACGAGGGCGCCGAGGAACATCGAGATCGCGTTGGAGAACGGCAGCGTGAAGGCCAGCCCGAGCCCCGTCGCCGAGGGGAAATACTTCTTCGCCTTCGCGGGCAGCGCGCGCTCGACGAGCACCATCACCACGCCGAGCACGGCGCCCACGGCGGCCAGCGTGCGGGCGCTCTCGGGCAGCGCGCCGAGGCCGCGGGCGAGCACCTCGGAGACGGCCTTCCACGAGATGGCACCGGGCGCGGGGATGCGGTCGGTGCCGAGCACCGTGTGGTCGGGCACGAGCTGTTGAAACGCGAGCACCACGCACACCGAGCCCGCCATCACGCCGAAGAACTGCGCGAGAAACTGCTGCCGGGGCTTCGCGCCGAGCAGGTAGCCCGACTTGAGGTCCGTGAGCAGGTCGGCGGCGTGGATGGCCACCCCCGATCCCATCGAGGCCGTCATGAGGTTGGTGCTCACGCTGCCCGGCGCGAGCACGCCCGACACGATCTGCGTGATCTTCGCGAGGGCGCCCGTGGGGGTGATGTCGGTCTCGCCCGTCGCGCGGCTCGCCACGATCGCGATGAAGAACGACAGCGCCACGCACACGAGGCTCATCCACCAGGCGATGCCGAAGAACATCCACCCGAAGAGGGCCACGAAGGGCGTCACGGCCACGACGCCGCCGAGGAACCACGACATGGGCACCTCGACCGCGGTCATCGGGTCGTTGCTGTCGGCCTGCTTGCCGAAGAGGCGACCGAGGTCGGAGAAGGCGCGCGCCACCTGGCGCCACGAGAACGCGAACGAGAGCAGGCCCGACGTGAGGAGCATCGGCGAGCCGAGCCACACGGTCCACGACGCGATGGCCTTGTACTTCACCTCGGGGATCGCGCCGATCGTGTGGCCGTAGGGCGCGAGGAAGCCGTAGTTCAGCAGCGCGCCGAGCATCATCGTCCACGCCGAGCGCCACCCCATGATCGCGCCCGCGGCGAGGAGCAGCAGGCTCGTGTCGAAGTAGATCGACCACTTCTTCGCGGCGATGCCGTGGATCTTGAGCCCCGGCACTTCGAGCATCTCGGGGAGGTTGAACCAGAACTGCCAGCGGGCCTTCGCGCTGCGGAGCCACGTCCAGAGGGCGCCGAGGGCCATGGAGTTGAGCAGCCAGCGACCCGCGGCGGCGGTGTTCGAGGCCTCGCCCGGCGGGGTCACATCCGCGCTGCGATGCGGGCCTTCGCCGACGGTGACCGCGGTCTTCTTGCGCGCGTCGAGGGCCGCGGCCTCTTCGGGGTAGAGCCCGCGCAGGGTCTCTGCCGCGGCGATGCCCGAGGGGAACTTCAGCCCCTCCTGGTTGATCATCTGGCGCTTCATGGGAATCGCCATGAAGACCCCGAGCATGGCCACCGAGGTGATCCACAGGAACATCACGTGCCCCGGGATCGCGTGCTGCGTGACCATCATCAGCGCGGGGATGGCCGCGGCCGTTCCGCCGCCGGTCATGTAGCCCGCGGCCGAGGCTACGGACTGCATCGCGTTGTTCTCCAGCATGCCGAAGGGCGTCTTGAACACCCCGATGCCGTGGAGCCCCTTCGCGATGACGTACGCGAGAATGCCCGCGGTGATCGTCACGCCGAAGCTCCACCCCGTCTTCAGCGCGATCACCAGGTTCGAAAACGACATGATCCCGCCGAGGAACATCCCCAGCACCACGGCCCGCCCCGTGAGCTGCCGCGCGTCGTCTCCCTGGTACACCTCGCGCAGCCATCGCTGCTCCGGGTCCTCGCCGCTGGCGCCCCCGGTGGTCGTCTCAACACCCTCACTCATGGTCGTGAGTGCGTGCCAGAACGCCGCACGAATGTCACCGCGCATCGCCCCGGAGGGTCTCGGGTGAAACTGCGCCGTGTGCTTGACAGCCTCGCGGGCCGCCGACTATAAGCCCCGAACCTTCGCGACGGTGTTGTCTCCACGACGCCTTTCGCAACAGGTGTTGGTGCGGTAGCCAAGTGGTTAGGCAACGGTTTGCAAAACCGTTATACGTGGGTTCGAATCCCATCCGCACCTCTCCTCTGCCGATGTGCACCCGGGTCAGCGTAGGCCCCGCATGACGGAGAACCACGAAGCGCTCCCGAGCCGCATCGCGGTGGGACGCGCAGTGCTCGTCGGCAGCGTCGCGGGGCTCCTCGCGGGATGGTCCGACCTCGCGAGCACGGTGCTCTGGCTCGCGCCCGGGCCCGACCGCGCGCGCCTCTCGGCGGTGCTGCTCCTTGGGGGATTCTCCGTGGGCGCGGCGCTCGCGGCGCTGCTCTCGTCGCTCGACGCGCTGCTCTCACGTCACGTGCGGCGCGTGCCCTTGCGCATGGCCGCGCTCGTGGCCGCGCCGCTCACCGCCACCGCGTGGATGCTCTTCACGGGCGGACGCATGAAGCGCCTCCCCGCCCTCACCCTGCTGCGCCCCGTGACGGCCCTGGTGCTCGTGTGCGCGGGGGCCTTCGCGCTCGCGTCGCTCTGGCGCTTCGTGCGCACGATTCCCTCGCGCTCGCGGGCGCAGCGGTGGGCCCTCGCGGCGCTCTCGCTCGTCGCAGGATGGACGCTCCACGGACTCGATCATCGGGTGCTTCCGCGGCTCTACGAGTACCTGCACACGGGGCTCGGGGTGCTCACGGTGATGGCCTACGCGGTGGCCGTGGTGGCGATGGTTCCGCCCGCGTGGTGGATCGTGCGGGCCGTGCCCGGCGCGGCGGCGGTGACGGCCCTCGCGGCGGCGCTGGCGGGCCCGTGGGCGTGGGGCGCGCTCGATCGATGGCCCAACGTGCGGGCCGAGGTGTTCGCGACGCACGCGCCCTTCGTCCGTCACGCGGCGCTCGCGGTGGCCGCGGTGGCGCGCAGGCCCGAGGCCACGGGCGCCGTCGATCCCCTCGCCCTCCGTCGCGCGCGCTACGCCCGCGAGCAGTCGTCACAGACAGGAAATGTCACCGGTCCGGTGTTTCCCGGCGCGCACGTGGTGTTGTTCACCGTCGACGCGATGCGCGCCGACCGCCTCGGACGCGTGGTGCGCGGCCGCTCGATCACCCCCACGCTCGACGGCCTCGCGCGGCGCGGCGTGGTCTTCACGCAGGCCTACGCGCAGGCCCCGCATTCGAGCTACTCGCTCTCGTCGCTGCACACGGGCGAGTACCTCCACGAGACGCTCCCGCTCGGTCAGCCGCAGCCCCTCGCGACGATGGCCGACGTGCTCCGCGGCGCGGGACGCCACACCGCCGCGCTCTACACGCAGGGCGTGTTCTTCACCGAGGGCGAGCACCTCGGCGCGTACCGCGAGCACGATTTCGGCTTCGCGCGCGCGGCCCACGTCGACCGCAACGCCGACGCGCAGGCCGACGCGGCGATCGCCGAGCTCGACGACATCGTGCGGCGCGGCGAGCCCCCGTCGATGTTGTGGGTGCACTTCTTCGACGCCCACGCGCCCTACCAGGGCAGCGGTCCCACGGCGGCGGCGCAGTACGACGACGCGGTCTCGCACATCGACGCGGCGATGGGGCGCGTGCTCGACCACGCGCAGCGGGTGTTCGCGCGGGGCCTCGTGGTGGCCGTCACCGCGGACCACGGCGAAGAGTTCAACGACCACGGCGGCGTCTATCACGGCTCGACGCTCTACGAAGAGCAGGTGCGCGTTCCGCTCGTGATCGCCGCGCCGGGACTCACCCCGCAGCGGGTGACCGCGCCCGTGGAGCTCGTCGACGTGGCCCCCACGCTGGTCTCGCTCGCAGGCGCGCGTCCCGCGCCCACGATGCGCGGCCACGACCTGCGCCCGTGGATGGTGCGTCCGCCCACGCCGGGCGTCGACACGCGTCCCGTGTTCTCGGCGGTGAACAGCCGCAAGATGGTGCGCCACAACCAGTGGAAGCTCGTCGCCGACCTCACCTTCGGCGTGTACGAGCTCTTCGACCTCACGGCGGATCCGGGCGAGCGTCGCAACCTCGCGGGCACCGAGACGGCGCTGCGCGAAGCCCTCCACGCCGACCTCACCGCATGGCTCGAAGCGCTCTCCGACCGCGGTACGGCGCGCGGTGCCGTGGCGCGCGCGCGGGTGGGAGACCGCGCGGCGATTCCCGGGCTCACCGAGATCACCCGCGACCCCAGGGCCTCCGAGGCCGAGCGCGTCGAGGCCGTGGAACTCCTCGCGAGCTTCGCGCGCCGCTCGCTCATCGACACGCTGCGCCCGCTGCTGCGCGACCGCTCCGCCGCCGTGCGCAACGCCGCCGCCGTGGCCCTCGGACGCGCGGGCGATGCGAGCGCGGCCCCGCTGCTCCGCGACCTCGTGCGCGACGAGCGTCCCGAGATGCGCCGACGCGCGGGCCTCGCCCTCGGACGCCTCCGTGATCCCGCCTCCCTCGACGCGCTGGTCGAGACGCTGTGGGCGCCCGAAGAGTCCGACGTGATCGAGGCCATTCGCGCGCTGGGCGCTCTCGGAGACCGTCGCGCGATCGAGCCGCTCATGACGGTGTTTCCCGACGACCACGTGCGCTACCAGGTGGTGCTCGCGCTCGGTCAGCTCCGCGACCCGTCGCTCTTCGATCTCTTCGCGCGCACGGCCCTCACCGACCCCACCGACGACGCGCGCGCCAACGCCATCGCGGCCCTCGGCATGCTCGGTGACACGCGCGCGGTGCCGCTCATTCTCGGCACGATTCATCACACGCGCGCCGAGCGGTACGCGGCCGAGGCCCTGGGCGCGCTCGGCGTGGTGGGACCGCGCATCGAGGGCTTCGACGCGCGCATGGTCGAAGTGACCCCCGAGGCCTTCGAATCGTGCGGACCCCACGAAGACCAGCTCGGGTGGCGCTACCTCGACGCGCACAGCTGCGTGGGCAAACCCGGCGGCGGAAGGCTCCCCGTGCGCTTCTTCTCGCGCTACGGCGGACTGCGACTGATGGTGATCCGCGCGCGCCGCGACGACGGCCCGCCCGTGCGTGTGCCGCTGCGTGTGGGCGGACAGGTCGTGGCGACGATTCCCCTCTCGCCGCGCTGGGAGGAGTCGCGCGTGCCCATGCGCGTGGCGCCGGGCGATGTGGTGATCGAGTTCGACCTCGACGCGGTGCCGGGCCCTGCGCCGGTGCTCCACCTCGATCACATCGTGTCACTGCCCGCGCGCTGAGCGATCACCGCCGCGCGCGGGTGTTGTGTGTGCGGATTCAGTCGTCGAGGGAGGGGCCGCGGGGCTGCGCGACGAGCGAGACGGTGCCGCCCCACGCGCACGCGCAGGTGGCGTCGTCGGTGAGCGCGTCGACGCCGTCGAGGGAGGGCGCGCCGCCCGGTTGCGTCCACGGGGATGGGGTGGAGGGCACGCAGGGCTGCGGCGTGAGTACACCGCCCGCGGCCGCGGTGGCCGACGCGACGGCGGGGTTCGCGGGCGAGCGGCACAGCGCGAAGGGCGTGAGGTTCGTGAGCGCGAGGTGGTCGCGCACGGTGGCCATGGGGGCTCCGTCGACGAGCGCGGGGCGCGACGGTGCGACGAGGAGCTGCGCGGGCGCCGAGCCGTGCGTGCAGCGCGTGGGCGCGAGGTGGAGCACGACGCGCTTCATCGGCCGAGCCCGCTGGTGACGAGGCAACGGAAGAAGTACCCGCGGAACGATCCGTCGGCCGTGGGGCCGTCGCTCTCGCCGCCCATGACCGTCCACTGGTGACGGATCGCCTGCGGATACGTCCCGTTCGACTGCGCCCGTTCGAGCACCTGCCTCGCGTCGCGAAACACCTCGTGCGGCGCAGGCTCGTAACCCCGCGCGAAGCAGTCCTCGCGCTGCGATTCGGCGATGCCCACGAAGTAGAACTCGGCCTCGTGCGGCGCCATGCGGGGCAGCACACTTTCGGGGTGATGGGGCGCGGGCGTGCGACCGTGGCGCTCGGGTGCGTCGTGGGGTGCGGGAGGAGGCTCGGCGGGGCGCAGACAACGCAGGCGCGTGCCGTGGAGATGGCGGGCGTCGGGCGGAACGAGCACCGTGCCGAGCCACGAGAAGGTCGTTCCGCGCTCGGGCGCATCGAGCCATCCGAGGAGCGGCGCATCGGGGCGTTGGAGCGCGCGGACGTAGTCCTGCGCGGTCTCGTAGAAGTCGTTGCGCGCGGGCCAGAGCAGCACGCTGCGCGAGGCGACGACGTCGGGCGTGGCCGTGGCCGCGAGCGGGTTCGCGTGGAGCGTTCCCTCGACACCGTGGGCGAGGTCGCGCAGCGCGCGGAAGTGCATGCCGCCGACGAGACGCAGTCGGTGGTCCGGTTGCGTCGCCCACGCGCGGAGCTCGCGCGTCGCGCGTCCGTCGAGGTGCTCGGGGTCGAAGAGCATCACGTCGTCGACGTGCGTGCGATTGGCGTGAAAGCTCTCGATCGCAGCGCCGCCGCCGAAGCTGAAGCCCGCGATGCCCACGCGGCCCGCGTGCGCGCGCGGCGGATGCTCCGTGGCGAAGCCGTGCACGTCGGCATAGACCGCCGTCACGAGCGCATCGAGGAGCGACGGGCCGTGATCGCCCACGGTGAGCGTGCGGTTGGTGAAGGGCGAGAACGCGCCGCCGTTCGACGCGGGCAGCACGAGCAGCACCTTGCGCCCCGAGGCTTCGAGCTGCCCCGCGAAGCGACAGGAGGGGTTGTGGGTGATCCGCAGGTGATTGCCGTCCGTGTGCCACTGGGCGGGCGGACGGTGGAGGTCCGGGTTGAAGCCCGTGAGCAGGTAGCGCGCGGGCTGAAAGCACTCGAACGACGCGGCCGAGCGGTACTCCCCGGCCTTCGGCGCGAAGAACACGAGCGCGTCCCACTGCGAGGCGCGCGGCGCGTGATGGAGCGCCGGCGGAACCACCACGGTCACCAGATGGCAGTTCGCCGCCGACACCGCGAGGCACTGGTACACCCGCACGAGGCTGTTGCCGATCATCGTGGGCAGCAGCGCAGACCCGCGGTGCAACGTCGGCGCGCCGCAGCCGTGCACGAGCCGGGTCACGTCGAGAAAGGTCAGGTCGACGTCGAGCGCGATCACCCGCGCGACCCCCTCCGCGCTCTCGGCGCTGCTCGGCACGAGGCCCGTGACCGTGGCGCGCGCGTGCAGCGACGACACGAGCGTGTGCGCGTCGCTCTCGGGCCAGGCGTTCGAAGCGACGTGCTCGATGCGCTCGCCGTCGGCGCGGTAGCGGCTCACGAGCAACCAACGGGCGAACACCCCTGTCTGCGAGGTGTGTTCGATGGTGATCCCCACACAAAATTCGCCCGCTGGGTCGAGGGTGAAGGTGTAGCGCCCGGGGGTGATGCGACGGCGTCGCGGCGCGCCGGGATCGGGCGTGCGCGCGGGGGTGGTGCGGTCGTGGTGACCGTGCGCCTCCACGTCAAACGTAGGCGTCGGTGGCGTCGCGGGGAGGGCCTCGCCATCCATGCGGACCCACGGAGAGACGTGGGCGAGCATGGGACTGTGGGCCTGGTTGAACGTGAGTTTCAGCAGCGTGCTCATCGAGACGACCTCGTGGGAAGCACCGCGTGACCGCGGCCCACCATGGGCGCGGCCTGCGGGGCGTGTTGTGGGGTGAGCGAGCGGTGGAGCCCCGCGGGTGAGGCCGGGCCGAAGACGCTCTGCTGCGTTCCGCCGTGCACGTAGACGGCCTCCAGCGGGTCGGGCAGGTCTGCGACGGGGAGGTCGAAGTGCAGGAGGCCTCCCGCGAAGGTTCCCTCCGAGGCGGGGATCTCGCGCACGCTGCGTCCCTCGGCGTCGTAGAGGATGAGCGTGCCCACGGGCGCGCCGTGCTCGTCGGTGTGCGGTCGCAGCGAGGCGTGGAGCGTGGGCGGATGCGCGTGGGCGTTCGTCGCGTCGGTGTCGCCGTGCGGAGGCTCGGCGCCGCCCGTGGCGATGCGCACGCGCGTGCCGAAGAGGTCGAGGTCTTCGCCCACGGTGACCGAGGAGGTCGGCGAGCGGAGCGTGACCGTCGAGGCGTCGACGGTGAGTTCGCCCATGTCGAGGGTGAGCGCGACGAAGTCCTGCGCGAGGCGCACGGAGCGATGGCCCCGGAGGATGAGCGTGCGCGCGTCGAGCTCGATGCCCTCGGGCGTGAGCGCGAGCACCGAGTCGCCGCAGCGGAGCGTGATGCCCTCGCGCGCCGTGAGGTTCACCCGCGCGTGGGAGTTCACGTGCATCGGTCCCTCGGTGCGGAGCGAGGCGCCCTCGTCGCCGTGCACCGACGCCGTGAGGTTGCGCGCGACGTCGACGGTCACGTCACGGCCCACGTTGAGCGCGAGGTCGCGGCCCACGGAGCGATCGCTCGACCCGTTGACGTGGCGCGCCTCGTCGCCGAGCACCTTCACGCTCTCCGAGCCCACGACGCTGCGCGCGAGGTCGCCGCCCACGAGGAACTCCACGTCGCGGTCGACCTCCAGCCCGAGGCGCTGGTGGATGTGCGTGCGCACGTGCCCGCCCACGCTCTGCTCGACGCTGCCCCGCACGCGCGCCGTGTGGTTGTGGCGCACCTCCACGTCGAGGTCTCGCTGTGCCCGTACGAACACCTGCTCCCGACCGTGGAGGTCTTCGAACGACAGCTCGTTGTAGCCGTAGGGGTCGCCCACGCTCTGCGTGCGAATGCCGTTGCGACGCGAGGTCTGCGTGCCGAGAAAGGGCACGACGTTCTGCTCGTTGTAGAGCCCGCCGAGCACCACGGGCTGGTCGACGTCGCCGTCGAAGAACGACACCAGCACCTCCATGCCCGCGCGCGGCGTGAACTGCACGCCCATGCCCACGCCCGCCCACGCGTCGAGCTTGCGCGCCCAGCAGCAGCGGTCGTCTTCGTTCGCGAGGTGCCGCGTGTCCCAGCAGAAGCGCACCTTCACGTAGCCGAAGGCCTCGACCATCGTGTCGTTCGCGACGTTGCCCACGATGGTCGCGCGCTCGACCACCTGACGCGCCGGCGGACGTCGGTACGTCGGGCGCACGAGCACATCGTGGGGCACGCACACGAAGCGGTTCTCGTACTGCGCGACGGGGACGGCCTCGGCGCTCCCCTGCGCCTCGGCGATGGATCCGCGGTGCACCACCTCGCGCACGGCCCACGGGCGGTTGTGCTCGGCCCACGGGTGCTGCTCCAGCGTGAAGCGAGCCCCGGGACGGAGCGCGGGCACCACCGAGGTTCCGCGGCACGTGTGGGCGTCGACGCGGGCCTGCTCCAACCGCACGCGCGCCGTCGCGGTGCCGCCGGGATACGACGCGCCTTCGAACTCGTGCGCGTCGAGTTCGAGCCCGAGGCGCCCTTCGAGCCCGCGGGTCTCGCGCGTCGTGGGTTCGTCGTAGCGATCGACGGGGTACGCGCCGTCGTCGGCCTGAAAGTACTCGGGGCGGTACAGCAGCGTGCGCTGCGCCGTGGGCCGCAGCCGCGCGGTGGATTCGAAGCGCCGGATCGGGTGCTCGCCCGCGCGCTGGTCGTCGAAGCACAGCGCCGCGGGGAGCGCGTCGTAGGCCTGCGCCGCGTTGGCGATCACGATGCGCTCGCGGGCGTGGAGGCTGTCGGGGCCCGCGTCGGGATCGCGCGCGACGGTCACCCCGTCGAGCTCGGCGAGGGTCTGGCCGAAGGTGTCTCCCTCGTCGGCGCGCTCGGGGTGTTCGAACCACCACGCGAGCCCGTGGCGCGCGAGGATGCGGGCCACGAAGTCGGCGTCGCGCTCGCGGTACTGCACGCAGTGGGTGAGCGGTCGCGCGGTCTCGACGACGCGCACGGTGAGATCGAGGTTCCACTCGCGCAGCACCGAGGCCACGATGGCCAGCGGGGTCATCTGGTGGAACACCCGCGACCGCACGCGCTGGGTCAGCAGCCACATCCGCGGCACGAGGCGCAGCCGCACGCGGCGCAGGTCACCGGGCGCCGGATGCCCCTCGACCCGCTGCGCGGCGATCACCCCGTGCACCCGCCGCGGCGCGCCCTGCGCGTCGAGGATCGTCAGCGTCGCGGCCCGCCCAAGAAGCGCTCGCTGGTCGGTCGCAATGCGACGCGATGTCAGCACGTCGAGGTCGAAGCGGTAGAGCCCGTTGACCCTCTCCCGACCCGCGAAGCGCGTGACCAGAAACTCGTGAGATACGCCCGCAACGCGCAACGAGAAGCGCGATGGCTGATCGCTCATGATGGTCCCTCCGATGGAGCATGAAGGTGCTCACGGTCGGGAACTCTTCCCGAGAGTCGCGCGCGCTGTCAACGCCCTCGTAGCGACCCGATCGCGTCGGCGAGAGCGCGCGCGTCGGCGAGGGCCGCGTCGAGGTGCGGCCGCAGCGCGTCGGCCGTGGTGCCCGCGTGCGTGAGGGCGTCGGCGATGATCCGCCGCGCGTCGGAGGTCTCGGCGAGCGAGAGTTCCGCGCGTCGTCGGGCCTCGTCGTCGCGGGCGTCGGCGAGGGCGCGCGTGTGGGCCGCGAGGGCGACGTCGAGCGCGTGCAGCTTTGCGAGCGCGTCGAGCGTGGGCGCGAGCGCCTGCCAGCGCAGACACACGGCGTCGAGGTGCGTCCGCGCGAGGGCCACGCGCTCGGGATCGAGGGGCGCCGGAAGGTTGACAGGATACGTCACGGGCGCCGTGAAGGCCGCGACGGCGACGGTGCCCTGCGGGTCGTCGCGCAGGGCGTCGAGCGCGTCACGCACGCGCGCGGCATCGGGCGGACGCAGCGCGGGATCCTTGGCGAGCAGCGCGTCGACGAGGGCGTCGAGCTCCGCGGGCGCGTCGGGTCGCAGGTCGCGCACGCGCGGCGGAGGGAGCGCGTGGTGGGCGCGGCGCACGGCGAGGTCGGGGCCTTCGAAGACCGGGCGTCCGGTGAGCATTTCGAAGAGCACGGTGCCGAGGGCGTAGAGGTCGCTCGCGGCGGTGGCGGGGCGTCCGCGGCACTGCTCGGGCGACATCGCGCGGGCCGTGCCCATCACGGCGTGCGAGAGCGTGAGCGGGTCTTCGTCGGCGACGTGGGCGATGCCGAGGTCGAGCACGCGCACGCAGCGATCGGGCGCGTCGCGGGCGACGAGAAAGACGTTCGAGGGCTTGAGGTCGCGGTGCACCACGCCGCGCTGATGCAGGGCCGCGAGCGCGTCGGCGATCTGGCGGGCGTAGCCGCGCGCGTGCTCGACGGGGAGCGGTCCGCGTGTGAGGGCGTCACCGAGCGACTCGCCGTGGAGGCGCTCCATCACGAGGTAGTGCGTGTCGCGGTCGCAGCCCACGTCGAGCGTCGCGACCACGTGGGGATGGCGCACCGCGAGGCCCACGCGCCCCTCGCGGAGGAAGCGCTCGCGCAGCGGTCCGCGCAGCGACGTCGCGTCGGGGACCTTCACCGCCACGGTGTCTCCCGTGCGCGCGTCGAGGGCCTCGTAGACCACGCCCATCGCGCCCGCGCCGAGCTCCTCGCCGAGTCGGTAGCGTCCGTTGAGGAGCACGCCGCGCAACGGGTCGTCGGCGGCCACGAGGGCGCTCCCATCGAGCACACACTGCTGCGCGGTGCGGCCGTAGCGGTAGCCGCAGGTGGGGCACTGACGGGGAGGCATCGGGGCGATTCCCTCAGTGCTGTTCCTGCTCGCGGTCGGCCTGTGCGCCGCGGTCTCCCTCGCCGGGGAGCTGCACCTGCACGTTGCCGATCTGGAGGTTGGTCGCGCCGCCATCCTGCGGGTTGATGTGGATCTCGGGGGTCATCGCGGTGGCGCCGACGTTGAGCCGCGTGCCCTGCGTGGTCGACGTGGCCTGCGGGGGCTGCTTCTTCTCGCATCCCGCGGTGACGACGAGCGCGACGAGGGTGACGACGGACGCAGTGGGGAATCGCATCGCACGACGGTACCGCAGGGCCCGTGGTGCGGTTCAACGGGATGCGTGTAGCGTCGCGCGATCCCCATGAACCCTCCGACGCTCTACATAGGCAACAAGAACTACTCGTCGTGGTCGATGCGCCCGTGGCTGGCGCTGCGCATGGCGGGCATCGCGTTCGAAGAGGTGCTCATTCCGCTCGGGGGTGAGGGCTACGGCGCGCGCAAGATCGCCGCGGTGCGCGCGGTGTCGCCGACGGGCACGGTGCCCGCCCTCGCGCTCGACGGCGTGACCCTGTGGGACTCGCTCGCGATCTGCGAGTGGGCCGCCGAGCAGCGCCCCGAGGCGGGGCTGTGGCCCGCGGATGCGACGGCCCGCGCGGTGTGTCGCGCCGTGGTGGCCGAGATGCACGCGGGCTTCGCGGCGTTGCGCAACGAGGCGTCGATGAACGTCCGTCGGCGCACGGGCCCTCGCGCGTGGAGCCCCGCGTGCCTCGACGACCTCGTGCGCCTCGCGGCCGTGTGGAACGACACCCGCGCGCGGTGGGGAGACGAGCGCCCGTGGCTCTTCGGCGCGCGCACGCTGGCCGACGTGTTCTTCACGCCCGTGGCCACGCGGCTGCGCACCTACGGCATCGCGCTCGATGGGGCTTCGATGCGCTACGCCGAGGCCCTCCTCGCGCAACCGGATTTCGTGGCGTGGGAGCGCGACGCGCTCGTCGAGCCGTGGTCCATCGCGCAGACCGAGGCGCTCTAGAATCCGTGCGCCGTGGGGCCGCGGTGGAACCCCTCGACAGCACCGACTGTCTCGGCGTATGTGCGATTCCGTGCTGCATACGACGGCGACGTGCGCGACGAGGGACCGTCGGCCATGAACCTCGACGTCGAGGCGGAGCGCAGGCTCGTCGAGCGGCTCAAGCGCCGTGACGAGGCCGCGTTCAACTTCTTCGTGCGCACGTACCAGGAGAAGGTCTTCTCCATCGTGTTCCGCATGCTCGGCAACCGCGCCGAAGCCGAAGACCTCGCGCAGGAGGTCTTCATCACGGTGTTCCGCTCCATCGACCAGTTTCGCGGCGACGCGAGGCTCAGCACCTGGCTCTACCGCGTGGCGATCAACCACACGAAGAACCGGGTGAAGTACCTCGACCGCCGCGGGCGCAAGGGCACCGGCGACATCGACAACGCGCCCGAGTCCGAGGTGTCGAAGGGCGGTCCCGTCACGTCGCGCGTCGACCGCCCCGACGAGCGCAGCGAGGGCAACGAGCTCGAAGGCAAGATCCGCGTGGCGCTCGCCTCCCTCGACGGCGACCACCGCGAGCTCATCGTGCTGCGCGACCTCGAAGGGCTCTCGTACGAAGAGATCGTCACCGTCACGGGACTGCCCGACGGCACCGTGAAGAGCCGGCTCCACCGCGCGCGCGCCGCGCTGCGCGAGGCCATCGAACGAGGCGTGGGATGGAAGCTCCCCGAATGACCGACGACGAGGCCCGCGACCTGTTCTCGGCCTACCACGACCGCGAACTCTCCCCCGACGACCACGAGCGCGTGCGCGCCCACCTCGCCGCGAACCCCGCGCTCGCCGCCGAGTACGACGACTTCGCGGCCATGCTCCGCGGCCTCTCGAACCTCGCCTCGCCCGAGTCTCCGACGCCCGCACCGACGCCATCGCCCGGCGCGCCCGTCGACCTTCTCGCGGGCGTGCAGACGCGGCTCCGTCGGCGCTCGGCGGGGCGCTTCTACGCCGACCGCTGGTCGCGCGTGGCGGGCATCGTGCCGCTCGAAATCGCCGCGGCGCTGGTGCTCATCGGATTGGTGATCGCGTGGGTCGCGATGACGACGGTGACGGTCTCGAACGCGCCCGATCAGACGGCGCCGACGGCGCCCGCGCGGTAGCGGTTCACCACGGCGAGCACCTCGGCGGTGGTCAGCACGCGGTCCGTGGATTTGCCCGCGCGCAGCACCTCCTGCACGAGCCCCTGCTCGGGCTCGATGCGGTGCGTACGGAGCCAGTGCTGCACGTTGCTCGCGCCGCTCATGGGGCCGATCTCGATCTCCTGCGCGCGGCCGAACATCCCCGCGGGAACGCCCGAATAGATCCGGTCCGCGAGCCACGCGTCGCCCTTCGCCTGGGCCTTGATGATCGCCGCCGCGTGCACGCCCGTCGACGTGCGGAACGCATCGGCCCCCACGAGCGGATAGTTCACCGGCACGGGCATCGCCGTGGCCTTCGCCGCGAGCTCGCAGTAGCGAATGAGGTTCGTGAGGTCCTGCGCTTCGAGCGCGCCCGCGAGCTTGAGGTTCAGGAGAATGAGCTCCATCGCGGTGTTGCCCACGCGCTCGCCGATGCCGCCCGCGGTGCCGTGCACCCGATCGATGCCCTCTTCGACCGCGATGAGCGCGTTCACGAGCCCGAGTCCGCGGTCGTTGTGGTTGTGGAAGTCGAGCTTCACGTGGTGCGCGCCCATGCCCGCGAGCACCGAGCGCGTGAAGCGGATGAGGTTGCGCACGCCGTCGGGCGTCGCGTGCCCCACGGTGTCGCAGAGGCACAGCCGCGAGGCGCCGTGGTCGACCGCGTTCTTGAAGAGCGCCGCGAGGGCCTCGGGCCGCGAGCGGATGGTGTCTTCGGTCACGTAGCAGACGGGAAGGCCTTCTTTCACCGCGAAATCGATGGCCTCGGCGCTGCTCTTGAGCAGCCGGTCGAGGTCCCAGCTCTCGGCGAAGAGACGGATCGGCGAGCTGCCGATGAACGTGTACACCTCGACGGGGACGCCGGCCTTCTGCGCGATGTCGGCCATGGGCGCGATGTCGGCCACGACGGTGCGTCCGGCCGCGGCGGGGCGCACCTTGAGCTTCGCCGAGACGATCTCCTGGCAGAGCCGCAGCACGTCGTCGTAGGCGCGCTTCGTCGAGCCCGGGAGCCCCAGGTCCGCCGCGGTGATGCCGATGGAGTCCATCAGGTGGAGAAGTTCGAGCTTCTCGTCGATGGTCGGGTCCTTCACCGAGGGGTTCTGCAGCCCGTCGCGCAGGGTCTCGTCGAAGAACTCCACGTCGCCGAAGGGCTTGTGCCGTCGGTCGACTTCGTTCCAGTCGTAGATGAGCTCGTCGGAGGGGGAGGGCGCCATGGCGCGCGGATCATAGGTCCGAAGCGCGCCGCGGCGGGAGGGGAGAACGTTGCGGCCGATGTACGCCGATCAGAGCGCTTCGAGGAGCACGGCGAGACCCTGTCCGCCGCCGATGCACGCGCCGCCGAGGGCGTAGCGCGCGTTGCGCTGCTTGAGCGCGTACACGAGGTGCGCGGTGATGCGCGCACCCGACGCGCCGAGGGGGTGACCCAGGGCGATGGCGCCGCCGTCGAGGTTGGTCTTGTTGCGGTCGAGACCGAGCTCCTTCTCGACGGCGAGGTACTGCGGCGCGAACGCTTCGTTCACCTCGACGAGATCGATGTCACCGAGCGCGAGGCCCGCGCGCGAGAGGCACGCGCGGATCGCCGGGGCCGGGCCGATGCCCATGAGCGAGGGCTCCACGCCCGCGACGCCCCACTGCACCAGCCGCGCGAGGGGCGTGAGTCCCTGCGCGCGCGCCCACTCGCCCGACGCGAGCACCAGCGCCGCCGCGCCGTCGGAGATGCCCGACGCGTTGCCCGCCGTCACCACGCCGTCCTTCTTGAACACCGGCGCGAGCTTCGCGAGGCCCTCGATCGTGGTCTGCGGACGCGGGTGCTCGTCGACGGCGAAGGTGACCGTTCCCTTCTTCGAAACCAGGTCGTAGCCCACGATCTCGTCGCCGAAGCGCTTCGCCTCGTGCGCCGCCGCCCAGCGCTGCTGCGACTGGAGCGCGTACGCGTCGCACTCGGCGCGGGTGATGCCGTACTGCGCCGCGAGGTTCTCGGCGGTCACGGCCATCGGGGTGTTGCAGTAGCTGTCGGTGAGCGACGACCAGAGCGAGTCTTCGAGCGCGGGCGACTTGCCGAACGCGAAGCCGTCGCGCGCACCGCGGATCACGTGGGGCGCCTGCGACATGTTCTCGGTGCCCGCCGCGAGCACCACGTCGGTCTCGCCGAGGAGGATCTGCTCCGCCGCGTTGATCACGGCCTGGAAGCCCGAGCCGCAGAGGCGGTTCACCGTGAGCGCGGGCGTGGTGATCGGCAGGCCGGCCTTCAGACCCACGTGGCGCGCGCAGTAGATCGCGTCGGCCGAGGTCTGCTGCACGTTGCCCACGAACACGTGGCCCACGTCGGTGGGCTTCACGCCCGACTGCGCGAGCGCGGCCTTCGCGGCGTGCACCGCGAGGTCGTTGGCCGACACGCCCTTGAGCGAGCCCGAGAGCGCGCCGAAGGCCGTGCGCTTCGCCGCCAGGATCACCACTTCACGAGAGAGCTTTGCCATGGAGAACACTCCGAACGATGACGGGGGATGGGGAGAGAGACAGAGAGACAGGGAATGTCAGACGGTGATCTCGGCCCGCGCCTGCGTGAGCACCGCCTCGCCGCGCTCGCGGGTGGTGGTGCGGAGGTACACGGTGGAGCCTTCGATCCAGCCTTCGGTGATGAGGGTGTCGCCGGGCCACACGGGCTTCGAGAAGCGCGCCGTGAGGCTGCGGATCTTCGCGGCGTCGCCCTGGCAGGCGCCCTTCACCACCGCGCGGGTCATGTAGCCGTAGGTGCAGAGGCCGTGGAGGATCGGGGTGCCGAAGCGGTCTTTCACGAGAGAGAAATCGGGGTCGGCGTGGAGGGGGTTGAGGTCGCCGGAGAGGCGGTAGAGCAGGGCCTGTTCGGGCGAGGTCTTCTCTTCGAAGCGGAAGTCCGCGGCGCGTGACGGCGCGGTGCCCTCGCGGCCCGGAGGTGCTTCTCCGCCGAAGCCTCCCTCGCCGAGCACGAGGATGCCCCACTCGGTGTCGAAGAGGTGCGTGCCTGCGGCGTCGCGGGTCTCGGTGCGCACGACCACCTGGGCCATGCGCTTCATGTCGTAGATGGCTTCGACCACGGCCGTCGTGAGGAGCGTTCCCTCGGGGGCGATGGGCGCGTGCACGGTGACCTTCTGGTGCCCGTGCACCACGCGGTCGACGGTCACGCCCGCGCCGTCGGTGGCCCGCATCAACGCCGGGAACGCCGGGATCACCGCGAACGACGGGAGCACCTTCGGGCCGCGTCCTTCGTAGAGGTAGTCGAGCTCGTCGCGCGTGGCGCCGACGCCGAGGGCGTAGAGGATCGCGTCCTTCGAGGTGTAGGTGAAGCTCGTGGGCTCGGTGCGTCGGTCGACGCTCGTCAGGTCGAGGGCCATCGCGGTGCGCAGCGCTCTACCGTGGCCGAGCGCGCAGCGTCAACGGGCGACCCGCACGGCCACGCGCGCCACGGAGGCGCACAAGAGCGCGGCGGCGAAGAGCGTGGCGTTGCGGTCCTTCGCGGGCACGCGGCGCGTCTCGGGGTGCACGATCACCATGAGCAGTCCGAGGGCGGGCAGCGCGGGCACCGGGGCTTCGAGCAGCGCCGAGGCCACACCCGAGAGCACCAGGCCCGCGAAGAGCGCCGCCGTCGTGCGACGCAGCGGGAGCGAGAAGCGCGCGGCCACGGCCATGTAGAGCGCGGTGAACACCACGTCGCCGAAGCCGATCTGCGGCTCGGGCAGGCGCGACGGAGGCACCGGGGCCATCACCGTCAACAGCTTGAGCAGCACGGGCGTCTGCACGATGACATGCGTGGGCCCCGACGCGGCGGTGACGCTCCACAGGTCGACGCCCGCGGAGAGCAACGCGACCGGGAGCACGTGGCCCGGAGACTCCACCCGCTGGCCCACCTGCGTGCCGAGCGCGCAGGCCGCGAGCGCGATGCCCGCGGCGCCCAGAAGCCCTCCGAGCCACGGCGCCACGCGCAGCACGGGGATCGCCGCGAGCGAGCACAGCACCCCCGCGAGGGCCACGCGCGCCGCGGTCTTCGGTGGACGGAGTACGTCACGCGGTGCGAAGCGTCCGGCGAGGGCGATGGTGAGGGCCGCACATCCGAACGCGAGGAGCGCGCTCGCGGGCCCGTCGGGGAGCCACGGTGCGACGAGCGTGAGCACGGCGAGCGGTGCGAGCGAGAGGGCCACGAAGCGGAGCGCGGCGCGCGCGGAGTCCATCAACGGCCATCCTACAGCAGTGGTCGCGTGGGGGGATTTTGTGCATCCTCCGCGCCCCGTGAAAGCCGCCCTCTGTCTGTCGATCGCGCTCGTGGCGTTCGGCTGTCACACACCGCCCGCGCGTCGAGCGTCGCCCGCAGAGACCCCTGCGCGTGCGCCCACGGGGCTCTACTGGGGCCGCTGGCGTGAGGTGCCCGAGGGCGTGCGCGTGCAGGTGTGGGTGCACGGCGAAGGAACGCTGCTGCGCGGGTCGTGGGAGCTTCCCCCGTGGCACGGCGAGTTCGCGGGCGCGCGCACCGGGGCCCACGGGTGGACGGTGCAGTGGCGCGAAGAGGGCGTGGTGCCCGGCGCGGGAATGCGATTGCGCACGCTGGATCTCACGGAAGATCCGCGCACGAGGACCTTGCGCGGCGCCCACGGGAGCGACGTGGTGGAGCTCGTGCCCGCGGGGGCTCCCTCGCGGGCGTTGCGCGCGGGGCTGTGGCTCTCGCGGTGGACGGGACTCCCCGCGGGCATGGGCGTCGAGACGGTGTTGTCGCGCGGCCCCGACGGGCGATGGCGCGCGGCGTACCGCTACCAGGAGCGCGAGGGGAGCTTCGAGGGAGAGAGCCTCGACGGCGGCGCGCTGGCGATCCGCTGGCGCGAGGTGTCGGCGCGCGACGCGGTGGCCCACGGCGCGGGATTGCTGCGACCGTCTCCGCTGGGAATGTTCGGCACGTACGGGGTCGACGCGCGCGACGAGGGCACGGGCTTCTGGGCGCTCGAACCCCTGGAGTAGAAGGGATCGGCTCGAACGTGATGAGGGTGTCGGAACTCCTACGGGCGCTCGTCGAGCGCGAGGGCGACGCGGTGGCGGCGGTGCTGCACGACGAGGTGCGCTTTCGTCAGGGCGACGGGTCGCTGCACACGGGCCGCGCGGTGGTGCTCGCGATGTTCGAACGCAGCGAGCGCGACGTGCGCTACCGCGTGCTCGAGACGGCCTTCGACACCGTGCGCGTCGCGCTCGAAGTGCCCGGTGTCGACGGGATGTTCTCGTTCCTGCTGTGCGGCCGCGCCCACGAGGGGCGGCTCATCGAGGTGTGGGTCGAGCGGTAGCCCGCGCTCAGCCCACCTGACGGATCGACGCGTCGTCGGCGCCCTCGACGGCCTCGTCGACCGCGGGGTGCGCGTCGTCGGAGACCGCAGCGTCGGCGCGGCGCGCGGCCTTGAGCGACGCGACCGTGGGCGTGATGCGCGTGACGCTCACGATCTTCAGGTCGGGATACCGCGCGGTGACCTCGCGGCTCGCCTGCGCGGCCGTGCGCGTCTCGATCACCACCACGGTCTGGGCGCCCCCGCGGTCGCGCAGGGGACGCAGCACGATCTCGAACCGGTTCTGTGCAAGTCTGCTCACAGGTCGCGACCCTACCGCCGGGGACTGGATATGTCACCCCTCTCGCGCCGCTCTTTCACCCGCTCAAAGGGGAAATCAGAGCCTTGTGCGCCCCGGCACAACGCGGTACGCGCTCGCTCCATGCGTCGGCGTGCGGCGATGGTTCTCTGCGTGGCGCTCGGCCTCGGGGCCCACGGCGCGGCGGCGCAACCGCGGCGTCCGGCGCGTCCTGCGTGTGCGCTCACGACGGTGACGCTCTCGGGCTTCGTGGGCGACGCGCTCGACCCTTCGACGGCGCCCGCGGTGGTGCCCGTGCGCGACGGGGCGCTCTCGGTGTGGCGCGACCGCGCGGGGGCCCTGTGGGTGCGCGCGTGGGACGCGCAGTGGCGTCCGGTGCTCGGGGCGCGCGAGGTGGCGCGGCCTGCGGGGGCCTTCGCGGTGGTGCCCACGGCGACGGGCGCGGCGGTGGTCTACGTCGAAGGCGGTCACGACGTGCTCGTGGCGCGGGTCGGCGCGCGGGGCGAGGCGCAGAACGTTCCCCGACGGGTGATGCGCGAGACCGAGACCGTCGACGACGTGGCCCTCGCGCGCGTCGAGTCGGGCCTCGCGGTGCTGTGGTCCGCCGCGCGCGGAAGGGTCATGCGCGGGATCATCCTCGACGACCGCGCGGTGCCCCGAGCGCCCGCGGTGGAGCTTGGCCCCGGTCGCGCGCCGCGGCTCGCGTGGTCGCCCTCGACGGCCTCGCTCACGGTCACGGCCCTCGGCGCGCAGCCCACCGAAGAGCCCACGCTCATGGGCCTCTCGCCCACGATGCAGGTCAACAGTCGGTTGCGATGGCCCGCGTCGACGCTCGGCCCCTTCGACCTCGGCGGCGCCCTCTACGGCGTGCAGGTTCACGGCACGGGCACGCCGGTGCTGGCCCGCGTTCCGCCCGGCGGCGCGACGATGGGATCGCCCGGTGAGCCCGCGGCCCGCGCGCGGGTGACCGTGCTCGACGCGGTGATCGAGGGCGCGTCGGCGCTCGTGGCGCTCTACGAAGAGGCCGCGTCGCGCACGACCCTCGCGCGGCTCACGCCCGAGGGCGCGCAGACCCCCACGGTGTTGCGCGAAGGTCCCGCGGTGCCGCTCTCGCTCGCGGTGCGCGGTGACGGCACGCTGCTCGTCGCGCGCAGGGAGCCCGTCGCGCACAACGGATCGCGCCTCGTGGTGACCGTGGCGGCGTGTGAGCGTTGAGCGCTTCCGTCGCGCTGGTTTCGCGCGCGAACCCTGACGTAACGTACGCGCCATGAAGAGACTGAGGGCGTGGCTCCTTCTGGTGATCGTGCTCGGCGTGCTGACGCCGCTCGCGACGATGGCGCAACACACCGGCGGGAGCTTCGGCGGATCGAGCTGGGGCTCGGGGCGCTCGTCGTCGTCGTCGTCGGGCAGCCGCTCGGGGTCGAGCTGGGGCGGCGGGAGCCGGTCGAGTTCGAGCTGGGGAAGCTCCAGCCGCAGCGGCGGATCGTACGGCGGCGGATCGTACGGGGGCTCGTACGGCGGCGGCTCCTACGGGTCGTACGGGGGCGGCGGCGGGAGCAGCGAGGGAGGCGGCGCGGCCCTCTGCTGCGTGGTGCTGTTCTTCATCGTGGTGATTCTCATCGGCATGGCCCTGAGCAAGCGCCAGAACAACAGCGCGCCCATGGCCTACGTGCCGCCCGCGGGCGGCGGCGGCTTCGGTGACCCGCAGGAGAGCTTCTCGCTCGGCGCCCTCGCCATCGCGTTCGATTCGAACGTGCGCGCGCAGGTGCAGGGCGAGCTCGATCGCATCGCGCAGTCGATGCAGATGCAGAACACCCCCGACGCGCTCGAGAACGCCGCGCGCACCATGGCCACGACCCTCGGGCGCTACCTCGATCACGCGTACATGACCCATCACGCGATCAGCGAGGGGCTCTCGATGCAGATGACGCAGCAGCAGTTTCAGGCTGCCGTCGATCAGGAGCGCGGGCGCTACATCGTCGAGACCGTGCGCAACGACGCGGGCGGCGTGCGGAAGGTCAACGCCCCGGCCTCGCGCGCCCGGGCCGAAGAGGGCGGCGGCTTCGTGGTGGTGACCGTGCTCGTCGCGCGTCGCGGCAGGCTCACGGGGTTCCGTCCCGCGACCGATCGTCCGACGTTGCAGAGCGATCTGCAGGTGCTCCTCGCGGGCCCCGGTGCGCTCCAGGCGATGGAGGTCGTGTGGGTGCCGTCCGATCCCAACGACGTGATGTCGTCGGCGGAGATGGCCGTGAAGTTCCCGACGCTCAAGCCCATCGCCCCCGATGCGCGCGTGGGCCGTCGCGCCTGCGGCTACTGCAAGTCGGTGTACGCCGCCGAACTCACCACCTGCCCGAACTGCGGCGCCCCCTCCACGTGACGGTGTTCCTGTCACGACATTGAAGTCACGGACGAGCTCAAGGTACCTTCCTCCGCTGCCGTGGAGTTCAGGCACCGCCCCATGAGATCGACCGCACGCCCCAACCGCGCCTCGCTCGTCGTCCTCCTCGCCCTGCTCTCGCTGCTCCCGGCCGTCGCGCCGGCGCAGAGCCTCGCGGGCCCCATCCAGACGCTCCACTCGTCGCGCGCGCCGCGGCTCCGTCTCGCGGCCGTGCGCGAGATCGGTCGCACGCGCCCCGAGGGCGGACGTCAGGCCCTCGAAGCGGCCCTCCACGACGGCACACCCAACGTGCGACGCGCGGCGGCGCTCACCCTCGGCGAGATGGGCGACCGCAACGCGATCGACGCCCTCCGCGGCGCCCTCGAAGACCGCGACCGCAACGTGCGCACGGCCGCGCAGGCCAGCGTGCGCGCGCTCTCGTCGCTGCCCGCGGTGACGGCTCCCACGCAGGCGGCGGTGGGCGTGCCCGCGGTGGCCGCCACGGCGCCCGCGCAGGTGACCACGGCCCCCATCGACTGGCGTCGCGTGCGCACCCTCGTGACCCTCACCTCGGTGAGCCAGCGCGGCGCAGGATCGCCCGCCGACGCCGAGCTCGTTCGCTCCTCGATCCGTCAGGCCATCGCGGCTTCCCCGGGCCTCGCGGTGCACCCCGGCGGAACGCTCCCCGCCGCGGCGCAGGCCCGACTCCGCGCGCGCACCATGCGCTGGTACTCGCTCGAAGGCTCGATCACCTCGCTCCAGCGCACGCAGGACGCCCAGGGCGTGCACGTGCGGGCCGAGCTCTCCATCGCGATCCTCGCCGAGCCCGCGCACAACATCATCGGCACGGTGAACACCGCCGCGTCGGCCTCCGAGGGGATCTACCCCGGCGGCACCGACCCCACGCAGCGCCTCTCGCGTGCGGCCATCGAGGTCGCCTCGCGCGGCGTCGCGCAGCGCCTCCAGCAGCAGTTCGGCGCGCCCGCACCCGCGGGCCGTCGCCGTCGCTGAACCCTCTATTTTCTAGCGCATCCAGAAGAAATACGCCGAGCGCACCACCTGGCCCCGACGGGGTCGGTACGTGTTCCCACGGAACACGATCGTGCGGGCGTCCTGGTTCCAGTCGAAGCCGTCGGCGCGGGAGCGCGGCGCGAGGCGATCGTCGACGGCGACGCGCAGGGTCGACGACACGGGCTGACGGTCGACGGTGAACTCGCTCGCGGCGCCCGCCACGGCGTCAACGATGCGCGAGAGGGCCGAGGCCACTTCGGCATCGAGCGCGGTGTTGAGCGGGATGTACGCCCCGCCGTTGCCCACGGCCGCGCACGCGACGAAGTTCTCGACGCTCGGACACGCGTTGCGCGAGAAGAGGTTCGCCATCGCGAAGGTGAGAAACGCGCGGTCGGCGTACCAGCGCGTGGCCCCGCGCACGCGATCGGGCCCGGTGGCGCCCCAGCGGGCCGCGTCGAGCGCGAAGAAGCGCGCGTCGTCGTTGGTGCCGATCTCGTCGGTCACGAAGAACGCCGCGCGCGTGGCGTCGGGGCGAAAGCTCCGTCGCGCCGTGGGATCCATCGGGGCGCGGCGGTCCATGGCCTCGGTGGTGACGATGCCCGCGGCGACGGGTTCTTCTTCCTGCCCTTCGAGCGGATAGGGCGAGAGCGTGTCGGCGACGTCGTTGCGCCACGGGCGATAGGTGACCTCGTACGCGAGCCGCTGCGGCCCCATCGGATCGCTCCCGCGGATCCACTCGAAGCCCGGATCATCGAGGTCGAGGCCCGATGCGCGGCTGCCCGCCTGCACCACGCCCACGCGCAGGTCGATGCCCGCGCTGTTCATCTCGCGAAAGAAGCGCTCCGCGGTGTTTCCGAGGCGCTCCTGGTCGTCTTCCATCGAGCGCGACGTGTCGACGAGCCAGAGGAAGTCCGCCGTCACCTGCCGCGTCGCCGTCGTGCGCTGACACGTCACATCGAGCGCGGCGCCCGCGCGCGCGAGCCCCGTCGCGTTGGTCACATCGGCGAGCCGCGAGGCCGTCGCCCGCGCGGGGTCGTCGTAGAAGGCCTCCGGCGCCGTCGCGAGGATCATCACCGCGCGCCCCTCGTCGGGACGCAGCACCGTGGTCACCTCGATCACGAAGGCCCGCTGCGCCGTGAAGCCCTGCGCGTACGGCCCGGGGTTGAGCCCCACCACGTCGCGCGCCACGCGGTCGCGCACCACCGCCGCCGTGGTGCTCTCCAGCGCCGCCACACGGAACGACGACCGGCGATAGCGCAGCCCCTCGTGCGTGCTCCCCTCGCGTCCCACGAGCACCGGCGTGGCGCCCACCGCGCTCACCACGCGGCCTTCGAGCTCGCCCGCCGTCGTGGCCAGGTCGCGCGGCGCGGCGAACTCCCAGAGCAGCGTCGCCACGTTCGCGTCGGGGTCATCGGCCGCCACGAGTCCGGTGCCCTCGGGGCCGCCTGCGTTGATGCGCGCGGTGCTCCACGCGGGGTCGAGCGCGATCTGCCGCGACGAGCCGGGGATGGGCACCACCGAGGGCTCGACGAGCGCGTACTCGGGGCACAGCGGATCCGCGGGATCGACGAGCACGGTCACCGGGCACTGCACCGACTCCCCCGTCGAGCGCGTGTAGGGCGTGGCCACGACGAGGTCCCACGTGCCCGAGGCGTCGGGCGTGAGCGTGGCGTCGGCGCTGCCCGTCGAGACCACCGTCGCACGGGCCCGCGCGGGCGCCATGCGCACGGACCACATGAACCCCGACGTGCGCGGCGCGGTGTGATCGACCTCGATCGTGAGGGGCGCGGCGACCCCCACGCGCGTTCGCAGTCGCAGCGGTCGGCACGCGGGCTCGACGGGCGCCACGTCGTCGGGCACCGAGGCGTCGAAGCGCAGATCACGGAGGCCGGTCTTCGATCCGCACGCGCTCACGAGCGCGGCACACACCAGGACTCTTCGAAGCATAGGGGTGCGCGAGTCTACGTCACCACGTCGCGCAGGGGGCACGCGCGGCGTCGCGAAGTGCGCCGAGCAGCGCGTCGTGGAGCCTCCCGTTGCTGGCGATGAGCGAGCCATCGCGGAGGTCGAGGGGCGCGCCCGCGAGGTCGCTCAACGCGCCGCCCGCTTCGAGCACGAGGAGCGTGCCGGCGGCGATGTCCCAGGGCTTGAGCCGCGGCTCCCAGTAGGCGTCGTAGGTGCCGTCGGCGGTGAGGGCCAGGTCGAGGGCCGCGGAGCCGCAGCGGCGAACCCCGCGGGTGCGTCGGGTGAGCGCGCAGAACTCCCGGAGGTTGTTGTCGTCGCGCGTGGGCGTGTCGTACGCGAAGCCCGTGGCGAGGAGCGCGTCGCCGAGACGATCCGTGGAGGAGACCACACAGCGCGATTCGTTGCGCCACGCGCCGCCGTGGCGCGAGGCCCGCCAGCGCGTTCCCAGGGCCGGGGCCGACACCGCCGACGCGAGGGGAACGGCCCCGTCGACGAGCCCGAGGGACACGCAGAAGAACGGATGCCCGTGCGCGAAGTTGGTGGTGCCGTCGAGGGGGTCGGCCCACAGCACGGGACGCGCGCCGGAGGGATGTCCGCCCGACTCTTCGGCCACCACGTCGAAGTGCGAGAGATGTTCGGCGAAGCGCGCGCGGAGCAGGGCTTCGCTCTCGCGGTCATACCTTGTCACAAGGTCGATGGCGCCCTTTCGCTCGATGGAGACGTGCGTGCGCCAGCCCGCGAGCACGAGGGCCGCGGCCTCGTCGGCAATGGAGAGCAGCGTGTGCGAGAGGTCTTCGAGCGCAGCGTCGGAGAGGGTCACGGCGCGCGGAGCTACATGCCCGCGCCGAGGAGTTCAAGCATCCGCGCGGCGCCCTGTGCGATCGACGAGGGACCGACGCCCGCCACGGAGCCGTTGTACTTCTCGACGATGCGCATGGTGCGAAGGTCGACGAGAAAGAGGCTCTCGCGAATGCCGTAGGTGTTGAGCGTGCGGGTGACGCGCTCGGCGGGCGGATCGATGAGCGCGGTCACGGGCAGGCGATAGGTGTTCACCCACGCGTCGAGGTTGGCGCGCGCCGTCGGCCCGCCCAGCGTCGACTCGAGGATCTCGACCACCACACCGCCCGCTGCGATCACCCGGGGACCTTGCGCGGCCAGATCACGGGCCGCGTTCTGACAGCCGGGTCAGTAGAACTCCGAGAGGTGCACCATGGCGTAGCCGCGGCCCGTCTCGCGGATCGCCTGCATCGACGTGGCGCCCCACGGGTACATCGTCGAGACGCGCAGTCCGTCGGGGTTCGTGTAGCCCTCCCACGCGAGGTTCGCGAGCACGTCGCCGCGTGCGATTCCGTAGGGCCCCGCGGGGTACGGACCCACGGCCACGGCGCCGTCTCCGCCCTCATCGCCCAGCGCATCGCGGGCCGCGTCGGTGAGCACGTCGAGCACGTCGGGCGACGCATCCGTGGCGCCCGCATCGGCGACGTCGGTCACCGCGCGTGCATCGCTCACGTCGCTTACGTCGGTCACGTCGGTCGCGTCCCGCGCGGCGCCCGCATCGGTCACATCGGTCGCGGTGACATCGGCGACGGACACGTCGGTGACGGAGACCTCGCGCGCATCGGCGAGGGCCGCATCGGAGGACTGCGCGGGCGGCGGCGTGGCGCTCGAACACGCCGTGAGCATCGCGAGCAGCAGCGGAACTCTTCGCATCGTGGGACTCACCTCGCGGGCCGTACGCCGACCCAGGTCAGAAAAGAGATGCCCGATCCCGAGGCCGTGGTGGCAGACATTCCGTCGGCGGAGATGCGTCCCGTGGCGGCGACGAGGGCGCGGCCCGCGGTGGTGGGCTGTCGCACGATCTCCTGACCGAGCACCACGAACTCGACGGCGCTGCCCGCGGCGAGGCCCGTCGCATTGGGGAGCTGCACGGCCACGGGGCGGTCTGCGAGGAGGTTGAACGGCGCCAGCGCCCACGCCACGGTGACCCCCGCCTCACGGAGCGCCGCGGGCACGAGCGCGCCCGTCACCCGCACGCTCCGGAGGCGCTGACCGAGCTCGCCGAGGAGCGCGTCTTCGACGTCGAATTCGAGCCGCGTGCCCGACGCCACGGTGACCTGCACGTCGCCCGCGGTGAAGGTCCCGCCGGCGGTTCCTTCGGGCAGCACGGGGCCCACGTCGGTGTAGCGCGGCACCGCGAGGGGCGCGTCGAAGCGCACCACGCCGTCGACCGGCGGCGGCGAGGGAATGTGCACGCTCGCGTGGTCGGGACGCCCGTGCACGAGCAGCGAGTAGCCCGTGGTGTCGAGGGCGGTGCGCACGTCGACGGTGAAGTTCCCCTGCGCGTCGGCGGAGGCGCCGAAGCACACCGCGCCGCACCAGGTGATCACCGCGTTCGAAAGCCCCGCGCCGCGCTCATCGACCGCGCGCCCCGTGACCCGCAGCACGCAGCGCGCGCCGGGCACGTCGACGCCTTCGAGGCACACGTCGGCGTCGGCGTCGGCGTCGGTCGAGACAGACGCATCACGGAACGCTTCGGAGATTTCCGACGTGTCGGAGATTTCCGACGCATCGCCGCGGTCGACGGTGGCGTCGACGGGCGCGGGCGCGAGGGTGCGTCCGTCGCACGCGGCGAGCGCGGCGAGGGCGAGGGCGAGGTGTGCGGTGCGGGGGAGTCTGGGCATCGTCGGCGACCGTCGGGCCCGCGATGCTACGCGAGACCGACGGTGCCGACAGGGGGCGTCGTGCGATCAGCGCGCCGCGAGGGGATTGACGCTGAGCACGTAGCTGGCGACGGCGGTGGTGGTCACGCCGTTGGCGGCGTCGTTCACGCCGCGCACGCAGACGTAGTAGGTGCCGGCCGCGAGGTTGCCCGCGTAGGCCTGCACTTCACGGCCGCCGTCGACGTTCGAGCACGAGCCCACGCCGAAGGGACCGTTCTGCTGCGAGATGCCACGGATGGTGGTGCCATCGGCGCTGTAGATGTCCATGGCGATGCGGCCGCCGATGTTCACGGGGCAGCGGCCGTTGCCGTCGGAGATGTTCGCCACGATGCGGCCCATGGCGGGCACGGTCACGGCGACGCAGTCGACGTCGAAGCGGCCGAGGGCGCCGGTCACGAGCGTGGCGGCGGTCACGGGGCGCGCCATCACGTTCGAGGGGTTGTCGTTGGGCTCCATCTCGGCGACGGCGCCGCCGGTGCAGGTGCCGGCGTTGTAGGCCGTCGCGAGGCAGTACTGCATCGCGGGGCAGCGGGTCGAGCCGTTGAGCGGATCGCACGCCATGCCCGCGGTGGCCGCGCGCTGACACACGCCGCCGCTGAGGGCCGAGCTCGAGCAGGTGAGGCCCGTCGCGCAGGGCATGTCACCCGCGCGGCAGTCGGCGCCCGCCACGGAGCCGTCGGGCTGGCAGGTGCCGGCCGTCTGGCTGCCCGCGTTGAGCACGCACGAGAAGCCCGTGCCGCAGCGGGTGCGGAGGCGGTCGCACGCGGCGCCCATCATGGTCGAGACGTTCGAGCAGAGGCCGTTGCCCGTGGCGCTGCTGCACTGGAGCGAGCCCGTGCAGAAGGGCGCCGACATGTTGCACGAACCGCCCGCCTGGCCCGTCGCGCCGCAGAGGCCGTTCTGACGGTCGCTGAGGTCGGTGAGGTAGCAGGTGTCGGCGTCGGGGCACTGGAGCGCCGGGCCGCAGGCCATGTTGGTGGTCGAGCGGCGGAGGCAGAGGTCCTCGGCGTTGGCGCCCTCACCGACGGTGATGCACTCGAGGCCCATGTCGCAGCGGGTGCCCGACGCGCGACAGCGGGCGCGGGCCGCGGTGCCGAAGGCCGTGCAGGTGCCCACCGCGGTGGAGCCGTTGGCCGTCACGCAGGTGCTGCCCGCGGGGCACACCGAGCGGAAGATGTCGCACGCGCCGCCGAGGGTCGCCGCGCGCACGCACGAGGGCGAGGTGTCCGACGGGTCGACGTCGACGGAGCAGACGAGGGGCGCGTCGCAGCGGCCGCCGGTCGAGCCCATGGGGCGGCAGTCGGAGCCGAGCGTCGAGCCGATGCGACGGCAGGTGCCGCTCGCGGCGCCGAAGGTGGTGTTCGAGCAGAAGTAGCCGTCGGGGCAGGCGGTGCGGGGATCGCAGGGGCCGTCGGCCATCGCGGTGGTGACGCACACGCCGTTGCCATCGGACGACGAGCACGTGAGGCCCGTGTCGCAGTTGGGAACGCTCGTGCGGCAGGGCGAGCCCGCCACGCTGCCCTGCGTGCGACAGCGACCCGTCGGTCCGCCCACGACGTCGGCGACGCACACGAGGTCGGTGTCGCAGCGGTTCGTGAGGCCCGCGGTGTCACACGCCGCGCCCGCGGCCACGGCCGGGAGCTCGTTGATCGTGAGCTGGTACGCGCCGTGGTCGATGGTCGTGGTGCCGTCACCCGCGGGGTAGAACCCGCCGAGGATGATGAACACCTGCGTGCCCGCCGGGAGCACCTCGGTGGTCACGAGCGACGAGACGCGGCGGTCGGGGCTCGACGCGTACTCGGGGTCGTCGTCGTTGCAGGCCGCGGCGGAGAGCGTGTTCGCGCAGCGCGTGGTGACCCAGAGCACCGTGTCGAAGATGCGCGACGTGCCGGTGTTCGTGGTCGAGATGCGCAGCGACGCGGGCATCGTGCCGACGGTGTACGAGTAGACAACCTGGCCCGACATGGGCGAGCAGGTGGTGCTCGAGCTCGGAGGACGGATGGGCGAGGTGCCCGTGGGGCGACCCGAGGTCTGGGCCATCCAGGCTTCGGTGGTGTCGCCGCGCACGGTGGTGCTGGTGCCCATGCGGGTGATCGCGGTGTACGGCAGGCGGCCGCAGAGGGGACCGGCGTCGACGCGGTCCGCAGCGGTGTCGGTCGCACGGTCGGCGGCGGTGTCGGTGCCGGCGTCCACGCCGGTCTCCGTGGTCATCGAGTCCATCACGACGGGCGTGTCGGTGCCGGTGCTCGCGTCCGTCGGGGTCGGGGTGGGGTTGTCGGAGCTGCACGCGGCGAGCGAAGCGCCCACCGCCAGCAGACCCGCACACAGGGTCAACCGCTTCATGTACTTGTCCTCCAGGGGAACTCTCTTCGAAAGATCGGCCGAAAAGAGGCGCGGAGTGTCTCAAACCTGAACCCGTCGTCAAGGGACCGTCACGCCCTCGACGTCCGCGCCCTTGACCTGTGGCTTCGTTGTGTCCCGCACGCGTGGAGAACTACACTCCGCGCCCCCGCCCATGGCCACCCACCGCCTCCGTGCCCTGCCGTGGCGCGCGCTCGCCCTCGGGGCCGCGCTCGCGTCGACCTTCTCCGCCGGTGTTCTCTTCGAACGCAGCGCGACGGCGGTTCCTCCGCGCGCGTCGCCGTACCGCCGCCTCGGCGTGCTCTCGCAGGTGATGGCCCACATCGAGAACAGCTACGTCGACCCCGTCGACGAAGACCGGCTCATCGACGGCGCGATCCGCGGCATGGTGGGCACCCTCGACCCGCACAGCTCGTACCTCAACGCCGAGGAGTACGCGCTGCTGGAGAGCGACACGACGGGCCAGTTCGGCGGCGTCGGGGTGGAGATCGACGCGCGCGGCGACCTGCTCACGGTGATCAACCCCATCACGGGCTCTCCCGCGGCGCGGGCCGGGGTGCGCGCGGGCGACGAGATCCTCACCATCGACGGACGCGACGCGCGCGGGCTCGACGTCGACGAGGCGGTGCGACGAATGCGCGGCGCGCCGGGATCGCACGTGCGTGTGACCCTTCAGCGACGCGGGCAGACCGAGCCGCTGCGCCTCGACCTCGTGCGCGAGGTGGTGCACGTCTCCAGCGTCGAGTCGCACGCCATGGACGGCGGCGTCGGATACCTCAACATCAAGAGCTTTCAAGAGCGGTCGAGCGACGAGGTGGCCCACGCCCTCGACGACCTCACGCGCGGCGCGGGCGGGCGGCTCAACGGCCTCGTGCTCGACCTCCGCAACGACCCCGGCGGGCTCCTCGACGAGGCCATCTTCATCGCCGATGAGTTCCTCGCCGATGGGGTCATCGTCTCGACGCGCGGACGCGACGGCGCCGCCCAGGACGAAGCCCGCGCCCACGCCGCAGGCACGCGCCCCGACTTCCCCATCGTGGTGCTCGTGAACGAGTACACGGCGAGCGCGGCGGAGATCCTCTCGGGCGCCCTTCAAGACCACCACCGCGCCACGCTCGTGGGCACGCGCACCTTCGGCAAGGGCAGCGTGCAGACCGTCGTCGACCTGCCCGACGGCGGCGCGCTCAAGCTCACCATCGCGCGGTATTTCACCCCCTCGGGGCGGAGCATCCAGGCCCAGGGCATCGCCCCCGACGTGCAGGTCGAACAGGTCACGCTGCCCGACGATCCCGCGCCCGGCAGCGTCGATGCGCCCGAGCGCGAGCGCGACCTCGACCAGCACCTCCCCAACAACGAGACCAACGACCCGCCGCCCGTCGAAGCGCCCGGCAGCGACATCCGCGATCTGCAACTCCGCGTGGGCTACCAGCTCCTGCGCGGCATGATCCGCGCGCGCGCCAACGGGCCCGTCGCACCGTCGGGTGACACCGCGGCGCCGCCCCGGAGCCCGCTGCTCCAGCGCAACTGAATCGCCATTCAGCGCGGCAGGGTCGACGGGTCGACGACGCCCGCGAAGACCCTCCGCGCCGGTCCGGTCATGCGCACGCGCCAGGTCTCGGGCTCGATGACGATCGAGAGGTCGCCGCCGTCGAGGGTCACGCGCACCGGAGCGCCCGCGCGGGCCAGTCCCTCACGCACCGCCGCGGCTGCGACGGCGCACGCGCCCGTTCCGCACGCCTGCGTCCACCCGACGCCGCGCTCGTGCACGCGCACGCGAAAGCCGTCGCCCTCGACGCGCACCATCTCGACGTTCACCCCGCGGGGAAACACCGCGGTCTCGGCGGTGACCGCGCGCACCACGTCCATCGACGCGTCGCAGCCGAAGAGCACCCCGTGGGGGTTGCCCATGTCGACCGCGCGCACGGACTTCGAAGCGCCGTCGGCCTGCACCGCGAAGGACTCCCCGGCGACGCGCGCGACGCCCATGTCGACGGCCACCTGCCACACGCCCGCGTCGTGCGAGACGAGGGTGGCGGGGCGCGGTCCTGCGTCGCTCTCGACGGCGATCACCGCACCGGGAGGGAGCGCCTCGCGCGAGGCCACCCACGCGGCCACGCAGCGCACGCCGTTGCCGCACATCTCGGGGCGCGACCCGTCGGCGTTCAAGATCACCATGCGCACCGACGCGGGGCCGAGGCGCTCGACCCAGAGGATCCCGTCGCCGCCGACGCCCGTGTAGCGGTCGCAGAGGGCGCGCGCGAGGTCGGGCGTGCGCTGCGACTCGGGCCACGCCGCGGCGTCGAGCACGAGGAAGTTGTTGCCGAGCCCTTCGAACTTTTCGAACGCGTGCGTCATGCGCTGCGACCCCGTGCTGCGGCGGCCGCGAAGGCCGTGGTGCTCGCGTGGCAGATGGCGACGGCGAGCGCGTCGGCGGCGTCTTCGGGCGGCGCCTCGGCGAGCCCCAGGATGCCGCGGATCATGCCGTTGACCTGATCCTTGTCGGCGCGTCCGCTGCCGACGACGCTGCGCTTCACGAGCGTGGGCGGGTACTCGAAGATCGTGAGCCCCGCGCGGGCCGCGAGGAGCATCGCCACGCCCCGCGCGTGACCGATCACCAGGGCCGCGTGCGCGTCGCGGCTGAAGAACGCCTGCTCGATGGCCACCACGTCGGGCTTGATGCGCGCGATGGCCGCTTCGAGCGCGTCGGCGATCACGCGCAATCGCTCGGGGAGCGGCGCCGCCGCGGGGGCGCGCGCGACGCCGTGGGCCACGTGCACGTAGCGGTTGCCCTTGCGGTACACCGCGCCAAACCCGAGGCGGTGGGAGCCCGGGTCGATGCCGAGCACGACGTGGTCTGTCACGGGCGACAGATGCACCGGCTCTCTGCGCAACGCAACCCTCGCGCAGAGGGCGGGCGTGTGGGGTCAGCGCGCGTTGCTCATCGGGTGCGGCGCGCGCGCGGAGCGGGGCTCGTCGCGCACCTCGACGAGGTCGTCGTCGTCGAGGTCGATGGAGACGGCGTCGTCGTCGCGCGAGGCCGCGGGCGCAGGCTCGAAGGGGTTGTCGTCGAAGGTCGGCGCCGCGAGGAGAAAATCGGGCACGTCTTCGTTCGCGGGCGAGGGCACGCCGCTCGGACGCACGCCCGAGAGGTCTCCGTTCGCGAGCGCGTCGAACATGAGGTCGATGTCGTCGTCGGGCGGAGGCTTCGACCACGGACGCTGCTCCGCCGCACCCACCCAGGGCTCGAAGAGCTGCGCGATCTGCGCCTGCGCGTCGCGGGCGAAGGGGTCGTCCCACACGCTCTGCGCGACGTGGGCGCGCTCCGACGTGGCGGGCTTCGGCGCGGGCTTCGGCGCGGGCGCATCGCGGCGCGCGGCGGGGCGCTGGCGCACCTCGGGCTGCACCTCTTCGCCGCCGTCGATGAAGTCACGGAGCGCTTCGAGGCGACGCTCGCTGAGGTTGTAGAACTCGACGTCGAGGCCGGGGCCGTCGGGGCTCTGCTGGCAGGCCACCACGAACGCATCGATCTCGAACACGCGGTCTTCCGTCGGGTGACGCACCACGATCGAGACCTCGGCGCCGCGCGCGAGCGACACGTCGGAGAGGATGAACATCCGCCCCTCGGCGATGTCGCGCATGTAGAACTCGTAGAGGTCCTCTTCGGAGGCGATGTCGAGTTCGAGGGAGGCCGCCACCGCGGGGCGCGCGACGGCGCCGCGTCCGAAGGGATCGGGCATCTCGCCGAAGGAGGTCACGTCGTCGCCGGGCGCGAAGAAGGGCGGCGGCGTCTGCAACTGCGAGGGCTTGCGGGGCGGCGCGACGGGCTCGGGCGCCGTCTGCAACTGCGAGGGCTTGCGGGGCGGCGCGAGGGGCAGCACCGCGACGGGCTCCGCGGGGGATTGAAGCTGCGAGGGCTTGCGGGGCGCCTCCACGAGATCCGCGGGGGATTGAAGCTGCGAGGGCTTGCGCGGCGGCGCGAGGGGAAGCACCGCGACGGGCTCGGGCGCCGTCTGCAACTGCGAGGGCTTGCGGGGCGCTTCGAGGGGCTCGGCGGGCGCGCGGCGGGGCACGGCGAGCTGGCCCTTGCGCACGCCGTCGATGAAGGCCGACCACGCTCGCTGGGCGTCGCGGTCGAGGGCGTAGAACTGCACGCCGATGCCGGGCGGACGGCCGTCGGTCGAGGCCGCGTCGACGAGGTTCACGGCCATGCCGTGCGCGCTGAGCACGGTCTTGTTCGGCGGGAGTTCGAACTCGAGGCGAACAAGCTCGCGAAGGGCAGGCGGGCTCTCGGTGGCCACGTACACGCCCCCTTCGCTCACGTCGAACACGGGCAGTGTCTCGACGTTGCGCCGCCATTTCATCGTCACCTTCAGGTCGACCTGAAAGCGTGCGTGAACCCGGTCTTTCGGGGTGCCCATCGGTCCCATGTCTCCTGCGTGCAGAGGCTCCTGACCCACTCAACGGCGTTCTGCGGCGCAGCTTGAGGGCCAAAAAGCGTTGCGGACCGCCGTCCCGCGAACGACACTCCCGCCCCCGCTCGACCGACGAACGGACAGGTGATCGACGCCATGCACTCCGACGAACCGAACGCCCCCGCCGAACCGAACGCCCCCATCGCGGAGGCGCCCGCGCCGACGCCGGCGGCCGACGACCCCGAGACCGTGCGCGCCCTCGCGCGAGACACCCTCGCGTGGTGCCGTGAGAACCCTGCGGATCCCGAGGCGCTCCCGAAGCTCAACACCGTGCTCGAACTCGTGCACGACCCGAAGCTCTCGAAAGAAGTGCTCGCCGCAGGCCAGGCCGTCACCCGCCACGCGATCGGTGACACGTCGAACGCGCCCGCCACGCACGCGCACATGACCGTGCTCATGGCCCTGCTGCTCGAGTACGAGCCCACGCGCGACGGCGTCGACGCCCTCTTCGTCGAGTGGCTGCGCCACGAGCGGTCGTACGGACCCGCGCACGCGACGCCCGCACACTTTCAGCGCGAGAGCTTCGTGCAGCGCCTCGGCGACCTGCTCGGGTGGGGATCCATCGACGTGAAGACCGACCGCGCGGCGCTCACGCGCTTCGCCCACTGGGTCGACACGTGGACGCCCAAGAACAAGTTCCGCGCGAAGCGCGCCCTCGACGCCGTGCGAAGGAACTTTCCCGCGCCCGAGGTGTGGGGCGTCATTCGCTTTCCGCAGGGCGGAGAGCACGGCGGACGGCCCGCGCAGAACAACCCCCGCGGCCCGCGTCCCGACGCCGCGAAGGGCGCGCCCGCGAAGGACGCTCCCCGCAAGGACGCGCAGCCCACGGACGCGCAGCCCACGGACGCGCAGCCCACGGATGCGCAGCCCACGGACGCGCAGCCTGGCGCGCAGTCTCCGTCGCCCGCGCAGGGCGGTGAGGGCAAGCGCCGTCGCCGTCGTCGCAATCGCAACCGCAACCGCGACGGGCAGAAGCCCGCAGGCGAAGCGGGCGAGGGCGCGGGCAACGTGAAGTCCGACGGCGAGGCCGCGGGCGACGACGACGGTGGCGACGACGGCGACGACAACGTGGGCAATGCGTAGCGTCGACGACGAGGCCGCCGCGCTGGGCATCTCGCGCGAGGCCGTCGAGGTCTACCGCGGCGCCGACGTGATCGACCTGCACGTCGACTCGTTCATCTGGACCCGGATCTTCGGCTACGACCTCACGCAGCGGCACACGCCGGGTCCCTTCCCCGGATGGTTCACGCGGCAGGTCGACATTCCCCGCATGCGCGACGCGGGCGTGACCGGCGCGACGTGGGTGATCAGCACGAACCCGCTCCGTACCGCCGACGGGCGCGCGCACACCTTCGTGCGCAACCTCGAACGCCTGCGCCGCGAGCTCTCGCGCTCCCCCGACGTGGCCGTCGTGCGCAACGTGGCGGAGTACCGCGCCGCGCGCGCCGAGGGGAAGCACGGCGCGTTCATCGGCATCCAGGGCGGCAACGCGCTCGACCGCAACGCCGATGGAAGCGCGCTCGACCTCATCGCCGACGACCTCGTGCTGCGCGTCACGCTCGTGCACCTCACGAACTCCGCGCTCGGCGTCACGAGCTCGCCCGCGTCGGCGGTCGCGAAGGGCGACGGCGGGCTCACCACCCGCGGACGCGACTACGTGAAGGCCCTCAACGCGCGGAAGATCTTCGTCGACCTGGCGCACATCCACCGCCGCGGGTTCTTCGACGCGCTCGAAGTCCACGACCGCTCGCAGCCCGTGCTCGTGACCCACACGGGCGTCTCGGGCGTGACCCCGCACTGGCGCAACCTCGACGACGAGCAGCTCCGCGCCGTGGCCGACCTCGGGGGCACCGTGGGGATCATGTACGAGGCCTCGTTCGTCGGAGAGTCGCGCTTCTCGAGCCGCCTCGACGCCATCGTGCGCCACGTCGCCCACGCGGTGAACGTCGCGGGCGAAGACCACGTGTCGCTCGGCTCGGACTGGGACGGGATGATCGTCACGCCCCGCGACATGCCCACGTGCAGCGAGCTCCCGCGCATGGCGCAGAAGTTCCTCGACCTCGGGTGGTCGCCGGAGCGTGTTCAGAAGGTGCTCGGGGGCAACGTGCTCCGCACGATCGCCGCGCTTCGCGGTTGACGCGCTCGCCTCGCCTACGCGACACCTTCGCGCGCGCCTCGCAACGGGTGCGGGGACGCAACGGAGGCAAAGCGAACCATGGCGATCAACATCAACAACGCGCTCGACAAGGCCTACGAATCGAAGAGCCTCAAGGAGCTCGTCGACATGCCGCTCGCGGGCTTCCAGGGCCTCAGCGAAGACGCGGGCAAGACCCTCGAGAAGCTCGGTCTCAAGACCGTGCGCGACCTCGCCGAGTGGAAGTACGTCGCCTGGGCCCAGGCCATCGTGGCCCTCGCGAAGACCGAGGAGTGATCGCTCGCGCATTGCGCGGCGCGTGCAGGCTGCAACACGCCCGACGCGCCGCGCGGATGCGCTGTGTCTCGATGGTTCCGTGCAGTGACTAGAAGCGCGCGCCGAAGGCGACACGCAGGTACGCGGCCGAGGGGTTCACCGCGCCCATCGTGGTGGATTGAAGCGCGATCTGGTCCGCTGCGAGGCGCTCGTCGGTGGGCGCAGGCGGCGACGCGTCGAGCGTGGCCGGGAGCGCGCGCTGGTAGCCTCCCTCGACGGCGAGCGTGAAGCGCAGCGTGGTGGCGCCAACGCCCTCGAACCACGCGCCGCTCGTGAGCAGCACGCCGAGGCCCGCGCCGCCGTGCGCCGTCCACGCCGAGGCGTCGAGGGTGTGGTCGTTGGGGTCGCGCACCGACGCGTCGAGGGCCATGGCGCCCGCCGTGAGCCGCGCGTACGGGGTGAACCATCGCGTGAGCTCCCAGCGGAGGGAGAGGCCCGCCTGGAGCTGCCACGCGTTGAGCGACGTGGTGAACGCCTGACGCACGTAGCCCTTGTTGGCCACGGTGCGAAAGCCCACCTCGGCGCCGAGCGTGAAGTGCGATCCGAGGTGCAGCACGTCGCGTCCGACCGAGAGACCTGACGAGGGGGGCACGCCGTTGCCCGAGAGAAAGGCCTGCATCGACGCGTCGTGCTGCCACACGGGGCCGACCTCGATGGCGACGTTCCACGGGCTGCGCGCGGGGTTCGACTGCGCGAGGGCGCTCGTGCCCGCGAGGGAGAGGGCGAGCGCGAGGCCCGCGGCGAAGGTGCGTGCGTTCACGGGGTCCTCCCATCGAGGAACGAGGCGAGAAGAAATCCGCGGACCGAGCGCGCGGTGTTGCGCTGCGGCTCCGTGGCGTCGAGCACGGTGAGCGCGCCCGAGGCGTCGTCGTGGAGCGCGACCACGCGCGGTGTGGTTCCGCCGAGGGGGATCACCGCGGTGACGGGCGCATCGAGGCGCACCTCGCCGGGGCTGAAGTTCGAGAGGGTGATGTATCCCACGCGGGTGCTTCCGCGCGGCGCGACCCAGAGGCGCTGACGGTCGCTGTCGAAGCGCGCGCCTTCGAGCGGAACCTCCGCGAAGATGGGCGACACCGTGCGCCGCGTGAGATCGAGCAGGCTGAGCTGTCCGCCGTTGCCGGTGCTCGGGTGGTCGATCATGAGGGCGCCGCGCTCGGGCAGCGCGAGGGCGTTGTTCACCGTGCGCGCGAGCTGCACCGTCTCGACGTTCTGACCGCGCCGCGTGTCGAGGTCCGCGAGTTCGAGGAAGCTCACCGCCGACGTGAGCAACCCCGTCGCGTAGAGCAGCGCGCGCGGCGTCGGCGTCGCGTCGCGCGGAGAGCCCGCCGTGAACAGCAGGATGCGGTTCGCAGGCGCGTCGAGGGGCACGGTGAGCGTGGTGTTGGCCCGCGCGTCGATCACGCGCGCATCGCGGCTTCCCGGTGACACCACGAGGAGCCTGCGCGCGCCCGCGTCGCCGATGAGGGCCATGTCGCTGGGGTTCCGTCCCGCGGCGAGCTGGTTGACGCTCGGGCGAAAATCATTGGCCGACGCGTCGGCCGTGGTCACGTCGACGAGCTGCAACGCGTACACGTCGTTGGAGGCCTCGGCGCGCGCGTAGATCGTCGAGCGCTCGGGGTCGAACACGAGCTGCGTGGGACGGATCGCGCGCGTGTCCTCGGGGAGCGTGAGGCGCACGGTGATCTCGGGCCGCGTCGGGTTCGTGAGGTCGAGGAGCGTCACGTACGCATCCGAGAGCACCACCGCGAGGCGCCGCGGCGTGCCCTGGATGGTCATCGTCGGCGAGAAGCGCACCGCGTTGGGAACGCCGCCGAAGCTCCGCACCGTGCGCCGCCGGGGGTTGGTCTCCGAGGGCGGCGCGGCGAGGTCGACGATGGCGATCTCGTTGGGGTTGAAGAGCAGTCGCCCCGAGGTGCCCGAGGGCTGGTAGTGCACCACGGCGTAGCGGCCGTCGTCGGTCTGCGACACGGCGTTGAAGGGCGAGCCCACCACGTAGGTGCGCGCCGCGGCGCCGCCCGTGGGAATGGCCGTGAGCGTGCCCGGCGTGGGCGCGATGCCCGGTTCGCCGCGCGAGCCGCGCGAGAGCACCAGCACCTCGTCGGCGCCGTTGCGCGCGAGCGAGAGCACCGGGTCGAGGCCCACGGTCACCGTGCGGGTCGAGAGTGTGGCGCGCGAGACGTCGACGACGCGCGCGGTGGCGGCGGCGGTGTCGATCCACGTGAGCGACTGGCCCGCGGCGATGGGGCCGAGCTGTGTGAAGGGCGCGTCGAGGAGGGCGTCGCGGTCGGCGCATCCGGGGGCCGCGGCGAGGGCCGCGAGGGCGGCCAGCGACGAAAGAAAACCTCTACGGGTAAGGGAGTTCATGGCGGTCAGTCCACGACGCGGCTGTTGAGTTCGAAGCCCGTGAGCGACTGGAGCGCGCCGGTGTTCCAGTCGACGAAGGTGATGCGTCCCTCGGGGTGATCCTGGCCGATGAAGGCCCGCGCGGTGCCGGGCACGGCGCCCACCGAGAGCGGCGGCGACCCGAGCTGGATCGTGTCGATCACGAAGTTGCGCATCGACACCCGCTGCGCCTGCGCCACGAGCCGCGCGTCATCACGGAGCAGCACGAACGACGCGCTCCCGTCGGGCACGATCGCGAAGGGCCCAACCTCCGCGGGCGTGAGCTGGAGCTTCGCGAAGCGCGTCGCCACGTCGAAGAGGCTGTACCCGTACGAGCGGTCGATCTGCGTCTCCAGGTCGATCCCGGCCTGCGCGGGATCGCCCGGCGTGCGGGCGTGCACGACGAGGGCGGTGCGTCCGTCGGGCGCGAAGGCCATCGCGCGCACGGGCTTGCGGAGCCGCACGATCGTGAGGGGCGCGGCCTCGGTCGTGAGGTCCATGAGGGTCATGCGTTCGAGCGGGAGGGCCGTGGTGTAGAGCAGCGCGCGCGAGCCCTCGGGCGAGAGGGTGACCGAGCCCACGAACTCGCCGGTCACCGCGGTGCGCCGCAGCGTCGTCGCGTCGGTGAAGCCCATCGGCAGCGGGATGCGCACCACCTCGGAGCGCGCGCGCAGCACGGCCAGCGCGTAGGCGCCCGACGGTGCGATGTCGAGGTCGGTGACCGCCGAGCCCAGGTCGAGCGCGGTGATCGCGCGGGTGTTGAGATCCACGAGGCGCAGCGTGCCGGTGCCCTCGACGCGGGCCACGGCGTAGCGGCCGTCGGGGGTGATGGAGACGTCGCGCGCAGGTGCCGTGAGGTCGGCGGCATCGGGGCTCGCATCGGCGCTCGCATCGACCGATCCGTCGGCGCCGCCGTCCATGGTGACGGGCACGATGCTCGTAGCTTCGAGCGAGATGTTGGGCACGAGCGTGGGCCCGGTGATCTCGCGGAACCGCAGGATCGAGATGCCATCTTCGGTCACCACGAAGGCGCTCGCACCGTCGGCGCTGAAGAGCACATCGAGCGTGCGGAAGCCCACGGAGAGCTGCACCGCGCTGTCGCCCGCTTCATCGAGGGTCACGAGCGTGAGGTCTTGAAAGCTCCCGGTGTTGACCGTCGCGCCGCGCACCGAGGCGTCGAAGTAGATCACCGCGTGACGTCCGTCGGGCGCGATGGCGATGGCGTTGGCGCCGGGCACCACGGGCACGTTCGAACGCACGGTGCCGCGCTCGGTGGTGCGCAGAATGGTGAGCGTGTTCGAGTTGACGTTCACCACGAGGGCCGTGTCGCGGCCGGGAACGGTCGCGAGGTAGGTGGGTCCGTCGCCCGCTTCGAGGGTCTCGATCGCGAGGGTGCGCGAGTCGATCACGGCGACCGTGTCGCGCGTGGGATTGGCCACGTAGACCCAGCGTCCGCCGGCCTGCGGGGTCTGGAACGTGCGGCGCTCTTCGACCTCGGGCGGCGGCACGATCACGCTCGAATCGACGGCCGCGTCGGTGCGCGCGGCGGCGTCTCGCACCGGCGGTTCGGGGTCGTAGCTCCCCGCGCCGCCCGCTGCGTCTGCACCGCACGCGTGGAGCGCAGCGCTCGCGACGACGAGCAGCGGCACGGTGAGCAGGTACTTCCAAGAAGGGCTCATGCGCAGAGCCCAGAGCAGCAAGCGGGCCATGCGGTGTGCTCGTCGCGCGATGGAGACAAAACACCGTGTGCAATGGAGGAACGTGCGAGATGCGTCGGCGGCGCTACGACGCGCGAGGCAGGGCGTGCGGAGGCGTCACAGTCACGGCGTGCCGACGCGGACCACCACGAGCGCGCGGTCGTCGGCGCTGCGCGGGAGGAACACGGCGCGGAAGGTTCCGCGGCCCTCGTCGCAGCGGGCTTCGACGGCGCGTGCGCGGCGCGCGCGGGCTTCGAGGGGCGGGCGCACGGTGTCGCGCACGAACGCGGGCCAGGTGGGGCGCGGCGAGGCCAAGGGCGCGAGCGCATCGGGCAGCGGCGCGGGGCCGAGCACGGTGCAGCGTCCGTTGCCGAGGAGGGGCACCGCGGGTTGAAACGCACGGCGCACTTCGTCGGCGGTGTTGTGCGCGTGGAGGTCGTCGAGCGCGCGTCGCCAGCCCTGCTCGGTCACGCCCAGGGGAACGTGCTCTTCTTGAAGGTCGTGGAGGAGCGTGAGGCGCTGGAGGAGCTCGGCCTGCGCGAGGGCTTCGGTGTCGCTCACGGCGCGCACGTCGCCGCCCGCGGTGAGCGCGCGGTGCAGGGCGGCGAGGGCTTCGACAGGTCCGTCGGGGGGAGGCGTCGGAGAGCGCGTGCACCCGAGCGCGAGGAGGGCGAGCGCGAGGCGGCGGGTCACGGGCGCAGGAAGATCGGGTTGCTCACGCCGAACGCGCTGCGGTTCGGGTGCACGGGGTCGAGGGCGGCGCCGCGCACGGCCACGACGACCCATCCGTTCTGCGGCGCCACGGGCACCATCACGTCGCCGCGGAAGCGCACCACGGGGTTCGTCGGGTCACGGCGCGAGGCGTCGAGGGTGATCGACTGCACGAGCGTGGCGTTGATGGGCGCGCTCGCGTCGGCGGTGGAGCCCGCGCCGTCGGTGCCGTTGGTGTACACGTCGAGGCGATCGACGTTGACCCACGGAGCGGCCTGCACGCGCACGTTCACGCGGGCCATGGTGCCCGCGCCGCTGAGCTCCTGGCCCGTGCCCACGGCGGTGCCACCCCCGGCGGGCGCGGCGGTCACGTCGAGGTACACGCCGCCCGAGATGGTGGTGCGTCCGTTGGCGACGGCGTCACGGATGCCGTTGGGGGTGTCCATGCGCGGGTCGTCGGTGCCGAGCTGCATGCACGTGCGGGGATAGCCCACGGGGCTTCCGCTCTGGATCGAGTGGCTGTCCGACGAGCCCACGGCGAAGACCCTGCGGCCGCGGTTGAGGAACGAGAACCAGTCGCGCACGCCGTCGCGGTTGTTGCTGTCGAAGAACCCGCTGTCGTTGAAGAACTCGACGGCGGTGAAGCGGTCGTCCCAGAGGTCGGTGCGCGAGGCCGTGCCCGTGGCGGGGTTGTAACCCGCGGCGGTGAAGTAGCCGCTGATGGCGGGGCCGCGCGGGTGGTTGATCACGAACGCGGGCTGCTCGCGGCGCGCGCGCACATCGGCGAACACCGCGGGCGGCGCGCGTCCGGCCCAGTCGAAGATCCCGCCGTTGCGGGCCGCGGGGTTCACCTCCAGCGGGAACACCCCGAAGTGGCCCCACGCGAAGGTGGTGAGCTCCAGCGAGGTGAGGCCGAACATGTACGCATCGAGGCCCATCTCGCGCACGAGGGGCTGCCACTCGGCGACGTACTCGTGGTCCGAGCGCGCGGGCACCTCGAGGCCATCGCCCGCGGCCGAGGCGAGCTTGAAGCGCGCGGCGTCGCGCGAATCGGGCGAGCGCGTGGTGTGAATGTGAAAGTCGCCGCACTGCACGTTCGGCGTGTCGACCACACGACGGAGCGCGACGCGCACGTCGACGGTGCCGTTGGCGGCCACGGTCTGCATCGTGTCGCTGAGGTCGTATTCGAAGCCGCGCGAGACCACCACGCGGTAGCGCCCCGGAGGCACGCGCAGCGTGGTGTCGCCGTTGGTGGGAAAGTCTACGTGGAGGCGCCCGAAGGGCACCGTGGGCTCGCCGAAGGAGAAGGGCACCGTGGGCACGCTCGCGCCCATCGGGATCACCTGCACGCGCACCGGGAGGGGCTGCATCGTCGTCGCGTCGGTGGCCACCACGTGCACGTTGCCCGAGGCCCCGAGCTGGAGGCGCGCGGTGCCCTCCGTGGCCGCGACGGCGACCGGTCCCACCACGGTGTCGCCGCGGCGGTACCCCGTGAGCGACACGGCCATGCCCGACGGAACGTGCAGCGTGAAGTTGCCCATCGCGTCGGTGGTCACGCGCGAGAGGTCGTTCTGCACGGCGGTCATCCCCGCGTCGGGGATCATCATCGTGTTGGGCACGGTGGCGTGCACGCGCACGCCCGCGGCGGGCATTCCTGCGGCGTCGACGACGGTGCCGCGAATCTCGCGCAGCGTGGCCCCCGAGGCGCGGGCGACGGCCTGCTGGAGCCCGTCGATGCCGCGGCCGCCGATCACGATGCGCCCGACGTGCTTGCGTTCGAGCGGCTGCATACAGCCCGCGAGGTCGAGGCCCGGCGCGTTGAAGAGGTCGAAGCCCGAGATGGAGATGAACTGCGAGAGCGTGCCCGTGGGCACCTGCCACGCCCAGCTCGTGGCGTCGTCGTCGACCCAGAAGATCCCGCTGGCCGCAGGCGGCGCGCCGTCGTCGCCGGTCTCGAAGAAGCCGTAGCCCGGGATGTACCGCTGCATGCGGTAGCCCTGAAAGAACGCGTTGGTCACGAACTGCACGGCGTACCCGTAGGGGTTGCGCACGTCGAAGGTCGCGAACACGTCGACGTAGTCGTTGCCCGCGCGGAGCTCGTAGTCGAGCGCGACGTTCACGTCGTTGTAGTCGGCGCGCACGATGGTGCGACCGAACTCGTCGATGAAGGGAATCGCGCGCATGGGACCCGACGCGCGCACCACCGCGGTGCCGTCGCGCGAGCCGTCGTTGAGCACGGTGACCGAGTCGGTGGCGACGGTGTAACGACCGAGGCCGAACATCATCTCGTTGAAGTCGCCCGCGTCGACGAGGCGTCCGCCCTCGACCCGCGCGACGCCCACGGGCGTGCCTCCCCAGGGGTTGTATCCGTCGGACGCGCGCGCGCCCTCGATGAGCAGCGCCACGCGCTCGTTGGCGAGCACGAGGTCGTTGGCCTTCCAGTACGCGAGGCCCGTGCGGCTCGCGGGGAGCTCGCTCGCTTCGAGGCGCCCCGCGCGCACGCCGCCCGCGGGCACGGTGAGCGGATTGGCGTCGCCGTCGGTGCCCACTTCGAAGCTCCGCGACGGGCACATCACCGGGGTGACCTGCTCGCTCGTGGCGTCGCTCGCGTCGGCGCCGCCGTCACCGGGCGACGGGCTCGGCGACGTGCTGCACGAGAGGTTGAACGCGACGAGACCCACCAGCCCGATCGAAGACCGTGAAGCGCGCATGACGGGTGTTGTCACCGAGTTGTTTCCAGAAAGCAACACAGCGCGGGAGGGCTGTCTTCACGGCCTTTCGCAATCGGAGTACGACCTCCCGCGTCATGGCACTCCCGCCCGGCCCGCAGGCCCTCTCGCCCATGGATCTCTGGCGCTGGCTCTGGCAGCCGTTCCCCTTTCTCGAAGGGCTGCGCGCGCGACACGGAGAGACGTTCACCCTGGGCATTCCGGGCATGCCGCCCCTCGTGGTGCTCACCAACGCCGAGCACATCCGCGAGGTGTTCGCGGGCAGCGGCGATGACCTCCACGCGGGCTCCGTGGCCGTGGCGCTGCGTCCCTTTCTCGGCGCCCGCTCGCTCCTCCTCCTCGACGGCCCCGAGCACCTGCACATGCGACGGCTGATGCTCCCGCCCTTTCACGGCGAGCGCATGCAGGCCTACGGGCGCGACATGATCGCGATCACCCACGAGGCCATCGACGCGTGGCCCGTGGGCGAGGCGTTCCCGATCCATCGCACCATGCAGCGGATCACCCTCGACGTGATCCTCCGCACGGTCTTCGGCCTCGACGACGGCGACGCCCACGCGCGCATCGGAGGTCTGCTCGAACAGCTCCTCGACGTGGCCACCTGGCCGCCGTTGTTGATGCCCTTCATGCAGCACGACCTCGGGCGATGGTCTCCGTGGGGGCGCTACCAACGCCTCGCAGACGAGGCCAACCGCGCGCTGCTCGACATCGTGCAGCGGCGGCGCGCGCAGGGCACCGCGGGCCGCGTCGACATCCTCTCGATGCTCCTCGACGCGCGCGATGAGCAGGGCGACGGACTCGGCGAAGAAGACCTCCGCGACCAGCTCGTGACGCTCCTCGTGGCGGGCCACGAGACCACGGCCACCTCGCTCGCGTGGACGTTTCAGTTCGTGCTCGCGCGGCCCGACGTGCGCGCGCGCCTCGGGGCCGAGCTCGACGCCGCCCGCGCGCAGGGAGCGCTCACGCCCGAGCGCATCGCGAAGCTCGACTACCTCGACGGGGTGATCCGCGAGACGCTGCGGCTGCGGCCGGTGATTCCGCTCGTGGGCCGTGAGCTCATGCGACCGATGCGCATCGCGAACCTCGACCTGCCCGCGGGCGTCGCCGTGGCGCCGTCGATCTACCTCGCGCACCGCAACCCCGAGGTGTTCCCCGATCCCGATCGCTTCGACCCCGAGCGCTTTCTCCGCAGGCGCTACGCGGCGTCGGAGTGGTTCCCCTTCGGCGGCGGAATCCGTCGGTGCATCGGGATGGCCTTCGCGCTCTACGAGATGAAGATGGTGCTCGCGACGGTGCTCGCGCGCGTCGACCTGCGTGCGGCTTCGCAGAAGCCCGTGGTGCCCGTGCGAAGGGCCATCACCCTGAGCCCCTCCGAGGGGATGCCCGTGGTGGTCACCTCGCGCTGGCCCCGCTTCGTGGATTGACCGACGGCGCCCGCGCGAGGTGTCGGTGAGACCTTCGCAGGAGCCCAAATAAAGTCGAGGGAGAGACAACCGCCCTCTCGGGGATCGTCCCTCCCTCGCCGGGAGTCTCGCGGTCACGGGTGGTGATGCGGCCACGGAGACGTCGCTCCGTGTGTTGGCCGGTCACCCGTCAACGCAGTCCTACCGCGGGAACGCCTCCGTGATGGAAGCCATGTGCTTGAAACGACTCATTGTGCTGTCTCAACCTCCCGCGGACATTGCCGCAACCCGAGGGAGACCGTGAGAGACCCACGGCCCACGTTCCGGGTCTTCTGTGACGGGGGCATTGAACCGGCGGACGGGACCCTCCGGCGCCCACTGTGGCTCTCTCGCGAACGCACGCAGCGTTCGAGACCATTCTCGGGAGCGCGAACCGCTCCACGCGGGAGAGAAGAACCGTCGCTGCGAACACGACCCGCAGACGACACGCGACAACGTCGGCTCATCGCGCGCGGCGCACACCGAACGGGCGCTCCATGGATCTCCGTTTCATGGGAGACCCCACCGCCCTTCGCGAGGCGCCACACGGCGGCTGCGAACGCTGCATCATGGCGTTGAGGCTCGGCGCGCATGACAGCTCTCGACTGCACCGTAGCAGCGCGAAGTGCCGTGCGCCAAACAGTTTTCGTGTGACAGAGCCCGACGGTGCGAAGACAAAACATCCGCGCAACCGGGCCACGCCGTGGGGGCATCGAAGAGGGTCGCGCCGCGCGCTGGAGCTCCCGCGAATGTCTCTCAGGCCTTGAGCAGACGGAACGCGTGGGCCCACTGGTTGTGGAGGAACCCGCGTGCGCACCAGAGCTGGCAGAGGGGCTCGATCGCGCGCGCGCCCTCGGCGCCGCCCACGTCTTCGTGGTCCCAGCCGAACTGATCGAGGATCGAGGCCACCACGCCCTTCGCCGCCGCGTCGTTGCCCGCGATGAACATCGTGGGGCGCCCGCCTTCGAAGTGCGGGTTCACCATGTGGCGCGCGCCCACGCACGAGAACGCCTTCACGAAGCGCGCGTCGGGCGCGAGCCGCTGGAGCCGCTCCATCAGCGAGTCGTTGGGCCCGGTGAAGAACGTGAGGATGCCGTTCACGGGAGGGCCGCCGATGGGGTTCGTCGCGTCGATCACCACGCGCCCCGCGAGGGCCGCGGCGTGCTTCGTCACCAGCTCCTCGGCCACGTGCCCGGCCACCGCGAGCAGCACCACGTCGGCGCCCGCGATCACCGCTTCGAAGGTCCCCTCGGCGACCCCGTGCTCCGCAGACCAGTCCGCGAGCTTGTTGCCCTCGCGGCTGCCGATGGTGACCGCGTGTCCATGCTTCTTGAGCCCCAGCGCGAGCGTCTTGCCCACGTCGCCCGATCCGAGCACGCCTGCCTTCGTCATGTGTCCTCCTCGCGGCGCGACGTTACGCGCCTGCGCCCGCGCGATCCAGCGTCGTGAAGGCCCTTCGAGGCCCCGCGCGCGCTGTGATAGCAACACCGCATGAACGCCCGCCGCATGGTGTGTTTCTCCGCGGCCCTCGCGCTCGCGCACTGCGACAGCCCGCGCGTGACGCCCTCCGCGCAGCCCGACGCCCGCGCGCCCGCTTCACAGCCCGCCGCGCGCGCCCCCGAGGCGCCGCCCGCAGACCGCGTCGCGACCCGCACGGTGCTCACGTTCTTCCACTGGATCCGCACCGATCCGCCGGCGCCCGGTGAAGACCGCGGCGTCGACCACGGACGCCTCGACCTCACGCTCGTCGTCGAGGCCCACAAGAGCCCCGCGAACGAGCCGTGGATCACCCTCGGACTCCTCGGCCCGAGCGTCGACATCACCTCGAACCGACACCTCCGCGGCGAGGGAACCACCGCGACGTGGAGCGCGCCGTCGGGCGCCTTCAACGACCACCGCCACGAGCCCTTCGGCGGAGACCTCCGCACCGAGGAGCCCGTGCGCGCGTGGCTCTCTGCGCAGCCCGACCAGGTGGTGGAGCTTCCCCTCGGCGCGACGTTGCAGACCGCGCGTCTGCCCGCGACGGGCGCGTTGCCCGCGAGCGCGCGTGCGTCGGCCGGACAGTTCGACGCGCTCGTCGTGGTGGTGGTGCCCATGCGCAACCGACGCGGCGGTCGCTACCTCGTCGAGGTGCTCGACATGAACGCGCAGCCCGGCGGCTTCGGGCAGAACGGCGTGATGGATCACCTCCCCACGCGCGCAGAGATCACGCGCCTCACGACCTGGATGCGCGACCCGCGAGGCATGGGCGCCGAGCGCCGTCCGCCGGTCGCGATGCAGCCCATCGACCGGAGCTGAATCACCATTCAGTGCGACCCTCGTCGGGGCGTCGATTGACGACGGTATACCCGGTGCTTACCGTGCCGCTTGCCTGAGGAGCGGCGCGGCGCACGACACACCACGGTGGGGTTGCGACCGCGCGATCGGGTGCCCTCTCGCACATCCACGACGTCATCCACTCTCCTCGCGTGAGGAGCGGAGGTTCCCCCATGCGTATCGAACGGTTCACCACGAAGTCGCGCGAGGCCCTCGCGGCCGCGCAGTCGGAGGCCACGCGCCGCGGCAACCCCGAGCTCACGCCCGAGCACGTGCTCGTCGCGCTGCTCCAGCAGGAGAAGGGCGTGGTGCCCGCGCTCATCGAGAAGGCCGGCGCCGATCCGCGCGCCGCGCTCGCGGAGTTCGAGCGCACGGTGGAGAAGCTCCCGCGCGTGTCGGGGGGCTCGGAGCCCGGGCTCTCGCGTCGGCTCAACGTCGCGCTCCAGAAGGCCGAAGACGAAGCGAAGGCGCTGAAAGACGAGTTCACCTCGGCCGAGCACCTCGTGCTCGCGATGATCAAGACCGACCGCGATGTGGCGGCCGTGCTCAAGCGCTTCAACCTCGATGAGGCGCGCTTCCTCGGCGTGCTCAAGGAGGTGCGCGGCAACCAGCGCGTGACCACCGCCGACCCCGAGGGGACGTTTCAGGCCCTTGAGAAATACTGCAAGGACTACACGCAGCTCGCGAAGCTCGGGAAGCTCGACCCGGTCATCGGCCGCGATGAAGAGATCCGTCGTGTGATGCAGGTGCTCTCGCGGCGCACGAAGAACAACCCCGTGCTCATCGGCGAACCCGGCGTGGGCAAGACCGCCATCGTCGAGGGAATCGCGCAGCGCGTGGTGCGCGGAGACGTTCCCGAGAGCCTCAAGGACAAGCGCATCGTGGCGCTCGACCTGGCCTCGCTCGTGGCGGGCGCGAAGTTCCGCGGCGAGTTCGAGGAGCGCCTCAAGGCCGTGCTCAAGGAGGTCGAGACCGGCGGCAACATCGTGCTCTTCATCGACGAGCTCCACACGCTCGTGGGCGCGGGCGCGGCCGAGGGCGCGATGGACGCTTCGAACATGCTCAAGCCCGCCCTCGCGCGCGGTGAGCTCCATTGCATCGGCGCCACCACGCTCGACGAGTACCGCAAGCACATCGAGAAGGACGCGGCCCTCGAACGTCGCTTCCAGCAGGTCTACGTGGGACAGCCCACCGTCGACGACACCATCGCGATCCTGCGGGGCATCAAGGAGAAGTACGAGCTCCACCACGGCATCCGCATTCAAGACGGCGCGCTCGTGGCCGCGGCGACGCTCTCGAACCGCTACATCACCGAGCGGTTTCTGCCCGACAAGGCCATCGACCTCGTCGACGAGGCGGCCTCGAAGCTGAAGATGGAGATCGGCTCGATGCCGCTGGAGATCGACCAGCAGCAGCGTCGGCTTACGCAGCTCGAAATCGAGCGCCAGGCCCTCTCGCGCGAGAGCGATCGCGCGTCGGTCGCGCGGCTCGACGAGGTCACCCGCGAGATCGCCGACGAGAAGGTCGCCCTCGAAGCGATGAAGGCGAAGTGGCTCCGCGAGAAGGACCTCATCGCGTCGGTGCGCGCGGTGAAGGAGAAGATCGAGGGCGCGAAGCAGGAGCTCGAACAGGCCACGCGCGGCGGGCGCTACGAGCGCGCGGGGCAGCTCCAGTACGACGTGATCCCGAAGCTGGAGCGCGAGCTCGCGGCGGCGCAGGAGTCCATCGCGAAGGCCCAGAAGGAGGGCGGCGCGTACCTGCGCGAAGAGGTCACCGCGGAGGGGATCGCCGAGATCGTCTCGAAGTGGACCGGCGTGCCCCTCAACAAGATGCTCGAGAGCGAGCAGGCCAAGCTGCTCCAGATGGAAGACCAGCTCGCGAAGCGCGTGGTCGGTCAGCGCGAGGCCGTGCACGCGATCGCCAACGCCGTGCGACGCGCGCGGGCGGGCCTCGGTGACGAGCGTCGGCCCATCGGGAGCTTCCTCTTTCTCGGCCCCACGGGCGTGGGCAAGACCGAGCTCGCGAAGGCGCTCGCGGAGTTTCTGTTCGACGACGAGCGGGCGATGATCCGCCTCGACATGAGCGAGTACATGGAGAAGCACACCGTGGCCCGGCTCATCGGCGCGCCGCCTGGTTATGTGGGCTACGACGAGGGCGGTCAGCTCACCGAGCCCGTGCGCCGTCGGCCCTACGCGGTGGTGCTCTTCGACGAGGTCGAGAAGGCCCATCCCGACGTGTGGAACGTGCTGCTCCAGGTGCTCGACGACGGTCGGCTCACCGACGGCCAGGGACGCACCGTCGACTTTCGCAACACCGTGCTGATCATGACCAGCAACGTGGGGAGCGCGCACATCCTCGACGCCGAGAGCGACGCGCAGATGCGCCGCGCCGTGATGGAAGACCTCCGTCGGCAGTTCCGCCCCGAGTTCCTGAACCGCCTCGACGAGACGATCATCTTCCACCGCCTCGACCGCGAGAACCTCCGCGCGATCGTCGACATCCAGCTCCGGGGCTTCGAGAAGCGCCTCGAACGTCGCGAGCTCAAGCTCTCCCTCGACGACGACGCGCGCGACGCGCTCGGCGAGCTCGGGTGGGATCCCGTCTACGGCGCGCGCCCCCTCAAGCGCGCGATCCAGCAGCACCTCGAGAACCCGCTCGCGCAGCGCATCCTCGCGGGTGACTTCATGCCCGGCGACACCGTGCGCGTGCTCCGCAGCGCGGGCGGTGAGTTCCGCTTCGAACGTCAGCTCGTGAACTGACGCCTCCGCGCTCCCTCCGACGGCTCCGCGCGGCGGCCTACACCTCGCGGAGCGTCACCACCACCATGGGCTTCGGCTGCGAGCGCGCGTAGATCCTCCGCGCCGCGCGACGCACGACATCCTTCACGGCCTCGTGCGTGCCCGCGCCGCCCGTAGGATTCATCTGCCGCAACGCCTGCTCCACCGCCGCGCGCGCCTCGTCGTCGACGGTGCCCGCCGACCCTTCGGTCACCACACCGCGCGACGCCACGCTCACCGTGCCGTGAAGCGCGCCGTGACGGTTGATGGGCACCGTCGCGAACACGACGCCCACCTGGCCCATGACCGCGCGCTCACGGAGCACGTCTTCGCTCACCTCGGTGCCGTCGACCACGCTCACGCGCCCCACGGGCACCGAGGCGCCCTCGCTGAGCCCGTAGCGGTCGAGGATCGCGGTCTGCCCGTTCTCGATGAGCGACACCTCCGACACGCCCATGCCCTTCGCGAGCGCCGCGTGCTGCATGAGGTGGTGGTAGGTGCCGTGCACCGGAATGAACGACTTCGGACGCACCCACGAGATCATGCGCTGCTGCTCCTCGCGGCAGGCGTGACCCGAGACGTGGAGGTCGGGGTTGGTCTTCGCGAAGTGCACCACGGCGCCGCGGCGTTCGAGGTCGCACAGCAGCGACCACACCGCGCGCTCGTTGCCCGGAATGGTGCGCGACGAGAACACCACCGCGTCGCCCGCTTCGAGCGCGAGGCGGGGATGATCGCCCGCGGCGAGTCGTGCGAGGGCGCTCTGCGGCTCGGCCTGCGTGCCCGACGCCACCACGAGGAGCTGCGAGCGCGGAACCTCGCGCGCGCGTTCGGGCGCCACGAGCATGTCGCTGCGAACGGAGAGACGACCGAGCTCCGAGGCCGCGCGCACGTGGGTCTGCGCGCTGCGACCGAGGAGGCAGAGCTTGCGTCCCGTGGCCGCGGCCACCGCGACGAGGCTCTTCAAGCGGTACACGTTCGAGGGGAACATCCCCACGATGACCCGGTGCTTGATGCCCGCGATGAGCGTGTGGAGCGCCTCGGCCACGTCGCGCTCGCGCCCCGCGGTGCCGGGCACGTCGACGTTGGTGCTGTCGGAGAGGAGCAGGGACACGCCGCGGTCGCCGAGGGCTTCGAAGCGGTCGGCGTCGGAGGGCTCGCCGTCGAGGGGATCGTCTTCGAGCTTGAAGTCGCCCGTGTGGATGATCGTGCCCGCGGGGGTGTGAATCGCGAGGGCCGTGGAGTCGGGGATCGAGTGCGTGACGCGCAGCGGCTCGACCTCGTAGCGCCCGACCTTGAAGTGCGCGCGCGGCGTGGTCGGCGTGAGGTCGACCTCGGGCACCTCGGGGAATTCCTTCAAGCGCTCGCGGATGAGCGAGAGCGCGTAGCGCGGTCCCCACACGGGCACAGGCATGCGGCGCAGGAGGTACGGGAGCGCGCCGATGTGGTCTTCGTGGCCGTGGGTGATCACCACGCCGAGGAGGTCGCCCTCGCGCGCTTCGAGGTAGTCGAACGCGGGGTGGATCACGTCGACGCCACGGTCGTCGTGGGGGAACGTGACGCCGCAGTCGACCACGAGGATTCCGTCGGGGGACTCGATCGCGAGGCAGTTCATGCCGATTTCGCCGAGGCCGCCGAGGGGAACGATGCGTACGTATGTCACGTCGCGCGGACCCTAGCGTCACGCCGTTCGCACGGTCAAGCGTTGCCGCAACAACCAAGGCACTTGCGAAGGTGTGTGACAGACTATGTCGCGTCGGTGGCGAGCGTTGCGCGGTCGTCGTCGGCGGACACTTCGGGCGCGTTGCGCGCGTGGTGGAGCGCCCAGAGGCCCGCGGCGAAGGTGACGAAGCACGCCCACTGGGCGGGGGTGAGTCCGAGGTAGCGCGCGTCGCTCTCGTCGCCGAGATCGCGTGCGCGGAGGAAGTCGAGCGGGAAGCGGATGAGCGCGTAGGCCACGGCGAGCGCGCCGGAGACCGCGCCCGGTCGACGCGTGCGACGACCGACGACGACGACGAGCGCGCAGAGCAGCGGCACGAAGAAGAGCTCGAGGAGCCCGAGGTCGTAGCGGGGGCCTTCGGGGAAGCGCACGGCGAGGAACGAGTCCGTCGCGATGCCCTTGTGGTCGTGGGCGACGGCGCATCCCGCGCGGCCGAAGAGCCAGCCGAAGGGGAACGCGTAGGTGCAGAGGTCGGTGAAGGTCCACGGGTCAAGCTTCTTGAGCGCGACGAAGGCGTAGCCCGCGATGAAGGCGCCCGCGACGCCGCCGAAGGACGAGAGCCCGTGGTGCACCATGAGGAGCTCGGAGGGATGGGTGAGCACCTCGGCGGGGCGGTACGCGAGCATGTCGAAGACGTGGCCGAAGAAGAACCCGCCCGCGAAGGTCACCAGGGTGAACACGTCGATGAGCCCCGGCGGGCCGACGCGGAGCACCTGCGCGCGGCGTGAGAGCACGGCGTGTCCCACGAGCGTTCCGATGGCGACGAGGAGCCCGAAGGTGTGGAACGCCACGCCGCCGATCGTGAAGGTCGCGATGTCGTAGTAGGGGATCACGGTGGGCGGCGGAGCCTACTCCACGCGTCCGTCGGGGTGGAGCGTGACGGTCACCGCGCCGTCGAGGTCCGTGCGACGCAGGGGGATTCGGCGCGCGCGCAGCCGTGCGACCACCGTGGGGTGCGGATGGCCGAAGAGTGACGGATGCCCCGCGCTCACCATCGCCACGCGCGGCGTGAGCTCATCGAGCAGCGCCTCCGTGGTGGAGGTGCGGCTCCCGTGGTGCCCGACCTTGAGCACATCGACGTGACCGAGGCGCCCGAGCAGCGCGCGTTCGCCCTCGCGTTCGAGGTCGCCGGGGAGCAGCGCGCGGGCGCGTCCCACGGTGATGCGCAGCACGAAGGAGGCGTCGTTGGGCGGCGTCTCGTCGAGGGCGCGCGGACACGGCGAGAGCACCTCGATCCACGCGCCGTGAAACCATCGCGGCGGTCCGCAGAGCTGCGAGGGCCCTACGATGGGAACGCCCCGCGCACGCGCCGTCGCCACGGTGGACGCATAGGCGCCGCCGAGGGCGAGTGACGTTCCCTGTCCTGTGTCCCAGAAGGCATCGGCGTGCACGTGGGAGAGCACCGCGGGGAGTCCGCCCGCGTGGTCGGGATGCGGGTGAGAGAGCACCACCGCCGCGAGGCGCGCGTACCGATGCTGTGCGAGCCACGGGAGCACCACCGTCGCGCCGGGATCGGGTCCGCCCGTGAGGTCTCCGCCCGCGTCGACGAGCATCGCCGCGCCATCGGGAAGCTCCACCACGATGGCATCTCCCTGCCCCACGTCGAGGGCCGTGATGCGCAGCGCACCGCGGTTCGTGCACGCGCTCCGATGGGACGCTTCGAGCGCGAGGAGCACACCGACGCCGACGAGCGCGCCGCGCCACACCGCACGCCACGGCCTCGCGGCGAGGGCCACCACGAAGGCCGTCGCGATCACCCACTGTGCGGGGGTGGGCGAGGGCGTCTCGATGGACGCGAAGGGCAGCCGCAGCGCGAGCGTCGGCAACGCGAAGAGCGCTCCGAGGAGCGCGCCCACCGGGGCCGTGATCGTGTGCGCGATGCACGGCGGAAACAGCGCGCCGACGAGGGCCGCGACGAGCACCGAGGGCAGCAGCAGCGCCTCGCCCACGGGCGCTGCGAGCGTGTTCATCACGAGTGCGGTGCAGGGGGCGCGCGCGAAGTGCCACGCGAGCAGCGGCGTGACCGCGAGCGACACGCGCGCGCTGGCCGAGAGCGCCTCGCGGAGCGTGCGAACGAGGTACTGCGCGAAGCCGTTGGAGCGGTCGTGATCGGCGGCGTCTTCGTCGCGTGTGCCGCGCGAGAGCGACCACGCGGCGATCACCGAGAGCTGCCATCCGAGGTCGGCGAGGAGCGTCGCATCGAGGGCCACCATGAGCAGCGCCACGGCGGCGACGAGCGACTCGTGGTGCGGGCGACGGCCGACGAGGGAGAGCAGCGCGGCGAGCGCGGCGGTGTACCAGGCGCGCGTCGACGAGGGCGCCTCGCCGGTGACCAGCGTGAAGAAGCCCACGAGCGGCAGCGGGATCACCCGCGCGAGACGGGGCGCGAGTCCGCGCACGGCCACGGCGGGCACGCGACGGAGCAGCGCGAGCGAGAGCGTTCCCGTGAGCGCGATGAGCAGCGAGACGTGGGCGCCCGACACCGCGAGCAGGTGGGCCATGCCCGTCTCGCGAAAGGCGTCGTGCTCGGCCGCGTCGATGCCCGCGCGATCACCGAAGAGCAGCGCGCGCGCCCGTGCGGCGTGGGCCGGTGGGAGCGCGTCGTCGAGGGCGCGGGCCATGCGTCGACGCGTGCGGAGGGCCGCGCGGCGCAGGTGGTCGGAGAATGTCACCTCGCGGGCGACGGGCGTGCAGAGGGCCGCGTCGAAGCGCCAGTGCGCGCCCCGGAGCGCGTGCACCGTGGCGGGCGACTCGTGCGGCGGATTGCGCGGAGGAACCACCGGACGCGCGGTGGCCACGGCTTCGAGCGCGTCGCCGGGCAGGGCTTCACAGCGTCCGCGTGGGGTGTAGAGCGTGCCCTCGCGATGGAGCTCATCGCGCACGCGGCATCGGTCGCGATCACCGTCGGCGAAGCATCCGTCGAGCACGGTCGCGCGGAGGAGCGAGGCCTCGGGCGCGGGGATGCGTGGCCACGCAGGGGCGGTGAGCGTCGCGCGTCGGGCGCCGCCTGCGACGAAGGCCGCGAGGGTGAGCGCGAGGGCGCCGCCAGGGAGCGCGCGTCGACCGAGGAGGGCTCCGAGGGCCGCGAGGCCGAGGGCCGCGAGGGCTGCGACGACCGTCGGCGGGTGCCACGGGAGCAGTGCGCCGAGGAGCGCGGCCATGGCCAGGAGCGGGAGCGGGCCCATGGGGCGCGGCGGTTCTCACGGGCCGTGCCGTACGCAGAAGTGTCTTGAAAATAGGGCGTTGGTGCGGTCGGGGTGGCAGCGACCCGGGGGTGGCAGCGGGTGGCGGAGGGGTGGCGGAGGGGTGGCGGGCTTCCACCCGACCGTTGCGCAAGTTGACCGGAAAGGTGCTTGACCCCGCGAGCCCATACCCTTACGTAAGGGCAGGTTTCGGGTCCAACCCTTACGTGCAGGTGAGATTCGATGACGGTGCGTCTTCCGATTGCAGACCCGACGACGGAGCTGGCCCTCAAGCCGCCTCGCATGTCGGCGAGCGCGGACGGCGTGGCGACGGAGGATCTTCTGCGCGTGGGCGACCTGGCGCAGCGCACCCAGAAGACCGTGCGCGCGCTGCACCTCTACGAAGAGCTCGGGCTGCTGCTCCCGGTGGAGCGCAGCAAGGGCGGGTTCCGGCTCTACGGGCCCGACGCGGTGGTGCGCGTGCGCTGGATCTCGAAGCTGCAGGACATGGGCTTCTCGCTCCCCGACATCCGCGAGCTGCTCGCGAAGTGGGGGGAGTCGGGGTCGGCCGCGGGGGCGATGGCCCGCATCCGTGAGCTGTACCGCCAGAAGCTCGAAGAGACCGACGCGCAGATCAAGCGGCTCCAGGAGCTTCGCCACGAGCTCACGGCCTCGGTGGCCTACCTGGAGACCTGCGAGGTCTGCGACCCGATGCGACTGATCTCCGCGTGCCCGCACTGCGAAATGCACGGCTGCGGCGCGCCCGACCTCGTCGCGGGCCTCCACGGCTCGCGACCCACGACGTGACTCGAACGGTGACCACGATGGCCCTCAAGTTCCCCATCTACATGGACTACCACGCGACCACCCCGGTGGATCCGCGCGTGCTCGAAGTCATGATCCCGTACTTCACCGAGAAGTTCGGCAACGCCGCCTCGCGCTCGCACCGTTACGGCTGGGAGGCCGAAGAGGCCGTGGGCTACGCCCGCGAGCAGGTCGCGACGCTCATCAACGCCGAGAAGCCCGAAGAGATCGTGTTCACCTCGGGCGCCAGCGAGAGCAACAACCTCGCGATCAAGGGCGTGGCCGAGTTCTACCGCGACAAGGGCAACCACATCGTCACCACGCGCATCGAGCACAAGGCCGTGCTCGACACCTGCAAGCGCCTCGAAAAGCAGGGCTGGGAGGTCACCTACCTCGACGTCGACAAGACCGGCGTGGTGAGCCCCGAGGCCGTGCGCGCGGCCCTCACCGACAAGACCGTGCTCGTCTCCGTGATGCTCGCGAACAACGAGGTCGGGAGCATCCAGCCCATCGGCGAGATCGGTCGCATCTGCAAGGAGCGCGGCGTGCTCCTTCACGTCGACGCGGTGCAGGGCATCGGCAAGACCGAGTTCGACGTGCGCGCGATGGGCGTCGACCTCGCGTCGATCACGGCCCACAAGATCTACGGCCCCAAGGGCGTGGGCGCGCTCTACGTCCGCCGGTCGCGTCCGCGCGTGCGCATCGCGGCGCAGATCGACGGCGGCGGTCACGAGCGCGGCATGCGCTCGGGCACGCTCAACGTCACGGGCATCGTGGGCTTCGGCAAGGCCTGCGAGGTGCTCACGAAGGGCTGGCGCGACGAGATCGCGCGCATCGAGGGGCTGCGCAATCGCCTCGCGCAGAAGATCCTCGCGGGCCTCGACGAGACGCACCTCAACGGCCCCGCGCTCGACAGCGGCAGGCGCCTCCCGAACAACCTCAACCTCTCGTTCGCCTACGTCGAGGGCGAGGGGCTGATGATGGCCATCAAAGACGTGGCGGTCTCGTCGGGCAGCGCGTGCACCAGCGCGTCGCTCGAACCGTCGTACGTGCTCCGCGCGCTGGGCGTCGAAGAGGAGCTCGCGCACACGAGCATTCGCTTCGGCCTCGGGCGCTTCACCACCGAGGAGGAGGTCGACTACGTGGCCGACCTCGTGGTGACGAAGGTGCGCAAGCTCCGCGACCTCTCGCCGCTCTACGAGATGGCGAAGGAGGGCGTGGACCTCAAGAGCATCGCGTGGACGGCCCACTGAGCGTTCAACCGACACCCTGACAGACCCAACAGAGAGAGCAGCAGCGCCATGGCATACAGCGACAAGGTGATCGAGCACGCCGAGAACCCCCGCAACGTCGGCACCCTCGACAAGGAAGATCCGACGGTGGGCACGGGCCTCGTGGGGGCGCCCGCGTGCGGCGACGTGATGCGCCTGCAGATCAAGGTCGGCGACGGCGGCGTGATCGAAGACGCGAAGTTCAAGACCTTCGGCTGCGGGTCGGCCATCGCGAGCTCGTCGCTCGCGACCGAGTGGCTCAAGGGCCGCACGCTCGACGAGGCCGCGGCCATCAAGAACACCGACATCGTGGCGGAGCTGAACCTCCCGCCCGTGAAGATCCACTGCTCGGTGCTCGCCGAAGACGCGATCAAGAGCGCCATCGACGACTACCGCGCGAAGCAGTCTGCGCGCCGCGCGCAGCAGGGCTGAGGCCGCGAAGGAGCACCGCGATGGACGCACAGACCACGACCCCTTCGACCGCCCCGCAGCCCGCGACGGCCGAGAAGACGCTCTCGATCACGGTGACCCCGAAGGCCGCCCTCAAGGCCCGCGAGGCGCTCGTGAAGCGCGGTACGCCGCAGGCGATGCTGCGCCTCGGCGTGCGCGGCGGCGGGTGCTCGGGCTTCTCGTACGTGATCGAGTTCGCCGAGGAGCCCTCGGCGCGCGACCGCGTGTTCGAGTTCGACGGCGTGAAGGTGGTCGTCGACCCGAAGTCGCTGATCTTTCTCAACGGCACCACGCTCGACTACGAGACCAAGCTCATGTCGCACGGGTTCAAGTTCGTGAACCCCAACGAGAAGACCTCGTGCGGCTGCGGCGAGAGCTTCACGGTCTGACCCTCACACCCCGCGCGCACCGCGAGGGTCTCCCTCGTCGCGCATCCCTCCCATGAGCGATCCCTTCACGACGCTGGGCGTTCCGGCGCGGTTCACCTTCGCGGCCGGCGAGCTCGAACAACGGCACCGCGACCTCTCGCGCACGCTGCACCCCGACCGCTACGTGAGCGCGCCCCCGTCGGAGCGCCGCGTGGCCCTGGAGCGTGCCGTGGCCGTGAACGATGCGTTCCGCCTCTTGCGTGACCCGCTGGGCCGCGCGCAGGCCCTCCTGGCGCGCCACGGCCATCCCCTCCGCGACGACGAGCGCGCGCCCCCATCGCTGCTCATGGAGGTGATGGAACTCCGCGAGGCCCTCGACGCCGCGCGCACGAAGCCCGACCGCGTGGCCGCGCTGCGTGCGGAGGTGAGCGCGCGCATCGCGTCGGGGGAGCGTGCCGTGGCGATGGCCTTCGACGGAGACGGCGCCCCCGATGCGGCCGCGCTTGCGAAGGCCCGCGCCGCCGTGGTGATGCTCCGCTACCTCCGACGCTTCGAAGAGGAGGCCGACGCCCTCGAAGGGTGATCGTCCGCGACCGCTCCGACCGACTGACATCCGCCCGCTACGACGAGGCGCAGGACTCCATGGCACTGCTGCAGATCTTCGACCCCAAGGCGCGTCCCGAACCCATCGGCATCGACCTCGGCACCACCAACTCGCTCGTGGCGCACGTCGTCGACGGGCGCGCCACCTGCGTGCTCGATTGTGATCTCTCTCCGCTGCTCCCGAGCGTGGTGCACTACGCGTCGCACGGCGGCGTGCTCGTGGGCGCCGAGGCGCGCGACCTCGCGGCCGAGCACCCGCGCGAGACCCTCGTCTCCGTGAAGCGCTTCATGGGCCGCGGCGCCGACGATCCCGAGACGCGCAGGCTCGGACCGTACGACTTCGTGAGCCCGCGCGAGGGCGAGTCGAACACCGTCCGCTTCCGCGTGCGCGAGCGCGTGGTGACGCCCGTCGAGGTGTCGGCGGAGATTCTCAAGGTGCTGAAGTCGCGCGCCGAGTCGCACCTCCGCACGGTGGGCGGCGCGGTGATCACGGTGCCTGCGTACTTCGACGACGCCCAGCGACAGGCCACGCGCGATGCCGCACGCCTCGCGGGCCTCGAGGTGCTCCGACTGCTCAACGAGCCCACGGCCGCGGCCCTCGCGTACGGGCTCGACAAGGGCCGCACGCAGGGAACCTTCGCGGTGTACGACCTCGGCGGCGGCACGTTCGACATCACCGTGCTCTCGCTCGACGACGGGGTGTTCCAGGTGCGCTCCACGGGCGGCGACTCGCAGCTCGGTGGCGACGACATGGACCGCGCCGTGGCCCTCGACGCCCTGCACGCCATGGGCTTCGAAGACCTCGCGACGGTGCCTCCCACGCTCGTGCGCCGCGCCCTCGACGCGGCCCGCGCGGCCAAGCACGCGCTCACCGACGCGACGGAGACCGCGCTCACCATCGAGCGCGACGGCGACGCTCCCTACGTGCGCACGCTCACCCGTGACGACTTCGACGCGCTCGTGCGCCCGGTGGTCGAGCGTACGGGCCCCGCGTGTCGGCGCGCGCTGCGCGATGCGGGCGTGAAGCCCGAAGCGCTCGATGGGGTGATCCTCGTGGGCGGCTCGACGCGCGTGCCCCTCGTGCGGCGCTACGTGAAGGAACTCTTCCACCACGAGCCCCTCGCAGACATCGACCCCGACCAGGTGGTGGCCTTCGGCGCGGCGCTCCAGGCCGACATGCTCGCGGGCACGGGGCCCCGTGAAGATGCGCTGATTCTCGACGTGATCCCGCTCTCGCTGGGCATCGAGACCATGGGCGGCGTGGCCGAGAAGATCCTCCCGCGCAACACCACGATCCCCGCGGGACGCGCGCAGCAGTTCACCACGTACGCCGACAACCAGACGGGGTTCATTCTCCATGTGGTGCAGGGCGAGCGCGAGCTGGCCGCGGACAATCGCTCGCTCGCGACCTTCACGCTCAAGGGCATTCCGCCGATGCCCGCGGGCGCGGCGCGGCTCGAGGTGACCTTTCGCGTCGACGCCGACGGGCTGCTCTCCGTGGGCGCGAAGGAGCTCACCACGGGCATCGAGCAGCACGTCGAGGTGAAGCCCTCGTACGGCCTCGAAGCCGAGGACGTGGAGCGCATGCTGATGGAGTCCTTCGAGTTCGCCGAGCAGGACATCGCCGCGCGTCAGCTTCGTGAGCGCGTGGTCGAGGCCGAGCAGGTGCTCGGGGCCACGCAGAAGGCGCTCACGATCGATGGCGATCTGCTCGACGAAGACGAGCGCGCCGAGCTCGAAGGCGCGTTGCGCGCGCTGCGCGATGCGATGCAGTCGGGCGACCGACAGGCGATCCACCTTCGCACCGAGGGGGTCGATCGCGCGGCGCTCCCGCTGGCCGAGCGGCGCATGAACCGCGCGGTGCAGCGGGCCATGTCGGGCCACGCGCTTCAAGAGTTCGAAGAGGAACTCAAAGACCGACCCGTGCACCCGCACCTCGTGGGCGACGGGCACACGCACTGACGGAGACCACCGGGCGATGCCGACGATCCGCTTTCTCAACACCGACGACGGCGCAGCCGAGGTCGACGTGCCCGTGGGCACGACGCTCCTGCAGGCCGCGCAGAAGGCCCACGCGCCCGAGGGGAGCGCGTGCGGCGGCGTGTGCGCCTGCTCGACGTGCCACGTCTATGTGCGCCGCGGCGCGAACCTCCTGAGCGAGAGCGAAGACGAGGAGCAGGACATTCTCGACAAGGCCTTCGCCGTCGAGTCGTCGTCGCGCCTCGGGTGCCAGGCCCGCGTCGAGCGCGACGGTCTCGTCGAGGTGGAGATCACCCGCGAGAGCTACGAGACCTGGTACAACGAACATCCGCAGGAGCGTCACGCCCGCGACGCGCGCCTCAAGGCCCGCCGCGGCGAGTGACCTTCGCGGTCCTCCGCACACCGCCGCGCCCCTCACCGCCCGCCTGCGCTTTCTTTGACCGCGCGCGCTCCCATGGTGTGCAGTCGCGCCCGACGTGGCAGGCGAGAAGGCAACGGCTTCGGTCGATGACGGTGTGTTCGCGCTGCTCGTGTTGAGCCTCGCGGGCTACGTCTGCGACCACGTCTTTCACCTGCCCGCGATGCAGAACCTCTACCTCCCGCTCGACGGCGGGCAGTGGTTCCAGTACGCGACGGCGCTCTTCTGCCACGGCGACTGGGAGCACCTCTCGGGCAACCTCTTCTTTCTCTTTCTCTTCGGTCGCCTCGTCGAGGAGCGCATCGGTTCTGCGGGCGTGGTGCTGGCCTTTCTGGGCTGCGGCCTCGGGGCCAACGTGATCTCCGCGTGGATGCTCCACGAAGGCACGCTCATCGGCGCGTCGGGCGCGGTGTTCGGCCTCTTCATCGTGAGCGTGCTGCTGCGCGTTCGGCTCGAATGGCGACGCCTGCTCGAGGTGCTCATCCTCGGCCAGTTCGTCGTGAGCCAGGTGATGGACGAGACCGAGCGACTCGGCGCCCAGGACGGCGTCTCGCACCTCACGCACGTGGGCGGCGCGATCACCGGCGCGGTCTTCGTCGCGGCCATCTCGCGCGTCGCCAACGGACGCGGCTGAATCCACCGCTCACGCGTCGTGGGGCGGCGGTGCGGGCGTGCGGGCGGCGCGCGGACGTCGCGCTTCGAACGCGGCGATCATCGCGTTGCGCAGGGCCTCGGGGCGCAGGGGCTTGGCGACGAGTCCGTCCATGCCCGCCTCGTGCACGGCGCGCTGCTCGTCTTCGAAGATCGCCGCGGTGAGGGCCACCACGGGCACGGCGCTGCGCCCATCGGGCAGCGCGCGGATGCGACGCGTGGCTTCGAGGCCGTCGAGCACGGGCATCTGCACATCCATGAGCACGAGGTCGACGGGGCCGTCGTCGAGGCGTTCGAGGGCCTGCTGACCGTCTTCGGCGATCACCACGTCGAGCACGCCCATCTTGCGGAGCGCGAGCGTCGCTACGCGGCGGTTCACGGCGTTGTCTTCGACGAGCAGCACGCGCTTCGGCAGCACCCCCTCGCGGGCGGGCGCGTCGGAGGGATGCGAGGGCGCTCGCGCCTCCAGGGCCTCGATGGTGAACGTGAAGCGTGATCCTGCGCCGGGCTTCGAATCCACCGCGATGGAGCCGCCCATGCGCGTGACGAGCTCGCGCGAGATCGCGAGGCCGAGGCCCGTGCCCATCGCGCGGCGCGCCGACGACGAGTCGCCCTGGTAGAAGGGCGTGAAGAGCCGCGAGAGCACCTCGTCGTTCATGCCGATGCCCGTGTCGCGCACGGTCACGGTGAGCTCGCCGACGGACCACGCCGCGTGCACCGAGACCTCGCCCCGCGGCGTGAACTTCAGCGCGTTCGAGACGAGGTTGAAGAGCACCTGACGGAGCCGCTGCATGTCGCCGTCGAGCCATGGCGGGAGCGAGTCATCGAGGGTGACAGACAACGTCACGCCGCGCTCGCGGGCCCCGGGTGCAAAGAGCTTCTCGACGGTGGCGAAGACCTCGCGCGGGGCGTAGGGGGCGCGCACGAGCGAGAGCTGTCCCGACTCGACCTTGCTGAGGTCGAGGATGTCGTTGAGGAGCGCGAGGAGCGCGTCGCCCGAGCGACGGATGGTCTCGAGCATCTCGTGGTCTTCGGGCGGATGCGGGCGTTCGAGGAGCTCGTGGGTGAGCCCCAGGATGCCGTTGAGCGGCGTGCGGAGCTCGTGGCTCATCACGGCGAGGAAGGCGCTCTTGGCGCGGCTCGCGGCGTCGGTGAGGCGGCGGGCCTGTTCGAGCGCGTTGCGCTGCTCCTCGGCGACGCGGAGGTTGTACCACTGGAGCCCCCACGACGCGGCGGTGGCCGCGGAGACCGTGCCCGCGAGCATCATCGGAAAGCGCGCCACGGGCTGCCAGCCGACGATCCGATCGCCGAGCGCGAAGAGCATCACCATCGCGAGCGTGAGCAGGAGCCACACGAAGCCCGTGCGGTTGCCGCCGATGAAGAGCGCGAGGCCCGGAAGCATCACGAAGGTGACCATGATGCCGAGCTGCGTTCCGTGGCTGGCGGTGATGACCCCGAGGGCGGTGAGCGCTACGAGCGTGAGGAAGCCGTTGCGCGCGAGGGCCGTGCGTCCGAAGGCCGTGCCCGCGTACGACACCGCGAGGGTGAGCTGGCCGCCCACGATGGCGACGTGCGCCGAGGCCCACGGGGTGCTCGCGCCGAGGAGCGGGAACACGCCGCCGATCACGGTGGCGGTGAACCAGTAGATCGTCGCGAGGTTGAGCAGGCGCTGGTCGCGGTCGAACACCCGCGCGATCGAGGGCGGGAGGTGCCGCGAGAACATGTCGCCGTGCGGGTCGCTGAGGCGGTTGCTGGACGTTCGGCGTGGCACGGGTCGCGAAGCCTAGCCTACGGCCTGTCGATGGCGCTCCGCCCGGCGCATCGAACGACGCGTCGGGCGGAATGGGCGGTGGGTGTCTGTGTTCTGGAGGTGTCGCGGCGCGGACGCGTCGCTACGGGGCTGTGGGGTGACGCACGCTGCGCCGCACGCGGGTCACTTGTTCTCTTCGAACTCGGCGTCGATCACGTCGTCGCGCTTGGGGCCCGCGTTGGCGGCGCCGCCGGTCGCGTCGGGGGGCGCCTGCTCGCCGCCCTCCTGCCCCGACTGCTGATAGAGAATCGAGGCGATGCGGTGCGACTCGCTCTGGAGCTTGTCGAGGGCCGACTTCACCGCGTCGGCGTCCTGGCGCTCGATGGCCGAGCGGGCCTCGCGCACGGCGGCGTCGAGGGTGGCGGCGTCGTTCGCGGGGATCTTGTCCTTGTGGTCGCGGAGGGTCTTCTCGACCTGGTAGGTGAGCGCGTCGAGCTTGTTGCGCTCCTCGGCCTCGTCGCGGCGGCGCTTGTCGTCGGCCTCGTGCGACTGGGCCTCACGCACCAGACGCTCGACCTCATCCTTCGCGAGGCCCGAGCCCGCGGTGATGGTGATGCGGTGGTTGTTGCCCGTGGCTTCGTCCTTCGCGCTCACCTGGAGGATGCCGTTCGCGTCGATGTCGAACGACACGCGGATCTTCGGCATGCCCTGCGGCGCCGCGGGGATGCCCTTGAGCTCGAAGCGTCCGAGGCTCTTGTTGTCGCGCGCCATGGGACGCTCGCCCTGGAGCACGTGCACCTCGACCTGCGTCTGGTTGTCCGTCGCGGTGGAGAACACCTCGGACTTCGACGTGGGGATCGTGGTGTTGCGCGGGATCAGCGCGGTGAAGATCCCGCCCTTGGTCTCGACGCCCAGCGAGAGCGGGGTCACGTCGAGGAGGAGCATGTCCTTCACCTCGCCGGTGAGGATGGCGCCCTGCACGGCCGCGCCGATGGCCACGACCTCGTCGGGGTTCACCGACTTGTTCGGGTCCTTGCCGAAGTACTCCTTCACGCGCTTCTGCACGAGCGGGATGCGCGTCGAGCCGCCGACGAGCACCACCTCGTTGATGTCCGCGGGGCGCTTGTCGGCGTCCTTGAGGGCGCGGCGGCAGGCCTCGAGCGAGCGCTCGACCAGCGGGTCGATCATCTGCTCCAGCTTGGCGCGCGTGACGCGGATGTTCATGTGCAGCGGCGTGGCGCCGGCCGCGGTGATGTACGGCAGGTTGACCGTGGTCTCCTGCATCGACGACAGCTCGATCTTGGCCTTCTCCGACGCATCACGGATGCGCTGGAGCGCCATCTTGTCCTTCGTGAGGTCGACGCCGTGCTCCTTGCGGAACTCGGCCATCAGGTACTCCATGATGATCTGGTCGACGTCGTCGCCGCCGAGGTGCGTGTCGCCGTTCGTGCTCTTCACCTCGACGAGGTTCTCGCTCACCTCGAGGATCGAGATGTCGAAGGTGCCGCCGCCGAAGTCGTACACGGCGATGAGCTCGTCCTTCTTCTTGTCGAGGCCGTACGCGAGGGCCGCGGCCGTGGGCTCGTTGATGATGCGGCGGACGTTGAGCCCGGCGATCTTGCCCGCGTCCTTGGTGGCCTGGCGCTGCGTGTCGTTGAAGTACGCGGGCACGGTGATCACCGCGTCGGTCACGGTCTCGCCCAGGAAGGCCTCCGCGGCCTGCTTGAGCTTGCGGAGCACGTGGGCGCTCACTTCGGGGGGCGCCACGACCTTGCCGCGCACTTCGAAGGCCGAGTCGCCGTTCGACGACCGCGTGACCTTGTAGGGCACGCGACGGGCTTCTTCCTGCACCTCGGTCTCCTTGCGACCGATGAAGCGCTTGGCGGAGTAGATGGTGTGCTCGGGGTTCGTGATCGACTGGCGCTTGGCAACGTTTCCCACCAGGATCTCGCCCTTGTCATCCCAGCCGACGATCGAAGGCGTGATGCGCGAACCGTCTTCGTTGACGATGACCTCGGGCTCCTTGCCCTGCATCACGGCGACGACGCTGTTGGTCGTGCCCAGATCGATGCCGATGACCTTCCCCATCTCCGTAGTCTCCTCGCAGGACCCTTCGCGGGTCGTTGGTGTGTCGTGTTCGGACCGGGGCGCAACCTAGCCATCGAACCCCGGGCGTCAAGACACGTGCCAGCGGCCCGAAAGCACGCCGCGTGACGGGCGCGCAGACACCACCATTCCACGGAGATTTCAAGGGATTTTCGCGACCTGCGAGGGCGGGATGCGAGGGCGGCGCTCAGTCGCCGTGGAGCATGTCGGAGAGCACGAGGGCCGCGGAGTTGTACGCGGGGGAACCCTCGGGCACGAGGCGCAGGTACTCGACGTAGAGCTGCCGCGCGGCGGCGCGGTTGTGATGCTCACGCTCGATGTCGGCGAGGGCGCGCGTGGCCTGCGCGTACCACGCAGGGGCCGGGGTCACGCCGGTGCCGCGGGCGCGTGCGTCTTGAAACGCGCTGCGCGCTGCACCCGTCTCGCCCGAGTCCGCGAGGAGCCGCCCGAGGTTGAAGTACCACTGGCCGTGACGGTTGTCGTGGTCGATGGCGAAGCGGTAGAGCCGCACGGACTCCTGGCGACGGCCGAGGGCGTCGTCGATGTCGGCCCAGGTCGCGTAGGCGGCCCAGAAGCGCGGGTCGAGCTGCGTGGCGCGGTTGATGTCACCGAGCGCGTTGGAGGCGTCGCCGCGGTACAAGCGGATCTCGGCGCGCACCCAGTATCCGCGGGGGAACGCGGGGTCGAGCTCGATGGACTGCTCCGCGAGCTGGAGGGCGCGCTGCACGTCGCCCGCGCGGCGGTGCGCTTCGGCGGCGTAGGCCTTGAAGTCCGCGCGCTGCGGGTTGAGCTCGATGGCGCGGTCGAAGTAGTGGACCGCGTCGGCGAAGCTGTCGGCGCCGAGGAGCGCGCGGCCCATGATGTACTGCGCGTCGGCGTTCGAGGGCTGATCGACCACCACCGAGCGGAGCATCTGGTCGGCGTCGCCGTAGTTGCCCAGCGCCACGAGCGTCGCGGCCACGCGGTTGATGAGCTCGATGTTGGTGGGGTCGCGCGCGAGGGCTTCGCGAAAGGTCGCGAGCGCCTGCGGAAGCTCTCCGCGCGCCTCGGCCAGGAGCCCGCGCGCCATCGCGAGGCCGGGGTAGTTCGGGTCGGCGCGGGTCACGAACTCGAACTCGCCCTGTGCCGCATCGAGGCGCTGCATGCGACGGAGTACGTCGCCCAGGGAGAAGTGCGCGCGGATGTCTCCGGGCTCGCGCTGCACCGCCACACGGAGCTCGGCCTCGGCGCCCGCGAGGTCGCCGCGCGCGAGACGCCCGTGGGCCAGCGCGCGGTGGATGGCGGCGTTCTCGGGCACGCGGGCGCGCGCTTCGAGCAGCACCTGATCCGCCGCGTCGGGGCGCTGCATGCTGACCAGCAGCTCGCTGAGCGACACGTAGGCGTCGAGGTTCTCGGGCTGAAGCCGGATGGCCTCGCGGAAGGCCTGTTGTGCGAGGGTGCGCTGATCGCTCGTGGCCGCGAGGGCCTTGCCGAGCCAGTAGTGCAGGCGTCCGTCGTTGGGGTGCTCGTGCACCGCGGGCTCGATGATGCCCTTGGCCTCGGAGGCCTGGTTGAGCGCGAGGCTCGACTGCGCGATGCCAATGACCGCGTCGAGGTTCGCGTGGTCGGCGCTGTACGCGTTGCGGAAGCGCGCCTGCGCGTCGGCGAAGTTGCCCTGACGGTAGAGAATCGCGCCGATGCCCACGAGCGCGGGGGCCGATCGGGGATCGAGCTCCAGGGCGCGGGAGAAGCGCGTCTGCGCGGCGCTCACGTGGTCGCGCGTCAGCTCGATCTGGCCGGCCACCACGCACGCGTCGGCGCGCTCCGTGGTCGACGCGCCGATGGCGTTGGCGGGCCTCGCGGGGCGTCCGTTCTGTGCGGGTTGCGCGTCGAGCACGAGGTCGCGAAGCAGTTCGAGGGCGCGGTCTCGCTCGGGCTCGAAGCGCGAGAGCAGACGCGCGAGCAGCACGCGGGCGCCGGCGTGGGCGGGCTCTGCGCGGAGCACCTCCTCGGCCTCACGGCGTGCGGTCTCGTGGTCTCCGCGGGCCTGCGACGCGAGCGCGAGGAGGTAACGCGAGCGCGGCGACGCGTGGCGCTGACGGCCCTGCTGCGCGGTGCGGAGCCATTGCTCCTGGTCGAGTCGCTGCGCGGCCAGCGTGGCGAGGTCACGGCCCATGGGGTCGAGGCGTGCGAGGCGCAGCGCTTCGCGTGCGTTGCCGCGCATGAGGGCGTCGGAGGCGCGCGCGAGGTTCAGGTAGCGCATGCCCGGCGGTGCCTCGACGAGCTGCGCGAGCACCTGTCGCGCACGCCCGATGCGCGCGGGGTCGGGGCCGAAGCGCGCGGCCACCATGTTGTTCGCGTACACGATGTACGCCTGCAGCTCCTTCACCTGGGGGACGCGCGCGAGGGCCTCGTCGAGGCGCGTGAGCGCGCGCATCGCGCGGCCGTACGTGTCGCGCTCCAGCGCCCGGTCGACCTGCTGCACCACGCGGTTCGCGGCGGAGAGGCGCTCGTCGCCGTGGAGTTCCTCGTCGATCGCGTTCTTGCCGAAGGCGCCGTAGGGCGTCAGGGCCAGCGCGGCGCCGCCCACGATGGCCACTGCGAGCACGCCGAGGGTGCCGTAGAGCGCCCACATCATGCGCGTGCGGCGGCGCTCCTCGTCGGCCGAGGTCTCGGGCACACGCGGGCCGAAGCGGTACTTCTTCTCGACCTTCTCGGGCGGACGTACCGGCGCGTCGAACTCCGTGAGCGGCGTCGACGGAGGCGACGGCAGGGGAGACATCAGCGGCGACGGTGACGACGGAGCGCCGAGCAGGTCGTCGTCGATGGGGGCGGGCTCCATCGACGAGAGCGCGCCGGGGTAGTGGCTCTGCTCGTTCGGGTCGAAGGGGTTCTCGATCGGCGGCAGCGACGGGTCGTGGAGCTGCGTCGGGTCGCTGCTCGGGTGCACGAAGCCGTACGAGGGCGGCGCCGCGCCCGTGCCCAGCGGGCCCAGGTCGATTTCGCCGAAGCCCATTCCCGTAGGCGGTTGCGGGGCCTGCGGGGCGGGCGCGCGCGGCGACGGGGCAGGGTCGTGCGATACGCCGATGCCCCGCATCGACGGCGGATCGAACGCGTCGAACTGCGAGCTCGTGGTGTGTGGCGCTTCGAACGTGTGCGACGCCGAGCTGCCGCGCGCCGGGCGCTCGTCGTCGAGGGCACGCGGGCGATTCGAGGCCTTGCGCGCGATCACGCCGTCGGGGTCGAGCTCGCTGCGACGGACCGGACGCGCGCCGCGCGCGCTCGCGGGGAGGGCCACGCCGCCAGCGAGCACGGGGAGGTCGTCGGAGTTCGACGGGACCGTGAAGGCCTTGCGTTCGAGACCGATGCGTCCGAGCTTCGCGCCGCCCGAGTTCATGTTGGGCGAGGTGACCACCGGGGGCAGCGGGTCGGGCTCCGCGGCGGGGAGCGCCGCGCCGAACTGCGAGAGGTCGAAGGCCGCAGGGAGCGCCTCGGTGGGCGCCGGGAGATCGACCGCCACGGGGAGGTTGTCGCCCACGGGCGCGGGCAGCGCGGCCGTCGAGGGAGACGGGAGGTTGTCACCCATCGCCGACGCCGCGTCGGAGGTCACCGGCGCCGGGAGGTCGGTGGTGGCCATCGCGTCGACGGGGACCGGAAGATCGAGGGAGAGGGCCGAGTGCGGGGCGGTCGGGGTGAAGAGGTTCGTGCTCGCCGCGGGGCGCGGACGTTCGGGCTTCGAGCGCTGGGCCGCCACGCCGGGGACGCCCGCGGAGGTCGGCGGACGAGGGCCCGCGCTGCCGAAGTCGATGACCGCGGGGAGGGCCGCGTCGAGGGAGGCCGGGAGGTCGACGGATTCGGGCGCCGCGGTCTCGATGGAGGGACCGAGGTCCGCGGGGTCGAGGGTGAAATCTCGCGTGGTCGGCGGCGTCGCCGCGCGGGGGCTCACCGCGGGGAGGTCGAGGGCGAAATCGCGCGGCGCGGGCAGGTCGGCGTCGAGGTCCTTCGGCATCGGGAGCGACGCGAAGGGGTCGAGGGGGAGCGGAAGGTCGGCGTGTGGGTTGTGAAGCGCCGGGAGGTCGGTGTGCTCACCCGCCCGCGAGAGCGAGAGCGCGGGGGCGGGCGGCGCCGGGGGCTTCACCGCGTTGGAGGCGGGCGTGGGCGGCGGGGCCGCACCGCGCACACCGGCGGCTGCGGGCGGAGGCGGCGGCGCCGCGGCGGCACCGGCAGGACGCTTCACCAGGAACGACGTGTTGCACTTCGGGCAACGCATCTGCATTCCGCTGCGGGGAATGCGACGTTCGTCGACCTCGAAGGGGCTCTGGCATTCCTGACACCGGACCTCGAACATCCTGCGCTCCGTCGGTGGGTGGCGCGCGGCGGGCGCGCACGATCGCGAAGGGCGATGCTCTCGCGTCGCGGGTCCGTTGTGAAGCGTTGATCGAGGATTCCTGTCTCAGCGGCAGACGCGGTTCTTGCCGCCCTGCTTCGCGCGGTACAGCGCCTCGTCGGCGCGTTGAAACAGCGCCGCCGCATCGGGCGCATCGGCCGGAAACGAGGCAACCCCGATGGAGATGCCAGGCCGCAGCGCGACGCCCTCGTAGCTGTATCCGTGGGCGTTCACCGCAGCGCGGATCTCCTCCGCGATTTCTGTCGCCCCGTCGGTGTCGACGTTGGGAAGCGCCGCGCAGAACTCATCGCCGCCGAAGCGCGAGCCGATGCCCCGCTCGCCCACCACACGCCCGATGAGCCGCCCCGTCTCGCCGATGGTGTACGCGCCGAAGAGGTGTCCGTGACGGTCGTTGATGGCCTTGATGCCGTCCATGTCCATCACGAGCAGGGCCACGGGGCGACCCGAGGCGCGTGCCGCATCGACGTAGAGCGACAGCTCCGCATCGAAGCGCCTCCGCACGAAGAGCCCCGAGAGGTCGTCGACGTTGAGCAGCCGTTGCAGGTGCTCGTCGTAGGCCTCTTCGAGAGGGTCCATGAGTTCGAAGCGCAGCACCGTGCGCCCGAGCACGATCTTGTCGCCGTGGGCGAGCCGTCGATCGGTGCATCGCTCGCCGTTCACGAGCGAGCCGTTGGTGCTCCCCAGGTCGACGAGGGCCCACGCGTCGCCGCGGTCTTCGATGCGCGCGTGGCGCCAGGAGATCCCCGCGTCGCTCAGCACGAGCTCGTTGGTGGGATCGCGGCCCAGCGTGGCGTTGCCCGCGAGGCGTTTTCGCGTGCCCACCTCGTTGCCCGACATCACCACCACCGCGGGGCGTCGCGCGTCCTTGAGCGCCGATTGAAACTCACTTCGCACGCGCGCGTCGTCGTCGAGCTGCAGCGTGCGGAGCGACTCGGGCGCTGCGCGCGCGGGCTTCTGCGTAGGGGCGTGCTTGGGGTCGTCTGCCATGGCGCCGCGGCGGAGACTATCACCCCGCTCGCGCCGCGGGACACGCGTTCCGTCGCGCATTGCGAGGGTGTTACGGTCCGCGCTGCATGGTGATGCGAGCGAAGATCCACACGCGGGGACCCGACGGGGTCTGCACCACGGCCGCCCTCGAAGAACTCCCGAAGCTCGTGGGCGAGAAGGTGCCGTTCTGGCTCGACCTGGAGGGCGACGACCCGACGCTGCGCGAGCTGCTCCACCGCGCGCTGGGGCTCCACTCGCTCGCGGTCGAGGACATCTTTCAAGAGCGCATCATTCCGAAGGTCGAGGACTACGGCGACTACCTCTACGTCGTGGTGCACGGCATCGCGTGCGAGCACGACAACCCCGAAGACCTCCGCACCGTGGAGCTCGACCTGGTGATTGGCCCTACGTGGGTCGTGTCGCATCACAACGGCGACATGGCCGCCACCGAAGAGGTGCGTGACGAGTGCGCGCGCAACCCGCGGCTCTTCGAGAAGGGCCCGGGCTTCGTGGCCCACGCCATCATGGATCACGTCGTGGACTACTACCTCCCGGTCATCGACGCCTTCGACCGCTACATCGACGAGGTCGAGAGCGCCGTCGTCGAGAACCCGCAGCAGGAACTCCTCCAGCGCATCTTTCGCCTCAAGCGTTCGCTCCAGCGCTTGCGCCGCATCGCGATGCACCAGCGCGACGTGCTGCTGCGGCTCTCGCGCGGAGAGTTCGAACAGATCCCCGAGCGCGCGCTGCCCTTCTTCCGCGACATCCACGACCACTTCGTGCGCGTCTCCGACCTCGCCGAGGGCTACCGCGAGCTGCTCTCGGGCGCGCTCGACGCGTACCTCTCCGTGGTCTCGAACCGCATGAACGAGGTGATGAAGACCCTCACCCTCGTCGCGACCCTCATGCTCCCGCTGACCTTCATCGCCGGGCTCTACGGCATGAACTTCGACCGCATGCCCGAGCTCCACTGGCGCTACGGCTATCCCTTCGCGCTGATCCTCATGCTGGGCGTGGCCGTCGCGATGATCGGGTGGTTCCGCCACAAGCGATGGCTCTGACCGCGGCCGTGCGATGCTCCGCCTCATGACCGCACGCACCGCATGGATCGCCGGCGCCACGGGCCTCGTGGGCGCCGCGCTCGTCGACGCGCTCCTCGCCGACGACCTCTTCGCACAGGTCGTCACCCTCGGGCGCAGGCCCCTCGACCGCGCGCACCCGAAGCTCTCGCAGCACACCGTGGCGTTCTCCTCCCTCGACGCTTCGGGACTCCCTGCGCCCACCGACGCGTTCTGCGCCCTCGGCACCACCATCAAGCGCGCGGGCAGCCGCGAGGCCTTTCGCGCCGTCGACCACGATGCGGTGCTCGCCTTCGCCCGTGCGGCCCGCGCGCGCGGCGCGACGCGCTTCTATGTCGTCACGGCCCTCGGAGCCAACGCCCGCTCGTTGGTGTTCTACAACCGCGTGAAGGGTGAGGTCGAAGCCGCCCTCGCGACGCTGGGCTTCGAATCCCTCGCCATCGCGCAGCCCTCGCTGCTGCTGGGCGAACGCGCGGAGCATCGGGCTGGAGAGCGCATCGCCGTGGCCCTCTCGAAGGCCTTCGCGCCCGTGGTGAACCTCTTCGACGCGCGTCCCATCGAGGGGCGCACCGTGGCCCTCGCGCTGCGCACGTTCGCCCACGATCCGCCGCGCGGCGTGCGGGTGTATCCCTCCGCGGAACTCCACACGCTCGCCGCCCGCTGACTCACGTTCGCCCGCGTCGCGAGGCCAGCGCGTGCAGCACCAGCGCGGCCGCGGCGTAGAGCCCGGCGCCCGTCCACAGCGCGCGCATCGTGTCGGCCGTGACGTCGTGCGGACGCACCGCCTGGAGCGCCGCGAGCAGCGCCCACGTGGGCGAGAGCGCGAGCGGCGCCGTCGGGTGCGCGAGCAGGTCGGGGTGCGTGCCGCCGCCGAGCTGTTGCAGCAGCGCCACGAGCCACAGGCCCACGCCCGTCACGAAGAGCGCCACCACACCGTGGAGCCGCGCCGCGCCGCTGGACTCGTCGTCGCGCGCGCCGCGCAGCGCCATGAGCCCGCTCAGTGCGCCGAGAAAGGCCGCCGTCCACGCGGTGAGCGCGCGCATCGCAGGCGAGCCCGCGGCGAAGAGCGCCGTCGAGAGCGCCACCGTCAGCGCGCCGTAGAGCCATGCGAAACGGAGTGACGGAATACGTCCCGCGGGGAGGAGCGCGCGCCAGGGCCCCGTGTGTTCGCGCGCCATGCGCCGCGTGGGCGTGCGCGCGGTGCCCGCGAAGTGAAAGAGCATCGCCGTGGCGAGGGTCACCGCCGCGCCGGTGAGGCTCCACGCGAGGCCGACGCGGTCGCTGGTGGAGGCCGGCGTCCAGCGTGCGGCGGCGAGGGCGAGCGCGAGCGTCGCGGGCGTGGCCGCGAGGGCCCAGCGCTTCACGGGGCGCGTGGCGTCCTGCGTGGCGTCGAGGAGCCCCGCGTGGGCCACCGCGTAGAAGAGCGTGCCGGGCGTGAGCGCGAGCCACAGGGGCGCGAGCACGAGCCACAGCAGGTAGCTCCGGTCGAGGGGCAGCGCGAAGTACGCGTCGGCGAAGAACAGCGGGCCGCGGATCGAGAGCGCGTGCGAGCGCGCGTACTGCTCGCCGACCGCCGTGAGCACCGACCCCCCGATGAGCGTCGCGAGGGCCACGGGCGGCGCCGTCACGGTCACCGCCGCGCGTGTGGTCGACACCGATGCGCTCACGGCCACGCCGAAGGCCGCGCCCACCGCGCCGAACACCAGCGCGTAGACCGTCGCCACCGCGAGGTGTCCCGCGGTCACGCCGCCGAACACGGTCACCACCCCGAGCAGCGGCAGCGCCAGCACCGGAATGAACGCCGTCGAGAGGAACACCGCCGCCAGCTTGCCCCGCGCCACGCGCCGCGGACCGAGCGCCGAGAGCGTGAGGGCGTCGAGCGTGCGGGCCTCGCGCTCCTGCACGATCGAGGTGGCCCCGAAGGTCGTGCCCACGAGCACCATGACGAAGAATGTCACGCCGAAGAACACCTGAAAGAGCGTCTTGCCGCCCTCCCAGGGCTCGCGTCCGTCGGCGATGGAGGCCGCGCTCAGCGCCACCACCGTGCCCACGAACACCAGCGAGACCACCACCGCGCGCACGTAGAGGGGCGTGCGGAGGGCGGCGAGGAGCTCCTTGCGCACGATTGGGTTCGCGTCGCGGAGCGCGTCGGAGATCCGTTGCAGCGCGCTCACGGCGCACCTCCCGTGGCGTGGAGAAAGAGCCGTTCGAGATCCCTCCGTTCGGGCTCGACGGCGATGAGCGCGAGGTCGGCCGCGGCGAGGGCTGCGACGAGCTCCGAGAGCCGCCACGCGTCGCCCTCCCAGCTCACTTCGAAGCGTCCGCCGCCGTGCGCGTCGAGCTCTGCGTCGTCGAGGCGCGCGGTGGACTTCACGAACGTGAATCGCGCCAGCGTCTCGGGCACCCGCGCGGGATCACGCAGCACCGTCACCCGCGCGCGCCGCCCCGGTCGCAGCGCCGATTGCACCGCGTCGATGGGCCCCGCGGTGACGAGCCTCCCCCGCTCCAGAATGCCGATGGAGCTGCACATGTCCGCGAGTTCCGTGAGGATGTGCGACGACAGCAGGATCGTCTTGCCCATGCGCCCGAGCGACGCGAGGAGCTGCCGCAGCTCGATGCGCGCCCGCGGGTCGAGGTCGCTCGCGGGCTCGTCGAGCAGCAGCACCGAAGGGTCGTGGAGCAGCGTGCGCGCGAGCAACAGCCGTTGCCGTTGTCCCTTCGAGAGCGCCGACACCTCGCGGTCGAGGAGCGCGCCGATCTCCGTGAGCTCCACCGCGCGGTCGATGGCGCCGCGTCGTGCGTCGCGTGCGATGCCCATCGCGCTCGCGAAGAAGTCCAGGTACTCCGCCGCGGTGATGCGCTCGTAGATGCCCGCGGTGTCGGGCATGTAGCCCACGATGCGTCGCACGCCCTCGGGGTCTTCGCGCACGTCGATGCCCCCGACGCGCGCCGTGCCCGCGGTGGGCGCGAGCAGCGTCGCGAGGATGCGGATCGTCGTGGTCTTGCCCGCGCCGTTGGGTCCGATGAAGCCGAACACCTCGCCCTTCGGCACCGTGAAGGTCACGCCGTCGAGCGCGGTGCGCGCGCCGAAGGTGTGCGTGAGCCCCTCGCACTCGATCATCGGTCCGTTCCTCCGTCGCCCTCGATCGCTGCGTCGCCGTCGCCCGCGTCGTCGGCCTTGAGCGCCGCGAGCGCCTGCTGGGCGGCCTCCTCGTCGGTGAGCGTGCGCGCGCTCGCCACCCGCTGCGCACGCGCGCCCGGTGACACCGCCACACGGAGCACCGCGCGCCCCTCCTGCACCTGAAAGCCCGCGGACTCGTAGCGCCGTCGCACCTCGTCGGGCAGCGTTACCCGCGCGAGGAGCTGCACGCCGCGGTCGTTCGCGCGTTGCATCTGCACCACCGACGTCACGAGCGGCCCTCCGTGGAGCACGGGCGTCGTCTCTGCGGCGTCGTCGGGTCGCGTAAAGGGCACGGTGCGCGAGGCGCCGGGCTCCAGCGTGTCGAGGCGCGCGATCACCGCGTTGTCTCGCAGCAGCGCGGCCTCTTCGATGCGCCACGGGCCGCGGTTCTCGATCACCGCCGCGTTGCCGATCGCGCGCACCTGCACGCCGCCGACGGTCACCGCGCGCTCGCTGTACGTGTGGCCCGACTCCCAGCGCCCGATGCGCGCGCGGGTGAGCGAGAGCCGCGCGTCGCGCCATCGCAGCGAGGGACGCGTGTCGCCCGTGCCGTGGTAGAGCACCGCGCCGCCTTCGGGGGCCGCGAGCGCGAAGGTGCGCGCCTGGCCCGCGGTGAGCCCTGCGAAGACGCGCTCCACGGCCGTCGTCGCGCCCTCGCCGAGATCGTAGAAGACCAGCACGCGCGCCGTGTCGGGCATCGCACGCGCGAGCTGCACCGCGGTGGTCACCGCACCGAGCAACGCCAACGACGCGAGCGGGAGCCGCACGAAGAGGCGCAGCGGTGAAGGGCTCCGACGGTTGCGCGCGATGAGCACTCCCGCGGCGATCACATACACCGCGAGCAGCGCGATCACCGGGAGCAGCACGCGGTGGATCGCGCGCGGTCCGTCGAAGCCGCGCCACGCCGCGAGGCCTTCACCCGCAGCGAAATCCCGCGCGAGGCGAAGGGAGCCGGGCGGGGCCGAGGCGTCGCTCCGTCGTCGCGCGTCGTTCGCGAAGTCGACGAGCGCGCGTTCGGCGTCGAGGTCCGGCGGCCAGTGGTTCGCCGCGAGATCGTGGAGCGTGAACGACGCGTGGCCGAGCCCGTGGCGCGCGGAAAATCCCCACGGCGTGGCGGTGATGCGCGGTCCGTCGACGGTGCCGTCGTGGGCCTCGACGGCGCCAAAATAGTCGGCGAACACAGGCGCGCGGAGCGTCTCGACCGAGGGCGTCGCCACGAGGAGCTCTCCGCCGCTCTCGACCCACTGGCGCAGCGTGCGTCGCGCCTCGGAGGGCGCCCGTTGGAGCGCGCGGGCGTCGAGGACCACCGCGTGGAGTCCGCCGTACATCCACGGCTGCGTGGGCCACAGGTAGCCGAGCGTCTGCGCGTCGCGGCCGAGCGTGAGGGCCACGACGTGGTGCGTGGCGCCGGGGCCTGGCGACGGGGTGTTGAGCGTCGAGACCTCGTGCGGATCGACGTCGACGGTGAGCACGTAGGCCGTCTCGGCGTCGACCGAGAGCGTGTTCGCGAGGTCGGAGATCGGCTGCTCATCGCGTCCGTCGAGCGTGATCGAGAGCTCGCCGTAGGGCCCGAGCGGATGGGGCACGAGACGCGTCGCACCGGGCGTTGCCGGGGTCGTGACGCGCGCGGTGTCGAGGGCCCACGGCGAGGGCGAGAACAGCGTGATGTCGGCGTCGCGCGGGCCCTCCGGGGCGAGCGTCACGGCCACGGAAACGAAGCCGTCGGGACGCGCCTGGCCCTGAAACGCGGGCGATGCGCGGAGCGTCTGCGCGGCGGCAGGCGCGGCGAACAGCGCGGCGGAGAAGAGGGCGCTCACGGCAGACGCGACGGTGCGACGGATCACGCTTCGACCTCGGGACGCTCCGACGGCACCACGACCCACCTGCGAGGGCGCCGCCGTCGGGTGCGACGCGCTCGAATCTCCCGCTCCAGAAACGAACGGGCGCGACGCTATCACGGCCCCGCGGTGTGACAGCGCGCGCGTCGGTGAGCTGTTCGCCGCGCGGGGCGGATGGTACGGAGCGACGGGTGATCCGCGTGCAGCGCATCGAGGGCGAAGGGGTGTCGTGCGTGTTCGCCCACGCCACGGTGCCCGCGCGCATGGCCCGCGACGTCGAGACCGTGTGGTACTCCGAGGGCGCGCTCGCGGCGTCGAACGAGCGCGTGCTGCCGTGCGGGCTCATCGACGTGGTGGCCAACCTCGGCGACGCGATGCGACTCGTCGAGGGAGTGGGGGACGCGCGCATCGTGGGCGGCTGCACCTCGGGGATGCTCCAGCGCCATGAGGTCATCGGGCATCCCGCGGTGCATCGCGCGGTGGGGATCCGGCTGCGTCCGCTGGGGGCGCGGCGGCTGTTGAACCTCCCGCTCGCGGGCTTCTCGGGCACGCTCACCTCGCTCGACGCGCTGCTCGGATCCGCGGGGAGCGCCCTCGCCGATCGTTGCGCCCACGCAAAGACGCCCGCGGCCGTGCTCGACGCCGCCCTCACATGGATCGACGCGCGCTTCGCCCTCGCCACCGCGCCCGACCCGGTGGCGCCGTGGGCCCTCGCGCGCTTCGATCGCCCCGATCCGCCGCGCACCATCGCCTCGCTCGTGGCCGCGAGCGGTCTCTCGGAACGTCGGTTTGTGCAGCGGTTTCAGCGCGAGCTCGGGGTGACGCCGCGGGTGTATGCGCGGCTCGTGCGGTTCCGTCGGGCGCTGCGCGGGCTGCGTCCCGGCGTGACGCTGGCGACCGTCGCCGTCGACGCGGGCTACTTCGACCACGCCCATATGGACCGCGAGTTTCGCGACCTCGGCGGCCTCACGCCGTCGGCGGTGTTGCGTGGGCGCTATGAGAGCGGGCTCACCGTGGCGGGGTGACGGTTTCGTCCAAGACCGCGCCCGCGGCGCCGTGGCACCTCTCGCGCGCACCCCACAGGAGGTCTCCGTCGATGTCTCACGTTCCCCCCGGATTCGCCGCCGTCACGCCCTACCTCAACGTCGAGGGCGTCGAGGATTTTCTCCGCTTCGTCGAGGCCGCCTTCGGCGCCACGGTCACCCACGTCACCCGCGACGAGCACGGCGCCGTGCGCCACGCGGAGTTCTCCCTCGAAGGTGTGACCGTCGAGTGTTCGGCACCGCGCGCGCCGTGGCCCGCGACGCGCGTGGGGCTCCATGTGTTCGTGCGCGACCCCGACGCGGCGCACGCGCGGGCCCTCGCCGCGGGCGCCATCGAGACCTACCCCGTGAGCGATCATCCCTACGGAGAGCGCTCCGGCGGCGTGCGCGATCGCTGGGGCAACGACTGGTTCCTCGCGGCCGTCACCGACGTGACGAAGCGCACGAGCCCGTAGCCCTCAGCGCGCGGTGACCCTGCGCTCCACACGGTTGAACACACCGGGCACGGCCGTGCCGCGCGCGTCGACGAGCTCCAGCACGAGCGCGTGGGTGCCCGCGGTGAGGGGCGCGATGCGGTAGCGCGTGTCGACGGTGAGGGGCGCGAGCTCGACGCCATCGAGGGTGGCGCGCACGTGCACGTCGCCCGTCGCGTTGCCCGCCGCGCACTGCACGTCGAGCGAGCCGTTGTTGCTGCGATCGGGGGCATCACAGGTGAGCAGCGGCGCGCGCGCATCGACGCGCGAACCCTCGCCCACGTGGAACACCGTCGCGGTCATCGCGCCCGCGGTCGTCACGCGCTCGCCTGTCTCCCACGCCGCCCACGCGCGGAGCACGTGCGTGCCCTGCGCGAGCCGTTCGAACACCACGGGCCGCGAGGGCGCATCCACACGCACGGGCGCGCGGTCGTCGAGCGCGAGTCGCACATGACGGCCTTCGGTGACGCTCCACGCGGTGAGCGCGAGTCGCACCTCGACACGGTCTTCGCGGAGCACGAGACCCGCGCGGGGGGCCGTGATGCGCACGCGCGGCGGCGTGTCGGGCGGCGCGTGTGCGTCGAGGGCCGTCACCTGCACCGGTCCCGCGCGCACGGGTGCGTTCGCGGTGGAGGGCGCGTCGGTCACGGTGGGCGCGTCGGACGATGCGGTGGTTCCGTCGGCGGGCACTTCCGAGGGCGCGACGGGCGCTTCGAGGGGAGCCGTCGGACGCGCGCCGCTGCACGCGACGAGGGCCGCGGTGACGAGCAGGACGCGCGGGCCGTGGATCATCGGAAACACCTTCTGCGAAGGGCGAAACGCGCGGAGGGCTACGCGCCGGGACCGGGGTCGCCGCCGTCGCCGAGGTCGTCCATGCCGGCGATTTGCGTGTCGGCGTAGTGGTGCTCGTCGAGGGCGAGGTTCTCGAACTTGGTGAGCTCGCGCACGAAGCGGAGGCGCACGGCGTCGGTGGGGCCGTTGCGCTGCTTGGCGATGATGATCTCCGCGATGCCCTTGTCCTCGGAGTCCTTGTGATAGACCTCGTCGCGGTAGATGAACATCACGACGTCGGCGTCCTGCTCGATGGCGCCCGACTCGCGGAGGTCGGCGAGCATGGGGCGCTTGTCGGGCCGCGTCTCGCATCCGCGGTTGAGCTGCGACAGCGCGATGATCGGAACGTTGAGCTCCTTCGCGAGGCCCTTGAGCCCGCGGGAGATCTCCGAGATCTCGCGCTCGCGGCTGTCCATGCGCTCGCGGCTGGCCTTCATGAGCTGGAGGTAGTCGATGATGATGAGCGACATGTCGCGCTCGCTCTTGATGCGCCGCGCCTTGGCGCGCAGTTCGAGCAGCGTGAGGTCGCCCGAGTCGTCGATGTAGATCGGCAGCGAGTGGAGCTTGTTCGCCGAGGCCGTGAGCGCCGTCACGTCGTCTTGCGTGAGGAGGTTCGAACGCAGCCGCGACTGGTCGATGCGCGCGTCGGCGCAGAGCAGACGGTTGGCCAGCTCGATGCGCGGCATTTCGAGGGAGAAGAACAGCACGGGCTTGCCCGACGACGAGGCCGCCGACGAGGTCACGTTGAGCACGAAGCTCGTCTTGCCCATGGCGGGACGCGCCGCGATGATGATGAGCTGGCCGCCGTGCATGCCCGACGTGAGGGTGTCGAGGTCGCGGAAGCCCGTCTCCGTGCCCGTGATGCGCGCGCCGCTCACGAGCGTGTTCTCGATGCGCTCGAACGCTTCGAGGATCACCTGCTCCAGCGGGATGAGCGTGCTCTTCGATCGCTTCTGCGCGACCTCGAAGACCTTCGAAGCCGCCGTGTCGAGGAACTGATCCGCCGTGCCGTGGTCGCCGTAGCCGCGCGCCACGATCTCGTGGGCCACCTCGATCATGCGGCGCACGCCCGCGTGGTCGGAGACGATGCGCGCGTGGGCCTCGATGTGCGCGATCGTGGGGATCGTGTCGGTGAGCTCGCCGAGGTACTGCGCGCCGCCCACCGTGTTGAGACGGTCGCGGCCCCGGAGCTCCGAGGCCAGGGTGACGATGTCGATGGGCTCGTGGCGACCCGCGACGGCCTGGATGGCCTCGAAGATCACGCCGTGCGCGGGGTGATAGAAATCCGCGGCGGTGAGCATCGACTCGACGGTCGACATGGCCGCGTTGTCGAGGAGGATTCCGCCGAGCACGGCGCGCTCGGCTTCGAGGTCGTGGGGAGGAACGCGCCCGTGGGCGGACGCCGCCGCAGCGAGCTGGGCCGCGGCCTGAACCATCGCGTCGCGGGCGCCCTTGTCGCGCCCCTGTCGGTCTGCGTAGGCCATTGGGTGGATACTGAACGCATGGCACGGACGGCGACCGCTTGTAAACTTTCTGACAAGCGGCGGGCGCGTTCGGTGATCGGGGGAATGCGGACGTCGCGCGGCGGGTACGCGCGCGGGATTCTCAGCGCGGGGCGTGGATCGCCGCGGAGATCGCTTCGAAGAAGTTTCGACGGAAGCGCGGGCTCAGCGCGCCGGCCGCGCGAAAGAGCACGCGCCCGTCGCGTCCCACCACGAGCGCGTGGCTCACGCCCGGGCGAAAGCGGTAGGCGCGGGCCATGTCGCCCGTCCAGTCGATCATGATCTCGTAGCCCTGCTCGCGGGCGATCTCGACGACGGCGTCGCGCGCGTAGCCCCGCGCGGGCCAGAAGTTGTACGCGCTGAGGTTCGCCACGGGCACGAGCGAGACGTCGCGCGTGAGGTCCTCGGTGCGCGCGTGCTCGGCGAGCTCGCGCTTGAGGTCGTTGTTCTGCTGGTTCGAGTCGCGGTCTTCGTAGAGCACGATCACCACGCGGCCCGAGAAATCACGGAGCCGACGCGTGGCGCCGGTGGTGCTCTCCAGCGAGAACTCGGGCGCGCGGGGGAGGCCCACCGCGGTGCCCACCGACGGCGCGGCGGGCTGTGCGGCAGGCTGCGTGGGCGAAGGCGACGGCGCGGCGGGCGCGGGCGCCGAGGGGGCCGCGGGCGGGTCGGCCGAGGCCACGGCGGTGCAGAGCGTCAGGGCGCAGGCGAAGAGGGGGCGTCGCATCGCAGGTCGTGCTCCCGGTGAAGGGGATGGAGTGTGGAGTGACAGACCGAACGCTCAGATCGCGGTGGCCGCGATGGCGCTCTCGTCGGCGCGTTCGAGCACGGCTTCGTACTCGCGCAGCGCGCGCTCGATGATCGCACGAGAGCCCGAGGGGTCACCCTCGATGGCGATGCCTCCGTGCGCGGCCACCTCGCGGGCGATGGAGCTCACGCCCGCGCCGCCGACGAACCACGGCGCGCCGTCGCAGGCCTTCGCGTACTCCGCGAGGAGGGGCCCGGCCACGGCGGGATCGAGCGGGCTCGTGACCGACAGGCCGACGCCCGTGGGACGGAGCTGGCGCACGGCGTGGGCGATGGCCGACGGCGGCGTGCGCATGCCGAGGGTGACCGTGCCGATGCCCCACGACGCGAGGCGCAGCGCGACGCCGTGCACGGGCAGCGCGTGCTCCTCGTCGGCGAAGCACCCGAGGAGCACCGTGCGCGACGAGTCTTCGGGGTTCGTGAGGCGCACCATGTTGCGCACGGCGTCGGAGATCACCGTGGTGGTGATGTGCTCCTGCGCGACGGAGAGGTTGCCCTCGTGCCAGAGCTCGCCCACGCGGCGCATCACGGGCTGGAACACGCGCTCGAACACCGAGGTGGCCGAGCCGAGGTACTGGGCGCGCGCGACCTCGCGCTCCACGGCGCGCGTGTCGAACGCGAGGATGGCGTCGAGGAGGCGACGCGTGGCGACGGTGAAGGGATCGCCGTCGGCGGTTTCGAGCGTGGCCGCGCCGTCTTCGCTGGCCTTCACCATGCGGGCGGCTTCGGCGATCGACATGCCGTTGGCGCAGAGGTCGCGCAGGCGGCGAACCATGGCGACGTCGTGGTCGCTGTAGAGCCGGTAGGCCGAAGCCGTACGGGCGGGGGTTGGAATGCCGTAGCGACGCTCCCACGCGCGCAGCGTGGGGGCAGGAACGCCCGTGAGTTCAGAGACGACCTGGATCCGAAAACGTCCGGTTGCTTCGCTCATGACTGTGTGCCGTTGGGATGAAGCCAGAAGGGCGATCGTTGCATCCTGCTTTGTGCAAACGCTCGGATTTGGCGGACGGACCGTTCCGCTGCGTGTTGCGAAAGGAACGTCTCCGTGAAGAGTGAACAGCCTGGTGCGCATGCGATCGTGATCGGGAGCGGCTTCGGCGGCCTGGCAGCAGCCGTGCGCCTCGGTGCGCGGGGCTACCGCGTGACGGTGCTCGAACGCCACGCGCAGGTCGGCGGCCGCGCGCGGGTGTACCGCCAGGACGGCTTCGTCTTCGACGCTGGACCCACGGTGGTGACCGCGCCCTTCCTCTTCGAGGAGCTGTGGGCGCTGTGCGGCCGCAAGATGTCCGACGACATCGACATGCGCCCCGTGTCGCCCTTCTACCGCATCCGTTTTCACGACGGCACGTCGTTCGATTACAACGGCGACGCGGAGCACATGAAGCGCGAGGTCGCCCGCTTCTCACCGCGCGACGTCGAGGGCTACGAGCGCTTCGTGCGCCAGAGCGAGAGCATCTTCAAGGTGGGCTTCGAAGAGCTCGCGCACGTGCCCTTCGGGTCGTGGGGATCGATGCTGCGCATCGTGCCCGAGATGGTGAAGCTCGAGAGCTACCGCACGGTGTACGGGCTCGTGTCGAAGTTCATCCACGACGAGAAGCTCCGGCAGGTGATGAGCTTCCACCCCCTGCTCGTGGGCGGAAATCCCTTCTCCACCACGTCGATCTACACGCTCATCGCGTTCCTGGAGCGCAAGTGGGGCGTGCACTTTCCGATGGGCGGCACCGGCGCGCTGGTGCAGGGCCTCGTGAAGCTCATCGAGGGGCAGGGCAACACCGTGCGCACCAACGCCGACGTGAAGCGCATCACCGTCGAGAACGGCCGCGCCACGGGCGTCGAGCTCGCGGACGGAGAGCGCCTCGCCGCCGACGTGGTGGTCTCCAACTGCGACTCCGCGTGGACGTACCGCCACCTCGTCGAGCCCCAGCACCGCCGCGCGTGGACCGACTCGCGCATCGAGCGCAGCCGCTACTCCATGTCCCTCTTCGTCTGGTACTTCGGCACGAAGCGGAAGTACGACGACGTGGCGCACCACACCATCCTCCTCGGGCCCCGGTACAAAGAGCTCCTCGAAGACATCTTCGAGAAGAAGGTGCTCGCCGACGATTTCAGCCTCTATCTCCACCGCCCGACGGCCACGGACCCTTCGCTCGCCCCCGAGGGCTGCGACGGCTTCTACGTGCTCTCGCCGGTGCCGCACCTCGAAGCCAACGTCGACTGGTCGGCGCGCGCGGAGATGTACCGCAAGAGCATCGAGCGCTACCTCTCGCGCACCGTGATGCCCGGCCTCGAGAACGAGATCATCTCGTCGAAGCTCCTCACCCCGCAGGACTTTCACGACGAGCTGCTCTCCATCAAGGGCGCGGCCTTCGGCATGGAGCCCGTGCTCACGCAGTCGGCGTACTTCCGTCCGCACAACAAGAGCGAAGACATCGAGGGGCTCTACCTCGTGGGCGCGGGCACGCACCCCGGCGCGGGCATGCCCGGCGTGCTCTCGTCGGCGCGCGTGCTCGACACCGTGGTCCCCGATGCTCGCACGCGCTGAGCGCTACGCCGCCGACGTGGCGCGGTGCAGGGAGATCCTGCGTGAGGGCTCGAAGAGCTTTCACACGGCCTCGCTCCTGCTGCCGCGCCGCGTGCGCGAGCCCGCCTCGGTGGTCTACGCCTTCTGCCGCGTGGCCGACGACGCCGTCGACACGGTGTCTCCGCGGCAGGGGCCCGAGGCCCTCGCACGGCTGCGTACGCGCCTCGACCGCGCCTATGCGGGCACGCCGCAAGACCACCCCGTCGACCGCGCCTTCGCCCACGTCATCGAGGCATGGGAGCTCCCCCGCGCCGTGCCCGACGCGCTGCTCGAAGGCTTCGCGTGGGACGTCGACGGTCGCCGGTACGAAGACCTCTCGGGCGTGCTCGCGTACTCCGCGCGCGTGGCCTCGGCGGTGGGCGTGATGATGACCGTGCTCATGGGACGCCGCGAGCCCGGCGTGCTCGCCCGCGCGTGTGACCTCGGCGCGGCGATGCAGCTCACGAACATCTGCCGCGACGTGGGCGAAGACGCGCGCAACGGTCGCATCTACCTCCCGCTCGCCTGGGTGCGCGAGGCGGGCCTCGACCCCGACGTGTGGCTCCGCGCGCCGACGTTCAACCCCGCCATCGCGACGGTGGTCGAACGGCTGCTCCGCGAGGCCGACGGGCTCTACGCGCGCGGTGACCTCGGCGTGCCGATGCTCCCGCGCGACTGCCGCCCTGCGATCCGCGCGGCGCGGCTGCTCTACGCCGACATCGGCCGCGTGGTGCGGTCGCGCGGCGGCAACTCCGTCGACACGCGCGCCGTGGTCTCGAAGGGACGCAAGCTCGCGCTCGTGGCCCGCGCGTCGCTGTCGGTCTTCGGCGCGAGCCGCGAGCCCATGGACGACGATCCGCCGCCCCTCGACGAGGTGCGCTTTCTGTGTGCGATTCCGCCGCGGGGAACGAGGTCGTTGCCCGTGGCCGCGGAGGTGACCCCGTGAGCGCCGTCGACACCGCCCGTGACCGCGTGCGCGCCTCGGCAGGGCCCGAGCTCGTCGAGCGCCTCGAACACCTCGACGCGTTGCGCGCGGCGCGTCCCCGCGACGACGAGGCCCCCGCGTCTGCGCCCGATGCGGGCGCGCAGAACGACTACGACGTGGCCCTCGTGGGCGGAGGGCTCTCGCTGCTCTACGCCCCGATGCTCGCGATGCGCGGGCTCCGCGTGGCCGTCTTCGACCGCGGCACCGCGGGCCTCACCCACCGCGAGTGGAACGCGAGCTGGAGCGAGCTCGCCGCCCTCGTGCGCGCGGGCATCGTCGACGACGAGACCCTCGCGGCCCTCGTGCTCGCCCGCTACGACCACGGCATCTGCCGCTGGCACCAGGGCGGGACATATCCCGTCACGAAGGTGCTCGACTGCGCGGTCGACGCGGCGACGCTGATGCGACGGGTGCGGGCGCGGGCCGAGGCGCTCGGCGTGGCGGTGTTCGACCGGCACACGCTCACGGGCTTCGCGTCGGGCGAGGGAGGCGTGGCGATGCGCTTCTCCACGGCCGCGGGCGCGGTGCGTACGGTGAGCGCGCGGTTGATGCTCGATGCGCGCGGCGCGGCGTCACCGTCGGCCACGGCAGACCTGCTCTGCCCGACGGTGGGCGGCGTGCTCGAAGGGGTGGCCGAGGGCGACGCGCCCGACGAGATCGATCCGCGCGTGGGAGAGATTCTCGTGACGACGGAGGGCGTCGAGGCGGGGAGGCAGCACATCTGGGAGGCCTTTCCCGCAGGGCCCGGCGAGACCACGGTGTACCTCTTCTTCTACGACCGCGTGGAGCGCGTGGAGGCGGGCTCGCTGATGCGTCTCTACGCGCGCTTCTTCGAGACGCTGCCGCGGTACAAGCGCGGCGACGTGCGCCTCGTGCGGCCGACCTTCGGGTACATCACCGGCTGGTCACGGCTCACGCCCGCGCCGCGCGCACCGGCCCCGCGCGTGGTGCTCGTGGGAGACGCCGCCGCGCGCCACTCGCCGCTCACCTACTGCGGCTTCGGCGCGACGCTGCGCTCGCTCGCGCCCGCGGTGGAGCGCATCGCCGACGCGCTCGCCAACCACCAGGAGCACACGCTCGGCGCGGTGGTGCACGACACGGCGCTCCACGCGGGCACCGGCGCGCTGGCCCACATGATCGCCTCGCCGCCGACTGATCCGTCGCGCGCGGGCGAGCTCAACACGCTCCTCGACGCGGCCTTCTCGACGCTGCACGCGATGGGCGATGCGCGCTTCGGCGCGATGCTCCGCGATGAGATGCCCGTCGGTGACTTCGTGCGCTTTCTCTCTCGCACGTCGGTGCGCCATCCGAGGGTGTATCCCGAGGTGTTCCGCGTGCTCGGGGCGATGGGGGTCTCGCGCTGGGGCGCGGGGCTCGCGCGGGGCCTGTGGGGAGCGTCGCCGTGATCCCGTCGCGCAAACATCCGTGGTTCCGTCGGTGGTTCGCGGGGCACGCGGAGACGAAGCTGCGCGCGGGCTTCGAACGTGTGGGCGTGCGCGGGCTGTCGAACCTCACCGACGCGCTCCGCGAGGGCCCCGTAGTGATCGTTTCGAACCACGTGTGCTGGTGGGATCCGCTCGTGGCGCTCTGGGTCACCGCGCGCCTCGCGCCCCACGACTCGCACGCCATGATGGACGCCGCCAACCTCACGAAGCTCCCGTTCTTCGGACTCGTGGGCGCCTTCGGTGTCGACCGCACGAACCCCTCCGACGGCGCCGCGGCCATGCGTTACGCCGCGCGGCTGCTCTCGGAGCCCGGTCGCTCGGTGTGGATCTTTCCCCAGGGCGCCGAGCGTCCCTCGACGCAGCGTCCGTTGGGCTTTCTGCGCGGGAGCGCCGAGATCGCGCGCGTCGCGAAGGCCCGCACCGTGCCCCTCGCGCTGCGCTACGAGTTCCGTGGAACCGAGCGTCCGCACCTCTTCGTCGACGTGGGCGAGGCCTTCGAACCCGTGCGCAACGTCGAAGAGGGAAGGCTCCTCCACGAGCGTCGTGTGACCGACGGACTCGACCGCATCGACGCCGCGCTCCGTGCCGACGATGTGACGGAGTATGTCCCCGCGATCCAGACGCCCGAGAGCGCGCTGGGCGTGTGGGCGACGCGTGCGCTGGCCTGGATGACGCGCCCGGGAGGCGTGATAGGGTCCGCGCCCCTCGCGCCGTGAGCCGTCTCGCAGACCCCGTCTACCTCGCCGTGAAATCCGCCGTCGCGTCGTCGTGCGCCGTGGCCCTCGCGCACGCGCTGAGCGTTCCCGACGCCATCTCCAGCGGCTTCGTCGCGATCGTGTGCGTGACCCCCACGGCCTACGGCGGATTGCGCCGCGGGCTCGAACAGCTCGTGTCGGCGCTCGTCGCGTGGGCGGCCACCGCGGCGATGCTCGCGCTCTGGCCCTTCACGCTCCACGGCTACGGCGCGGCGGGCGTGGTGCTGGGCTCCATGGGCGCGACCGTGTGGCTCTGCCATCGCTTCACGATGACGGGCGGATACCTCGTCGCGGGCTTCACCGCCCTCTACCTGGTGCTCATGCCCTTCCACTCGTTGGGCGAGGCCGTGCGCGTGCGCATCGAGGCCGTGCTGCTGGGCATCGTCGCGTCGACCGTGGTGAACCTCGCGGTCTCGGCGGTCTCGGCCCATCGCATCCGCGAGCGTCGTGTGCGACTCGCGCTCGAAGCCCTCGCGGCCTCGCTCGACCTCACGGCCCGCGCCTGCGCCGACCCCGCGCGCCGCGCCGCCGCCGACGACGGATGGCCGTCGGTGTTCGAATCGCTCGCCGAGCTCCGTGACGACCTCGCGGCGCAGTCGCGCGAGGTGCTGCTCCCGCAACGGCGCGCGGTGCGTGAGCGGGCGAGAGAGGCGCTGCGCATGGCCGACGCCCTCGGCGACGCGGCGCACCTCGGACGCCACGTCACCCTGCTGCTCGAAGGCTCCACACAACGCTACGAAGAGCTCGAAGGTCCGCTCCTCGCGCTGGCCCGCGCGCTCGAACAGCGGGCGCCGTGCACCGACGCGCTCACCGCGGTGCGCGCCGCGGCGGCAGGGCTCGACGACGCGGCGATGGCCACGGCCCTGCGACGCATGGCCGACGCCGTCGCGCGCTCAGGCCTCGCGGAGCAATCCCCCGGGGTCGATGACGAGCGTGCGTCCGCGCCAGTGCACCGCGCGGGTGGAGAGGGCGCGCACGAACGCGGAGGCCAGCAGCGCGTCGGCGAGCACCGTGTCGGCGAGGGCGCGACGTAGCGGGTGCTTCGCGGCGTGGCGGGCGGCGACGGCCACCGCGAGGCGCGCGCCCACGGCGACCGCACATCCGACGGCCAGCGCAGGGCGCAGACGGCCAGCGACAGGCAATGTCACCGCCGCGCCGAGCACCAGGGGCCACGTCGAGAAGAACAGCGCGGGGTACGAGGCCATGAGCGCGGGGCGCTGCGCGCGGATCACGGCGAGCCAGCGGGCGTAGCGGGTGACCACGGCGTCCCACGAGCGTCCGCGGGCGCGGGAGGTGAGCACGGCGCGGTGCGCGCGCGTCGTGAGCCCGAGCGCCTGGAGTCGACGGGCGAGCTCCATGTCTTCGCCGAGGTGGCGTTCGAGGTCGGCGAAGCCCCCGGCGCGGTCGAGGTCGCGCGTGCGCAGCATCACGGCCTTGCTCACGAGCCCGCCGCGGTCGATCGACGACAGCAACGGAAACGCATGGAGCGAGCCCGCGAGGAGCGCATCGGACGCGCGGTCGCCGAAGGTGCTTCCGCCGTCTTCGACCACGGGCACCCAGAGGGCCGCGAGTGAAGCCTCGCGGGCGAAGGGCGCGACGAGGTCGTCGACGGTGATTCCCGCGCAGTCGACGTCGCTGTCGACGTTGGCCACGTAGTCGCACGGCGCGTAGCGGTGCTGCACGGCCGCGAGCTGCGAGGCCTTCTGGTTCACGCCCGCGGCGTGGGTCACGAGCACATCGACGCGCATCCCCTCGGCGCGCAGCTCGTCGGCCACGGCGCGCGCGATGGGGAGCGCCGCGTCGTCGTCGCGGGCCACGGCGAAGATGAGTTCGAAGGGCACACGGCCACGCAGCGCGCGCGATGAACGCAGCGTGTCGGCGAGCGAGGGCTCGGCCCCGGCGCACGGACGGATCACCCGCACGCTCACCGTCTGCGAAGGCGTGCCGTGGTGCTCACGGGGGGAGAGCACGCGCGACAGCGACGCGCGCAGCGAGACCGACGAGGAGAGGGCGCTCCACGCGGTGAGTCCGAGGGCCGCGAGCTCGCCGACCCTCACAGCCGCCTCGTGCGAAAGGGCAGCAGAAACTGCACCCACTTCTGTTGAAAGCGCGTGAGGTCGAGGCTCTCGTGCACGGCCCGCGCGTCGTGTCCGCGCAGGCGCGTTCGAAGCACGCTGCGGGCGTAGAAGGGCGAGTCTTCGAGGGTGCGCTCCACCGAGACCTTCGCGCCCGCGTCGCAGCGCGAGGCGCGCGACACACCCCAGGGCGTTCGCGAGAGGCCCACGGCGCGCGGAGCATCGAGGGCTTCGACCTCGCCGCGGGCGGTCACCACACGTCCGTGACGGAGCGCGCGGCCGTCGAGGGTCTCGCAGTCGTAGAGAATGGCGGCGCCGTCGGGCGTGGTGGCGCGCGACCAGTTCCACGCGCGAAAGGCGTCTTCGAGGGGGCCGTCGCCGGCGTTGGCGTCGTGGTAGCCGTCGCCCTGCCAGCGCAGCGCGGGCTCGGTGAGCTCGACCTCGACGCGCGCGAAGGGAGCCCGCGACCACCACAGGTGCGCGCCCTCGCCGTCGAGCGCGTGCGGATCGTCGACGAGCACCTTGGGGTGGAGGCGCACCGTGCCCGCGATGCGCGCATCGCCGAAGGGACGCGCCGTGAGAAAGGGCGTGGTGCGTTCGAAGATCGTGGCGACGAGGGTGTCGCCCTCCCAGCGCAGGGTGCTCGCGCCGAGCACGAGCTCGGAGCCGCTGCGGTGCACGGTGTGACGGCCGCGCTCGTTGAGGGACCACACCTTCGCGCCGGGGCTGTAGAGCGCCACGTTGAGCGCCGTGTGGTCGAGCGGATCGGCCGCGACGCCGTGCGCGCGCGCCTTCGCATAGAAGGGCGAGAACACGCTGCCGAGCATCGCGATGAGGGTGATGGCGTGGCGGCCGTCGTCGCTCAGGGCGTCGAGGTACCACCAGGCGTAGCCGCGGCTCGCGAGGGGGCGGTCGAAGCGAGGGACGCGAGCACGCTCTCCGCTGCGAGCATCCCGCTGCGGGCCACCATCGGAACGCCCGCGCCCGGGTGCGCGCTCCCACCCGCGAGAAAGATCCCCGGCACCTTCGAGCGCGCCGGCGCCCGATACAACGGTGACGTCATGCCGTGCGAGGGAGGGCCGTACAGCGCGCCCCCCGTGCTCGGAAACATCCGTTCGAAGTCCGTCGGCGTCGTCGTGATGAAGCGCGACGGGGTCCAGTCGAGGCTCAGCCCCAGGCGCGAGAGCAGCGTCTGCGTTCGTTGCGTGCATGCGTCGATCTCCGAAGGCGTGAAGGGACGTCGGTCGCCGCGCGCGGGCGCGTTCACGATCAGCAGCAGCCGATCGACGCCGTCGTCGGGGGCGCGCGCCGTGTCGTCGCGGTCCTGGGCGCACACGTAGACCGTGGGCTCGGTCGGCAGCTCGTCACGGTCGAAGATGTCTTCGAACTCCCGCGCGTAGTCCGACGAGAAGAACACGTTGTGCCGCACGAGCTCGAAGCCCTGCGCGCGCGTCGCCATGCAGTACGTCACCGCCGAGAGCGAGCGACCCTCCGAGGGGCTGCGCGTCCACGCGGCGCGGGCACCCTCCCCGAAGCGTCCGTCGGTCAGGGCCGCGGTGTCGGCGTTCATCACCACGGCGTCGGCCGCGAGGTGCTCGCCGGACTCCAGGGTCACGCCCGTCGCGCGTCCGCCGCGCAAGGTCACCTCGCGCACGGGCGCCTCGCAGCGCACCGTGGCCCCGCGGCGTTCCGCGAGCTTCGCGAGCGACTGCGCGAGCGCGTGCATGCCGCCATCCACCGTCCACACGCCCTCGCGCTCGACGTGGGCCACGACGTTGAGCGTCGCGGGCGCGCGCCACGGCGACGATCCGCAGTACGTGGCGTAACGCCCGAAGAGCTGCACGAGCCGCGGGTCGCGAAAGAAGTCTCCGAGCGCGCGCCACACCGTGCGCATCGCGTCGATGCGGGCCACCTGCGAGATCGCGCCGAGCCCCTGCTGACGGATCACGCTCGCCAGCGTCGGCCGCTGCGACTGCATGAAGGTCTCTTCGACCGCGCCGTGGATGCGCGCCGCGTACGCGCAGAAATCCCGGTATCCCTGCGCGTCGCGGGCGCCCGCGAGACGGCCGATCGCGTCGGCCGAGCGCTCGATGTCGCTGAACAGATCGAGGCCCGCGCCATCACCCCACGCGTGCCGCGCGATGACCTCCGCGCGTCGCAGCTTCACATGGTCTTCGAGGCGCTCGCCCGCGCTCGCAAAGAGCGCTTCGAACACCGGACGCATCGTGAGCACCGTGGGCCCCGCGTCGATCGCGCGACCGTCGACGGTGACCCTGCGCATCTTGCCGCCCACGTGCGGCGCGCGTTCGAGCACGGTGACGCGCACGCCGCGCGAGGCGAGCGCCACGGCCGATGCGAGGCCGCCGACGCCCGCGCCCACCACCACGACGTGGGCGTCGCCGGGAGCGCGCGCACTGCGAGACGAGAAGAGGCCCATGATCGCCTCTTCGATGACCGGTGAGGGTTCGTCGATTCGTTGCCGCGTGCGATCAGCGGCAGCGCACGGGTGTCGTGCGATAGACCACCGGCGCGCCCGAGGGGGTGGTGAGGGTCACGCGGTAGGTGGTGTTGACGGCGGGCGTCCAGCCCGAGGGGCGCCACGCGACGGCGGCGCTGTTGCCGTAGTTGCTGGCGGCCGACACGCGGGTGATGGCGAGCACCTCGTTCGTCGCGTCGTTGCGCACCTCCACCGTCGCGCCTGCGACATCGCGCAGGCCGCTCTGCGCGTGCCACACGCCGCCGAAGGCTTCGATGGGAGACGGTCCCGGGTTCGGCCACGCGACCACCGCCACGGGGGTCACCGTCGCATGCGTCGAGCGGAACACCTGCATGCACGACGCCTGCGACGTGGCCCCGAACCACGTGGGGCCGAGGTTGGGGGCGAAGACCCAGCGGCGGTGTCCGAGCTCCTGGTCGCGCTCGTTGGCGTAGAGGTCGACGGAGGCCGCGGGAGAGCTCGTGCCGAGGGCGAGGTTCGAGGAGCCCGCCGCGGCGCGTCCTGCGTCGGTGAAGCATCGCCACGACGAGGGCGGCATGTGGTTGAGCGTGCCGTTGACCGTCATCATCACGGCGCACGACTGCTGCCCCGCGGCGAGCGACGCATCGGCCGCCGCGACGCTCTCTCCCGTGAGCCAGCGGTAGAGGTTCAGCACGCGCATCGCGTCGTCGTGGGCAGCGCTCGAGAGCGTGCCGGGGTCGCACGCGTCGGCGCCCGCCGTCCACACGCGGCTCGCGCGGAGCACGCGGTCGGCGGTCCATCGCGCGCACATCTCCGTGGCGCTGCGGGCCTGCGGATCGCCGGGCGGGAGCGACCCGCCCGTGTCGCGGGGAACGTCGGTCACCGCGGTGTCGCGCGCTGCATCCGCGGTCACCGCATCGCGAACGACATCGGGCGCAGCGGCATCGCGGGGCGCGTCCGTCGTGACATCGACGGACGTCTCCGATGCGTCGGAGTTTTCCGACGCGTCGTCGGGGTACGGCGGACCGCCGATGGCGCCTGCGCTCTCACACGCGACGCCGAAGAGCATCCCGAGGCCGACCAGCGTGGTGCGCATCACGGTGGAAGGTCTCGCCCGCGACGCCCCGCCGTCAACGCCGTTGCGCCCGTGCGCAGGCCACGCGACCCTCGCGCGCATGGCGCTGGCGCTGCATCGATTTCCGCTGAGTCCCTACTCCGAGAAGGCCCGCGCGGCGCTGGATTTCAAGGGCCTCGACTACACCGTCGTCGACCACACGCCGGGACGCGACCAGCTCGCGGTGTACCGCCTCTCGGGGCAGCGCAAGGTGCCCGTTCTGGTGCACGACGGCGAGGCCATCGCCGACTCGACGGCCATCGCGCTCCATCTCGACCGGGCGTTCTCGGCCCGCGACGGTCGACGCGCGCTGCTGCCCGACGAGCTCTCCGCGCGCCGCGCCGTGCTCGACTACGAGGAGCAGCTCGACACGGTGTTCTCACCCGCGGCGTCGCGTGTGGCGCTCGTTCATGCGGCCCGCGAGCGCGACCTCTTCGACCTGCTCGTGCGCCTCGGCGTGGGACTCTCCGACGGCTACGCCCCCGCGGTGCGCGCGCTCGGACTGGTGACCCGCGCGTCGACCCTGATCCCCTCGGCGCGCCGCGCCCTCGACGAGGCCACGGCCACGGTGGAGCGCACCCTCGCCGACCTCTGCGCGCGCCTCGACCGCACGGCCTTTCTCTTCGGCGACACGCCTACGCTCGCCGACGTGGCCGCCGTGGGGCTCGCGCTGCCGTTGAAGTATCCGCAGAGCGCGCACCTCGCCGACGCGCGCCTCGCAGGACGCGGCGCCACGGCCCTCTTCGAAGACCCGCGCTACCGACGCTTCTTCACCTGGCGCGAGGCGTTCTACCGGGAGTTTCTGCGCTGACCGTCAGTCGCCCACGGGCGGCGCCACGGGGCCGCGCGCGTTGAGGCGAATGTCGGGGAATGTCACGCCCGTGAGCGCGGCGCAGAGCCCGAAGAAGGCGATGAGGGCGAAGAGCGGGAGCATCCCCCGCGCGACGGCGTCGGCGATGTCGCGAATGGCCTCGGGGGCGAGTCCGCGGCCGTGCTCGGGGCCGAGGAGGGTGTTGAGCCGCGCTTCATCGACGGTGCCCGCGAGGCGGTGCGCGAGGAGGGCTCCCATCGCGCCCACGGAGACCGCGCCGCCGATGCTGCGCGCGAACATCGAGGTGGCCGTGGCGATGCCGCGCTGGGCGTGTCCGACGCTCTCCTGCACGGCGAGGAGGAGCGAGATGTTCGCGAGCCCCATGCCCGCGCCGAAGAAGAACATCGCGAGTCGCAGGAGGTTGGGCGACGCGTCGGCGCGCACGAGGAGCCACACGGCGGCGGTGCCGAGCGCGACGCACCCGAGGCCCGCGCGCACGAGGGGCTGCACGCGCACGCGGGCGAGGGCGCGTCCCGCGAGGGTGCTCGCGAGGGGCCAGCCGAGGAGCATCGGGGCCACGGTGGTTCCCGCTTCGGTGGGCGACGCGCCGCGTGTGGCCTGCGCGTAGAGCGGCAGGAACATCAGCGTCGACATCATCACCACGCCCATGAACGCGCCCGCGACCGACGACACCGCGATGGTGCGCTGCGTGAGGAGCTGCAACGGCAGCACGGGCTCGGGCGCGCGCCGCTCGATCGCCACGAACGCTGCGCCCGCCGCGAGCGCGAGGGGGAGCGTGAGCCACGGGGCGGTTCCGCCCACGCCGAGGAGCAGCGCGAGGATCGAGACCGTGAGCGCCGACGCGCCCGCCACGTCGAGGCGCCGTTCGCGCGGCGCGGACTCGGCGACGTCACGGTAGAACGCGAGGAAGAGACCCGCGGAGAGCAGACCGAAGGGGAGGTTGATGTAGAACACCCAGCGCCACGAGAGGGCCCGCACGATGAGCCCGCCGAGGAGCGGTCCCGCCATGCCCGCGACGCCCCACAGCGCGCCGAACGCGCCCAGCACGCGACCGCGCTCCTGCACGGTGTAGAGGTCGCCCACGATGGTCATCGACACGGGCTGGAGCGAGCCCGCGCCGACGCCCTGCACCGCCCGCGCGAGCACCAGAAAGGGCATCGACGTGGCCGCGCCCGCCATGAGCGATCCGAGGAGAAAGAACGCGATGCCCGCGATCATCGCGGGGCGACGTCCGCGCAGGTCGGCGAGGCTTCCCCAGAGCGGGATCGTGACCGTCGACGCGAGCATGTAGATCGACCCCACCCAGCCATAGAGCTCGATGCCGCGGAGGTCGGCGACCACGGTGGGCATCGCCGTCGCGACGACCGTGGCCTCCATCGCAGACATGAACATCGAGAGCAGGATGGCGGCGACGACGAAGCTGCGCTGGCGCGGTGTCATGAGGGGGCGCGGTGTGTGGCATCGCGCGCGCGGCTTCGCAACTCCCGCGACGGATCAACCGTGCGTTGCGCGGGTGATCGGTCGTCGGATCGCGGTCTGTGATCCCAGCACCATCAGCGCGAGGAGCGCGACACCGAGCGACGCCATGGTGCGGGGCACGCCCCACCGTTCGGCGAGGCGCGCGTTGAGCTCGGCGCCCACGGCCGCGGGCACGGTGAGCAGCGCCCAGAACGCCGCGGTCACACGTCCGAGGAGACGATCGGGGGTGATCTCCTGACGGAGGGTCATGGTGTTGATGCCGCGCACGGTCTCGCCGGTGACCACCGCCGTCGCGACGAGCACCGCGGCGGTGAACGTGTGCGCGCGACCGAAGAGCGCGAGCGCCACGCCCATGAGCGCGCCCGCGCCGAGCCAGCACGCGGCAAATCCGTAGCGCGCGCGCAGCGAGGGAGCGCGCCACGCGCCCACGACCGCACCCACGGCGGCGAGCGCGAAGAGGTGACCCACGGCGCGGTCGTCGCGGTGGAGCGTGCGCTTCACGTAGAAGACCAGCAGGTTCTCGCGGCCCGCCATGAGCAGCGAGCTGAGCCCGAGGAGCACGGTCAGCGTGCGCAGCGTGGGCACGGAGACGAGGAAGCGGAAGCCCGACGCGAAGCCCTCGACGAGCCCCACCCGATCGCGCGCGCCGGCGTCGCCGAAGGGCCTGCGCACGAAGCCCAGCGACACCGCCGACACGAGGAACGACACGCAGTCGAAGGCGAGCGCGGTGACCGGTCCGAAGCGCTGACACACCTCACCGGCGAGCACCGGGCCCACGGCGAACATCGCCGCGTAGGAGCCGTGCATGCGTCCGTTCGCGTCGATGAGCCGCGCGCGCGGAACGAGGTTCGCCACCGCGGTGATCGCCGCGACCTGAAAGGTGTTGCCGAGCAGCGCGCCCACCACCGCCGCGGCCACGAGCGCGGGGTAGCTCGGCCCGCGGAGCCACCACACGAGGGGCACGGTCGCCCACGCGATCCATCGGCCGACGTCGCACGCGATCATCAGTCGGCGTCGGTCGAGGCGGTCGACGAGCACACCCGATGCGAGTCCTGCGACGACGTGGGCCACCGACACGATGGCCGTGAGGCGCCCCATGCGATGCAGCGACCCGGTGGCCTGGAGCACCAGCAGCGGCACGGCCACGGAGGCGAACGCGTCGCCGAGCCCCGAGAGCGTCTGGCCGAACCAGTAGATGTTGAAATCGCGGTCGCGCCACAGCGAGGGCACGGCGTCGGTCGCGGTCACATCGCTCACGTCGGTCACGTCGCTCACGTCGGGGCGACGGGTGATCGCACCGTTCGGACACCGACACCAGCGCGCGCTGCGCAAGGGGCGCGGCCGTCGCTAGGGGTTTTCGTGGAGAACGGTACGGGGTGGCTCAAGCAACGCGCGCATCCGCCGTTCTTGCGGGTCGGAGGCTTCAATGGACCTCGATCAGCTCGGGCTGCCACCCGGTACGAAGATCGGACACTTCAAGATCGTGCGGATGGTCGGCGTGGGCGGCATGGGCGCGGTGTACGAGGCCGAGCACATCGACCTTCGCAAGCGCGTCGCCATCAAGACGCTCAAGCCCGAGTACGCGAAGAACAGCGAGATCAAGGAGCGCTTTCTGCGCGAGGGCATCGCGGCTTCGAAGATCCGTCACCCCCACGCGGTCGACGTGTTCGACGTGGGGCGCCACGGCAACATCGCATACCTGGTGATGGAGTACCTCGACGGCGAGTCGCTCGCCGACGTCATCACCCGCGAGCGTCGGCTCAGCGTGGGGCGCACGCTCGACGTGATGATCCCCGTGATGGCCGCGGTGAACGCCGCGCACCACGAAGACATCGTGCACCGCGACCTCAAGCCCGAGAACATCTTTCTCGCCACGACCCGCGACGGCGTGGTGGTGCCCAAGGTCGTCGACTTCGGCATCTCGAAGCTGAACATCCAGGGCGCGCGCCCGCGGCTCACGGCGACGGACAACGTCTTCGGCACGCCCGAGTACATGTCGCCCGAGCAGATCGAGAACCCGCGCGACGTCGACGCGCGCGCCGATCAGTTCGCGCTCGGCGTGATCCTCTTCGAGTGCGTGACGGGCGCGCTGCCCTTCGAATCGGACTCGATGTACGGGCTGATGAAGGAAGTGGTCGAGGGCCGCGCGCGCTCGCTCCGCACCATGAACGTGCTCGTGCCCATGGAGTTCATCGGCGCGGTTGATCGCGCGCTCCAGCGCCGCCCCGACGACCGCTTCCCCTCGGTGGCCCACCTCGCGCGTGAGCTTCTGCCCCTCGCGCCGCGCCGCACGCGCACCGCGTGGATGCCCGTGTTCGAACCGTCCGCCGGCGCGCACCCCTCGGAGCTGCCCACGCCCCTGGTGCCGCCCGCGATGATCGACGCGGTGCTCGCCGACGTGCCCGATGCCACGCCGGGCCCGCTCCCGGTGGTGCGCGTGCAGCATCCCTCGACGGTCGATCACCGCGCGCGCTCGAAGCGATCGTTCATCGCATCGGTGCTCGTGGCCTCGGCCGCGGGCATGCTCGTGGCCCACTGGCGCAGCCTCTCGGTGCGTCCCGCGCCGCTGCCCTCGATGCCGCCCGCGATGGCGCTCCCGCAGGCCGACGGGACCCACTTTCTGCCGCCCGAACACCGCGCCGCCGCGGGCGTCACCGTGCCCGACCTCCGCTTCGAAAGCGCCCACGGGCCGACGGTGCTCCCCACCTCCGACGACGCGCCGCCCATCGCGCGCGCCTCGCTGCGTCCGTCGAGCACGCCGCGCCGCAGGGCCGCCCACAGCGCGCGTCCTCCGCGGCGAAGTCAGCGTCCGCGGTGAGTGACAGAGAACGTCACGGGCTCAGTCGGTGAAGACCACGGGGCTGCTGACGCCGCGGCCGACGGCGGTGATCTGCACGGGCCACGCGCCCACGCGCTCGGTGGTGAGGTTCTGCGGCACGACGGTGAGCGTCGCGTCGGTGGCGTTCACGAGTCGCGCGAGCGAGGTCAGCGTTCTCCGCGGGAGCGTGCCGGTGTTGACCACGCCGGGGAACTCCGCGAGCACGCGCACCGAGCGGGCCACGCCGTCGAGGAGGCCGCGCGCCGAGAGCTGCACGTACACCGACCGCGCGCTCGTGGGGCGCCAGGCGAGGGTGAGGTCGCGCGAGGTGCTCACGGTCACCGGCGTGTCGTCGCCGAGTGAGGGTGCGGTCACGGTGATGGGACCGGGGATGTCGAAGCCGAGGTCGAACGCGGGCACCGTGGCCGTGCCGCGCGCGATGGCCCGGAGGCGCACGGGGCCGCGGAACACGGGCTGCGCGTCGTAGAAGTAGCGGTAGTCGCCGGAGGTGAGGGGCGTGAGCTGCGCGAGCATGGTCGAGGGGCCGCGCAGCGCGATGGTGCCGGGGTTGGGAAAGGGGCGCGGGTGCGGATCGGCGGGCGGGTCGCGCTCGTCGTCGCAGGTGATGACGTCCCAGTTCGAAGCGCTCACGTAGCGGCACGCGGGGTCTTCGGGGCGAGGAATGAGTCGGAACTCGGCGCTCGCGTAGGCCTCCTCGACGTTGTTGCGAAGGTAGGCGCCCACGTAGAGGTAGCCGTAGCGCTCGTCGAAGACCGACGCGTCGGGGAGCGGAACGACGCCCGTGTCGGTGCTCCCGTCGACCACGATGGGCCCTGCATCGACGGGTCGAAACGGGTCGCCGCCGTCGGGGTTCACGCCGGGGGGAACATCGGCGGGCGCGGCGTCGGCGCGCGTTCCGTCGATGGTGCTCGCGCAGCCCGCGAAGGCGACCGCGAGCGCGGCCCACAGGAGCGGTCGTGTGTTCATGGGGGAGCGCGGAGTCTGCGGGAGTTCCCCGCGCGTCGCCAGAGGGGGGCGCGATCGGGGGCGTGCCGTGGAGGGCGCGCGGCTCAGGCCACGCCGGCCGTGGTGAACTGCCACGCGGGGCGCTCGACGGAGCCCTTCGCCGCGTGAAAGTCGCAGGCCTGGTACTTGTCGTCGTCGTATCCGCCGGGGCACGAGAAGCTCCCATCGGCGCGCACGCGGAGCCTGCCGAGAAAGCACTTCGGGCAGCGCGGAAGGTTCCCGTTCGTCACGCAGTCGATGACCCGCGCGACGAGCTCGTTCTTCGATCCGGTGGTCACCTGATCGTTCGCGCGCAGCCGCTTCTTGAGCTCATCGACCGAGAGCGCGCGCACCGCCGTGAGCTGCTGCTCCTCGGGCGACGGCGTGGCGACGACCTTCGGTGCCTTCGGTGCCTTCGGTGCCTTCGGTGCCTTCGGTGCCTTCGGTGCCTTTGCGACAGGGGCCTTCTTCGCGACGACCTTCGCCGCAGGCTTCTTTGCGACGGCCTTCTTCGCGACGGCCTTCTTCGCGACGGCCTTCTTCGCGACGGCCTTCTTCGCGACGGTCTTCTTCG
>CAMFHP010000004.1 GCA_945952225.1 uncultured Myxococcaceae bacterium
GCGGTTGATGCGGCGCGCGGCTACGCCGACCTGCGCTGGGAAAGAGCCGCACCCCCTTCATGGAACCAGCGTTTCCAGTTGATCGGCATCGTTTCAACCCTGCCTTGTTTCAGAACTACTCGTTGGACGGGAAGCAAGAGCAGCGGTAGGGCAAGCGACCTGAATTCGTGCCTAGGCCCACCCTCGGCCGTGCCCTACTGCGATCGAAGAATCACGGCATGTGCGCATCGAAACCCAACAGCGGACGAGCGTTGGCTAACTGCGCTGCAACGATACGCGTCAATCTGTAGATCGACGCCAGTGCCCCCCTGAATCCATGAACCGCCACGGTACGGAAAACAGCGACCGTTGGCTCGTCCGAGCATCGCGGTCCATTCCCATAGATTGCCTACGAGGTCGAGCACTCCAAAACGGGACGCTCCGCTCGGAATGGAACCAACAGGGCTTACGTCTGGCCATGAATCTCGACTTGCGTAGGCGGGAATTCCGCCCTGGATCGGCGCGCACTCCTTGCCGCATCCGTTTACACGGCCAGTCAGATCGTTGTCGTTGCCCCAAGGGTACAGAGCAAATGAGTCATCTCGCGCAGCTCGTTTCCACTCGCTTTCGCTGGGCAAGTACCCGCCGACTGAAGCGCAGAAATCGTTTGCATCGTTCCATGTGACGCAATTGATGGGGTTGTCAGGGAACGATTTCCGACGGTCCCAGGTTGAGAGTCGAGGAGCTGAGCAAACGGCTGAATTAACGGGTTGGCACAAGCCAAGATCAACGCAATGCGCGAACTGTCCGGCAGTCACCTCAGTTCGATGAATGCAAAATTCTGCGACGAGGGTTCTGTCACGTCGTCGGCTTCCATCCAGAAATACAGGTCCGCTTGGGATCGGGAGGAAACCAGGCGGACATTCTGTTGGCATGTTTCGCGGGGACGGGGAAATAGTCGACAGTTGTAGCGGTTGGAGTGGAGAAGAATTCCTGCGACTAACGATTGGTGGTGACATCCGATGACGAAACAGCATTACCGTTGCACCTGCAACAAACACGACCCCAGCAAAAATCCAAAACTTGAGTGAGTTCCGCCCAGACGGCGCAGTCGGCAAGTCTAACAAACTACCTGCAAACTGAAGGGCTGTTTCCGAACGGGCATCAGGATCCGTCTCCAACGCTTTAGAGAAGTTGACTACTGGTTGGCTGACGTTAATCGAGAGAATCCTAGCGATGGCTTTCGGGCGATCGCCAGGAGAACAACTTCGCAGTGTGACCAACTCACTATTTGACAGGATTCGACCGACAATCACGCAAAGCACAACTAACGCAGATGAGTAAACATCGCTGAGATGAGAGTACAACCCCGCAGTGACACTCTCTGGCGCGGTCCATGTTCGGGTGCCGATAAATGCGTCCTCTCCCGTGAGACTGTGTGCGTCGTCCGTTTTGCAAATTGAGAAGTCGATCAGGATGGCGCGTCCGCCACTTTGAACCACGAGATTCCGTGGGGAAATATCTCGGTGCGTAACTTTGTGTTGTCTGAGTTCGACGAGCATCATCTGGATGTCCGAGATGACATGGCGTTTCTCGTTTTTGCTTGGCGAGGTGCGGAGCCAAGTGTCGAGTGTACTGCCCTCAATCCATCGATAGGCAATCCAGGGGTGGCCCCCCTTCTTCCCTGTCGAATGCGCATGAATTTTCTGAAAACAACTATGGTGAAGTTTTCGGAGTACGCGGAGTTCTCGCTCAATTCTGCGCTTGGTAACTTCTGATGCCGGCCTTTCGCCAAACACCTTGACAGACAATGCGTGGCCGGAGGGATAGTGTTCCCCTCGATAGATATCTGCTTGGCCCCCACCATCAATGCGGCTCGAAAGCCGAATCGATGAATCTTGGAGTTGGGGCATTGTCGGATTGGCCGCGCTTGAATCTCGCGTGCGCCGATCGTCGTTATCCAATCCCCAGCTCCCCCTGACCCCCGCCGTCGCCCTTCTTCTTCCGCGCGCCCTTCGCGTTCGCGGGCGTCTTCGCCGCCTCGCGCTCGGCCGCGACGCGCTCCTCCTCGGCCCGCTTCGCGTTCAGCGCGAACAGCCGGTCGATCACCTCGTCCTCGAAGCGCTCCAGCGCCTTCTTCTCCGCGTCGCTCGTCGGAGTCCCGTACGGAGGCACCGCCAGGTCATCCCACCCGTACGCAGCGAGCACCGCGCGGTCCATCTCCTCGTGCAGCCGCCGCAGCTCCACCACGCGCGCGTCTCTCACACGCGGATCCTTGAGCTGGTTGTACGTCTGCGTGAGCCCCTGCTGCGTGTCGACCATGTACGCCGCACGCGCCGTGTAGAGCCGCTCGCCGATCTCCTCCAGCTCCGGAATCACCGCGCGTGGATCGGGCTGAGGGAAGGGGAAGGTCTCGAAGAAGGCAGGCCCGCTGTAGGTGAGGGTTGTCTCGCCCCTCGACGTCGCCCGCGAACGCACCCAAGCCTCATGCCCTCGGCTCTGAACAGAACAGAACAGAGAGAAAGACTCGACTGGGGCGACCCAGGCGGTTGTCAAAAAAACCTGCCTCGGGTCTGCAAACGTCCACACGCAATGTGTAAATCGAACAGAACACACCAAACATTTAGACAACCCCGAAAGTGCCGACGTCAACGACGGCCGGTCAGTCCAAAACCGCCACCAGTACTTCTTCAGCCTTCGGTTGATGTCTGAATCAGGAAGCTTCTCCCGCTCAACCTTAACTGTCCCCTCCAGTCGCCGAAGCAGATCAGGCCATGAAGACGCCTCCACCAACGACATGTCACCGAAGTGGATGATCCGCCGATCGCTCACCACAGTCGGACTAGTCAAAATTTCATTTCCACCAAGGGCACGAAAAATACGACAGGCATTTTCCGAGCTAGAACTAATGTACGCCTCTTCCTCTGATTGATCCAAGTAGAAACCTGACCCATGAGGCGTCAGCCCTTGCGAAATCACATCCGCGTTCGATTTCAACGCTGCAGGAACTCTGACTTCCTCTCCTGATGCGAGCGATGAAGAGATTCGCCTGACACGGACACCATCCAAGACCAGTTCAGCGACGAACCGGACGATCTCGCCGAAGGCTATCGACACCACGATCGCCTGAACTCCAGCGTCACCATCCCACTTGAATCCAGATCTTCCCCAGTAGATCACCCCACCACAGGCGGTAAGCACCGCCAAACCTGACACGCGAGTGAGCCCTTCGCACGCCGTCCGGGTCGCAACAAACCCGAGAGTTCCATTCGCGCCCAATAGGAGATGCGAGCGACGAAAAAAGTATGCGACGAGATCTGCATTTCCATCCGATCCGTCGAATGTCCCCGTCAGCCACTCGATGTAACGCGGTCCCTCATTTCGACTCAGAACGTTCTTCCCCGCGAACGGCGGATTCCCCACGAAGGCATCCATCCACGCCTTCTCGTTGGCCTTGCCTCCATCGAGCGGATCGGGTCTCTCCCCATAGAACACCTCGGGGAACTCCACCCACCAGTGGAACGCGGGGACGCGCTCTCGCAGCACGCGCTGCATCTCGACGAGCTCTTCGGGCGGCTCGCGGCGGCTCTCCAGCCACTTCACCACGAGGTCGAGCCTGCGCTTGCGCTCGGCCTCGCGGGCCTTGTCTTTGTCGTGCGCAAAAAACGCTCCGACGATCAGGTCACCGATGAGCCGCACGGGCGCGAGGGCGTCGTTGGCGTCCCAGAGCAGGTGCTCCTTGGCGCGCGTGTCGTCTTTCGCGGCGAGCGAGAGGATGCGCTGACGCGACTCCAGGGCCTCGGTGAGCGCCGTGTCGATGAGCTCTCGCGCGAACTCCAACTGCGCGCCGGGCTTCCAGTGGAACGCTCGGATCTGCTCGACGTCGAGTCCCACCAGCGAGTCGCCGTGGCGGAGCGCGTGATCGACGAAGGTGAAGGGCTCGTCTTTCGCCAGCGTGACGAGCCAGAGCGAGAGCCGCGCGAGGCTCACCGCCAGCGGGTTCTTGTCGACGCCGTAGAGGCAGCGCTGCGCCACGAGCCTGCGCGCGTGCAGCACCACGTCGCCGTGCGCGCTCGCCACGAGGTCGAGGCGAGCTTCGCGCGTCCACGCGGCCACGACCTGATCGGCGAGAAAGCGGCACGCTTCGACGAGAAACGCGCCGCTCCCCATCGCGGGATCGCACACCTTGAGGTCGAGCAATCGCTCGCTCGAAGGAGCCTCTCCCATCGCGGCGAGGAGCGGTTCGAGCGTGCGCCTGACGATGGGCGCCGTGAGTGACGGAGGGGTGTAGTGCGAGCTCGTTCTGCGCCGCTCGGCGCCGGGCTGGATGACGAGCTGACCGATCCTTCCGAGGGCGCTTCCTTTGACGCGCAGCGGATCGAGCGCGGCGAGCACCTCGGCCTCGGTCGTTGCGGCCTTGAGCGCCTCTGCGAGCTTCGCCACGGCGCTCTTTGCGAGCGCGGCCGTCTCGGTCAACCACGCGATGCGTTGCGCGGGCGCCTGCGCGAGCACCTCACTCGCCGCGACCCACACCTTGGCCCCCTTGAGGCACACCGACGGACCCGTGAGCCGCACGACGTGATAGCCCATGAGGGCCTCGTACACGGCTCCGATCTGCTCGACGTCGAGCGCGCGATACGACAGCCGCTGGCCCTGAAACACCAGCAGCCGTTCGAGCACACGGAACACCGTCTCGTCATCGATGGTGGGCACACGCACGCGGCTCATCGCGTCGTGATCGAAGAGGGGAGCAGCACCCGCCGGTCCCCACCCTTCGAGGAAGGCGAAGCGGTGCGGATCGAACAGCTCTCCACGCCGCGCGGGCATCACGAGGTCGCCGTGCTCGACGCCGAGGAACACCGCACGAAACAGCGTCACCAGCCGGGGCCACGCGCCGAAGCGACGCGCCATCGAGTCGGGCCACTCGCCATGATCTCTCTGGAGCTGCTCGAAGAGTCCGAGCACCGAGAGGTTCTCGCTGTACGCCGGATGCTCGATGGGAAGCAGCCCCCGGTCTTCGGCATAGAGCGCGAAGACAAGGCGCAGGAGCACGGTGAGCAATCCCTTGTAGACGTGATCGTCGTCGCGGGAGAGCGCGTCGTCGAGGAGCGTGCTCCCATCGCGCTCTGCGGCGGCGACGAAGCCCGCGAGCAGCACATGGAGCGCATCGAGCATCTGCTCGGCGAGCTCATTGGTGACGTTGGCCTGCCGCGAGCGCGAGTCACGGAGCAGGGCCGGGAGCTGATGCTCGGGCGAGACGCCGAAGAAGCGCTCGGCCGAGAGGAGCATCACGAAGGCATCGAAGATCGACCGTCCTGCGACGGAGGCCATGTCGTCGACGCGGAAGGTGATGTGTCCTGACGACTCTCCGTGGGGCGCGTACACGAGCCGTACGACGTCGCGGTTGGTGAGCACGCCGATGGGCACGCGACACGCGCGCAGGAGCCGATCGAACTTCGCAGCGGGCGGATACTCCCACGCGCCGGTCACGGTCTCAGGCTTGTCGAGCGGAAGCCCCGGAGGGAGATCCCAGACGAGGGCGACGTAGGCGCTTCCTGCGCGGGAGGCGGGCGTGCTGTCGTCGGTGGAGCCCCCGGCCGACGTGTCGGGCGCCGCGAGGTGCTTGAGCGCGAGCGAGGGGCGGAGCGTCTGGTGCCCCTCGGGCACGTAGAGCGAGAGATCGTCAGGGAGTGCGGGCGCGACGTCGAAGAGATCAGGCGTCCAATCGAGCACCGCAGCGAGGAACGCGGTGAGATCCGCGATGCGACCAACGGGGGCGAGCTCGGCGAGTCGTTGTTGATGCGAGAGGGGCTGCCGACGCATGCACTGAGCGTCGGAGAGCACGGGCACGGAGACGACGAGTCCCTCCACAGGCTGCACGAGCCCGAGCCATTCAGCGTGGAAGCGGGATTCGAGATCGGTCACGGCGTCGCTGCCCTGCTAGACATCGTCAGTCGTGCGTTCGATCTCAGTCCACACGCCATCAGCAGGCCTACGGTCCAGAGGGGGAGGAGGGTAGCCGCCATTACCCACTGCGATGCGGACCAGATATCTGGCAGGACGAGTTCGTTCTTGATATCCGAGCACGCCATCGACCACCTCTTGGTCGAAATCCAAATCGAACCCATGAAGAAAACGCTGGCAGATAAGGGAGGACAGCGAAGAAGAGCGTTGCTCCAACGCCCCAGGCGTTTTGATGTTCTGCCGGATCTGCAGTGCGAGAGGAAGCGGCAGCACCGCTGCGTGCATGCCCAGTAGATCGAAGTCTTCCGGAATAAAACCCTCTTGCCGCCAAAAGTGGTTGCGCCAGTATGCGGAATTCTCGTGATTCCAGCGAAGCGTTTTCAGTACTTGATTATTCCTTGCCGCACCGGACACGATGGGTTCTCGGCTATATAAAAGCAGATGTGGATATCGGGTATTTTCTTTGATGTACTCCAGTTGGGCTTTCTGCGTCTTCTTGGATGGCTCGCGCTCGATCTCGTCGTAGTTTCCGGTAGCGGCTTGTTTGATCTTCGCTTCCAGAAAACTGCACCCAACGACGCGCACGCCATCCTGGCCAGCAATATCGAGCAGGAAGACGACATCGCCGTATTTTTCCTCCATTGCCCCCGACTGCTTCCAGCAGGAACACGTAATCTGTTTCTCGATCGTGGGGCCAGCCACTTGAAGGTCACGAAAGATACTTTCGATGATATCCACCACGCGATCAGTGACGGGGTTCTCATGCCACTTGGGATCCGTCAATTTTGTGAGGCTCGGGTCAAGCGCCCCTCCAACACAATCTCAACACTCCACAGATCCATCACGTATTTGGTCATCGTAGAATCACCTTGTCCCCGGCCAGAGATAGACCATCCCCACCGGCTCCAGTTTTCTCGTCACGACTCGATAGAGCGCGGGCAGTTCGGCGGGCTCGGTCTCGATCTCCTTCGCGAGCCGTTCGAGCCTGCGCTCCATCCACTTGCGGTCTTGATCCCACTGCTCCTTCTGCGCGATGTCGGTGTCGCCGAAGAGCGGGAGCTGCGTCCCTTTGAGCTCACCACGGATGGCGTTGCGCTGCGCTTCGAGGATGCGCCTCAGCGCGTCGGCCTCGGTCGCGCCTCGTCGCGTGAGCATCTGCTCGGCGTCGTGCGCGACGGCGTCGGCCTCGTGCTCGATGTGAGGCCACAGAGTCGCGAAGTCGCTCGCCGCGCTCTTCACCAGGCGCTCTTGCACCTTCGTGTCGATGCCTTCGAGCGTCGGCGCCGCCGCGAGGAGTTGCTCCAATCGATCGAGCGCCTTGCGGTCGGCCTCTTCGGCGAAAGGACGCAGGTGGTTGCCGCTGCCGGACTCGTTCCACGGCGCGGCGATGCTCACGAGCTGGTCGTGGAGGCGCGTCGCACCGGCGCCGAAGAGCGAGAGGCGACCGAAGGCGATGACCCTCGCGATGCCGTCGTGGGGATTGCGCACCACCGTCACGCGCGCGAGGTCGTGCGACGACCACCCCTGCGCGAGAAAGCGCCCGAGGATGCGCTGCACGAAGGGATGCGACAGGTGAAGGTGCGCGACGCCCGAGTTGATGCGCTCGGGCGGATCGAAGCTCACCGGAAGGAGCGGACGCTTGCGCCACTCCCACGGCGCCTCGTCCTTGCCGCGCGGCGGACGCAGCGTGTCGAGCGTCGTCTGCCAGCTCTCGGGCATCGTCGGAAGCGACCACAGCGAGAGCGTCGGCTCCGGCTTCACGGCGGGCGCTTGCGTGAGGTTCACCGCGCCCGCGAGCTCGCAGCCCACGTTGATCGCGTCGCGAAGCAGGGCGGGCTCGAACTCCATGACCTTGCGCGAGTCGTTGAAGAGGCGCCCGGCCTGATCGATTTCGTGCTTGAGGCGCTCGACGGTCTCTCGGTCGGAGTCGAGCTCGCGCTTCGTGGTCTCGCCGAAGAAGCCGAGCTGCGTCGCGGCCTCGATGCGCTGGCGCGCGCCCTCGTCGATGCCCGTGGAGAGCGCGTCGGAGAGGCGGTCCATCACGACGGCCGAGAGCGAGCCGAGCTCGTCTTCGATGCGCGCGACCTTCTTTACGAGCGTGCGGAGCACCTGGTCTTCGGCGCGCTGCGGAAGCACGAAGTAGTGGCAGTTCACCACCGGCGCGGGCTGGAGCGTGCGGTCGATGCGTCCGTTGCGCTGCTCCATGCGCGCGGGGTTCCACGGAATGTCGAAGTGAAAGAGGTCGGCGCAGTGGCCCTGGAGGTTGACGCCCTCGCGCGCCGCGTCGGTCGCCACGAGGATCCGCACCGGATGCTCACCGGGCGCGCTGTTGAACGCGCGCTGCACCTCGTCGCGCGCCTCGTCGCTCATGCCGCCGTGAAACTGCATCACGCGCTCGCGGCCCTTGTCGGTGGGCTCACAGAGCGTCTGGAGCAGGTTCACCAGCCAGCGCTTGGTGTCGCCGTACTCGGTGAAGATGAGCACGCGACGGTCGCTCCACGCGGCGTTCTTCGCGCGCTTCGCGTCGAGGCCGAGGCCCGCGCACTGGTTGGCGCGCATCCACGCGAGCAGCGCGAGCACGCGACCGTCGATCTCGTCGCGGTGTGCGGACGAGAGCGAGAGCATCTCGTCGAGCAGCTCCTTGGCGCGGCCCGAGACGGCGGGGAGGGTGCGTGAGCGTCCCTCGTCGGCGGCGCCGTCGAGCTCCTCGCGCGTGTCGTCGTCGAGGTCTTCTTCGTCGTCGATCTCGGAGGTGTTCGACGCGCCGCCCTTGCCGACCGAGCGAGCGTGCAGTTGCAGCGTGCGAGAGAACGCCTCCACGCTCGACAGGAGGCGCTTCTGGAGGTTGACGAACACCAACCTCCCCGGTCCCTTCGAGGGACGCACCAGCGCCGTGTACTCCGCGAGCTTGTGCGAGAGCGTGAGGGCCGCGTCGCTCGCGTTGCCGACGCTCACAGCACCGCTCTCCGCGTGTCGCCACCACTGCCCGTCGCGGTGTTCGAGCGCGAGCTCGACGACGCGCCGCTCGGGAAAGTGCCCGCTGCCGATCTCGCGCAGGTCGCGCTTGAGGCGTCGCACCATCACTGAGTCGCGCGCGGCGGGCGTCACCGGAACGCCTCGCGTGAAGCGCTGCGGGTCGAGGATTTCGAGCAGCGCCGAGAAGCTGTTGGAGTGTCCGTTGTGCGGCGTGGCCGAGAGAAAGAGTCTGTGCTCGAAGCGCGGGGCGACGTCGCGAATGACCTTCGTCACGCGCGAGTCGATGGCGTAGCGCGTGGCCGACGAGGGAGCGGCCGTGTGCGCCTCGTCGAGGATGAGCAGCGACTTGCGCGCGCGCTCGCCGAGGCGCGCGAGGAGGGGATCGCGATACTCGGGCCGACGCAGCGTCTGGTACGAGATGATGAAGCGCGTGTGCGTCGTCCACGGGTTGACGCCGAAGCCGCGCTCCTGTCGGCGACGAGACACGAACTTGCGGTCGTAGATCTCGAACTGGAGGCCGAACTTCTTCTGCATCTCGTCGCGCCACTGGAGGGTGACCGACGCGGGGCACACGATGAGCGCCTGCTCGACGCGCTGACGCAGCAGGAGTTCCTGCAAGACGAGCCCGGCCTCGATGGTCTTGCCGAGGCCGACGTCGTCGGCGATGAAGAGGTTGGCGCGCGGCATTTCGAGCGCGCGCTTGAGCGGCGTGAGCTGGTGGTTGAAGAGCCGGATGCCCGCGCGAAAGGGCGCTTGCAGTAGCCTCGCGTCGGTGGCCGTGACGGCGTTCCAACGGAGCGCGTGGAGGTAGGCCGCGAAGTGCCTCGGCGGATCGAGCCGCGCGACTTCACCGAGCCCGTGCGTCTCGGGTGCGAGCACGAGCGCGCCGAGTTCGAGCTCCCAGAAGATCGTGAGGGGGCGTCCCTGCGCGTCGTCGTCGAGGCAGACCATCGCAACGCGCGTGGCCTCGCCTGGCTTCGCGCCGGGCGTCACGTCGCTCACGAGGTACTGGCGATGTCGCGCGTGAACGATGTCTCCCGCGCGGGGCAATCCGCTCGCGTCGCGTGGTGGTCGCGGAGGCGCGAGGGCTTCGGGCGTGGTGCCAAGGATGCGCGCCGCGAGCTCGCTGCGACCGCGTGCGCGATCGTCGAGCGAGAGGGCGCGACACACGGCGCGGAGCTCGTCGCGTCCGAGGCGTCCCACAAGATCGGGCAGCGGCGGGAGCGACGGCAGGAGCGCATCGATCTGCGCGTCTTTCGTGGGCGCGTCGGAGAGGGCGAGTCCGAGCTCGCGCCCGAGCTCCGCGAGCCGCAGCTTCGGCAGCGCCGAGAGCACGGTGCGCGGTGCGGGAGCGACGGAGGACAAGGGCCCCATAGGGAGGCGCGATCGTAGCTACGGGGTAGGCAGCAGGGAAGCGGGTTTTACTGTCAGTCGTCAGCTTTCACGCGCATCACGCGATGGCGACATGGGTCGCGGCGGCGGACCCGCGAGGAGTGAAAGCCGCGCCGGAACGGGAGCACCGAAATCCGGGGCAACAACCGGGTAGAAGGACATGGAGCGCCAGAGGTGGCCTGCGCCGCCTGCGTTCCGGGAGGACACCCGCTCATGCAGAACCTGCTCGCCCTGCTCCGCGACGCCGCCACCGGCGGCATCACGCTCGGCCGCGCCGTGATCCGCGTCGGTCGCTCGACCATCGAGATCGTCGTCAAGGTCTTCGTCCGCAAGTAGCCGCGACGCCTCCGCGCCCGCCGGTTGCGGGCAACTCCCGCCCCGTCCCCTCGCACAACGACTCGCTACACGCGCGCCACCTCGGTGACGCGCACGGCGTGGCGCGTCCTCATGCGCGGGAGCGGGCTCGACTCGACCTCAACTCGAAAGGCTCCACCACCATGAACAGCAACCTCGCGATCGTCCCCGCATCCAACACCACGCTCGCCCTCGTACCCGCGCCTGCCCCGGCCCCGCCTCCCCCGCCCCCGCCCCCGACCACCGCGCTGCGCGGGCGCTCCTTCACGTCCGTGTACGACGACGTGATGGCCCGCGCCGACGCGATGCTCCCCGACCGCATCGTGCACGTGGCCGACCTGCGCATGACGCCCGAGGGGCACATCGAGCTCCCCGGCGGGACGCGCTACCGCCTCAACGACTGGGCGCGCAAGGGCGTCGCCTCGATGCTCGGGTTGCGCTGGGACCGCTGGTTCCAGAGCGCCTCGGGCGAGGAGCGCGCCGAGGAGGTGAACCGCCGCTTCTCGCGCACGCCCGGCGAGAAGAAGATCCGCGCGTGGCGCGACGACAGCGGCGAGGCCAACGGCATCGCCCGCGCGTTCCTCGCCCCCGGCTTCACGCCCATCGACGACGCGCGCATCTTCGAGCGCATGCACGCGATGATGAAGGGGCTGCTCGACGAGTACCGCTTCACGTCGGTGCAGTTCACCGACAGCACCACGCACTACACCGCCGTGCACGTCGAGGCGTTCGACATCGACGGAGACCGGCTGCACCCCGGCTGGCACCTCCGCAATTCCGAAACCGGGGCCTCGGCCCTGTCGCTCGACGACCACTTCATGCGGCTCGTTTGTACGAACGGCCTGATGCTGCGTGTCGGCGGCAAGCGCTCGCTCTACCGCACCCACCGCGCGATCGAGGACGACCAGCTCGCCGCCGCGCTCGTCATCGCCATCGGGCGTCTGCCGGAGCGCTGGCGCATCTCGTTCGAGTGGATGCGCACGGCGAAGACCATCACCGTGCCCCACCCCGACGACGCGGTGGCCGCGATCCTTGGCGACTCGGCCGAGGTGCCCAAGGCGCTGCTGGAGGAGGCGCAGCGGGTGGTGCTGCGCGACGGCGACCTCACGCGCTTCGGCATCGTGCAGGCGATCACCCTCGTCGCACACCAGACGAACAAGGACCCCGACGTGCGCTTCCACATGGAACGCCTCGCCGGGGACTACCTCGCAGCCACGCCCGCGCAGGCGGCGTAGCCGTGGCGCTCGACATCGCCGACCCCGCCGCGTTCGAGGCGGTGGTCTCGTTCGCCGAGCGCGAGGGCCGCCTCGAAGACCTCGGCGAGAAGCTGCGGTGGCTCGACAACTACGGCGGGCGCGCGAAGACGAAGTGCGTGCTGAGCGCTGCGCCCCCGCCCTACGCCTTCGACCTCGTCATGTTCGAGCGCAACGGCAGTACGTGGCGGCCGATGTTCGTCGGCCGACTCGTCTACCAGATCCCCGACGCGCGTGAGAGCCACGACGCGGTGCCGACGTTCGCGGTGGCGATCACCTCGACGCGCGAGGGCACGCACTCGCACACCGCGAGCGCGTGAGCCCTGCGGTGGGAGGAGCGGCGCTGCGCGCGGATGCGCGCGTGGCTCCGCTCCTCTCGCCTGCTCCTCCGCCTCCTTCACCTCGACCTCTTCACCCAAAGGAACACGCCGATGAGCCTCGACCCGAGCGCGTGCGACGACTCGTCAGCGCGCGATACCTCCGTGACGGAAAGCACGAGCGCCCCGTCTGCGCATGTCGCCTCCCTCGGCCTCGTCGGGAACTCCCCCGCGATGCGCCGCCTCCACACCGACGTGACGCGCTACGCGCCCAGGTCGGCAACCGTGCTCGTGCGCGGCGAAACGGGCTCGGGCAAGGAGCTCGTCGCACGCGCCCTGCACGACCTCTCGCCGCGCGCACGTTCGCCCTTCGTGGCGGCGAACGTGGCGTGTCTGCGCAAGGATCTGATGGCCTCCGAACTGTTCGGCCACGAGCGCGGCGCATTCACGGGCGCGGTGACCTCGCGCCGGGGCCTGTTCGAGCAGGCCCACGGAGGAACACTCCTGCTCGACGAGATCGGTGAGCTCGACCCCGTAGCGCAGGCCGACCTACTCCGTGTGCTCGAAACTCGCGAGGTGCGCCCGCTGGGCAGCTCGCGCCCGCGCATGGTCGACGTGCGCGTGATCGCCGCCACGCATCGCGACCTCGCCGCGATGGTCACCACCGGCGAGTTCAGGGCCGACCTCTACTATCGGCTCCACGTGCTCGCCCTCGTGGTGCCGCCGCTGCGCGAGCGCACCGGCGACCTCCCCACGCTCGTCGCGCACCTGCTCTGGCGCCAACGGCACGAGGCGGGCGTGCGCCACCTCACCCACGACGCCCTCGATCTGCTCGCGGGCTACCGCTGGCCCGGGAACGTGCGCCAACTCCTGAACGTGCTGCGACGTGCGCTCACGTACACCGACGATCTCGTACTCACCGTCGACACGATCCGTGACGCGCTCGCCGTCGAGCCCGGCGCGGTTGACGCCGTGCCCTACCACTTGCCCCGTCGCAACGCCCTGTCGCCGACGATGGTCGCGGACGCGCTTCACGCGTGCGACGGGAACATCTCCCGCGCCGCCCGTCAGCTCGGGATCGCTCGCTCGACCGTGCGCGACCGACTCCGCGCGCGCGGCCGCTTGGCCGAGACGTCCTCGACGTAGCACGAGGGCACCGCCCCGAATTCGCCTCGAAATCCAGCCGTTTCGCCGCCCCACCACCATCCTCAGCGCCCCCGATGCACCCGGCCGTACGCCGTATTCCAACGCCCCGCTTCTGCGAGTGCATTGGCCGCCCGGAGGAGATTCACCTCGACTTCAAGGAGCTTCCACCGTGTTCACCGAGCAGACCCGCCGCAACGCGCTCGCCGTTGCGGAGCCCCCCTCCCACCGTGACGCCCGTGCGCTCGTCGAGGCCACTGTCCGCGACGTGCTCGCCTCGCGCCCCCAGCTCCGCTCCGTGCGCTGGGTGCAGACGGTCGACGACCCCGACCCCAACATCTTCATCGTCTCGAAGGTCATCGTCGAGTTCACCAGCGGTGCGACCTTCAACCTCGACACCGCGAAGTACGACGGCCCCGGCGAGCTCGACCTCGCCGCGTTCGCAATCCTCGCGGACCTCGTCCTCGCGCAGGCCGACATCCTCGTCGACGCGTTCGGTCTCGGCGTGAGCGTCATCGCCACGCGCGAGGGCGTCGAGGTCACGCACCTCACCTCGTAGCCCTCCCACACGCACGGCCCCGCAGCGACAACGGGCTCGCGGGGCCGTGCTTCACCCTCAACCACAACCATCACAGCCCCCGCTCGACTCGGGGGGCAGGAGCATCGTCATGTCCGCCGCCATCGCCATCGCCACCGCCTCGGTCCTGTGCGCGTCGCTCGACCGCATCGCCCTCTCGAAGGCCCTCGCCCGTCTCAAACACATCGTCACCCGTCACCCGTCCATGCCCGTGCTGGAGGCCGTCCTCATCGAGAGCGCGGGCGACCACATCACCCTGACGGCCACCGACCTGAGCATCTTCGTGCGCGTCACGGTCGCGGCCACGATCACCGCGCCCGGTGCGCTGTTGGTGTCTCTGCGCAAGCTCATCGAGGTCACGCGCAGCGGCGCCCGTCGGCTGGAGTTGGTGGGCGCTTCGGTCGTCCTCGGCGGCGTCACCCACCGGCTCGCGACGCTCCCGGCCGTCGACTACCCCGCCGTGCCCGAGCCCTCGGGCGAGGTGCTCGCCTCACTGCTGCGCCCGACGCTCGCCCGGCTGCTCGCGCAGACCGCGTACGCGATCAGTGAGGACGACACACGCCCGCACCTCGCGGCGCTCCTCATCGAGCGGCGCGGCGGCGAGCTGTGCTTCGTCGCCACCGACGGACACCGCCTGGCACTCGCCCGTGCGCCCGATCACAGCCCCGCGTTCAAGGTGCTCGTCGCGAGGGCGCTCGTCGAGGAACTGGTGCGCATGACCGACAGGCCCGGCGGTGTCGTGCGCCTGCGTCGCAACGCTGACCGCGTGTGGTTCGAGTCTGGCGACGAGTGGGTCTCGGGGAAGGTCGTCGACGCGACGTTCCCCACCTACGAGCAGGTGATCCCCGACGGTCACAAGGGCGCGATCACGATGCCCACGGGCGACCTGCGCGAGCGGATCCACGCGCTCGCCCCGCGCGGCACCCCGTCGGTGAAGCTCGCGCCCGACCGCGACGGTGCTCGCGTGCGCCTCACGGTCGACGACGGCGACGGGAACGTCACCGAGGGCGAGGTGCTCGCGTCGTTCTCGGGGGGACTGCCCGACGCGATCGGGTTCAACGCGCGCTACCTGCGCGAGGTCGTGAGCGCGCTCACGAGCGACGACACGACGGTGACGATGAACGCGTGGGGCGAACTCGACCCCGTGCGGATCGACAGCACGCACGGCACGACGGCCGTGGTGATGCCGCTGAAGGTGTGACTCTGGGCTGAGTAAGCGGAGGTGACGGGACAGCGAGCGGGCACGCTCGCACCAAGGCCACCTTCGCTTTGGGTGCTGCGGCTACCGCCGACAGATTTGCACGGCGCGGCCGGTGTCGTCCTGGGAGGTGACGCAGCGAGCCCCCTCGCACAGGGAGGCGTGACATGGCCTCCAACACTCTCCCCGGATGCAGAGGCCGGAGACGCAATCGCTGTCCGACTCACAGTGCTGCGAGCAGAGCCCGCCCTGATTGCGCGAGCAGAAGCCCCGGTTCATGCAGTCCTGGTCCGCACGGCAAGGCCAGCCCGTCATCACGGAGTGCGGCTCGACGTTCTGCTCGTGCGATTCCTCCGCGCGCGGCGACGTCGGTGGCGGCGCCGGTGGTGGCGCGTCCCCTCCCGCACGCGGCGGAGGTTCGGGAGCGCTCTCGGACGGCACGTGCGGTACGAGGATCGTCCCCGCGCCGCGCGACGGGGGCGGCGCGTCGCCCCCTGCGGAGGGAGCGGCCATGACCGGTTGAGCGCGCGCCTCCGCTGGACCGGTCGGACGCCCTGCGAGCGCCACCTCCGCGATCGAGAGGTCGGGCCAGCGGGTGCCGGGCCACACGGTCGTGGCCTCGATGCGGACCGTGCGTGCGCGGACGCGGAGGTTGTCGAGCACGAGACGGCGTTCGTCCACCCCGACGTCACGCTCGATCGCGTGGCGCCCGTCGAACGTGACCCGCACCCGACGCAGATGCGAGTTCAGCGGGAAGAGGTCGCCGTGCCGCTCCGAGCTGTAGTCCCAGCCCGTTGTGAACGTCACCCGTTCGATCCGGTGGGGCGCACCGAGGTCCGCCTCGATCCACTCGCCCTCACCGGGTCCACGCGCGCCCTCGTTCCACGCGGTGCCGAGGTCGCCGTCGAACGCCTGCTCGGGGCCGTGCGGGTGGGTGGGGTTGCGGATGAAGCTCGACGCACTCACGGACCGAGGCCGCAGCGCATCCAGCCCCTCGGGGAAGTTCTCATCCGTCGGGGAGGGCTCCTCCGGACCGAGCGCGGGGGCCTCATCCGTTGCTGGCGTAGGCGCGCTCGGAGGCGAAGGCGCGGGCGCCGAGGGCCCCGGAGGCGGTGGTGCTCTCAGGGGCGAGACATCAGGGGCGAACGCAACTGCGGCGTCGGCGGCGGGGAGCGTGGCTGCGGCGGAACGCGAGCCCCGCGACGCGAGCCACACGCCGCCCGCGACCAGCGTTGCGAGGGTGAGCACCAGGGGCACAAGGTACTGCGCGCCGAACCCCGCGCGTGACGGTCGCGACGGCGCGGCGACAAGCGCTGGTGCTGTGGGCGCCTGGATCGGCGGCGGCACGACGCGCAGGACGTGGCCGCAGTGCGGGCACACCGCCGCCTGCTCGGATACGTCCTCGGCGCACATCGGGCAGATGGCGGGCATGTCAGTCCCCCCGCGTTTCAGGGATGAAGTCGAACTCGCAGTCGTCGGTCCAGACTCGGTCGCTGCGAATGATTCGTTCCATGCCCACCACCGTGAAATCGACGCGTCTCGTCTCGTTCGGCGCGATGGTCCCCGAGCAGAAGGTCGGGCTCGATCGCGTCCCTCGTCCGCACACCACGAAGACGTGGCCGCACACGGAGCCTGCGCGTCGGCCTCGGTTCGTGAACGCCGTGGTGCCATGCCCCCAGCCATCCATCGTCGCGGCGTCCCGAACGTCAGGCTCGCCGCGCACAGTGGCGATGACGACGAGAAGCACGACGACGCCCAAGGCTCCGAGCACGCCGCCGCGCACGGCCCGAGGGAGTGCGGCCCACCGTGCGCGCAGTTCCAAGCGCCCGAGGACAGAGCGCGTGTCTGCGAGCTCCACCGCCTGCGCGGACGTGAGCAATTGGTTCGCGACGAGGAACTCCCCGATCGACTGCTGGAGCGCGACGGACTCGTACCGCGACATCGCCGCCTGGACGTGTGCGGGCGTGAGCAACCCCCGCTGCACCGCCACATTCAGCACCGCCTGCGCGCGCTGCCCCTGCTGCTGCCAGAACGCCGCGCGAAGGGTCTCGGCCTGGGCGGGCGTGATGTACCCGGCCGCCGCGAGGTGTCCGAGCGCGACGCCGACATCGACCCCGGGGTTCGCGTTGAGCACGAGGTCGACCTGCTCGCGCCGCAAGAGGCCGCGTTGCACCACGAAGCTCCGCAACTCGACGAGCACGGGCGATGGTCCCGCCGAGGTCGGTGCTGCCAGAGGTAGAACGCTCGGATCGGCGGGCAGCGCGCCGACTGGCCGCGTGCAGTGCTTGCAGATCTTCGCGGCGGCCTTGATCGTTCCGCCGCAGTGGACGCACTGGATCGTGTCGCTGACTTCGGCCGTCATCTCCCTGCTCCGCACGGCTAGAACATCCGCTCTCTTTGGGCGTGACTATCGTCCATTTCGGCCATGCCGTCACCCTCCGAGAGTATCGGCATGGAGGCGGTATGCCGATCAGCCTGGGCCGACGTTTCGGTGCCCACGTGCGGGCGCTGCGCTAGGCCCGGAAACTGACGCAAGAGGCCCTTGCCGAGCGTGCCGATCTCTCGGTCGACGCGATCCGTCGGATTGAACGCGGGGCTTTCTCGCCCTCGCTCAACACAGTGGACGGGATCGCGAAGGGGCTGGAGGTGTCGCTCGCCTCGCTCTTCGCGACCTTCGACCGGGGCCGCCGGGATGACGTCGCGGAGGTCGCCGACTACCTCGCGACGAGGAACCCTCGCGAGGTGCGCACCGTCTGGCGCGTCATGCGGGCGCTCTTCGACGAGAGCTGACGCGGGAGCGGGGTGGCGCGCGCTCACCGCTGCCTCCAAACGAACTCGTCCTCGGCCTGGGCGAGGGCCCGGCGAGCCTCGGCGGCGCGACGCTTAGGGCCCCATGCGCGAAACACCATGTCGCCCGCGTCGTTCATGGCCTCGGGCGTGACGATGTTGTGCGAGGCCCACAGGAAGCGCGGGTCGAGCTCGCCACGCACGACTCGTCCGAGGTCGTCGAGGCGGGCAGACACCAGGGCCAGCGACCCCGCCAGGGCGTCCAGGGTGGCCGTAGGGCCCCCCCTCGCGCTGGAGGGTTCGCTCGCGGTTTCAGCGAGCTTCTGCGCGGCCTCGACGGCGCGTACGAGGGTCGCGAGTTCGTCAGCAAGGCTCCAGGCGCGACGCAGCATCACGCGGTAACGTGCGACCTCGTGGGGCGTGTGCAACGGGCGCAACCACGGGAAGATCGTGGGCTTTGTAAACACCGCCCAAGCACATCCACACGGACCCGCTGGGTGGCCCAGCCAACACAGAGGTCAACCTCGGCGCGTTCTGGTTCCTATGGAACGGGCGCTCGTCGGGGCCGACGCACACCGGCGAGGCTCTGACACCTGACAGATCCTCTCTGAGTGTTTTCTCCAGCAGACCCTCGATCCGATTGCTTCTCGGTCACACCATCTTCTTGAGACCCATCTGTCATCTGTCAGGAGACGCTCGAAATAGCGTCATGACAAGCATGTTCGCGCCTGACAGACCTACAGGTTCTTGCCCCCAGATCTGTCCGATCTGTCAGGAACCGAAGCCCGTCGACCGAGCCCGTTCCGCATTCCCGGCGGAAGGTCAAGCAGTTGCGCCCCACGGTCGTTGAGGCGCGCGAAGTAGTACCGCTCCACAGAACAACGCCCAGGTTGAAGGTGCCTCGCCATGCGTCGGCCGAACTCGACCTTGGACACCGCGTGATGCCCGGCACGAGCAGCCCATCGGGTGTAGGCGTCGTAGAGTTCGGACACCGTCGTCGCGATGCTCGGAATGCTGTCTCGCGGTTCTCGCGGGTCACGGTCCTTCGGATTCGTCCTGGATACACACTCCTCGATGAACCCCTGGACTTGGTCGGTATCCTTCTGCCACTCACTCTTTGCGAGATCCGACGACCGTGGACGTGTGTAGCGGCCCTGAGAGATGAGCCGACTCGCCCCCTGGATCACCCATGCTGCGATTCCCGGCAACTCCGCGAGCAGGTTGTCCACAAGACCGGTATCCTGCTCGGATTCCGCGAACTCTCGGCCGAAATGTACCACCTGGAACCTTCGCCAATACCCGTACGAATGATCCCTCGTGACGGGCAGCTTGTTACACGCGAAGATATGCGCAGCCGTCGGGTTGAACGTGAACGTCGGCTTGTACTTCTGCTCGGCGCTGATCCGATCGCCGGTGATGACGGCCTTGAACAGATCGCTCTGGTTGATCTCGCCCGAAGGCATCTCAGACACGACATTGAGGATTTTGCCGACGAGATCAGCGCGAGAGAACGGGCGGCCCCACTCGTGCGGCGGAAGCGCGGCAACAGCAGCTCTGGGGAAGATCTGCGGGATGACCTGAAGCAACACCGACTTCCCATTGCTACCCTCGCCCGTGAGGACGAGCGCGATGCCGAGACGAACGGCGAGCCCAAAGAGAGATCCTCCGAAGAACTCTTGTACGAGGGCGGCCCGGTCCGCCCCGTCGTTCACCACTTCCCCATCGTCGCGGATGATGGGCGTAAAGACCTCGCGCAAGAATTGCTCCCACCTCGGGCAAGGCGCGTCAGGGCGGTACTCGAACGGCAACGCGTGACGTGCTCGATGCAGGGGGGAATGCGCCCGCGTGACGATACCACCCTCTTCGATCGTCACGAACACGTCTCGAAATGCGATGCCTCGCCGCGCGCTATGAAAGAACTCGTGCTGGCCGCTCAGGTCTCGGCAGACCGCGATGACCCCGTTGATCGTCGAATCCGACACATGCAAGGGCGTAGCGCCCCGCCCACGTTCAACAGGCATTCCTGAGTACCCCGCGACGGTCCGGCGAAGCTCCGTCGGATTGACCTGTTGGTGAATTCCCCACAGGGGGTGGTAGCGCCAGAACGACCCCTCGTCATATGCGATCGGCTCGGGTGAGTCGCCTTGGATGTCGATGAGGAGCCTGCGAGCGAGTTCCACGTGATCGCCCAGCTCGAATGCATCAGGCATGGGAGGACGCGCAGGGGCGATCGCTCGCGGCGGCTCCCGCTGCGGAGGGAGCGCGGGCTCCTGCCTCGGAAGGTGCAGCGGCCGAGGCTTCGCGGGAGGTTGAGGCGGAGGGGGCGCCGCAAACACCGTCCCCGCCTCTGCGGCCAGAAGTTCGAGCACCTCGTCGCTGTAGGGATCGAAGGCCGACTCCTCCAGGTTTTCGGGGTCACCGGAGGGATCATTTTGAGGTGTCGTCATCGCTCGAATTCCCTCCGCTTCAGGATGTCCGTGAGCAGTAGCGCCATCTCGTCGTCATCGAGCTCCGGGTCGCACCGGTACACGTTGAGCACTCTCATCGCGAAGCCGATCTCCTCGGCCGTAAGCCCGCGCCACGCCAGGGCGCCCGCGAGCGAAGACATATCCCGGAACCTACGACCGCTCCGTGCCACAGGGGTCAGCACGCCGGGGTCGCTTGCGTGGATCGCGTAGCGGGCTGCGCTCCGGGCGACCGTCACGACCTCGCTCTCTTCGAGAGGGGGTTCACATCGCATCTCGTTGACCGGGAGGAGCATCTCGACGATCTCTTCGCTCGTCAGTCCCTTGTTCCCAAGTGTTCCCGCGAGCGAGAACAGGGTCCGGTTCCGCGTTCCATGCGGGATGACATCGGGAATGTTGTTCGAGGCGGGCGCTGATCGCGTCCCCACATCGCGCACCCGAGAGGCGGAACCAGCGGGCATCTGGTGCGACGGCGCTCGCATGGGGCGCTCGGCTGGGCGGGTCATCAACTCGACGAGCCATGCAGGAGCCTCTGCGACCTCTACGTCTTCTGGGGAATGGCCATCGAGCCACCGATACGGGTTTCCAGATCGATGACGAGAGGGTGGAGCGATGATGTACCCGTGCGTGCCGCGAACGTCGATGCCGGGGCCGAGTCGCTCGCCAGCCTGGTAGTTGCGCACCTCGACGCCAACACGAAAGAACAGATGTCTACCGCCGGACCCGGTGACTGACGTGACTGTTGGTGGGGCTTTGCCGTGATAATCCTGTAGCGAGGCCCAACTCTGGAAGCCGTCGCGCTCGGGCTTGAGGTCGAGATCGACGACGGCCAACCCATCGCCCGTGCGGATCGCGACGTTCGCGCTGGGGCGCTCGCTCCACCACTTCTCGATGAGGTGCCCATCGAGCGTGGCGCCCGTCGAGCCAACCCAGATCGGATGCTTCCCGGTGGCATGGCATTCGGGGGTGCGACAGCCGCATCGCCCGTCGGGCTCGACGCCCCAACAGGCAAACACGGGCCAACCGCGCCGCGCGTACTCCATTGCAGCTTCACGGAGGAGGCTCTGTGTAGGCCGGGGTCTTGGAAGGGGGCAGAACATGGGGTCCTGACGGCGCGGGGCCGGAGCGGCGGCGGGCCTGTCTAAACTATAGGCCGTGCTCCTCGTACTCCTGTATTCGCGGGTCCTGCTACGCGCCTCGCTCCCCCCCTCCGGGGGCAGAAGCATCTCGGCGTACGACGTACTGCAACCTCCCGTACGACGTACTGCAATCGCCCGTACGGCGTACTGCAACCCGTCCGGGTGGCCATTTCGACGGAGAATTCAGCGGACTTCGGCCCCCTCCGACCGCCTTGCATCGCGGTGTTTCGGTGTCGTCGCGGGGATGCTTGCGTCCCTCCGACCTGTGTTCCAGTCCATCCAGCGCCACCGCCGCGATCGTCACGGGAATTTCCCGCCCGTTCCGCGCCTGGACTCGCAACAGGGGATGCCGATCTCACCACCTACCATTGCTGTCGGCTCCCCCCGAAGGGTGCCGAGGAGTGATTTATGAGCCTCGTTCCTGAAGGTATTCAGACCGTTCGTGCCCGCAACTGGACGTTCAAGCGGAAGAAGGATGGCGGCTGGTTTCTCTCGATCACCTGCATGACGGAGGGGGGCCCGCCTGGGCTCGAACCCGGCAAGGTCTCGTGGTCCCTGTTCTTCGACGGATGGCAGGCCGGGGTGTCCCTTCGGGCCCTTCGCGAGATGGGCTGCACCAGCGAAGACCTCGTCGACTGTCACGACAACGGTGGCGACCTGGATCGAAACACGGTTCAGGTCGTCGTCGTGCACAAGCGCCTCGGTGACAACATCATCGCAGTCGTCGATCGCATCCTGTTCCCCGATGACGAGATGCGGCAGGCACTCCGGGACTTCTTCCATGGCATGAAGGTTCCTCCGCCTCGGAACTCCGATAGCTCCGATGGGGGGTCCGGTTCTCACGGCAACAACCTCTAGGCTTTGGGGAGAACCAATGGCAACGACCAGAAAGGCAGAGGTCATCCCCATGAGTGAACACGTCGTGGATCATCGCCTGAAGCTGACGGATGAAGACGTCGCCGAAATCCGACGCAAGTATTCCAAGCTCGGTGTGCTCCAGAGCGAACTCGCCCGGCAGTACGGCGTCGCGCAGACGACGATCAGTCAGGTCGTGAACTTCAAGATCCGTCGGGAGGTCTCCCGCGTCCCGGCCCCTCCGAGGCGCCGCCCGAAGCGGGGCAAGGCATCGGCCCGACCGGCGGGCATGGCGTCGGAGGTCGCGCGGTGACGGTGTCGCTCGACGAAGCCATCCGCGCGGCGGTGCGCGAGGTCGTGCGCGAAGAACTGCTCGCCCTGCGAGCCGTGCAACGCGCCGCGCCGCCCGCGCCCCCGCCCTCGGCCACCACCGACGGGTATGTCTCGACGGCGGAGGCCGCTCAGATCGCGGACGTGCGCCCGGCCACCGTGCGTACCTGGATCCGACAAGGCCACCTTCGCGGACATCGCGCAGGGCGGCTCGTCCGCGTGAGGCTGGACGAGTTGCGGGCGTACCTCGCCCGCGCCACAAACGACCGCGAGGGTGTGATCGACCTCGACGCGCGCGCCCGCGACATCCTCGCGCGTCCCCGAGGCCAGGCCACCCGCAGGAGGAAGTGACTCCATGGGATCCGTCTACAAGCGGGGCAACAAGCTCTGGCTCGGCTACATCGACGCGGCGGGCAAGCAGCGCTGCGTGTCGTCGGGCCTCGACGTGGGTCAGGAGCGCGAGGCCCGCAAGCTCCTGGAGAAGATCGAGGTGCAGGTCGCAGCAGGCACCGCGCCCACCGAGAGCGGCCCGGTGACGGTCGAGCGCTTCGGCGAGCGGTGGATCGCCGAGCGCAAGAAGCTCGGGCTGCGCGACGTGAAGACTGACGAGGGCCGACTGCGCAAACACATCTACCCGCGCCTCGGGAAGATGGCGCTCGTCGACGTGCGCCCGCGCCACCTCATCACGTGCTTCAAGGAGCTCCGCACCGCTGGCGTGCTCGCATCGCGCACCGTCCACCACGTCTACGGCACCCTCCGCACGCTCTTCCGCGACGCCCTCGTCGAGGAGCTCGTCGACGCCACCCCCTGCGTGCTCACCAAGGCGCAGCTCGGCAAGAGCGAGGACAAGGACCCCGAGTGGCGTGCGGGCGCACTCTTCACGCGGGAGGAGCTGGAGGCCCTCATTTCGCGCGACGACATCCCGTGGGACCGGCGCATACTCTATGCCCTCCAGGGCGTGGCAGGGCTGCGGCACGGCGAGGCGGCGGGCCTGCGGTGGCGTCACTTCGACGCGAAGGCCCGGCCGCTCTGCCGCCTGATCGTGGCCCACTCCTACGACAAGGTCGGCACCAAGACGCTACGGTCGCGCGAGGTGCCGGTGCACACCACGCTCGGAGGGATGCTCGCCGAGTGGAAGCTGCGCGGGTGGGTCGAGCTCATGGGCCGCGCGCCCGACGTCGACGACCTCATCGTCCCGTCACGGGAGGGTGCGATCCGCTCGCGGCACCACAGCCGCAACAAGCTCATCGACGACCTGACTCGCCTGGGCTTGCGTCACCGGCGCGGCCACGACCTCCGGCGGACGTTCATCACGCTCGCCCGCGTCGATGGCGCCCGCAAGGACATCCTTGAGGCGGTCACCCACAGCCCCCGGGGGAACATCATGGACGTGTACACCACCCTGCCGTGGGCCTCCCTGTGCGACGAGGTGGTCAAGCTCAGGGTCGAGCGGCGGGCAGGCGACGTGCTCCCCCTGCCTCGCGCCGTGGGCGGCGACGAGGAGGGGGAGGGGGCGTCTACTACAGTCCGTACTACAGTCGGTCGGAGTGGCGGGAGACTGGTATCTAAGTCATGGAATTCACACGCGTTTCCCAGGAGGCAGGAGGTGGAGGCGCCGGGAGTCGAACCCGGGTCCGCAAGCGCTCGGCGATGACTTCTACGCGATGTAGCCGTCTGTCAGATCTCGTCCCGCATCAGGCCAGTCGGCGTGCGATCCGCGGGACCAGCTCCCTGTTTGTCTCGCCCTCCACCCCGGGTGCACGGGCGGAGGGCCAGCCGGTTCAGTTACGCCGCGCGGTCAGTACTGGCAGACTGGTCGCGAGACGGCTCAGGGGTTTTTCAGGCCGCGAGAGCGTAGGAAACCGCGTTATCGTTCGCAGTTCTTGTTCCCACAGTATTTACGCCGTTGTGAGCCCGGCGATCGCGCCATCGATCACGTTGCCACCCACGTCGAAACCATTCGCCCCCTCGTGCATTCACGAAGGTTCGTGAGGAGCGGGCGGCAATCTATGCTCCGCCCCCCGATGCGTCAACACGCGTCGTCGCGCGCATCCCACCGACGATGATCTTCACGCTCCCATGGCCCGCGCCGCTCACCGAGGGCGCGCTCGTGCGCCGCTACGACCGCTTTCTCGCCGACGTCACCCTCGCGAGCGGCGAGACCGTCACCGCCCACTGCGTGAACTCGGGCTCGATGGAAGACCTCGTGCGCCCCGGCGCCCGCGTGTGGCTCACGCCCGCCACCACGCCCGGTCGCAAGCTCCGGTGGACGTGGTCGATCATCGAGCACCAGGGCGTCTTCGTGGGCGCCGACACGTCGCTCCCCAACCGCCTCGTGAAGGCCATGATCGCCGCGCGCGCCCTCGACGGCCTCGACCGCTGGAGCACCTTCACCCCCGAGTTCGTGCACGCGCCCGGCAGCCGCGTTGATTTTCGTCTCATCGAAGACGGCCGCACCTTCGACCTCGAAGTGAAGAACTGCCACCTCGTGTACCCCGACGGCGGCGCGTACTTCCCCGACTCGGTGAGCGAGCGCGCCACGAAGCACCTCGCCGTGCTCTCCGACGAGGCCCGCCGCGGTGAGCGGGCGGGGGTGCTCTTCGTCGTGCAGCGCCCCGACGCCCGCTTCGTGCGACCGAGCGAGCTCCACGACCCCGCCTTCGCGAAGGCCGCCCGCGAAGCCGCGCGCGCAGGCGTGGGCTTCCGTGCGGTGCGCGTGCACACGACGCCCGAGGCCGTGCATGTGCTCGATGAGATTCCCGTCGACCTCGCGCCCTGCGATCTGTCAACGCTCGCACCGTGGCGCGCCGCGGCGAAGCCCTTCAGCGGGTGGCAACGCAGTCCGCGGAAATCTGCTGTCCGCTTGAAACCCTGAGCGATCTCGGGGCTAATCGCTTCCGCGATGGCGGAGTGGGATTCGAGCAGTGTGCGCAGGGCCGCGGGCATCACCGCGGTGATCGCCGCGCTCGGCACGCTCGGCACCGCGGGTCTCGCGCTCCTCGTCGACGTGCCCGGCGACGCGCAACGCGCTGAAAACATGGTCCATCGCGCGACCGTCGATGTTCGCCCGCTCGCCGAGGCCACGCGCGGTCCGGGCGACGTTCCGCCCTCGATGCCCGACTCGGCGAGGGCCCTGCGCGAGAGCCTCGCGGCGCGCACGCGGCTGAAGCCCGATCGACGCGCGCTCCTCGCGTTGCAAGAGCTCCAACGGCTGGTCGACGGCGCCGCGCAGCCCGTCGATGCGCGCTGGGTCGACGACCGCTGGCAGCTCACACTCGGCGGCGCGCCCGCGGGTGCGCTCTCCGACCACGCGGACTTCGACGAGCTCTTCGCCACGCTCACCGAGTCGGCCCGCGGACTCACCGCGCTCCACCCCCTCGAACGCGCGCCCTCGCCGCTCGAACCGTGGGCCGCGCTGAGTCCCTCGTCGCCCGCGCTCCCGCGACTCGTCGCGCTCGACGCGGCGTGGTCGTCGGGGGCGCGCTCCGTCGACGTGCTGCGCGGCGCGGCGCAGGCCCTCGCGGCCCTCGCGGTCGAGACCCCCGACACCCTCGGCGCGGGCGACCTCCTCGCGGCGCGCGCAATGGCCGCCCTCGCATGGACCGAAGCCCTCGGCGCGGGCGATCCCGAGTGCGTCGCGCTCCTCGCCGCGCACATGGGCTACCGCAGCGCCGCGCTGCGCAGGGTGGAGTCGATGCGCGACACGTCGCCCGTGCGCCTCTGGGTGCGCCGCGACGACCATCACCTGCGCCAGGCCGCGAACGCGCCCGAGGCCAGCGAGACCGTGCGCTACCTGTGGTTCCGCCGACTGGTGGAGCGCGCCGAACACGACGAGGCCCTCGCGTGGATCGCCCATCGGATGCGCGGTGCCGAAGGGCACATCTCGCTCGACGCATGGCTCCCCGAAGCCGCACGCGAGACGCCCCGCGAGACCGCGCAGACGGTCACCGTGAACGCCGCCGCGCGCGCCGTGAACGCCCTCGGACGCGAGGTGCCCACGGGCGCGGCCATCACACGCGCGGCGCTCGATCCCTTCGCGCAGGCCGCGGCGCTCACGTCCGCGCGCACCCACGCGGGGGTCTTTCTCGACGGAGCGCTCTTCGCAGCGCGCGACCGCGCGGTGGTGGGCTCCGCGGTCGTCGGACACATCGCGCTCGACCTCGACGCGCAGGGCACCGACGACCTCACGCGGCTCACGAACACCCTCGGCGCATCGCCGCCCGACGCGTACCGCGACCTCGCGCTCTGGGCCACGCACCTCGCCCGCGTGCGCGCCGGAACACTCGGCGACGACGCGCTGTTGCAAGACCTCGCCGCGACGGCCTCCCCGGGCGCCTTCGCGTTGCGCCTCACCGCCGACGACGCGCTCGCGCCCATCGCGCCCCACGACCCCGACGCGCGCCTCGTGATCGAGCTCCTCGCGGCGCACCTCGACGCGCGCCCCGCCCACCGCGCGCACCTCGCGAAGCGCGCGGGCGATGTGCTCCACGACCTCCCGCTCGTGCTCTCGCTCTGCGAGTCGTACCTCCGCGACGACGCCCGCGGAGACGACGCGCCGTGGTGCCTCGCGCGCCGCGGTGACACCGACGCGCTGATCGATCTCGCGGGTGCGCAGACGGTCTCCCTCGGGCTCCGCGTGCGGGCGCTCACCGCGGCCGACGAGGTGATCCACGCGCAGCCCCGCGCGCTCGACGACACGTGGCGCGCGCTCGTCTCCGACGCCCCCCGCGCATGGACGGTGCTCGGCGCGTTCTCCCGCTGGCTGCTGGCCCACGACCGCGCCGACGAGGCCGTGTCCCTCGCCCGCGCGTGGCGCGCAGCACGTCGCGATGCGACGCCGAGTGAGCTCGCCGATGCGCGCACCGTCGAAGCCCGCGCGCTCCGTGCTCGCGGCGAGACGCAGGCCGCGCTCCAGGCCCTCGAACCCGCGCTCACAGGAAGCGCACCGGGGCCCCTCACCGAAGCCGCGCTGGGCCTCGCGGACCTCGGTCGCTTCGACGACGCCGAGCGCGCTGCCACCACCGCTGTCGACCGCGCGCACGACCCCGACTCCCTCGCCGTGCTCGCCGAGGTGCTCTGGCGCCGCAACACCTGGATGCGCGCCGCCCGCGCCCTCGGCCGCACCGACGTCACGCTCCGCCCGCAGGACTGGCGCGCCCCCATCGCCACGACCTTCGCGCGGGTGTTCGTGCACGCGCAACCGGACGCGGCCCGCGAGGCCATGGGCGAACTCGTCGCCGCGGGGCTCTCTCGCACGATGCTCCGGGAGCTCCCGCGCGCGCTCCACGCGCAGGGACGCGACGACCTCGCAGCCCTCACGCTCGACGCGCTGCTGCCACGCCACGGCGACGACCCCGACGCGCTCGTCGAGGCCTACACCTATCGCCGCACCGCCGACGCCGCGGCCGCGCTCACCTGGGCCCGCGCGCACGACCTCGACCGCGCACGCGACCTCGCGCCCATCGCCCACGCGCGCGGCGCCGACGAGCTCCTCTGGGCCTTCACCGCGCCCGCCTCCCCCGCATCCGTCGAGCGCCTCTGGGCGTTTCGCACGGCCGCCTCGTTGCGCGCCGGAGACCGCGACCCGCACCGCGCCGACGTGATGCACCACCTCGCGCAGTCGACCGGCGAGGCCTCGCTGCCCGCGCAGCTCCTCGTCGACCGCGCGTCGCTCTCGGCGGTCGTGGCCACGGCGCGCACGCCCGCACGACGCACCTCCGTGGCCTACTTCGCGGGCCTCGCCGCGCAGACGAAGGGACGCCTCGACGAGGCCTTCGACTGGTACACCCTCGCCGCCTGGGGAGACCCGCGCGAGACCCCCGAGGCCGCCCTCGCGCGCAGCGAACGCGACGCCCTCTACGACCGCGCGCAGCCCTTCGAGCGCCTCGCCGCAGCGCCCTGGGGAGCCGCCGTCGAGGCGCCCGCCGACACCGCCCCCGAAGCCCTCGACGCAGCGCCCGAGGCCCCCGCCGCGACGCCCACGGACGCCCGCGCCGACCGCCCTGCGCGACGCGGACACGGCGCGCACCACGGCGGCCATCGCGGGTCCCATCCCCACCGCGCGCGCCACGGCCACCATGGCCATTGATCCCTCGGACGCGCAGCCCGTCGCGTGGGCTCCCCTCGCCGCGGCGCCCGAAGCGTCACCGCGTGTGTGGACGCTCGTCGTCGCCTTCGCGCTCGCGCTGCTGGGTGCGGGTCTTGGCACCGCGTTGTCGTGGGCTGCGCTCTCGCTCGCGACGGCATCGCGCGCGCACGGACGCATCACGGCGCCCACCTTCGCGCTCTTCGAAACCGTCGCCGCGAGCCCCGCGGGAATGCTCGCGAGCGGACTCGCCGCGTGCCTCTCGTTCGCGCTCTGCGCCCTCGTGCCCGCTGCGCTCTCGTCGGAGTTCTTCGATGCGCGCCTGCGCCTCGCACCGCGTCCGCACTGGATCCGTTGGGGTGTGGTGACGGGCCTCGGCATGGTGGGCGTGGGCATGGCGAGCTCGGGGGTGATCGCGCTCGCGGGGCTCGAAGGCCGCGGCTCGCTCGGGGTCGTGCACCGCGCGCTCTACCATCCGTCGCCGGGCCTCGCGCTCGCGGCCTTCGCCACCGTGTGCCTCGGCGCAGGAACGGGCGAGGAACTCTTCTTCCGCGGCTACGTGCAGACGCGCCTCGCGCAGCGCTGGGGTGCGACGTGGTCGGTGGTGGTGAGCGCGGTGCTGTTCGCGCTCGTGCACTTCGACCCGATCCACTCTGCCTTCGCCTTTCTCGCGGGCGCGCTTCTGGGGTGGGCGAGCCTTCGCGTCGGAACGATCCGCGCGACCATCGTGGCGCACGTGCTCAACAACACGGTGAGCCTCGCGGGCATGGCGCTCACCGACCCCACGTCGCACACGTCGCGCGCCGAGGCCTTCGGCGAGCTCGCGGCGGGCCTCGCGCTCACGGTGATCGCAGCGGTTGCGCTGCGCCGCGCGCCCCCGCACGAAGGCTGATCACACGGTTCGTGCTGCGGCCTCTTCGCGGGTGCATACCGCGCTACGCAGCGGTGAATCGTTGCGTGGCACTTCCGCAGAGAAACGAGCTCCCGTATGTTCCGCGCGCTTCAACGCGCAGGGCGGTTTGAGTCCTGCAATCGAGGCCCCGCACCATGACCACCGCCGCGACTTCCCCTGATGATTTCGCGCCTGCGTCTGACTCCTCGCCGCCCGCCGCCGTGGCCTCCACGCGCACCCGCGAAGGCAAGGAACTCATCGACGCGACGCGCCCCTACGCCGAAGAGAACCGCACGCGCAGCTGGCTCCACGTCGTCGAGACGATGGGGGCGCTGGCCCTCGCGCTGACCGCCACCGCGCTCGCCCCGTGGTGGTACGCGAAGCTCCCGCTCTCGATCCTCGCGGGGCTCGTGGTCGTGCGCGGGTTCATCCTCTTCCACGACTACCAGCACAACGCGATCCTCCGCGGGTCGAAGCTCGCGAAGTGGGTCTTCGAGATCTTCGGCTACTACGTGCTCACGCCCTCGTCGGTGTGGAAGCAGACGCACAACTACCACCACGCCCACACCGCACAGCTCGTGGGCTCGCACATCGGCTCGTACATGACGCTCACCGTCGACATGTATGAGCGCGCCACGCCCGCGCAGCGCCGCATGTACCGCATCACGCGGCACCCGCTCACGATGCTGCTCGGGTACCTCACGATCTTCGCGTGGGGCATGTGCATCTCGCCGTACCTCCGCGACAAGAAGAAGCACCCGATGGGGCCGTGGGTGGTGGCGATGCACCTCGCGCTCGTGGCCGCGGTGACGTACTTCGCGGGCTTCGCCAACGCGTTCTTCGTGGTGATGCTGCCCCTCGCGGTGGCCTTCGCCGCGGGCTCGTACCTCTTCTACGCGCAGCACAACTTCCCCGGCATGCACATCGAGCCCCGCGAGACGTGGACGTACACGCGCGCGGCCCTCGAATCATCGAGCTACATGGAGTGCTCGCCCGTGATGGCCTGGTTCACCGGCAACATCGGCTACCACCACGTGCACCACCTGAACTCGTCGATCCCGTTCTACCGACTGCCCGAGGCGATGGCGAACGTGCCCGAGCTCGCGAACCCGGTGAAGACCACGCTGAACCCGCGCGACATGCTCGCGTGCTTCCGCCTCAAGCTCTGGGATCCCGCGCGTCAGCAGATGGTCGGCTACCCCGACTGATCCGCACGCTCCCGCTCTCCCGCATCGTGTGATGGCGCCTGCTCCCTTCGAGCGGCGCCGTCGTCGTTTCGAAGCCCCCGTCGTACGTCGTCGCGCGCGTCAGCCGCGGCGCGCGCGCACCTTCGCGCGCACGTCGTCGGGCAGCGAGGCGATGTACTCCTCCGAGAGCCCGCGCAGCACGCGGTCGGGGAGCGCGAGCACCTGCGCCGACTCGTCGAGGTCACGCTCCAACGCGCGCGCAATCTGCTCGGGTGCGAGGCCCGCGAGCCGCTGCTCGGGTGCGAGGCCCGCGAGCCGCTGCTCGGGTGCGAGGCCCGCGAGCCGTTGCTCGGGCGTGAGCGCCTCCAGCACGCGGCGCACGTACTCCTCGTAGCCCTCCAGGTCTGGCGTTGCGTTCATGCCCATGGCGTCGCTCCTTCCGAGATGTTGCCCCACCCATCGCAGCGCATCCAGCGTGCGCGGCGAGAGGCCCACGAACCACCGCAGCAGCTCGTCGTGCTCGCGCTCCGCCACGGCTCCCAGGTCGATCACCAGCAGCGGACACGGCAGCCCCGTCACCGTGTGGTAGCCGCTCTCTGAAACGGGCAACGCGAGCGACAGCGCATCGAGCTCGTCACGCAGCGCGCGGTTCAACGTCGGCAGCGCCAGGATCAGCGTCACCTCCTCGGGCCGCGCGCGCGCCCCGTCTCGCTCGCGAGAGCGCGTCTGATGCGCCGTCAACCACAGCATCCCGTACGCGATGAGCCGGTACAGGTCGCCGTGATGAAAGGGCCACGCCACGCTCTTGTACTCCAGCAAGCCCACGCGCCGTAGCCGCGGCCACATTCCGCGCAGCGTGTCGCCCACGTCCGCGGGATCGCGCTGCACGTCGACGCGCACCTCCAACACGTCGTCGACGCGCAACGGCTCCGCGGTGAGCTGCACCTCGGGTGTCACCGTCACCCAACGCGGGCGCCGCTGCTGGAGAAAATCGGTGAACGGCGGATGCCACGCGGGCTTCTTCGCGCTCATGGACTGCCGCACGTACCCGAAGGAGCGCGGCGCGCGCAACCCGGCACGGACAGGATATGTCCGTTACGATCGAGCTTGCAGGAAGGGCGTTGGCGCGAGGCGGGGGGATCAGCGCGCGGTGCGGGCGAGCACGCGCGGGTAGAACTCGGTCGTGAGGTGCTCGTACTCGTCGGGCGTGTCGCACTCCATGAAGAGCAGGTCGCGGAAGCACGCGGCCTCGACGCGTCCCACCAGCATGAGGCGCTGGGTGATGTCCTCGTGCTCGCTGCGCTCCTTCGCGGTCGAGTAGCGCATGCACCAGTCGGTGGCCGAGCGCACGAGCGCGTGGTCCGCGGGGTCGAAGAGCACCATGCCCGTGGCCTCACCGAGGCACGTGAGCCCCGCGGTGAGCCCCGTGCGCAGCAGCCCCTTGCCGTGCATCGCCGCGCGACGGCCCTCGCCGAAGACCATCACCTCTTCGTTCGACTCGCGGAACTCGCTGCACACGAGCGTGCGAGAGACACCGCCCGCGCCCGCGTCGAGCGCGTCGAGCACCGCGGGCTCGTAGAGAATGTCGGCGTCCATGAGCACGACCTTCGAACGGCCGTCGAGGATCTGGTGCTCGCTCTGCCACGCGAACCACGCGGAGTGCCCGCTGCCCGAGCGCGAGAGGTCCTCGCTGGGGTTCAGGATCCACGTGACCGACGCGCCCGCACGCGACCGCAGCGGCGTCTGGAACGTGCGTCGGTTGCCCACCAGGTAGATCTCGCGCACGCCCGCCGCCGTGAGGCGGTCGAGGTGCCAGTCGAGAAAGGTCGGGCCGTCGGGCGTTCCGTCGAGCGAGAGCAGGGGCTTGGGCGTCGAGCCCACCTTCGAGATGCGGTTGCCGAGGCCCGCAGCGAGGATCACGGCCTTGTCGATGGGCATGTCACGACTTTCTGAGGTGCTCGTGCGCGGGCTCGCGCAGCACCTCGTGAAGGTACCGGTTCATCGTCACCACGGTGTACCCCCACACGAGCAGCCCCCACGCCATCGCGAGCGGAAAGGCATGGAGGTACTGCCCCACGAGCAGGCTCACCGTGAGCAACAGGATCACGTTGTCACCCGCCACGACGCCCACCCGCACGAGCATCGCGCGCAGCTCGGGGTCGTTGCGTCGCGCCGCCGCCTGGAGCGCCTCGCCGAGCGCCGTCACCGCGGGCGCCTCGCCCTCCGCGGGCAGATCCCGCTGCGCCGCGCGCGCACGCATGCGAGGGAGCGACTGCGGGCTCAGCGTCACCCAGCCGAACCACGACACCGCGCGGCTCACCCAGAGCGCAGGGCCCGGTCGGTCGGCGTAGCGAACGAGCAGCGAGACGTACTCGTCTTCGGTGCTGTCGTAGCCGTGCTTGATGAGGGAGGTGAAGCGTCGGCGGTAGAAGTCCCACGCGGTGGTGTTGAGCGACGAGATCGTCGAGGTGAGCACCACCACCGCGAGGGCCGAGGGCCAGCCGTGGATGCGCGCGAGGCACACCGCGCCGCCCGCCATGAGCGAGACGAAGCCCACGGTGTCGCCAAGCTGATCGATCGCGCGGCCAAGGGGCGACGACATCTTCTTCGCGCGCGCCACCACGCCGTCGAAGCAGTCGAGCACGGCGCGCACTTCGAACATCACCCCCGCGAGCACGAACGCGCGCGGCGTGCCCTGCGCGATCACCACGCCGCCCGCCACGGCCAGGAGCGAGTGCGCCAGGGTCACGTTGTTGGGCGTCACGGGCACGTTCATCACGTAGCGAACGAGCTTGTGGCAGAGGGGATAACGCCAGAGGCGATCCGCCGGGTTCGACGTGAGGTCGAGGAGCGCGTCGAGGTCGGCAGCGCGGTCGGTGGGGGCGGTCACGGTCACCGTCGGGAGCAGTGCGCGCGGAGGGGTGTCAGTGCGCGAGGATCTCGCGCAGGCCCGCGCAGAGCTCGGCGAGGTCGGTCTCGGTGAGGTCGCCCATCACCGCGATGCGGAACATCCGGCCGAGGTACGGCCCCTGCCCCGCGTAGATCACGAAGCCCCTCTCCTTGAGGCGATCGTGGAGGGTGTCGTACGCGACGTGCGCGGGCACCGCGAAGGCCGTCAGGATCGACGAGCTCGCGCGCTCTCCGTCCGCGAGGAAGTACGACACGCCGAGCTCCTTCAGCGTGGCGCGCACGAGGGCCGCGCGGCGGGCGTACTCCGCGTGGCGCGCGCGCCAGCCGCCGAGCGACTCCATCTCCGCGAGCGCCTCTTGAAGCGCGTAGACCACGTGCACCGACTGGGTGAAGGGAGACCAGCCGTTCTGCTGCTCCTTCCAGTGGCGCCAGAGGTCGAGGTACACGCTCGTCGCGCCGCTCGCGCGGGCCGCGAAGACCGACTTCTTCACCACCACGAACGAGATACCCGGCACGCCGTGGACGCACTTGTTCGCCGTGGCCGCGACCGCTTCGAGGTTCCACTCCGCGAAGCGGATGTCTTCGCCGCCGAACGAGCTCACGCCGTCGAGCAGAAACGCGCGGTCGTACTTCTTGCAGAGCGCGCCGAGCGCCGCGATCGAGTTGAGCCGCCCCGTGGTGGTCTCGTGATGCACCGACAGCACGTGCGTGATCGTGGCGTCCGACGCGAGCCGCGCCTCCACCGCCGCGAGGTCGATGTCGGCGAGCCAGTCCGACGCGATCACGTCGAAGGTCTTGCCCTGCGCCGCGAGCATCTGCGCCATGCGGTCGCCGTACACGCCGTTCGCTACGACGAGCGCGCGGCCCGTCTTCGGCACCAGCGAGCCCACCATCGCCTCGACGGCCGACGTGCCCGAGCCCGTGAGCATCACCGCCACGTACCCGTCGGCGGCGCCCTCGTAGATGCGCTCGATGCGCCCGCGCACGTCGAGCTGGAGCTCGGCGAACTCGCGCTCCCGATGGCAGAGGTCTTCGCGCGTGAGGGCGTTGCGCACGCGGCCCGTGAGGGTCACGGGGCCGGGGTTGAGCAGTCGCGTGCGGCTCACTGCGCGGACTCCTTCAGCCAGGCGCGCATGCGGTCGACGACCTGCACCGGCGTCTCCTTCGGACGCGGCAGCGAGCCCGACTCCCCGGGCGCCGTCTTGATGTGCACGAAGGTGAGCTCGTCGCCCTGATCGCGCACGATCGCTTCGATCTCCTCGGCCGTGTGCGCGCGCAGCACCTTCGGGTACCCGCACGCCGCCGCCACGCCCGCGAAATCGATGGAGTGCGACACGGTGCTCTGCCCGCCCGTCGAGTCGTGCACCTCGTTGTCGATCACGATGTGCAGCAGGTTCTTGGGGCGCTCGTAGCCCAGCGTCGCGAGGGCGCCCATGCGCATGAGCACCGCGCCGTCGCCGTCGAGCACCACCACGCGCCGCGCGGGCTGGGCCCACGCGAGGCCGAGCCCGAAGGTGCTCGCGCAGCCCATCGAGCCCACCATGTAGAGCTGGTTCGCGCGGTCATCGAGGGCGTAGAGCGCGCGGCCCGTGAAGCCCGTCGTGGCCACCACGGCGTCGGTCGCGCGGTTGGCGCGCTGCACGGCCGCGAGCACGTCGCGACGCGAGGGGAGCGGCGCGCTCCCGTACGACCAGGGCTCCACCGCGAAGGGCGCCACGGGCTTGGGCTGGGCCTTCGACTTGAGCTTGTGGTCGGCGACCGAGTCCTTCTTCATCACGAGGCCGTAGGGCGTGCGCGTCGCGTCCATGTGGGCGACGGCGCGAGACAGCACCGCGGCGACCTCCGACTCCTCGGTGGGAAAGTACTCCCACGGGATGCGCATGAGGTCGAAGAGGCCGCCGGTGATCTGCCCCATGAGCTCGTGCTGCGGCTCGTCGTGGGGGCCGCCGGGCTCGCCGCGCAGCGTGGTGATCACCAGCACCGGGATCTTCGCGATCATGTTCAGCGAGGTGAGCGGGTTCACCGTGTTGCCGAAGCCCGAGTTCTGGAACATCACCACGGCGCGCTTGCCGCCGAGGTCTGCGCCCGACGCGATGGCGACGGCCTCGCCCTCGTTCGCCGCGCCGATGTACGCGAGCGACGGCTCGTCGATCACGTAGTTGATGAAGGGCTTCAGGTACGAACACGGCACGCCGGTCCACAGGGCGAACCCGTGCGCCTTGGTGCCCTCGACGAAGGTCTCGGCCTTGATCATGGGATGCTGTCTCTTGCCTTGCGTGGGAGGGAGATTCGAAGTGGGTGTCCACGGCGGCGCGGCCGCTCCCTGCGCGTCGAGGCGACGGGGAGCGGCGGGTGTTCGCGCCGCGCGGAGGGGTCAGAAGTTCGAGCCCGCGAGCACGTCGTCGACCGTGTCGACGTCGAGCCAGTGGCCGCTCGTGTAGATCACGCGCACCGCGTGGCCGCCCTGCACGAGCAGGGTCAGCAGGTCGGGGAGCTTCATCGTGCGGAGCCGCTCGGGCTCCGTCGCGAGCCCGCGGAGCTTGTCAGCCACGACCTTCGCGCCGCGCTGCGAGAACTTCACGACGCCCATCCACTCGCCGTGCGCTTCCTTCGAAGCGTCACCGTGAAAGCCCTTGAGCGTGACGGTGTTGTAGAACGCGCGCTTCGAGCTCGGCTCCGAGCACACGACGTAGTCCGCCGCGCGGCCGCGGTTGCGCGACTCCTCGTGGTTCGAATCGACCATCACCACGATGTCGTCGTCGGTCTCGGTGAGCTCCTGCACGATGTACTTCTTCAGAAGCACGTCGCCGTACGACACGATCACGTCGCCCTCGACCGCGTCGACGGCGGCCGCGAGCGAGGCGACCTCCTGCGTCGTCGCGAAGGCGTCGTTGTCGAAGTACTTCACGTTCGGGAGGTTCACCGCGGACTTCTTGTACCCGCGCACCACCGCGAGGTCCTTCACGCCGGCGGCGCGGTAGGTCTCGAGGATGTGCCAGAGCAGCGGCTTCGCGCCGATGTTCACCATCGCCTTGGGGCGGTCGGCGGTGAGCTCGCCGAGGGCCTCGCCCTGCGACGCGGCCAGCACGATCGCGCGGGTCTGACGCCCGTGCTTCGGGAGGTAGCGCTTCTCGGCCTCTTCGAGCTCGTGCTCGCCCTGGAGGTGAAAGACCTCCTGAAGCGTCGCGACCTTGTCCTCGACGTTGAGGAGGCAGACGTCTTTGTGAATCTGCGCCGCGGTGTTCTTCATCGCGGTGATGGCCGAGCGCATGAGGTGGTTGGCCCAGATCACCGTCGAGACGCCCGCCTCGCGGAACACGTCCGTGGGCGTCTGGTAGTACTTCGTCGGCACGATCACGACGGGGAGCCGACCGGCCCACTCCTTCATGAACGCGAGGATCTCCGTCGGGTTGCGGAGGGCCGAGTGCATGAGGATCGCGTCGGCGCCGGCCTGGCGGTACGCCTCGGCGCGCTTGACGGCCTCTTCGAGACCCCAGCCCGCGATGAACGCCTCGACGCGCGCGACGATCACGAAATCGTTGTCGGTCTGCGCGTCCTTGCCCGCCTTGATCTTGCCCGAGAACTCTTCGATCGACGCGAGGGGCTGCGCGCTCCCGCGGATGAAGCTGTTGGTCTTCGGAAAGATCTTGTCCTCGATGCACACGCCCGCGACGCCGCGCTGCTCCAGCTTGCGAATGAGCCGGCGCATGGAGTTGAAGTCGCCGTAGCCCGTGTCGCCGTCGAGGAGGATCGGCACCGTGGTCGCGTCGGCCATGAACTCGGCGACCTCGAGCACCTGCGTCCAGCTCGCTTCGTTGTGGTCGCGCACGCCGAGGGCCGCAGAGATGCTGAGCCCGCTGCCCCAGATGCCCTCGAAGCCTGCCTCTTCGGCGATCTTCGCGCTGAGTCCGTTGTGCGCCTCCATGAGGAAGGCGAGCTCGGGACGGTTGATCATGTGCTTGAGTTGCGTGGTCTTCTTCGTCACGTGGCGTTGCTCCGCGCTCGGTGCGAGGTTCGCTCGGGACCCCTGAACGATGGCGGCGCGGATCTACCCCAGGTCCGCTGCGATGGGAAGCGAAGCGAACGCGAAGGGCCCTGCGCGTAACGGGCTACGCGCGGTGCGTCGCGCCGTGGGCGCAAGGCTCCGAAGAGGGCGCCCAGCACACCGACGGGACCGGCCTCGCGGGGCCACAGTTTGTTTGCTGGGGGCTGTCTTTCTTCGCGCGGCCGGTGTACAAGCCTCCGCCGCGCGGGCGATGGTTTTGTCGTTGCGCGCGCGCCTGGAGCGATCACCCACGCGATCGAAGGAGCACGCGCCAAGACGGCGCGTCGATGGAGACGAAGCCAATGATGTCGAATGATGACGCGCAGAAGCTGTTCGTGGCGGGCCTGCCCGACAGCGTCACCGACGTGGTGTTGCGCGACCTGTTCACGGGCGCCGGGACGCAGGTCGTCGACCTGAGCATTCCCCGTGACAGGATGACCGGGCGCCCGCGTGGATTCGCGTTCGTGACCCTGTCGTCCCCCGACGATGTGGAGCGGGCGCTCTCGATGCTCGACGGGCACGTGCTCGGCGACGCGTCGATCTCGGTCCGTCGCTTCAAGGCCGAACCGCCGCAGCGAGGCGAGCGCCCCCAGGGCGAGCGTCGCGGCCCGCCGGTCGATACCTCCGATCGCACCCTCTACGTGGGCAACCTCCCCTACGACGCCACGCCCGAAGAGGTCGAGACCCTCCTCCGCGCGCAGGGCGTCGACTCGGTGCAGCGCGTCCATCTCCCCCTCGATCCCGACGGCCGTCGCCGCGGGTTCGGCTTCGTGACCGTGGGCTCGGCCGATGCGGCCCGCGCCGCGGTCGATCAGCTCAAGGGCGCGCTGCTCCGCGGCCGTCCCCTCGTCGTGAACGTCGCCCTCCCCAAGGCGGCCGGTGGCGCTCCCCGCGGTGACCGTCCCTTCGGCGGCGGCCCCGGCGGCGGTGGTGGCGGCGGCTTCGGCGGCGGCGGCCCCGGTGTCGGCGCGGGTGGACCTCCCGCGAACCGCTTCGGTCCTCCGGCCAAGCCCGGCGGCGCGAAGACCGACTACTCGAAGAAGCGCAAGGGCGAAGGCGAGGGCGGCCCCGGCCGCGGTCGCACCGATCGTCGCGCGAACAACAACCGCTGGGACGTCGACGACGAGTGATCGTCGCGGCCGCGCCCTGAGCGTGTGACCGTGTGACGCGAGCGCGTGCCCTTCGAGGGGGTGCCGCTCGCGTCGCGCATTTCGAAGCCCCGCGAAGCGCGCGACGCGCACGTCGGATCAGTAGATTCCGAAGAGGTAGCGAAAGCCGCCGACGGGATCGAACTCCACGCCGCCGGTGAGCTGCCACGCGGGGTCGCCTGCGAGGTCGACGGTGGTGTTCACCCACAGCCGCGCGCCGGTCATGTAGCGGTCGGGCGCGCGCATGCCGGGCTCGGGCGCGACCATGTCGCGGGGCTCGCGGAGCGAGAAGGGCGCGCGGTATCCGTAGGCCACGGTGAGCGACGCGACGGGCGTCGAGGTGGCCGCGCCGAAGGCGCCATCGCGCAGCGCCCAGCCCGCGCCGAGCCGCGCCACGAAGGTGCCCTCTCCGGGGTAGAGGAACATCCGCAGTGGCTTCGGAATCGCGCCCACGAAGAGCTCGGCGCCCACCACGCCGCTCACGCCCGCGAAGGTCGCCGTGGCCACGTCGACGAAGGGCCCCACGCGCACGTCGCCATCGCCCGACACCGCGAAGGTCGCATCGCCGCCGACGCGCAGATCGAAGACGCCCGTGTGCGTCGACGGAGCGACGAGCGCGCCGCCGCCGAGCGAGAGCCACGCGGTGTAGTCGACGCGCGGACGCTGCATCGAGAAGCGCGGCGGCGGAGGCGGCGCCTGATGCGCGAGCGCATACGCGGGCGCGACGACGAACGCGACGGAGAGCGCGAAGCGGAGGAGCGACACGGCGGCGACGGTACATCCCGCGTGCGACGCGCGCGATGCTCTACACTCGCGCCGATGGTCACGCCCGCACGCGCACGATGGATCGCCGATCCGCCAGGCCCCCACCGCACGCTCGACTTCATGCGCGTGTGGCGTTGGAGCGAGCGCGACCGCGCCACGCTCGGCACCGACGACCCCTCCCGCGTGCGCACCGCGCGCGATGCGCGACGCAGCGAGCGCGGACTCGACGAGCCGGGCCTCTGCCTCGTCGACGCGAGCGATCGACCGCTCGTGGCGCTCGGGCGCTTCCCCTGTGTGCGCGACGACCGCGGCGTGCTCGACGACGGCGTGCTCGTGCCCGATGCGTCGGGCGCGTGGCGACGCGTGGGGCTCGCGACGACCACCCCCGATCGACAGGTGATCCGCGACGAGGCGGGCACGATCCGCGCGGTGCGCACGTGGCCCGACCTGCGCGCGATGCCCGTCGACGCCCGCGAGCGCATGACCGTGGGCGCGCGCACCTGGCACCTCGCCGATGTGACCCGCCGCGGGCAGGGACTCATCGCGTGGCTCGCACCCATCGAGTTCGTCGCATTGCGCTTCTCCGACGGCGCGAACGTGGCCCTCGAAGCGCGCCGTCACGACCACCGCGCATGGGACGGAGACGTCACCGCGACACTCGTCCTCGACGCGAAGATCGACCTCGACCCGTGGACCCTTGCGGCCTTCGCGCTCGTGCTCCTCACCACCATCGACGCGAGCGATGGTGGCCATCGCGACTGATCACCCCACCCCCAGTGCAAACGCCATTGCGCGTGACGTAGGATCGCGACCTCGCCGCGGCCCGTGTCACGCTCGTTGACCTCGCGCACCGCGGCTGGTGGGATGTCGCAATGGCCAACGTGTTCTCGTTCGAATGCGCGCCGCTCTCGTCGGCCGTGCTGGCGGTGGGCTTTGTGGGCGAAGAGGCGATCTCGTCGCTCTACCGCTTCGAGGTGTGGCTCGCGGTGCCCGACGACGAGGCCGCGTCGCTCTCGCTCGACGCGCTGATCGGACTCGACGGCACGCTGCGCATCGTCGACGAGACGGGCGCTCCGCGGCGCACGGTGCACGGCATGGTGATCGAGGCCGCGTGGGACGAGGGCTCGCTCGCGCGCGTGGTAATCGCGCCCCGCCTGTGGGTCTCGACGCTCGATCGGCACTCGAAGGTGTGGGTCGACCGCCCGCTGCGCACCGTGCTCAAAGACGCGCTCGAAGGCGCGGGACTCTCCGAGGGGAGCACCTTCGTGCTGCGCCTCAACCAGCGCCCCACGCCCCTCGAACACGTGTGCCAGTACCGCGAGAGCCACGTCGATTTCGCGCGGCGATGGATGGAGCAGGCGGGCGTTCCCTTCTGGTTCGAACACGACGGCGGGCAGGAGAAGCTCGTCGCGACCGACACGCCCGGCGACCACCCCACGTGCCCCTCGGCGACGGTGCGCTACTTCGCCTCCGCCGAAGAAGACCGCTCGATCCCCGAGGCGCTCTGGAGCTTCACGCAGCGCCGCAGCGCCGCCTCGCTGGAGGCCCGCGTGCGCGACTACAACCCGCGCTCGCCAACGCTCGCCATCGACCGCACCGGCGCGGGCGACGACCGCAGTGTGGGGCAGCGCGTGTGGCACCTCGAAGACGACGCGGCGACGCCCTCGGACGCGCAGCGCAGCGCGAAGCTCCGCGGCGAGGAGCACCGCACGGCGCGCGAGCGGTTCTTCGGCGCGGGGCGTGTGTTCGGTCTCATGCCCGGCGGGTTCTTCGAACTCGAAGAGCACCCGCGCGGCGCGCTCAACCAGAAGTACCTCTGCGTGGCGCTGCGGCACCGGGGCAACGCGCTCGCCGTCGGGGATGGCTCCCCCGAGCTGCGCGCGCGCATCGGCACCGACGTGTACCGCGTGGAGGTCGAGGCGATCCGCGGAGACGTTCCGTTCCGACCGGCGCGCTTGACGCCGATGCCGAGGGTCGAGGGCTTCGAAGTGGGCTTCGTCGACGGACCCGCCGACAGCGACTACGCGCAGATCGACGACCGCGGACGCTACCGCGTGCGACTCCACCTCGACGAGCGCGCGAACCCCGCGGGCCTCGCGTCGACGTGGGTGCGCATGCTCCAGCCGCACGGCGGATCGCCCGAGGGATGGCACTTTCCGCTGCGCAAGGGCACCGAGGTGCTCGTGAGCTTTCTGGGCGGCGACCCCGACCGACCCGTGATCTCGGGTGCCGTGCCCGACCGCGATCATCCGTCGCCCGTCACGTCGGCGAACCACACCCAGAACGTGCTCCACACCGGCGGCGACAACCGCTGGGAGCTCGAAGACCTCGCGGGCGCGCAGTACATCGACATCTCGACGCCGCCGCAGAACACCTTCCTCCACCTCGGCGCGCACCACGGGTCGCACCAGCACAACGCCATCGCGAGCACCGACGGCAACGGGCTCGTGCACCAGGGCGCCAACCAGGACATCACCGTCGGCGGACACAAGACCGAAGACGTGCAGCGCGCCGTGAAGGAGAAGTACGACAGCACGCACACGGTCACCGTGAAGCAGGACGTGACCGAGATCTTTCACGCCACGCAGACCACCGTGGTCGACGCGCACAACGGCGAGACCTACGGCACGCACACCACCGAGGTGACCGGCCACAAGGTCGAGACCTGCACCTCGCAGAGCACCACCGTGGCGGGCCTGCTCGACGAGCACCACGGCACGCAAGACACCACTGTCGACGGGCTGCTCAAGACCACGTGTGCGACGCGCACGATGAAGGTCGCGGGCCAGTCGGCGCAGCTCTACGACTCGCTCACGGTGAACGTCGGCGCCGGGGGATGGACCGTCAACGACAGTTCGTACCTCTTCTTCGACGCGCCCAACTACACGGTGCTCGTGCCCGAGGTCACCGAGACCGAGGTGCTCCGCACCGAGATGACCCAGGCGAGCTGGTACACGATCAAGTCGGTCAAAGACTCGAAGGACCAGGTGAAGCTCTCGCTCATCGCCGGAGCCGTGTCGGTCATCGCGACGATCAAGTTCGACACCATCGGTGTGGCCATGGGGTACTCGGCGCAGAAGGCGGGCTTCTACGCCTACAAGCGCGACACCGCGGTGCTGAAGTTCGAGGCCGCGCCCACCAAGACGAAGCTCACCGGGGTCACCGCCGTGATCGCAGGCCTCAAGGCCTGGCTCTGAGGAACACCATGGCAGACGCAGCGCTCTTCAGCATCGAGTCCGGCGCGCTCCCCGCGGACGCGCGTGTGGCCGCGTACGAAGGCCACGAGGCCCTCTCCGAGCCCTTTCTCTACCGCGTGTGGATCCAGCTCCCCGCCGCGGCCGCCGCCTCCCTCGACCCGCACGCCGCGGCCCTCGCCGACGCGCGCTTCGCCCTCCACCGCGACGACGGATCGCTGCGGCGACAGGTGCACGGCGTGATCGCGGCGCTCGAGCTCCTCGAAGAGAACCCCGCGGGCGACGCGCTCTACCTCGCCGAGATCGTGCCCACGTTCTGGAAGCTCAAGCTCTCGCGCCACAGCCGCGTGTGGGTCGACAAGACGCTCCCGCAGATCGTGGCCGACGTGTTCGCGAAGGCCGGTCTCCCGGGCTCTCGCTGGGAGGATCGCACCAACGGTCCGCACCGCCCGATGCCCCACGTCTGTCAGTACCGCGAGAGCGATTTCGATTTCGTCTCGCGGTGGTTCGAACGCGAGGGCATCTACTACTTCTTCGAACACACCGACGCGGGCGAGAAGCTGGTCTTCGTCGACAGCCTCGCGCGCCAGGGCGACGCCGACGATGCGTCCGTCTCGTACGTCGCCGAGCTCCGCGAGGGCGACTCGGGCCACGAGGGCGTGCGGCGCTTCACGCAGCGCGAGCGGTACACCGTCCGCGACGTGCGCGTGCGCGACCACGACCCGCTCAAGCCCACCACGCGCATCGACGTCACCGAGGTCTCCACCGCGGCCCGCGCGCCCACGCAGGTGCGCCACATGGAAGACCACACCCTCGACGTCTCGCCCGCCCAGCGAATCGCCCGCCTGCGCGCCGCCGAAGGGGCCGCCACGCGCTCGCTCTTTCAGGGCGAGGGCCGTGTCTTCGGCGTGGCGCCGGGCTTCAAGTTCACCCTCCACGACCACCCCCGCGAGAGCCTCAACCGGGGCTATCAGTGCCTCGCGCTCCGTACCCGCGGACGCGCCGTGCACGCCGACGACGCGCTCCGTCGCTGGGTGCCCTGGTTCGACGAGCGCGCGCACTGGGCCTCGCTCGACGCGCTCCCCGACGACACGCAGTACCGCCCGCCGCTGCGCACGCCGCGCCCCGCCGTGTCGGGCCTCGAGATCGCCCACGTCGACGGACCGGTCACCAGCGACTACGCGCAGCTCGACGAGCACGGGCGCTACCTCGTGCGCTTTCGCTTCGACGAGAACGAGGGCCCCGACGGCACGCACTCCACCCGCGTTCGCATGGTGCAGCCCCACGCCGGCGCGCCCGAGGGCATGCACTTTCCGCTGCGCAAGGGCACCGAGGTGATGGTGGCCTTTCTCGCGGGCGACCCCGACCGACCGGTCATCGCCGGCGCCGTGCCCGACCGCGATCACCCCTCGCCCGTGACCTCCGACAACCACACGCAGAACGTCATCCAGACGGGCGGCGAGAACCGCATCGAGATCGAAGACCTCGCGGGCGCGCAGTACATCGACCTCTCGTCGCCGCCGCAGAACACCTTCATCCACCTCGGCGCGCACCACGGGTCGCACCAGCACAACTACATCTCCAGCACCGACGGCAACGGGCTGCTCCACACGGGCGCCAACCTCGATGTGACCGTGGGCGGCGACAAGCACGAGCACGTGGTGAAGACGCTCCGCGAGACCTACCACGCGACGCTCACCAGCGAGGTCGACGACACCGTCACCGAGACGCACCAGGCCAACATGACCACCACGGTCACGGCCCACGTGCAGGAGAACTCGAAGACCCACACCACGAACGTGCGCGGCAAGACCATCGAGCGATGCGCGTCACAGCACACCGCCGTGTCGGCGCACCTTCAAGAGTCGCACGGCACGCAGAAGGTCAAGGTCGACGGGCGGCTCTACGTGAAGAGCGGCACGCACGACGCCACCACCACGGGCGTGAGCGACTGCCACTACGGCACGCTGATCATCAACGTGAAGGGCGCCTTCACGCTCACCAGCGTGGGGCCCATCTCGATCACCGCGCTCAACTGGCAGGACAACGCGCCCATCAGCTACCGCATCATCACGACGAAGCGGCAGAAGGTGAACCGCGCGGACATCACCATCCACCCGCTGTTCTTCGAGGCCATCATCGCCAAGCGCTCGATGGCCATCGCCACCATCACGTTCAACGCGTGGAAGGCCGACGCGATCCTCCACGCGCGCGCCCTCAACGGCGTGAAGCTCGACTTCACCAACGCGAAGCTCGAAGCCGTGGGCTCGAAGATCAAGTTCCGCGCGATCTTGAAGAACCGCAACGTCGCGATGTTCGGCCGCACCTTCGCGGTCGGTCTCTTCGCCTGAGGGAGCACCCGCAGTCGCCATGGCCGAACTCTTCAGCATCGAATCGGGCGCCCTCCCTGCGGGCACGCGCGTGGCCGCCTACGAGGGTCACGAGGCCCTCTCCGAGGCCTACCGCTACCGCCTCTGGCTCCTCGTGCCCGGCGCGCTCGCCGCCGACCTCGACCCCGACACCGCCATGCTCGCCGACGCGCGCTTCGCCCTCCACCGCGACGACGGATCGCTGCGTCGTCAGGTGCACGGTGTGATCGCCTCGCTCGAACTCCTCGAAGAGCGCACCGGCGGCGACACGCTCTACGTCGCCGACCTCGTGCCCACCTTCTGGAAGCTCTCGCTCTCGCGTCACAGCCGCGTGTGGGTCGACAAGACGCTGCCGCAGATCCTCGAAGACGTGTTCGCGAAGGCCGGCTTCCCTGCCTCGCACTGGGAGGATCGGCTCACGGGCTCGTGGGATCCGATCCCCCACGTGTGCCAGTACCGCGAGAGCGATTTCGACTTCGTGTCGCGGTGGTTCGAACGCGAGGGCATCTACTACCTCTTCGAACAATCCGACGCGGGCGATCGGCTCGTGTACCTCAACAACAAGGCCTCGCAGGCCGAGGGCGACGAGCCCACGCAGCCCTGGCGTCACGAGACCGGCGCCGGTGCGAGCGGCCTCGAAGGCGTGCGCTTCTTTCAACGCAGCGTCGCCGCCCGCTCGATGCGGGTCACCCTCACCGACCACGACCCGCTGCGCCCCACGAGCGTGCCGCGCGGGGAGGCCCCCATCGACCCGCGCGGGGGCGGTGAGATCCAGCGCCACCTCGAAGACCACTTCACCACCGACGGTCAGGGCCGTCGCCTCGCGGGGCTGCGCGCGGAGTCAGACCTCGCGCGCCGCGAGACCCTGCGCTGCGAGGGGCGCATCTACGGCGTGCTTCCGGGTCAGCGCTTCACGCTCGTCGATCACCCGTCGCCCGCGCACAACCGCGAGTACCAGTGCGTCGCGCTCGACACCTGGGGGCGCACGTTCACCGGCGCCCACGAGCTCGATCGCTGGCTCCCCGCACACCGCGAGCGCGAGGGAATCTCCGACTGGGCCGTGCTCACGGTCACGCCCTCGGAGGTGCAGTTTCGCGCGCCCCTCACGACGCCGCGGCCTCGCGTGGCGGGCGTGACCGTGGGCTTCGTCGATGGCCCCGTCGACAGCGACTACGCGCAGCTCGACGCGCACGGGCGCTACCTCGTGAAGCTCCACCTCGATGAGAACGAGGGGCCCGACGGCACGCACTCGACCCGCCTTCGCATGGTGCAGCCGCACGGTGGATCGCCCGAGGGGTGGCACCTCCCGCTGCGCAAGGGCACCGAGGTGCTCGTGGGCTTCGTGGGCGGCGACCCCGACCGGCCTGCGATCACCGCCGCGGTGGCCAACGCCGACACGCCCTCGGTGGTCACCGAGATGAACCACACCCAGAACGTGCTCCACACGGGCGGCGACTCGCGGCTCGAAGAAGAAGACACCGCGGGCGCGCAGTACATCGACCTCTCGACGCCGCCGCAGCGGACGTTCATGCACCTCGGCGCGCACCACGGCACGCACGCGCACAACTACATCACCAGCACCGACGGCAACGGGCTCATTCACACCGGCGGCGACTACAACGTCACCGTGGGCGGCGAGAAGTACGAGCACGTGCACGGCGCCGTGCGCGAAGACTACGACCAGACGAAGCGCACCGAGGTGACCGACGCCGTCGACGAGAAGTACCACGTCGACCACATCGTCTCGGTGACCGCGCACTGCCAGGAGAACTACAACGCCACGCAGACCACCGACGTGCAGCTCCACACCGAGGAGACCTGCGCCGAGCAGGAGACGCACGTGCGCGGCGCCCTCGACGAGCACCACGGCACGCAGACCACCGACGTGGCGGGCGACTGGACCACGGAGTGCGCGAGCGAGCTCTTCGACACCGGCGCGTCGACGCAGCGCGACGGCACGCTCAACTGGACCATCCGCGACGGCGCGCTCATCAAGGCCGCGAGCGTGACCATCACGGGCCCGCGCTTCTCGATGACCTCTCGCACCACGCGCACCATCAACCGCCCCACGGAGATGATGGCCGACACCGAGCAGCATCACCTCTCGGGTAACAAGTTCGAGGCGGGGCTGCTCCAGCTCAAGTTCAACATGATCGCGCTCTCGCACGTCGCGGCGAAGGTCGACATCCTCACGGGCATCGGCGTCGAGGCCGCGGTCACCAAGACCGAAGACACGCTGCTGAAGGTCTCCGCGGGCAACACCTCGGGCGAGTTCGTGGGCAACGAGACCGAGCTCGAACCGCTGTGCATCATCTGTCTGGGCATGGGCCTGCTGGTGTAGACGAGGCCCCGACGTGAAGACCCTCAAGCCCATGAAGGTCGGCGTGGTCGTGCGCCCCTTCTCGCACCGCAACCGCAACGTGCTCGCGGTCGGACTCTTTCTCTACGTTCCCTTTCCGCCGTCGACCGGTGTGCTCACCGAGGTCTCGATGTGGAAGGCCGCCGCGAAGGACGTGCCCGACGGCGTGCTCGACCTCGGCATGCCCAAGCCCCAGGGCGAGTGGCTCATCGACGGCCGCGCCTACGGCCCGCAGGGCGCGCCCACCGCGGCGGTGAAGGTCCGCGCGCGGGTGGGCGACCGCGAGCGCGCGCTGCTCGTCACCGGCGACCGCTACTGGGAGCCCAACTCGGGCGCGGTGTCGGCGATCCGTCCGTTCACGGAGATGCCCCTCACGTGGGCGCAGGCCTACGGCGGCCCCGACTTCGCGCGCAACCCCCTCGGCCGCGGCCACAAGCCCGTGGAGACTCCGCACGGCCCCGTGCACTGGCTCCCCAACGTCGAAGACCCCGAGCGGCGCATGCGCTCGCCCCGCGACCGCGCAGAGCCCGTGGGCTTCGGCGCCCTCGACGTGGCCTGGCCGCAGCGCATGGGCAAGGCGGGCACCTACGACGACGTGTGGCTCCAGCGAGACTTTCCTGGGCTCGCGGCCGACGTCGATTGGACGATGTTCCAGTGCGCGCAGGAGGCCCAGTGGGTGCCTGCGTGGCGCGGTGATGAGACCTTCGAGTTCGAAGGCATGCACCCCACGAAGGCCGTGGTGTCGGGCGCGCTGCCGAACCTCCGCACGCGCGCGTTCGTGACCCGCGACGTCGACGGCGAGGAGCGCTTCCTCGAAGTGCCCATGAAGCTCGAAACCGTGCGCTTCCTGCCCCATCGCGAGCGCGCGATCCTGCTGTTTCGCGGGGTCACCGAGTGCACCGAAGACGACGGCTCCGACGTGAAGGTGCTCCTCGCGGCGTGTGAGCGCGTCGGCGAGCCGAAGCCCGTCGAGCACTACGTCGCCGTGCAGGCCCGTCGCATGGACCGCGAGCGCGGCGGCCTCGCGGCGCTCAAAGACAGCGACCTCATGCCCGAGGGATCGCGCGTGTCACCGCCCTCCGTGGCCGACGAAGACCGCTCGGACATGGAAGAGATCGTGCGCACCGAGGGGCTCCTCGCGCAGAACTTCAAGCGACGGCGGGCGCGCGAGGTCGAGGCCCTGCGACGGCAGCTCGAAGAGGCGGGGATGGATCCCGCGACGGCGCTCGACCCCGCGTGGGCCGACCCCGACGAGCCCGCGCCGCTCACCTCGGACCTCGAAAACCTCCCCGAAGAGATGGAGCGCCTCGAACGCGAGGGACGCGCGAAGGAGACCGAAGCCCGCGCGCGCGCCGCCGAGATGGAAGCCGACGCGAAGCGCATGTGCGCCGAGCTCGGCGTGTCGTGGGAGGAGTGGCAGAAATCGGGCAAGGCCAACGCGAGCGGTCCGCCGAAGCAGTCGGTGCGCGCGGAGATGGAAGCCCTGCGCCGCGCGGCGCTCGAGGCCAACGACGGCGTGCCCGTGCCCGAGCTCGAAGCGATGTTCGAGGACGAGAGCTTTCTCCGCGACCTCGACACCATGCAGGCCCGCGCGATGGAGGGATACCGCCTCGGCGCCCACCTCATGGAGCCCGCCGCGCGGCTCTCGGCCGAGGCCTCCGCCAACGTGCGCACGCGGGTGATCGACGCGCTCGCCGCGGGGCGCTCCCTCGCGGGATGGGACCTCACCGGCGCCGACCTTTCGTGCCTCGACCTCCGCGACGCCGACCTCACCGAGGCGCTCTGCGAGTCGTGCACCTTCGCGGGCTCGGTGCTCCACGGAGTGAAGTTCGCGCGGGCCGTGCTCGCGCACACCGACCTCACGGGGGCGCAGCTTCAGGGTGCGACGCTCACGGGCGCCAACCTCGGTCGCGCGCGTGGCCACGACGCCGACTTCTCCGACGCCGACCTCACGAACGCGATCCTCGCGAACGCCGACCTGGAGCGCTCGATCTTCGACCGCTGCGACCTCACGCGCGTCGACGGCCACGAGCTCCGCCTCGCGGGCGCGCGGCTCCACGACGCGAAGGTGCCGCAGTTCATCGTGATGGGCGCGAACCTCCGCGGCGCAGACTTCACCGGCGCCGACCTCACCGAGTCGCTCTTTCTCCGTTGTGAGGCCGCGGGCGTGATCTTCGAACGCGCCACGCTCACCAAGGTCGCGATGATCGAGTCGGACTTCTCGAACGCGAAGCTCCGCGGCGCGAGGGCGAACAACCTCCGCGTGGTGCTCAACACCCGCATGCCCGGCGCCGACCTCGCCGACGCGGTGCTCGACATGGCCTCGCTGCGCGCGACGGATTTCACCGGCGCAGACTTCTCCCGCGCCTCGCTCGACACGGCCGACATCTCGGAAGCGAAGCTCGTGGGCGCCCGCCTGTGGCGCGTGCGCGCCCGCCACGCGCGCTTCGCGAGGGCCGACCTCACCGACGCCTTTCTCCAGGGCGGCGACTTCATGGAGGCGCTGTTCACGTACGCCGACGTGACCCGCGCGGACTTCACCGACACCAACCTCTACGGCGTGGATTTCGGGCGCATCCGCGGCGGCGTGAAGAGCATGATGGACGCGCTCACCACCCGCGCGAAGGTGCTGCCGAGGAGGGCCTCGCCGTGAAGGGACCGGAGCTCGAAGCGCTCGTGCGCGACGGCGAACTGCCGCGCTCACTCTCGTGCCGCGACGAAGACATGCGCGGGGTGTTTCTCGGCGGCGCCGTGATCGAAGACGTCGACTTTCGCGGCGCCGTGCTCGCGGGCGGACGCCTCGACGAGTCGGTGTTCATCCGCTGCAACTTCGCGGGCGCCGACCTCACGGGCTGCGAGCTGCGCCACGCGTGCTTTCAAGACTGCACCTTCGACGGCGCCACCCTCGCGCGCTGCGGGCTCGTCTCGGCGCGCTTCACCATGACCTCGCTGCGCGACGCCGACCTCTCGGGCGTGGTGTTCACCTGCGGGGCCCTCGCGCGCGCAGACCTCCGCGGCGCTCGCTTCGACGGCGCCACGCTCGATCGCACCATCTTCGCGGAGTGCGAGACGCTGGGCATGGGGCTCCACGGCGCGACGCTCATCTCGACGGTGATGCAGGGCATCGACCTCACGCAGACGCCCCTCGCGGGTGTCTCCATGGAGCGCGTGATGCTCATGCGTTCGAAGCTCACGGGCGCCGACCTCCACGGCCTCGCGCTGCGCATGACGCAGTTCATGGGCTGCGAGATGACCGGCGTGCGGCTCGACGGCGCCGACGTGACCCAGTGCAGCTTCAAAGATGCCGTGCTCGACGGCGCGCGGCTCGACGGCGCCACGGGGACCATGGCGCTGTTCATGGGCGCGAAGCTCCGTCGCGCGGTGCTCTCGCGCGGGCGCTTCACGGGCTCGATCTTCATGGGCGCCGACCTCACCGAGGCTCGCCTCGACGACGCCGACCTCGCGCAGGGGATCTTTCACGACGCGCAGCTCGTGAACGCCTCCTTCGCGAACGCGACGCTCACCTACGCCGACCTGTCGCGCGCCGACGCGTCGGGCGCGAACTTCATGGGCGCGGGGCTCTTTCGCACGCGGCTCCACCGCGTGAGCGATCGCGGCACCGTGTGGGGCAACCGCGCGATCGCCCTCGGCGACGACGACGAGCTGGCCCGCGCCGAGACCTGGCAACCCCGTTACTGACCGAAGGGACACCTCGATGGACAACCTCGCACGCATCCTCCCCATCGCCGCGCCCGAGCAGTGCTCGGGGCGCGTGACCGACGTCGCCGAAGGGCGCATCACCGTGACCGTGCACGGCGCCTCCGTGGCCTGCGCGCGCGCCGCGAGCTGCCTGCTCGAACCCGTGGCGGGCGACCGCGTGGTGCTCTACCGCGAGGGCGCCGAGGCCTGGGTGCTCGCCGTGCTCGAACGGCCTGCGCAGACGGCCTCCGACGTGGTGCTCGACGGCGACGCCACGGTGCGCTCCCGCGATGGCGCGGTGACCCTCTCGGCCCCCGGCGGGGTGCGCCTCGAATCGCCCGAAGAGGTGCGCGCGGTCACCGGGCGCTTCCGCCTCGTGTCGCAGCGCGCGGAGCTCGCCGTGGCGAAGATCCTCGCGACGGGACGCGCCATCGAGGCCGAGGTGCAGCAGATCCGCACGCACTCGACGCGGGTCGATCAGGTGATCGGACACCTCACGCAGCACGTCCGCACGGCGCTGCGCCACGTCGACGACCTCGACCTCGTGCGCGCAGGTCGCGTGGATTACCGCGCCGAACAGACCATGGCCCTCCACGGCGAGAGCGCGGTGGTCACGGCGCGCGATGTGGCCAAGGTCGACGGCGGCCAGATCCAGCTCGGGTGAAGGGACCTACGCGATGTTCGCCAACTCGCAGATGATGGGCATGGACCTGGGCTTTCCCGACGTGTGCCTCACGCCGATGCCCGCGCCCGTGCCCATTCCGTACCCCAACATCGCGATGGGCCCGATCGGCGTGCCCGCCGCCTACAACGTGCTCGTGATGGGACTGCCCGCGCACAACCTCGCGACCACCGTTCCCCTCACGCTCGGCGACACGCCGGGCATCGCGCTCGGTGTGGCCTCGGGCATGGTGATGGGCCCCTCGCGCCACGTGCTCCCGGCCTTCACGTGCCTCATGGGCGGCCTGCCCGCGACGCGCATGACCAGCATCTCCATTCAGAACAGCACCAACTGCCCCGGCATGCGCATCGTGCCGAGCCAGGTGAAGGTCATCGTGCTCGCTCCTTGAGGGGCGACGCGCGATGACCTTCGCTCACGGCGCGAGCGCGAGGTCGGCGGTCGTGCGCGGGTACACCTGGAGGTACTTCGCCACGCCGCCGTCGGGCAGCGGCGTGCTCGGCATGAACATTCCGAAGACGCCCGTGAGCGCGGTGAAGCGCAGCCGCTGCGAGGGCGTGTAGCCCACGAAGCGCGACGAGGGCATGAAGAACGGGCTCACGCTCACGAAGTCCGCGAGGCCCGCGTCGGTGCCGAGGTTGTAGAGTCCGCCCGTGGTGCTCGTGGTGGGCGTCGTCGCGTCGGCCACGGCGCCCACGTTCGAGAGCGTCACGAGCACGGGCCCGTAGGTGCGCTCGTAGGCCATCACCGAGCCGAGCTCGCGCAGCGTCGCGGGCACCGGCGCCACGCTCCCATCACCCGTGCGCCGCATGCATCCGCGGAGCGTGCACGAGTCGGCGACCTGGAGCAGCAGCTCGTTCTGTCCGCCAAGGTTGTAGCGCCACGCCGAGGCCACGAGGTCGACGCGATCGCCCACGCGAATGTCGACGAAGCGCGACGACGACGAGGCCGAGATGAACACCTTGATCGCGTGGTGCGCGGCGTCGTTGAGGGTCACGGCCCCCGAGGGCTCCTGCACGAAGATCTGGCAGGCCGCTCCCACGGTGCATCCGCCGCGCGAGATGGCGGTCACCACCACACCCGAGACCCAGCGCAGCGACGGCGTGGCGGGGTTCGCGGTCCACAGGTCGGCGATCGTCGCGGGCATCGCGCCGTCGGGACGCGCATCGCACGAGGGCCACGCGGTGCCGCAGCCCGCATCGGACGACGCGTCGGTCATCGCAGGCGCATCGGTCATCGCAGGCGCGTCGCTCATCGCGGGCGTGTCGGTCACCACAGACACGTCGGTCCCGTCGTCGGCCGTTGCGTCGGGCGTGGTGGGCGCGCTGCCGTCATCCCCCGCGTCGATCTGTGCGGCGTCGTCGCCGAGGTCGTCGGAGGCGGTCACGTCGGCGGACGTGTCGGGCGTGGTCGACGCGTCGCCGCCACCGCCGCCGAGGGTCGAGCCGCTGCCGTTGGCGCAGGCCGCGAGGGCGATCACGAGGAGCGTCGGGAGAACAGTCGCGTGGCGGGGGCTCATCGCGCGCGACCCTACCGCCGCACCCGCACCGGGCGCAAAAGCGCGGCCTTGTACGGCGTGCGCGCAGGCCCATCGTTGGGCGCGCGACGGAGGTGCGACGGTGAGACTTCTGGTGCTCGGTGCGAGCGGCGGCGTCGGACGACACGTGACCGCGCAGGCCGTGGAGGCAGGCCACGCGGTGACCGCCCTGGTGCGCGCAGAGACGCCCTGGAAGGCCCCCGAAGGCGTGCGCGTGCTGCGAGGTGACGTGCTCGACGCGCGGGCCCTCGACGGGGCGCTGGAGGGCGCCGACGCGGTGCTCTCGTCCCTCGGCATGAAGCGCGTGAACCCGGCGAACCCGTGGTCGCCCCTCGCCTCGCCCGCGGACTTCAACTCGCGCTCGGCGGAGGCCGTGGTGGCCGCAATGAAGCGCGCGGGCGTCAAGCGTGTGGTGGCCGTGAGCGCCGCGGGCGTGGGCGACAGCGCGGGGGCGATGAACCTGCTCATGCGCGTGCTCGTGGCGCGTTCGAACATCGGCGTGGCCTACCGCGACCTCGCCGTGATGGAGCGCGTCTACGCCGAGAGCGGCCTCGACTGGCTCACCCCGCGCCCCACGCGCCTCACCGACGGACCCCGCACGAACCGGGTGAAGACCGTGACGGCCTTCGGGTCCTTCGATGCCATCGCGCGCGCCGATGTGGCCGCGTGGATGCTCGCCCGCCTCGACGCCCCCCGCTGGACCGACCGCAGCCCTCAGATCACCGGCGCGTGACCGACGTTGCGCGCCAGGGCGCCAACCGCGGCGTGAAGCGCGCCACGGCGCCCGCGCGGTCGATCTTGCCAGTGGGCCCCGTGGGCAGCGCGTCGACCACACACACCCGCCGCGGACGCTTGTGCGGCGCGAGCGCCGTCGCCACCTCGGCGCCCAGCGCATCGAGCCAGTGCCCGTCGTCGAGCTCGGGGGAGATCGTACGGTCCCGAACGATCGCCGCGCACACCACCTGTCCCCAGGTCTCGTCGGGCGCGCCGAAGACCAGCGCCGCCGACACGCCCTTCATCGCCGAGAGCCGGTGTTCGAGCTCGATGGGGTAGACATTCTCACCGCCGGTCACGACGAGGTCCGTGCGGCGCGTGTGCACCGTGAGCGATTGTTCGGCACCGAACGATCCGAGGTCGCCGGTGTCGAGCCAGCCCGCGAGCGGAGGCTGTCCCCAGTAGCCTGTCATCACCGACGGACCGCGCACCCAGATGCGCCCGACGTCTCCGTGGGGAAGGAGCGCGCCGTGCTCGTCGCGGATCGTGACCTCCACACCGGCCAACGGGTGCCCGCTGTCGGGCCGCACCACGAGGGCCGCTCCCTCGGGCAACGGACGCTGCGTGGTCACCTGCGAGCACGCCTCCGTGAGCCCGTAGGTGGTCAGCGCGCGCACGCCCCGTTCGACGCAGCGCGCGAGGAGCGACGGAGGGGTTCCCGCGCCGCCCACGAGCACGGCGCGCAGCGTGGCGAGCGCGTTGGTGGCGTCGGCGTCGAGGAGCGCCTTGAGCATCGTGGGCACCACCGAGAGCAGCGTCGCGCGGGTCTCGGTGATCGCGCGCAGCACGTCGTCGGCGTCGAAGCGCGGACGCAGCACCACCGTGCGCCGGGCCATCACGCAGCGCGTGAGCACCGAGAAGCCGCCGATGTGACACACGGGAAGACACAGCAGCCAGCGGTCGTCGTCGCGCCATCCGAGGTTCTGCGCGCTCGCGTCGGCGCTTGCCATGAAGGCCGCGCGCGAGAGCACCGCGCCCTTGGGCCGTCCCGTGGTGCCCGAGGTGTAGAGCATCGCGAGCGGTGACGCGGGGTCGTGGGCGCGGGGGAGATCAATCGCGTCGCGCGGGGTCCACGCGTCGAGGCCGTCGAGGGTGAAGGCCACGGCGGCGTCGTCGACGATGCGCTGCGCCTCGTCGGGCGTGAGCCGCGGGTGAACGAGCACCGTCGTCGCGCCGAGCTCCACGAGCGCGAGGAGGGTCACCACCGTGTCGACGCGGTTCTGCGCGCGCACGGCCACGCGCACGCCGGGGCCCGCGCCGCGCCGCGAGAGGGCGTCACACGCGCCGGCCACATGGGCCGCGAGGTCGCGCCAGGTGAGCGTGCGTCCGTCGCAGAGGAGGGCCGCTCCGTCGGGCAGATCGCGGGCCGCGGAGAACACCGAGAGTCGGTCGTCGAAGGTCATGGCGTGGGCGGCGGCAGCGGGGCGAGTCCGAGGCCCGCGCGGGCCGCAGGGCGGAGGTAGCGCGCGCCGTCGCGTTGGGGAAGGTCCACCGCGGGCCACAGCGCGAGCCCCGCGTGCGCGTCGAGGCCGCAGGGCGCGGGCACGGGCAGCGCGAGGGCGAGCTCCATCGCCGCCGCGAGCGCCACGGGGCCGTCGAAGAGGTGCGTCACCACGAGGCCCATGCGCGCGCGAAACATCCGTTGTGCGAGTCGCAGCGCGCCGAGGAGGCCGTGCATCGCGGGCTTCACCACGGCCACACGACAGCCCGCGCGGGCGCCTTCGCGCACGAGCCACGCGACGTCTTCGGCGTGGGCGAGCGACTCGTCGGCGGCCCACACGGCGCGGCGTGCCACGTCCCACGGCGCGGTGCGTTCCGCGAGGCGCTGAAGGCTCCCCGGCGCCACGGGCTGCTCCACGAAGATCGAGCCCACGGCGGCGAGGGCCTCCATGCGGTCGGGCGCCTCGTCGGGGCTCCATCCGCCGTTCACGTCGGTGCGGAGCTCGCCGTGAAAGCGTCGCGCGCGCAGCACGTCGAGCTCGCGCGCGAAGACCCCGTCGGCGCCCGAGAGCTTCACCTTCACGACGCGGATTCCGCGGGCCACGGCGTCGCGCATCGCATCGTCGAGGGAGGCATCGAGGGCCGCGCCCGCGTAGGCGCTCACCTCCACGCGGGTCGTTCGCTCGTCGGAGAGCAGCGCGTGAAGGGGAACGCCTCTCCGCTGCGCCGCGAGGTCGCACACGGCGGTCTCGACGGCGAAGCGCGACGACGCGGGGAGCTCGCTCACGAAGGGCGCATCGAGGGCCTTGAGCGGGTCGTCGAGGAGCGCCTCCGTGAGCTTCGGGCGCACGTCGTCGAGGGCCGCGCGCACGTCGTCGAAGCCTTCGAGGGAGTAGTGCGGCAGCGGCGAGGCCTCGCCCTGTCCCACACGTCCGTCGCGGTCGGTGAGCGAGAGTAGACACCCGCGGCGCGCGCTCACCGGCGTGCGGGCCGCGCCCACGGGACGCGCGGAAGCGCCTTCGTACACGGTGATTCGCGCGTCGAGGCGGGTCACGGTCAGAACTGCCCCGAGCCGCCGAGCGAGCTGCGGAGCGCGCCCGTGGCGTTGTAGGTCACGCCGTCGAAGTTGAAGCGCTCGGCGCCGTCGCCGCGCACGAGCACCACCGCGCGCTGCGTGGGCGAGCGGTCGTCGAGCTCGCCGCCCACCGCGAGGATCGTCGCAGACGTTCCGCCGACGCCGTGGAGCGTGGCAGGCGTGCGCGCAGGAGGCACGTAGCTGCTGAAGTAGCCCGGCGCGAAGCGCTGCTGCAGGTGCATCGTGAAGCCGTTGGTGCCCACCACGAAGACGTTGGTGCTGTCGGGCGCGAAGACGCCGTTGAGGCCGGGCATCCCCGCGGGCATGTCGGTCGCGACGGCCATCGACGAGAGCTCGGAGCCGCGCGTGGTGAGCACGAGGCCCGAGGCCGTTCCGCCGACGGCGATGCAGCCGCCGCCGTAGCACGAGGCCGTGAAGAGGCGGTTGTCGCTGGTGCTGTAGGGCACCGGGAGCGACTCCCACGACGTACCGTTGCCGCGCAGCACGGCGCCGCGCTCGCCCACGATCACGTACTCGTTGTTGAGCCGCGAGATCTTGTAGAGGTTCAGCGAGCGCGCGAACTCGGGGAGCGTGTCGACGCGCGTGAAGGCCGCGCCGTCCCAGTGGATCAGCACGCCCTTCGGGCCCGTGGGCGTGGGCGAGCCGCCGACGAACCACACGTCGTTCTCGGCCTGCGCCCAGAGGCCCCAGATCGTCGGCGCACCTTCGGGGAAGGTGATTCCGAGCGGGAGCACCTCGCAGGTGTTGTTGCGGTATCGCAACACCGTGCCGTTGTCGCCCGCGGCCCAGACCTCGCGGCGCACACTGCGATCGTCGGTGAGCCCATGGGTCCACCAGAGCACGGCGTCGGTGCGGCAGCGGGTGGTGAAGCGTCCGGGGCCGTACTCCACGAGGCGTCCGGGGCGGTACATCGTGCCCGCGAGGCGCGCGGGATCGACGCCCACGAAGCCTCCCGCGAGCCACGCTTCGCTGTTCGACACGCCCCACACCGAGAGCAGCGAGCCGCCGGGCGCGCCGTTCACCGCGAGGCGGTAGAGGTCGGTGCCGTCTTCGGGCGCGGGGCCGGGACAGCCCGACGAGACGAACGACGAGAGGGCCACGAAGGCCATGGAAGCAAGCGTGCGGAGCGTGCGGTTCATGGGATCACTCGGACTGCGATGGGTGTGCCACGGGCCCGTCACCACGGGCGCTGCGGGCCGTTCGGCGGGCGCTGGAGCATCGCGCCGGGCACGGGCTGCGGCGCGTTGGGAATCTGCGCGCGCAGGGCGCGGATCTGGTCTCGAAGGGGACCGATGAAGTCGAAGCTCACGGTGCGGAGCGCGCCGCGCATCGCACGGCCCGCGTGCCACTTCGAGAGCGCGAGGCGGGCGATGGTGCGTACGAGCTGCTCGCGGGCCTCGCCGTACGGTCCGCGCGCGGCGCGAAAGATCCCGAAGGCCGAGGTGGTGAGTTCGAACTCCTCGCGGGTGATCGTGCCGAACACGAGCTCGTCTTCGAGGTGCTGACGGATGATCCGTCCGCGGCGCTGCACGAGCACCACGACCATCACGAGAAACGCCACCACCGCGAGGAACCACAGCGGCAGCAGGATCGCCACGAGGGGCACACCCAGCGAGGCCGAGAGCGTGGCCGAGCCGTTCCACACGAAGTGGAGGAACACCGCGGCCGCGTAGCCGAGGAGCGGCGCGCCCCAACGGATCACCGTGCGCGTGCTCTCGCGCGAGATGCCGAACCCGATGCCCGTCATCGACGTGAACAGCGGATGCGCCCACGGGGTGATCAGCCCGCGCAGAATGAACAGCGTGGTGAGCGCCTCGTCGCCCTGCCGCGCGGCGCGCGCGTAGTACACGACGTTCTCGACGGCGGCGAAGCCCAGCGCCACGAAGGTCGCGTAGATGATCCCGTCGACCACGCCGTCGAACTCGCGGCGCCAGAAATAGAACATCCCCGCGAGGGCGAGTCCCTTCATGAACTCCTCGACGAGGGGCGCGGAGATCACCGCCGAGACGCCCTCGCCCGCGACGCTCGCGACGAGCGTGTTGATCACCCCCGACACCCCGCACGCCGCGAGCGCGCCCCACACGAAGACCATCGTGAGGGCCCACGCGGGCTCGGGGTCGTAGCGATCGAGCAGCCGCGGCACGGTCATGTAGACGACCACCGCGGGGAACGCGAGCGAGGCCGCTTCGAGCATCGCCGCGTAGCGCGAGAGTGGATCGTTCGAGAGCAGCGGCGGCACGAGGAACACCGCCATGAAGAGCGACGCCCCGAGGAGGATGCCGAGCACGTAGAGCACCAGCCCCAGCGAGCGACGCGAGCGCTCGGGGTCGTTCACCACAGGGAGCACCATCGCGCGCGACGATACAGCGAGGCACGGCCGCGCGGTGTGATCCGATGCGGCCTGCGATGGGTTGGGGATGTTGCGGGGAGCGCGGAGAGAGACGGCGCGCGACGGGTGCCGCGCGCGGAGACGTTCAGCGGTAGACGACGCCGGGGGCGCCCACCACCGGCGCGGCCATGGGCATGGCGCCGTTGAAGGGCTGGGCGAACATCTGCACGCCGATGGGGCCGGCGCCCGTGAACGAGCGCACGCGGAGCTGCGCCGACTGCGGGGGCACGCCCGGGGGAATGCACAGCGGGCGGTTCAGACCGATGACCGGGTAGTTGTCGGGGGCGCGGTCGGCGTCGACCTGACGGCCCGTGGGGTCGTAGAGGAAGAGGTCGAGGTCGCGCACGCCGGTGCCGCCCACCGCGATGATGCGGTAGCAGTAGCCCGCCTGCACGGTGCCGGGGACCATCACACCTTCGAGGCCCTGACGGATGTTCGCGCGGATGAGATCCGACGCGACGCCGAAGCCCGCCGCGAACTGGCGCGCGCGGAGCGCCATGTGGTTCGCCACCTCGTCGTAGACGCCGCCCGGCACCCACGCCGAGGTCACCATCACGGGCTGCGCCGCGTAGGCCGTGGGCTGCGCCACGGGCTGGGCCGGCGGCGGGGGCGGCGCGGTCTGCGTGGTGCTCACGGTGCCCACGGGGGTGTTCGCGCTGGCCGACGTCGTGCCGCCGCATCCACCGAGCATCGCCGCGCTCAGGGGGAGCGCCGCACAGGTCGTCAGGGCGAGAATCACATGCCTGGTCATCATCGACGGATCTCCTCGGTCACAGGTCGTTGCGGGCACCGTATCGGTGGCGCCCGTTCGTCGCGTCGCCACTGCCCGTGGGGCGTCGGCGCGCACCCACCGGAGCGCTCCACGCGCCGCGGTCGGTGCTCTACCAACGCCTCTGCCACGGTGCTGCCTTACAGGTGCCCCCCGTGGCGCGTGTTCAATACCCCCCACCCCGGGCGTTGCCAACAGAGAACTGCCGCGGATTCACCGCAGACCGACCATCGCGCGACGCACCTCGTCCGCCACGCGCACGGCGTCGTTGGCGAGGGCGGCGACGAGGGCGTCGAGCTCGTCCCACGGGGCGTCGGGGCAGCGCTTCTCGACGGCGGCACAGCGCGCGGCGAATCCCTCGGCGCCCACGTTGGCCGACGCGCCCTTCATGCTGTGGGCGACGCGGCCCGTGCGCTTGCGGTCGCGCGCGATCGCGGCCTCGGCGATGTCCGTGGCGTTCTTCTTGAGGTCGTCGATGTACGTCTCGAGGATCTCGCGGATCGCCTCGACGTCGTCTTCGAAGAGGGAGCGCAGCGTGTCGAGGGTGAAGGGCGCGTCGGTGCTCATCGTGGTGGCGCTTCCATCCGTCCTTGGGGGAGTCGCAGCGATGGGGCGTCGCTCGATCGTCGCGGCCCCATCGGTCGACGAATGCGCCGTGGAGTTTCGGGCCTCTCGCCGCGCCCGTCACCCCCCAATCCGCGCCGCGACGCCGCACGACCGCGGTGCGTGCGCTCCGCCGTGGATCGATCCCGCGACACCCACTGAGCATCTTGTCAGTGCGTGGGAAACTGGCGTAGACAGGCGCTGCTGCCTCGCACCCCACCGACCGCGCGGCGCGCACGAAGACCCTCCATGGTTCGCACACGAACGATCTCCTACGCCGTTGCGGCGTGGGTCGCGTCGGCGGGCGTCGCCTGCACCGCGCCCCACACGACCGCGGCCTCGCACGAACCCGCCGCGTCACCGCGCGCGGCGCTCGCGGTGCCCGCCGATCCGGTGCCCTTCGAAGGGACGTTTCCCACAGCCGAAGGGCGTCACCGCGCGACGCTCACGGTGGCGGGACTCGCCCGCGAGGTCGACCTCGTGGTGCCCGCCCAACGCGCCGCGGGCGCGCCGCTGTTGGTGTTGCTCCACGGCACGCGCGGCGACGGCGCGGGCATCATCGACGAGTGCGGCGCGCTCGGCCTCGCGCACACCGAGGGCGTGGTGATCGCGGCGCCCGTCGCGCGCGAGATGCCCAGCGCCGACTGGGATCACCCCGAGCAGTCGAACGAGCGCTGGTGGCAGACCGAGGGCGACCACGATCCCGCGCGCGACGCCGACCTTCTCCTCGTGCGGGCCACCATCGCCGCCGCGCGGCGCGACTACGCCATCGATCCCTCGCGGGTGTACGTGATGGGCCATTCGAACGGGGCGTTCTTCGCGCTCGTGGTGATGAACACCCTCGGCGATCGGCTCGCGGGCGTGGCGTTCAACTCCGGCGGGCTCGTGCGCTGCGCCCACACGGGCTCGTGCGAGTTTCGCGCGGGGCGCGTGGCCGACTGCGCGCAGTTCCCCTCGATGGCGGGCTGGTGCGACTGCGGGGGCCCCGCGCTCCCGATGGACGTCACCTGGCGCGGACGGCGCTTCCCGGTGGTGATCTCGCACGGCACCGACGACCCCGACGTGTCGGTGCAGTACGCCTGCGCGCTCGACGCATCGCTGCGGAGCGCGGGCTTTCCCGTGACGCTCCAGCTCCGGCCCGGCGACGGACACTTCTGCGACAGCGACTTCGTCGAGCGCTCGTGGCGCGCGCTCCACGGCCGCCGCCACGCCTCGCTCTGACCGTCTGCCCGAGCCGACACCGCCGCGCGCCCCGCTGTCTGCCCGGGCGGACACCCTTCGCGCAGAACCTCTATTTTCAAGACACTTCACGTCGGCATCGCGCTCGCTCTCAGCGAGGGCATGATGCGCTCCTCGCTCGCCCTCGCAGTCTCTCTCCTGTCGTTCACCGCCTGCGCGCCCGTCGACGACGGCGCCGACGCGCCCGCGTTCTCCGGCGCGGAAATTCTCAACGGTCAACCCACGGTGCCCCGCTCCGTGGTCGCCGTGCGTGTGGGCACCTCGGGACCGTTTCACACCGCGGTGCTCCTCACGCCCAACACAGCGATCACGAGCGCGCGGTGGCTGCCCGCGGGCACGGTGCCGTCGACGGTCGACGTGCGCATGCCCGACCCCTCGTCGATCGCGCCGGACACCACCACCACGGCGACGCACATCAACCTCAACCCCGCGCTCGGGCTCGCGATGATCCGCCTCGCGCGCCCGATGCCGACGGCGCAGACCGCGGCGGGATTGCTCGTGCCGCCGGTCACCAACGCGCCCTCGGTGAACCAGACCGTGCGCTGCTACGGCTACGTGCCCACGAGCCGCGGAACCGTCGCGCTTCAGTACGCCGACCGCCGCGTGTCGGCGGTGCTGCCGACGTCGGCGGAGCTCGCGGCGCCCGTGTTCAACGTGGGCTCCGTGCTCGAAGCGCAGGAGCTCGGCGCGCCCTGCACGCGCTTCTCGACCACGAACGAGGAGCTCGTGGGCTTCGTGTCGTTCATCGCGCCGAACCCCTCGACGAACTCGATCGTTCCGATCACGGGCGCGTGGGCGACGGCGACCCGCGAGTGGATCGAGAACATGGTGACCCTCAACCGCGCGCGCGACGGCGTGCTCGCCGCGGGAGGGCGCCCCTTTCGTCTGAACGTCTACCCCGACAACGTGGTGCGAAAGTGTGCGGACGTCGCCAACGCGTCGCTCACGCAGGGCTTCATCAACCAGTTCACCTGCCACGACGGGCAGAACCAGCTCTTCTGGTCGATGCCCTCGGCGACCGTGGCCGACGGATTCTCGGTCGTGAACGACCAGAGCGGCCTCTGCGTCGACGTGCTCAACGGCAGCAGCGCCGACAACACGCAGATCCAGCAGTACCGCTGCCACTTCGGTCCGTCGCAGACCTTCGTCTCGAGCCGGTGGCCGACGGGCAACGGCCTGCGCATCTCGCCCACGTACGCGCGTTCGAGCTGCCTCACGGTGGGCGCGGCGAATCCGATCACCACCGACGGCACGCGTCTCGTGATCGAGGGCTGCATGAACAACACGACGACGAACTTCCGCCAGCGCTGGGCCGTCGAAGATCGCTGAGCGAGCGTCGCACGAGGCGAGCCCGCGCCCCGCGGCGGTGCGTTCGGCCCACAAACCTCCGTGCCGGGCGCGCAGACACGGCACCTTCGACCGCGGAACTCCCCTTTCAAGCGGTTGGAGGGGCACTTTCGATGGCGAAAGCCCCGTCTCAAGCCGTTGGAGAGGCACTTTCGATGGCGAAAGCTCCGTCTCAAGCCGTTGGAGAGGCACGTTCGACGACGAAAGCTCCGTCTCAAGCGGTTGGAGGGGCACTTTCGATGGCGAAAGCTCAGTCTCAAGCCGTTGGAGAGGCACTTTCGACGGCGAAAGCCCCGTCTCAAGCCGTTGGAGAGGCACTTTCGATGGAGGACCGTCGGTTCTCGCGGGTCACGGCCGGGCGCTCCACGAAGCGCGCCACGGGGGTGATGCAGCGTCGGAGGCGACTCCGACGCGACCGCCCACCCAAGCCCGGGGTGACCGACGGGAACCCCGGGCACCACGCGGGCGAAACGGAGCGTGCGGGCGCCGTGTGTGCGAAACGGAGCGTGCGGGCGCCGTGTGTGCGAAACGGAGCGCGCGGGCGCCGCGCGGGCGAAACGGATGGATCGGGCGCCACGCGGGCGAAACGGAGCGTGCGGGCGCCGTGTGTGCGAAACGGAGCGCGCGGGCGAAACGGAGCGTGCGGGTGCCGTGTGTGCGAAACGGAGCGCGCGGGCGAAACGGAGCGTGCGGGCGGACCGGGGTTCCCGGTGGTCACCGCCGGGCTGGTGTGTGAATCGCACCGGGCATCGCCCGGCGCTCCACGAATCGCGCGCCGCGAACGATGCAGCGTCGGAGGCGACTCCGACGCGACCGCCGACCCAAGCCCGGGGTGACCGACGGGAACCCCGGGCACCACGCGGGCGAAACGGATGGATCGGGCGGACCGACGGAACCCCAGGCGCAACGCACACAACGACCGCAGCGCACTGGCGGCTCCCCATGGCGGCCCGCCACCCGCCGCCACCCCCGCTGCCACCCGCCGCCACCCCTCGGCGCTGCCACCCCGTGCAGCAGAAACACCTTCCCACAAGCGCTTTTCGCGCGTCGGCACGCGCCCCGCAGTGTCACCGCGTCGCCGATGGGAACGCCCTACGACACGCTCGCGAAGGACCTGCTCGAAGTGCTGCTCGACGACCTCGGCGCCGTGGAGCGCGAGCACGAGGTCTCGCCTCCCTCGTCGCAGCGCGCGGACCTTCGCTTCGTGCCCTCCGACGATCCCGCGAAGGTGGCGGCACGACGCGCGCTGGGACTCCTCGGACGCATGACGGAGTCGGCGACGCTCTTCGAGGCCTTTCACGACGCACCTTCCCTCGCCGAGGTGCTGCGTTGTCTGCGCAAGCTGTTGAACGCCGCGCACACCGAGGGAGACACGCAGATGTGGCTGCTCTGCGCGGGCCGTCCCGACGACGCACTCGCCCGCCTCGACGCGCGCCCCTCGGCGCACTGGCCCCGCGGCTTCTACGCGCTCGCGCCGGCGCTCCCGCTGCGCCTCGTCGTGCTCGCCGAGTTGACGACCGACGACGACACGCTCGCGCTGCGGCTCATGGGCGCAGGCGCGACACTTCGCGCGGCGCTCGCCGACCTGCGCGTGCGCTACGGCGCCCTCCCCCGCGGGCGGACGCTCTACGTGACCGTGGTACAACGCTTCGTCGCCGCGCGACGCCGCGGACAGCCCCTCCAGGAGGACCCCGTGATCGACCTCAGCGAAGCCGAGAAGATCCTCGCCGATACACACCGTGCGGGCCGCGACGAAGGCATCGCGCTCGGCCGCCACGAAGGCATCGCGCTCGGCCGCCACGAGGGCATCGCGCTCGGCGTGTCCCTCGCCGCGCGGCTCTGCGAGCGCCACCTCGGACGCGCGCTCTCCACCACGGAGCGCGACACCCTCGCGACCCGCTTCGAAGGCCTCGGTCCCGACCGGCTCGGTGAGGTGCTCGACCTCGCGCCCGATGAGCTCGCCCACTGGCTCGCCGATCCCGACGCACGCTGACCGCCGCAGGGCGCGTTCCTTCTCGCACCGACGTCACCAATTCCCCCGACGTGCGCTTCACCGCGCAACACGTGGATGAGGCATCGGGAGGTGTTCGCGCGTCCACGGATGTTCGTGGTGGTCGAGCAGCCCGGCGGGTGCGCGCCACGTCGGATCGAGACGCATCCGAAGCCGCGCCACGGTGCGATGATCCCGTTGGGCCACCACGGGAACGCCCGCGTCGAGCAGCGCCGCCGTCGCCACACCGACGCCCTTCTGGTGCCGTCGCACGGGCACGAGGCGACATCCGTCGGAGATCACCTGACTCCCGCACGCGGCGCTCGCATCGGTCAGCACCGCGAGCTCGATGCGCGCATGCCGCGCGAGGTCGACCATCGCGCGCGCCCCCAGAAGCATCGCGTCCGTGAGGTCATGGCCGTGTTCGTCGAGCACCCGCGCGCGGCCCGCGAGCACGTCGAAGCCGTCGCCGCCGTGGAGGTCGGGCATCGTGCGCGGCGTGCCCATGCCGTACTGCTCCGGGCAGAACGGAACGATCCGCAACGTCGGCAGCGCGAACAGGTCACGGAGCACCGCGCCGAGGCCGTAGTCGGTGCCTTCAACGCCGCAGGGCCAGGCCGCGAGACACCCGCTCACCATCACACGCCAGGGATCTTCGATCGAGGGCGTGCGAAGCGCGTCGACGGCCTCGGGGTGATACGCGAGGAGCATCCCGCGAGCGTCGCACGCGGCGTGGCGCACGCCGAGAGAGCGCCCGATGGCAGAGGGGCAGCGGGTCAACGAGCTGGTGTGGGTTCCACCGCGTCGTCGGCGCAGCGAAAGCCGCTCACGGGGTAGAACCCGCCGGGCTCGTGGTGCACGCGGTTGGTCGTGCGGAGCCCCGTGGGCCAGTAGTTCCACGCGCCGCCGCGCAGCACGCGGTGACACGTCGTGGGAATGCCCATCGCCCCCGTGAACGCCCACTGCCGCGTGCGGTTGAGCTCACGGTACGCCGCGAGCGCGAGGTCGCAGTTCGGTGTGCGCGCGGGCTCGCGGTACGCGAAGGGATCGTAGACGTCGGCGACCCACTCCCACACGTTGCCGGCCATGTCGTGCGCGCCGTACGGAGCGTCTCCCGTGGGATGTGCCCCGACGGGCTCGGGCGCGCCCGTGTCCATGAGCTGCCCGTAGCTCGCACGCTCGCGCGTCGGCGCGTCGTCGCCCCACGGATAGCGCCGACCGTCGGGACCGCGCGCGGCCTTCTCCCACTCGGCCTCCGTGGGGAGCCTCCCGCGGGCCCACGCGCAGTACGTCCGCGCCATGAACCACGACACGTGGGTGACCGGCGCGCGAGGATCGGTCCACCCCGGACGCATCACCGCGTCGCGACATCGCCCCGCACGCACGCACTCGAAGTACGCACCGCGCGTGACCTCCGTGCGGTCGATGCGAAACGCGGGCAGCGTGCGCGTGTGCTGCGGTCGCTCGTCGGGCTCTCCGTCGGCGTCGCTGCCCATCACGAAGGGCCCCGCGGGCACGGTCACGCGGTCGATCACGGGCGCGGGCGGAGGGCGTCGTCGGCGCTGCGCAGCCAGCGGCGCGGTCACACACACCATCGCCGCCACGAGGCACCAGCGGGCTGCGGGAGAAGACATCGCGCGGCGTCGCTACCACAGCCGCGGATCGCGAGGTACGGGCCATCGCATCCGTCGCGAAGCGCGCGCGAGCCGTGATACGCAACGCACACCATGAGGGAACGTCTGCGCGCGGGGGCCGTCGCGCTCCTGATCACGTCGCTGGAGGCCTGCGGGTCGGGGTCGTCACCGTCCGATGCGTCGCTCGATGCGAGGGCCGAGGCCGCCGTCGATGCATCCGCGGATGCGCGCACCGACGGAGCGGTCGCGGACCCGTGTGCGACCGTTCCCGCGACGGGTCGCGCGCCCACGTTCACGCGGCTCTCGGCGCCCGTCGAGGTGCTGCGCGACGAGATGGGCGTTCCCCACCTCTACGCCGCCAACGACGAGGACCTCTTCTACGCCTCGGGCTACACGCAGGCCGTCGATCGGCTCTTTCAGATGGAGGTCATGCGACGCTCGGCGCGGGGCACGCTCGCGGCGCTCCTCGGTCGCGAGAAGCTCGATCAGGATCGCATCGTGCGCCTCGGCGGCGTCGCCCGTTGGGGCCACGAGAGCGCGCTGCGCGTGGCCCGCGAACGTCCCGACGTGCACCGGCTCCTCGACGCGTGGGTGGCGGGCGTGAACCGTCGAATCGCCGAGGTGAACGCCGATCCGAGTCTGCTCCCGCCGGGCCTGCGCAGCACCGAGTACGACACGCGCCCCGAGCCCTGGACCGTCGACGATCCGTACCTGCTCTCGCGCCTGCTGAACTTCCAGAACGCGAACCAGCTCGACTACGACCTGCTCGCGTCGGTCATCGCGGGACTGCTCCCCGAGGCCGGTGCGCTCCCCCTCACGCGCACGCTCACCGACGCGTTCATCGTGCCCCCCGAGGAGCGCCCTGCGAGCGCCTCCATGGCCCGCCGGAGCCCGTCACCCTCGGTCCGCACGCGACGGCCCCGCAACGCCCCTCCGCGGCCCTCCACGGCGCCTCCCGGTGCCCTCGCACATCGTGACGCGGCCCTCCCCTCGCCCGCCCTCCGCGAGCGCCTCACGGCGATGCTCACGGGCGCCGCGCCCATAGAGCACGGCGCAAGCAACAACTGGGTGATCGCGGGGCGCCACAGCGCGAACGGTCGACCGATGATCGCGGGCGATCCGCACCAGCCCATTCGCACGCCGACGGTGTTCTGGGCGCAGCACATGAACAGCGCCGACCGCGGCGGGACCTTCGACGTGATGGGCTTCGCCTTCGCGGGCGCACCGGGCGTGCACCTCGGCCACAACCGACGCGTCGCGTGGACGGCCACCACCGCGTACCCCGACACCATGGACCTCTGGCGTGTGGGCTATGACGGCGCGTCGATCACCCTCGCGGGGCGCAGCTACCCGGTGACCCGCTGCGTGGAGCGCATCGCCGTGCGCGGCGAGGCCGCGGTCGACTACGAGATCGAGCGCGTGGAGGGCCACGGCGTGCTCCTTCCGCGGAGCCTCGTGCCCGTGCCCATCACCTCGGGTCAGGAGCGCATCCTCTTCAACTGGACGGGCTTTCGCGCGACCGACGAGGCGGTGATGTTCTTCACCCTCGACCGCGCGCCCGACGTCGATTCCTTCGACCGCGCGGTGCAGACCAGCGAGATCGGGTCGTTCAACTTCCTCGTCGCCGACGCGCGCGACATCGCCTACCGATCGCGCGTGCTGCTGCCCGACCGCGGACGCGTGCGCGACGACGCGCGTCCCAACGCGATGCTCGACGGAAGCGATCCGTCGACGGTGTGGAGCGACCGCTTCATCGCCACGGAGCAGCAGCCCCACAGCCGCGGCGGCGCGCGAGGCTTTCTCGCGACGGCGAACAACGACCCCTTCGGCTTCAACGGCAACGGCCGCGTCTCCGACGATCCGTTCTACTACGGCACCTGGTTCGACCCGGGATCACGCGCGGCGCGCATCGAGCGCGAGCTCACGCGGCTCACCACGCGGGGAAGTGTGACCGTGGCCGAGATGCAGTCGCTCCAGCTCGACACGTACAACCTCTTCGCCGACGAGCTGCTCCCGCACCTGCGCACGGCGTGGGCCGCGGCCGCCGACACGCCTGCGCTGCGACCGCTGCGCGACAACGCCGACAACGCCGCGCTCTTCGCGCTCCTCGACGGATGGGACCGTCGCATGGACCGCGACGCCTCCGCCCCCGTGGCCTTCGAGGGCTTTCAGCACCTCCTCGCGCGCGACGTGCTCGCCGACGACGTGCAGCTCCTCTTCGACGCGGTGATCGCGCGCGAGCCCGTGTTCATGCTGAAGGTCTCGGCGCATGTTGTGAACCGCCGCTTCGCCGACGCCGACCGCTACCTTCAGGGCGGCCGCGACGCGCTCATGCTCCGCGCGCTCGACGAGACGCGGCAGTGGCTCACGGCCCGCTTCGGCAGCGCATCTCCGACGGCGTACCGCTGGCGCGACTGGCACCGCACGGTGCTCGGTCCGGTGTTCTCGCCCGCGGGTCCCTTCGACGCGGGAACGTCGCAGACCGCGGGCTCCATCGGCACGGTGAACGTCTCGCAGGGGCTCTTCTTCGACGGCATGAACCCGGTCCGCTTCCACGACTCGCGGGCGGGCGCGGGCTATCGCATGGTGACCTCGTTCGACGACGCGGGCGCACCGCACGCCACGGTGAACTTCGTGATGGGCAACGTGGGCGATCCCCGCTCTCCCCACTGGCGCGACCAGCACGACGACTGGGTCGAGGGGCGCTACCGCGAGATGCCCTTCGCGCGCGCCGACGTGGAGCGCGCATCGCGCGAGCGCAGCACGCTCATGCCGTGAGCGCGCACTCGTGAGGCTGGGAGCCACAGGGAACCGCCGGCCTCGCAGTGCGCTCGCCTCTGGGAGCGCCGGGCCACGCCCGGTGCGATTCACACACCAGCCCGGTGGTCACCACCGGGAACCCCGGTCCGCACGCACGCTCCGCTTCGCACGCGCGGCGCCCGCACGCTCCGTTTCGCACGCGCGGCGCCCGCACGCTCCGTTTCGCACGCGCGGCGCCTGGGGTTCCGTCGGTCCGCCCGATCCATCCGTTTCGCACGCGCGGCGCCTGGGGTTCCGTCGGTCCGCCCGACCCATCCGTTTCGCACGCGTGGCGCCCGGGGTTCCCGAGGGTCACCCCGGGCTTGGGTGGGCGGTCGCGTCGGAGTCGCCTCCGACGCTGCATCACGCAGCCCGCTCGCCTCTGGGAGCGCCGGGCCACGCCCGGTGCGATTCACACACCAGCCCGGCGGTGACCGCCGGGAACCCCGGGCTCCGACGCTGCATCACGCACCCCGCCCACTTCGGAGCGCCGGGCCACGCCCGGTGCGATTCACACACCAGCCCGGCGGTGACCACCGGGAACCCCGGGCTCCGACGCTGCATCTTCGAACCGCTGCCCCCGAAATGCGAACCGCGCGACACCCCGCGTGGGAGCGTCGCGCGGCGTCGCGCAGTCAGGAACGTTCGACCCGATCAGAGGAACTGCGACACGAGCGCGTCGACCTTGGCCTCGGGCACGAGCCCGACCTGACGCGCCACTTCCTTGCCGCCCTTGAACACGATGAGCGTGGGCACGCCGCGGATGCCGAGCGAGCCGGGGACGTTGGGGCTGTGGTCGATGTCGAGCTTGGCGACCTTCACACGGCCTGCGTACTTGTCCGCGATCTTGTCGACGATGGGCGCGAGGGCTTTGCAGGGGCCGCACCACGTCGCCGTGAAGTCGATCAGCACGGGCTCGTTCGAGCTGATCACCTCGGACTGAAAGTTCTGATCGGTGACGGTCTTCACGTTCGCAGAGGCCATGACGGTGAACTCCGGTATCGGGTGGTTTCGCCTCACGCGCTGGATGGGTGCGGGAGGGAGCGGCAACATGGCGCCCCGACCAACCCCTGTCAACGACCGGGTACCTCGGCGTGCGGCGGCGGAAGGAGCGAGGTGCGCGCGTGCCCGTTGCAACCGTTCGGCGTGTTCGCAAGGGCTTCGGCGATGCTCTCCTTCACGACGGGTTCGATCGTCGCGAAGACCTCGTCGGGCGCGAGGCGCGAGCGCGATCCGTCGGCGTTGCGCGGAGCTCCGCCCACGGTGCTCCCGCCGCCCCAGCCGGGCTCGATGGCGTTGAGCGTCGCGAGGATGCGCTGCACCGGGAAGCACTTCACGAACTCGCTCCGCTTGGCCACGGTGTACCCGTGCGTTCCATCGGGGAGCCGCGTGTGGATCACCACGCGCTCGTGGCCGTCGGCGAAGATGCGCGCGTGGGCCCGCGTGCCGAGGCTCTCGACGAGCACCCAGCCGCTCCCGCGGTGCAGCACCTCGTACCGATTGTCGATGGAGAATCCCTCGGTGTACGCGGCCGATGCGCCGTCGGCGTACACCGACACGCGGCGCCCGATGTCGTCGAGGAGCGCGCGCATCCCCTGGGCGTCGAGCTGAAAGTACTCGCCCGTGGCCCGCGCCCGCGTCTCGGGCTCCGAGAGCCACTCGACGATCGTGGGGAGGTCGCCCGAGAGCGGGAACGCGCCGCTGTGCGCGTCGAGCAATCCCGCGCCGTGCACCAGTCGGTTGATGAGCGGTTCTCTCGCGCGCTCCGTGTGGCGCAGGAGCCAGACGGCGAGCGCCGTGTCGAGGTCGATGTCGTTGAGGTAGATCGTGAGGTGACGCGGCGTGAGCCCGAGCACGATGGCGTCGTGCACCTGCTCGGCGGTGCTGCGCGTCGCGTGGCGCACGCAGTCGCCGTGGTGGTCGAAGCTGTAGCGCTCGTGCTCGGCGTCGATCTCCGGGCCGAGCACGTAGCCGTCGAGGGCCACGCTGCGCGGCGGGAGGTCTTCGAAGAGGACCGTCCTCCCGCGTTCGATCACGATCTCCATGCCCGGTTTGTCTCGTGTGGCCACTGCGGTGCTCCGATCAGGGCGATCGGCGGGGTGTGCCGCCGGGGCGCGCGTAGAGGTTCCAGTCACGGCCCTCGAAGCGCAGCTCGTAGCGGTGGGGGTGCTGCGCGGCGGCGTCGTACACACCGCGTCGCGCGAGCACGTAGTCGTAGTAGTTGAGGTCGGGGTCGGCGACGAGAAGGTCCGTGGTCCACTCCCACCGCGGCGGAAGCCTCGGCGGACGCATCGGCCCCTCGCGATAGCGGAACGGCGACTGCGGGAAGTCTGCGAACGAGAACGTCGCCACGGCCCCGCCGCGCACCTGGTAGTACGCCGCCGCGTGGAGCAACGGCACGTTGGGCACATGCCCGCTCGCCGCCGCGGGCACGATCGCCACGAGACGCCGTCCGGGCTCCGCGTGGGCCAGCGCATCATCGAGGTCGCCGAGCTCGGTCTGCTCCCACATCACGAAGCGCGCGCCCACGTCACCCGCGAGGCCCGCCGACGTGGCGGCCATCACCGCGCAGAGCGCCCACGCGCCCGCGCCCATGCGCGTCGCCCCCACGAGCAGCGGAAGCACCAGCGCAGCGGTCACCGCGAAGCGCGTGTGGATGGGCCAGATCCACCCGTAGCTCGCGGGCGCGACCATGTAGAGCAGCGCGCACGCCGCGGGCAGCCACGCGAGGCGCGCCGTGGGCTCGTCGGTGCTCACCGCAGGACGCGCGCGCGTCGCCCAGAGGGCCGCGAACACACCGAGCGAGGCCACGACGGCCATGCGGCCGAAGATCTGCGACCACGAGCTCTCGGGCGCCGCGAGCGCGCCCCACACGAACGCGAAGGTGCGGTGCCGCACGAGGTAGGCGACCGCAAACACCGCGGGCACACCGAGCAGCACGGCCTTCGAAGCGCCATCGTCGCGGGCCTCGGGCTCCGCGCGTCCGCGCCACGCCGAGGCCATCGCCGCAGCGCTGAGCGCGCAGAGCCCCCACGCGAGGAGCGCGCGCTCGTCGAGCTCGCCCGGAAAGTCGAGGAGCACCGTCGAGAGTTCACGCGGAAGGCTGATGAACGGCGGCCACTCGGGGTGCGCCACGACGCCGACGCCGCCCGCGCGCACGCTCGCATCGGTGGCGGGCGTGCGCAGGAGCCACACGGCCACGGCCACGAGCGAGGGCGCGAGAAAGAGCAGCTGCCGCACCGCATGACGGAGGTCGGCGACGAGGGCGCGGGCGAGCGCGCCGAGCGGCGGCACACCCGCGGGCGCGTCGGCGAGGGCCTTCGCAGAAGCCGGGAGATCGAGGAGCAGCAGCGCGCCGAGCCCGAGGAGACCGTACGGCACGAGGTGGGCGTAGAAGGCCGCGAGCGAGAGCCCCGCGAGGGCGAGCTGACGACGGCGCGCGAGGCGCTCGGTGCGGTCGGCAAAGAGGCCCAGCGCGACGAGCGCGAGGGGCACGCCGAGGAGAAAGTTCAAGAACCCGAGCATCATCTGCGGGTTCCACGCGAGGGGCCACGCGAGGGAGGCCATGCGCTCGTCGCCGCCGGTGCGACGGAGGGCGAAGCGCAGCGCATACGGGATCGAGACCACCGTGAGCGCCGCGAGCAGCTTGCCCGCGCCCTCGACGCCCGTCACCCACGAGAGCGGAATGCCCAGCAGGTACACGATGAGGTACTGCGTGCGCGAGAGCGTCGCGGTGAAGTACTCGCCCAGCGTGTGCGAGAAGGGCAGCGCGCGAAGCACCGCGATGGCGGCCATGTGCTGCGGAAGGTCTTGCAGCGGAACGTGATGCGAGGCCGCGAGGGGCGCGGCGTTGGCGAGCGTCACGGCGCCGAAGGCCAGTTCGAAGAGCGCGCGTTGCAGCGCCGCGGGGCGTGTCGGTGCCATGTCAGAGGTCGCGCGTGGCGATGAGCCGACGCACGTTGCGTCGCTCCCATTCGATGGCGCGCTCGCGGTCGTGGAAGGTGGCTTCGCGGGCGCGAAAATCGGCCGAGTGATGGCACCGCCGCCCGTCGACCTCGGGCGCCGGCGTGAGGTGGTGCAGCAGTTCGTGAAAGACCACCCACGCCACGAAGAACCGCGGCACCCACGCCTGGTCGAGCGCGGGATGGATGCGAATGAGCCCCTCGTCGTAGAGGTACGCGCCCATGCGGATCGTGCGGTGTCTCGCGCGCCGCTGGCTCGCGCCCTGACGCCCCCAGGTGATCTTCACGGGCGCCGCCTCGGGGGCGTACGCGCGCAGCACCTCGTCGAGAATCTCTCCGAGGTCGTGGTGCTCACCCTGCGTGCGCAGCGCACCGGACTCGGGCGACGCGGGTCGGCGGATGTGCTCCGCCCGCGCGCGGATGTACGCGTCGATGAGGGCGCTCGCGCGACGGTCGCCATGCGCGAGGTAGCGGGCCACGGCGTCGATCACCTCGGGCGAGGCCTCGGCGAACATGTGGTGCAGCCGCACGTGGCGCACACCCTCGACGCGGCGGATCGAGAGCATCGTGCGTCGGTTGTCGGTGACGGTCACCACGAGGGGCGCGCCGAGCCTTCGCGCGAGGCGGTCTTCGAGCGAGAGGCCCGCGTCGGCGTCGTCGCGCGAGGCGTCTCGCGGCCCGAGGATCGAGCCCGCGAGCGGGTCGACGTGGGGCAGCGTGAGCTGGCGCGCGGCGGTCGGGGGACGTCCCATCGAAGCGGCCGCGAGGCTATGAACGTCTGCCAGACAGGTCAAGAAGCGCTCGACGCGCCGCGCTGCGCGCGAAAGCCCCGGAGCATCGCCGCGAGCGTGCGTCGCGCCGCGGGGTCGTCGTCGCCCACGAGCACCAGGCTCGCGCGTGACGGATCGAACACCGCGCGGGCCACACGACGGATGTCCGCCGCGGTCACCGAGAGCACGCGACGGCGCCGGTCGTCGGGCGTCTCGCGGAGGTTGAACAGCTCCGACGGACCGTAGAAATCCGCGAGGGCGTGGGCGCTGTCTTCGAGCGTGTCGAGGTCGAAGGCGCTGCGCCGACGGAGCTTGTCGATCTCGGCGCGCGAGGGTCCCTCGTCGCAGAGCGCTTCGAGAATGGCGAGCACCTCGCCGAGGAGCGCGGGCAGCGAGCGGTGCGCGACCGACGAGGCCACGTCGAACATCCCCACGTCGTCGAAGAGTTCGACGTTGGCGCCCACCTCGTAGGCGATGCCCTTCTCGTCGCACACGCGGCGGTAGAGCGGCGTCGACATGCCGTCGTCGAGCACGCGCACGAGCATCTCCATCACGCGCGCGTCGCGGCCCCGCTGGCCCGGCGTCGGAAAGCCCAGACGCACCGCCGTCTGTGAGCCCGGATCCACCGCGGTCTTCACGCGCATCGCGGTCTGCATGACCTCGAAGGGCGGCGCCTTCACGACCGCGCCCGCGGCGACGTTCGCAAACGCGCGCTCCACCGCGCGGCGCATCACCGCGTGCGAGCGCGGACCGACCACCACCACGGCCATGTTGCGCGCGACGTAGTGCTTCGCGAGGTGCGCGCGGAGATGACGCTCGACGAAGCGCTCGACGTTCGAGAGCGAACCCGTGAGCGGCCATGCGAGGGGATGGCCCCGAAACACCTCGGCGTGCAGGAGGTTGTCGGCGTTGATGTCGCGGCCGTCTTCGTCGAGGTCTTCGAGAATCTCCTCGCGCACGATGCCCTTCTCGAGCGCGATGTCGGCGAAACGCGGCGTGACGAAGGCCTCGCCGAGCTCCACCGCGGCCTCGGCGAGCACGTCGGGCGGAACGGTGAGTTCGAAGAGCGTGAAGTCACCGTGCGTGGCGGCGGTGAGCGTTCCCCCGAGCGACTCGATGCGCTCGCTGAAGGCCGCGGCGGTGGGGTGCCGCGCGGTGCCGCGAAAGAGCATGTGCTCCAGAAAGTGCGTGATGCCGTTGGTGGCGCGCGTCTCGTGCCGTGCGCCCGCGTGCACGTTCACCGCGATGACGGCCTGGTGCAGGTGCGTGCGCCGCACGGTCACGACCCGGAGGCCGTTGGCGAGGCGAGAGAACTCGGCGGTGTGCTGCATCCGTGAGGGGGGCGATGGGTAATCCCCCTCCGCCGCGACCGCAACCTCTCGGTGCGAGAAGCGCGGCGCGGCAGCGTGTGTGCGAGCGATCGGTGAGCGGCGGGTGCGGAGGCGAACGGAACGAGCGCGGCAGACGCGAGACGGCGATCAGTTCTGCTCGTCTTCTTCGCTGTTGGCGCCGGGCTGCGGCGCGCGGATGCGCTGCGAGTTGCCGAGGCGCACCTGGCCCGCGTGCTCGGCGTCGGTGCGGAGCGTGGCGAGGTAGGTGGCGATCGCCTGGCGCTGGCGCGTGCCGAGCACGGAGTTCTGCGCGAGCTGCTCCTGGCGCTGACGGGCGAACTCCTCGCGGGTGGCGGTGGTGCGGCTGCCGTCCTTGAAGCGCAGCACGAACCAGTCGTCGCCCACGTGCACGGGCTCGGCGCTGAGCGGCGCCGCGTCGGTGAGCTGAAAGGCCGCCGCCGTGAGCACGTCGGGGCGATCGACGTCGGCGAGCACCATGCCGTTGCGGGTGAACTGCTCGCTCTCCTTGAGCTCGGGCGCATCGAGGTCGCTGCGCTCCGCGGGGGCGAGCGTCACGTTGCCGGGCAGCACCACCGGCGCAGGAACCTCTCCGCGGTAGAACTCACGGAGCGCGGCCTCGCGAATCTCGCGGGCCACGGTGGTGAGGTCGGCGCCGCCGCGGATGCGGGTGAGCGCCGCGCGCGAGGCCTCGGCGTTGAGCTCCGCGGCGCGGGCCTCGCGGTAGAGCGTGCGGGCGATGTCGGCCTTCGCGGCGGTCTCGGCGACGTCGCCCTCGCGGGTGCCGGTCACCTGGATGATGTGCAGGCCGTACTGGGTCTCGACGGGCTCGGAGTACGCGTTCACGGCGAGGGCGCGCATCGCGTTGCGGAAGGGCTCCACGAGGCGCTCCTGCGCTTCGTTCGACTGCCAGCCCATGTCGCCGCCGGTGCGCCAGCTCCCGGGGTCACCCGAGTAGAGGCGCGCGAGGCGCACGAAGTCTTCACCCGCGACGAGGCGCGCCCGCACGGCGGCAGCGCGGGCGCGGGTCTCGGCCTTCTGCGCGTCGGTGGCCCCATCGGGGAAGCTCAGGAGGATGTGCCGCACACGCATCTCGCGCTGGAGCCCGCGGAGGCCGTCGCGACGGCGCTCGTACATGCGGTTGATCTCGTCGGCGTGCTGACCGGCCCACGCGGCGACGGCCTGCGGGTCGTCGTCGCGCACGAGGTCGCGGTAGAAGGCCAGCGAGAAGCGGAGGTACTTCACGGCCATCTGGTCGTGCGTCTGGCGGTACTCGCGCCAGAGCTCCTCGTCGGAGATCTGCACCGACGAGGCGATGGACTCGCGCATGCGCTGGGCGAGCATCTCGCGGCGCGTGGCCTCGCGGAGGTCGGGCACCGTGCGGCCGAAGACCCGGCGCGACACGCGCTCGAACGCGGGGAACGAGAACTCCGTGGAGTTGTTCTCGCTGCACGAGCGCGGCGACAGGAACATCGGGGGAATCGGGCCCGAGGGGATGCCCACCACGGGCTCCGCGCCGCTGCCCACCGAGAGGTAGAAGCGGCACTTGCGGAACTCGGCGTTCACGTCGTCGTCGGTCACGCGGAAGCCCACGCGCTCGGCCTCGTGCGCGAGGAGCTCGCGTTCGATGAGCCCGTCGAGCGCGCCCTGGCGCAGCGCGCCCGTGATCACCGGGTTCTCGTCGTCACGCTGCGCGAAGCGGCGGAGCACCGCGAACGACGACGTGAAGTCGGTCTCGGTGACGGTGTGTCCGTGAACCTTCGCGACGTAGGTGACTTCGAGCTTCCCATCGGAGCACCCGCGAGAGCCCGGGCCCCAGCTCAGGCCGAAGGCGAGCACGGTCGCCCCCAGGATCACCATGAAGAGGGTCTGCGAGTATTTTTGGAGTCCTTCGAACATGCTCGGCGCTCGTAGCTCGTAGATCGGTGGAACTGCACACAAACGCAGTTCGTTCCCCCGGGAGGTAGACGAACGCGGCGGCATTCTGTAGAAGCCGCCGTCGCGTCGGTTACGGGTGCGCTGGCCACTACCACAACTGGATCGCGATTGACACTCAGCGCGGATCGAAGATACTCCGCCGCCGATTTTCGAAGAGGATCAGGAACCCCCCATGTCGCTGCATACCGCCAAGAAGGCCGAGATCATCGAGAAGTTCCGCACGAGCGAGTCCGACACGGGCTCGGCGCAGGTGCAGATCGCGCTTCTGAGCGCGCGCATCTCGCAGCTCACGGGTCACTTCGAGACCCACAAGAAGGATCACCACTCGCGCCGCGGGCTGCTCAAGCTGGTCGGTCAGCGCCGTCGCCTCCTCGAGTACCTCAAGGCCAAGGACGTCGGCGCCTACCGCAAGGTCATCGGCGAGCTGAACCTCCGCAAGTGATTCCCCCGCGAACGCCCTGTCTCCCGTAGGCAGGGCGTTCGTGCTTCGTCACCGCGCGTCTTCGCCTCTCCACACCGTATCGACCGCACCGACGGGAGAGCCCAACGCCTCTTCCTCCGTAGCCGTCGCTCCGGTCTTCGCTTCGTGCGCACGACCCTCGTGGGTTGCACCGCCCCTCCGCGCCGCAACCGCCCGCGTGCCCAGGAACCGAGGACACCGAACGACGGCCCCGCCTGTACGCCCCCGCCAGGCCGGTCGACTCCGATGGGACCGCGACGCGCTCGCTCCGTCACGTCACGCGCGCATGCGCAGGAGTCTCTATGTCCATCATCCGTGAAAGCGTCGAGATCGGGTCCGTCACCATCACCCTTGAGACCGGCCGTCTCGCCAAGCAGGCCCACGGCTCGATCCTCATCTCGTCGGGCGAGACCATGGTGCTCGTGACCGCGTGCTCGAACACCGACGAGCGCCCGGGCATCGACTTCTTTCCCCTCACCGTCGACTACATCGAGAAGGGCTTCGCCGCGGGCAAGATCCCCGGCGGCTTCTTCAAGCGCGAGGGCCGTCCCCGCGACGAGGAGGTGCTCGTCTCGCGCCTCATCGACCGCCCCTGCCGCCCGCTCTTTCCCGACGGCTACCGCTGCGACACGCAGGTGATCGCCACGGTGCTCTCGGCCGACAAGGTGAACCCCTCCGACGTGCTCTCGCTCACGGGCGCGAGCGCCGCGCTGCACATCTCCGAGGTGCCCTGGGCCGGTCCCGTCGCGGGCGTGCGCGTGGCGCGCATCGACGGAAAGTTCGTGGCGTTCCCGACCTTCGAGCAGATCGAGAAGAGCGACCTCGACCTCGTGGTGGCCGCGAGCCGCGACGCGATCGTGATGGTCGAGGGCGGCGCCGAAGAGATCTCCGAAGAGGACATGATCGACGCGCTCATGTTCGCGCACCAGTCGGTGCAGCCGCTCATCGAGCTGCAGGACCGCATGCGCGAAGCGATCGGCAAGCCGAAGCGCGCGTTCGTGGCGAAGCGCGCCTCCGACGCCATCGTGGCCCGCGTGCGCGAGGTCGTGGGCGCCGGCATGGCCGACGCGTGCCGCACCCGCGTGAAGCAGGAGCGCTACGCGAAGTTCAAGGCCCTCTCGAAGCAGGCCGTCGAGACCCTCGCGCCCGAGTTCCCCGGCGAGGAGAAGTTCATCAAGGAGGCGTTCCACGACCTGCAGGCCAACACCATGCGCCTGATGATCGTGAACGACCGCGTGCGCATCGACGGCCGCGACACCGTCACCGTGCGCCCGATCACCAGCGAGGTGGGCTGGCTCCCGCGCGTGCACGGCTCGGCGCTGTTCACCCGCGGCGAGACCCAGGGCATCGTGACCGTCACCCTCGGCACCTCGCAGGACGAGCAGAAGATCGACGCCCTCACCGGCGAGCGCTGGAAGCGCTTCCTCCTGCACTACAACTTCCCGCCCTACTCCGTGGGCGAGGTGAAGCCGATCCGCTCGCCGGGTCGTCGCGAGGTGGGCCACGGCAACCTCGCCGAGCGCGCCCTCCAGCGCATGATCCCGTCGAACGATCAGTTCCCCTACACGATCCGCATCGTGAGCGAGATCACCGAGTCGAACGGGTCGAGCTCGATGGCCACCGTGTGCGGCGGAACGCTCAGCCTCATGGACGCTGGCGTGCCGATCCGCGCCCCCGTCGCGGGCGTGGCCATGGGCCTCATCAAGGAAGGCGACAAGTTCGCCGTGCTCACCGACATCCTCGGTGACGAAGACCACCTCGGCGACATGGACTTCAAGGTCTGCGGCACGCGCAAGGGCGTCACCGCGATCCAGATGGACATCAAGATCGAGGGCCTCTCGCGCGAGATCCTGGAGCAGGCGCTCCGTCAGGCCCGCGACGGCCGTCTCCACATCCTCGACCGCATGCTCTCGACGCTCTCGCAGTCGCGCACCGAGCTCTCGAAGTACGCGCCGCGCATCACCAGCATCAAGGTGAAGCCCGACCAGATCCGCGTGGTCATCGGCCCCGGCGGCAAGACCATCAAGGGCATCGTCGACCAGACCGGCGTCGCCATCGACATCCAGGACGACGGCACCGTCAACATCGCCAGCTCGGACCCCGTGGCCGTGCAGCGCGCCATCGACATCGTGCGCGGCCTCACCGCCGAGGCCGAGATCGGCGCGACCTACCACGGCACCGTGAAGCGCATCGTCGACTTCGGCGCGTTCGTCGAGATCTTCCCGGGCACCGAGGGCCTCGTGCACGTGAGCGAGCTCGATCACAACCGCATCGAGAAGGTCACCGACGTCCTCAAGGAGGGTGACCACCTCGACGTGAAGGTGCTCTCGATCGAAGAGGGCACGGGCAAGGTGCGCCTCTCGCGCCGCGCGCTCCTCCCGCTCCCCGAGGGCGAAGAGGGCCAGCGCGCCCGCGAGCGCATGGAGCGTTCGCACACCGAGGGTCCGCCCCGCCGTGACGACCGCCGCGGCCCGCCCCGCGGTGGCCCGCGCCGCTGAGAGTTCCTCCGACTCCAGCGCCTCCCTGACGCCCCCGCTGCGCCTCACCGCGCGCCGGGGGCGTCGGCGTTTCGAAGCGCCTGCGCGGGGCCTCCGCGGCGCCGCAACGGGGGTGTCGACGGGGCTACTGCGTGAGCGTGCGGACGCGCGCTTCGACCGACGCCCGATCGGGCGTGTCGGGCCTGCGCGAGAGGTACTCACGGAACGCCGCGGCGGCCTCGGCGCGGTGCCCGAGGTGCTCGTGCGTGACCGCGAGGTTGAAGTAGAGCTCGGCCACCTCGCGCTGCGACTCCTGCATGAAGCGCAGCGCCGCTTCGAAGGCCTGGAGCGCGGGCGCGTACTGCCTGCGCTGGTAGAGCGACACGCCGCGCGCGAAGAACGTCCCCGCCTCGGCCACGAGCGCGTCGTTGCCCGGCGGTGGACGCGCGATGTCCTCGCGACGACGGCGCGCGAAATCACGGAGCCCCGCCATGCGCTGGTCGAGGTCCGCGCGCAGCGCCGCGGGCGGGTTGTGCGAGAGCGCCCGCGTGTACCACTCGGTCGCCGCATCCACTGAGGCCGACCGCTCGTGCATGCGGAACGTGTTGAACGCGAGCTCGAGCGAAGGCGCGAGCGCGTAGGCCTCGCCGAAGAGGCGCGCCGCGTCGGTGAAGCGGGTCTGCTCCACGGCGGCCATGGCCTCGCGGTAGCGCGCGAGGGCGGCCTCCTGCGCGGGCGCGGCCGCGTCGACGGGCGCTGCGACGGCGGCGTCGGTGCCCGTCGACGTGACGGTGACCACGCTCGTCGCGGTGGTGGTGCTGCTGGTGGTGACGACGGGCTCCGCACGCGGCGGCGGCGACGAGGCGCACGCCGCAACGAGGAGCACCGACGGGAGAACGATCGCCCGCGCGACGCGCATGGTCAGGGCGCGGCGGTGGTGACGGTGAGGGTGTAGTTGCCGCGCGAGCCCGAGCCGAAGCCGCCCACGAAGAGCTGGTACTCGCCCGGATCGAGCGTCACTTCGAAGGCCGACGCCACGCCGATCGCGTCGTCGTTGCACGCGCCGGGCACGTTGGTGCCGGGGCACGACGAGCCCTGCGTGAGCCACATCACCGTGTCGAACGACGAGCCGTCGAGCGAGAAGTTCACGCGGCGGCGCGCGTCGAGGCGCATGCGGAACACCGCGTCCTCCGACGAGGCGCCCGTCGAGCACGGCGGGGTGTAGTCGTGGCGCAGCGTCGAGGTGTTGCCCGTGAAGACGCCGCCCGTCGCGGGGATCATCGCCGCCGCCGCGCAGGTGTCGTTGTCGGCCACAGCCACCGGGGTCACCGGCGCCGCCGTGTCGAGCGTGAGCGTGTACTCCGCGCCGCGAATGCCCTTCGTGATGAGGTAGTACGTGCCGGGGTCGAGGCCGCGCACCGTGAGGCGTCCGGGCGAGCCCGTGCGGCACGCGCGCTCCGTCGTGCGGTCGCCGCAGGTGGTGTCGAGCGCGAGGTAGAAGTAGTCCGACGAGCCGCCGCGCACCGTGGCCGTGATGTCGGCGCGCTCGGTGAGCGTGAAGCGATGCACCACGTCGCGCGAGCCCGTGCCCGAACACGAGAGCTGGTAGTCCGCTTCGAGGCCCGCGAGCGTGCCCATCACGGGCGTTCCGGGTGTGATCGTGAGCGGGTTCGCGCACACGTCCCCCTGCGGCGGCGGCGACGGCGGCGTCACCATCACGTCGAGGGTGAACGGGTTGATCGTGCGCCCCGACACCACGAGAAAGTACGTGCCCGGCATGAGCTCCCGCGCGGTGAACTGCGCGGGCGCCGCGGAGTCACAACGGAGCGTCGTGGGCGAGGCCACGCAGCGGTCGACGAGGGCCAGCGTGAGGTAGTCGCTGCGCGAGCCCGCCACGCGCGCCGAGATGTTCGCCGACTCGGTGAGCGTGATGGAGTACACGACGTCGGGCGAGAGGCCGCCGCAGCGCGTGGTCACGTTCGAGGCCACGTCGACGAGGTCGCCCATGAAGGTTCCACCCGTGGGCGGAATCACGATCGGCGACGCGCAGGTGTCGTTCGCGGGCGGCATCGTCGCGGGCGAGAGCGTGACGTTGAGCTCCATGTCGGCCGCGGTGGTCGACGAGGTGCTCGTGCCGAGCATGATGAAGTAGTCGCCCGCGGGCAGCGCGCGCGTGCGCACCGTCGTCGGAAAGCCCAGCGTGCACGTGCGCACATCGGCCGCGCTCGTGGGGCTCACACAACGCGTGGGCACGATCTGGAGGTACACCGCCGCCGAGCCCGCCGTGGCCGTGAGCGTCACGTCGCGCGCTTCGGTGAGACGCAGCCGCGCCACCACGTCGCGCGCGAGCATTCCGCCCGCGCAGGTGAAGCGGTACTGGCCCGTCGTGCCCGCCATGGGCATCACGAAGCGTCCGCCCGCCGACACGTCGAGGGGATCGTCGCAGGTGTCGTTCGGCGGCTGACGGCACCCGCCCGGTTCGGCCATGTCGACCAGGCCGTTGCAGTTGTTGTCGATGCCGTCGCCGCACAGCTCGGGGAGCCGCGAGTTCACGCGCGGATTGCTCTCGTCACAGTCGCCGCCCACCCAGCACACGGGGCCGCCGTCGGCGCCCGCGTCGGCCACCGCGGCATCGCTCTCGCCCATGCCCGCGTCGCAGTCGGGGGCCATGCAGCGGATGTCGGGATCGCCGTCGCGGTCGCTGTCGCGCGGCGTGTGCGAGCAGGTCTTGGTGGCCTCGTCGCAGCGGTCGATGGTGCAGGTGTAGTTGTCGTTGCAGGCCACGGGCGTGCCGCGGATGCACCCGCGGCGCACGTCGCAGGTCTCCAGGCCGTCGCAGTAGATCCCGTTGTCGCACGCCATGGTGTTGGGCATGGAGACGCAGCGGCCGTCGGCGGAGCAGAAGTCCATCGTGCAGTCGATGCCGTCGTCGCACTGCGAGCTGCGGGTGCACACGCGGCCCGAGGCGTCTCGCGGGCCCGTGTCGACGGTGGGCGTGCGCGCGTCGGCGACGTCGGCCGTCGCGTCGAGCGAGGGGATGTCGGCGAAGCCCGTGGGCTGCTCTTCGCCGCAGGCCACCATCGCCAGCGCCGTGCACGCGAGCACGAGGAGGGCGAGCGGCCGCGAAGCTACGACGCGGTGGGCCATGAAAGACGTCTCCATGAAAAGGGAGCGGCGAGTATAGGCAGACAAGCGCAGCGCTCGGAACCCATCGCGCGCACACGCTGCAATTCGTGGCTGGTCGGCCCCGTGCCCGCGGGGGTATACGACTGCGCTGCCATGCTCACCCAACGTCGCGCGAAGATCGTCTGCACCATCGGCCCCGCTTCGAACACGCCCGAGGGCATCGACCACCTCATCACCGCGGGCATGGACGTGGCGCGCCTCAACTTCTCGCACGGCACCCACGAGGACCACAGCCGCGCGATCCAGTACATCCGCGAGGCGAGCGCGCGGCACAAGAAGGCCGTCGCGATCCTCGGCGATCTCTGCGGGCCGAAGATCCGCGTGGGCAAGCTCAACGGCCCCGCGCGCGACATCGTGCCGGGTGACGCCTTCGCGATGGTGTCGGGCGTCGAGGCCCCCGGCGACGACGTGCCCGTGCGCTACGACACCCTCGCGCAGGACCTCCGCGTGGGCGACACGATCCACCTCGACGACGCGCGCATCCAGCTCAAGGTGACGGCCATCGAAGGGCCGCGCGTGCATGTCGTGGTGCAGGAGGGCGGGCACCTTCGCAACAACGTCGGCGTGCACCTCCCCTCGGGCAACCTGCGCCTCGACGCGCTCACCGAGAAGGACAAGCAGGACCTCATGTTCGGCCTCTCCGCGGGCATCGACTACGTGGCCGTGTCCTTCGTGCGGAGCCCCGACGACGTGAAGCTCGTTCGCGAGATCTGCGACGCGTGGGGCCGCCGGCTCCCGATCTGTTCGAAGATCGAGACCCCGCAGGCCATCGACCACCTCGACGCCATCGTCGAGACCTCCGACGCGGTGATGGTCGCGCGCGGTGACCTCGGCGTGGAGTTTCCCCCCGAGCAGGTGCCCGTGCTCCAGCGCCGCGTGCTCGCGAGCGCGGCGACCTTCCGTCGGCCCGTGATCGTGGCGACGGAGATGCTGCACTCCATGGTGACCTCGTCGCGTCCGACGCGCGCCGAGGCGAGCGACGTGGCCACGGCCATCTTCGAGGGCGCCGACGCCACGATGCTCTCGGGCGAGACGGCCTCGGGCGCGCACCCCTCCCTCGCCGTTCGCATGATGGCCCGCATCGTCAACTCCGCGGAGAGCTCGGAGTACTACGCCCCGCGCACGCCGCCCGCGCACGACCCGCCCGTGCCCTTCGCCGAGGCCATCGCGCGCACCGCCGTGAGCGCCGCCCGCGACGTGGGCGCGCGGCTCATCGCCGTGTTCACGCAGACCGGCGACACCGCGCGGCTCATCTCGAAGGAGCGCCCCACCGTGCCCGTGGTGGCCTTCTCGCCGAGCGAGAACATCCGCCGTCGCGTGGCGATGTACTGGGGGGTCACGCCCCGTGTGCTCACGCCCATTCGCGACACCGACGAGATGCTCGACGCCGTGCAGGGGCACCTCCAGGCGGGCGGGTTCGTGTCGCCGGGCGACAAGATCGTGCTGGTCTACGGCTCGCCCATCGCGGTCACGGGGCGTACGAATACGGTGCGCATCCATCAGATTCAGTGAGCGCCCGCGCGGCGAACGACGGGAAAGATGCGCGATGGTCGACGAGCGCTCGGAGAGGTTCTGCGATGGCCGACGTGAAGGTGTACGTGACCGACTACTGCCCCTACTGCACCCGCGCGAAGGGGCTCCTCACGCGCAAGGGTGTTCCGTTCACCGAGATCGACGTGAGCAACGACCACGAGAAGCGCATGTGGCTGGTGGAGACCACGGGGCGCCGCACGGTGCCGCAGATCTTCATCAACGATCAGCCCGTGGGCGGCAGCGACGACCTGCACGCGCTGGAGCGCAGCGGCGAGCTCGACAAGCTCCTCGGTCGGGCCTGAGCGTCGTCGTCGCGCTGCTCCTCGCGGCGCTGTGCTTCCCCCTCCACGCAAGCGCCCAGCGAACGCGCCCGGTGGCGCCCGCAGAGCCCGCACGCCCCGCCGTGGGCTACGGGCTCACCGCGTGGCGTGACGGGGCGTACGGCGCCATCCGCGGGGCCACCGTGGGGCCCATCGAGAGCGCGCAGCATCCGGGCGTGGGCTACGGCACCGACGCGAGCGCCGCGATGCTCGATGAGCTCAAGGCCCTCGGGGTCAACTTCGTGAGCGTCACGCCCTTCGGACGCACCTGGTCCCTCGAAGCCACGGACATCCGCATGGACTTCGAAGCGCCCTTCGAAGAGAACCGGCGCAACGTGCTGCGCTTCGTGGCGCAGGCCCACGCGCGGGGGATGCGCGTGCTGCTCATTCCGCACCTCTGGCTCGACATGCCGGGGTGGCGCGGCGAGATCGGCGAGAAGGACGCGCACGGCACCCCCCGCGCGTTCACGAACGAGCAGTGGACGCGGTGGTTCCAGAGCTACACGCGCTTCGTCACGACGTGGGCGCGCGCGGCGCAGGAGGGCGGCGTCGACCTCTTCTCCGTGGGCGTCGAGCTCAAGTCGTCGTCGGGCACGCGCGGCGAGTGGTTCGACGTGATCGACGCGATCCGACGGGTGTACCGCGGTCCCCTCACCTACTCCGCGAACTGGGACGAGGCCGACCGCGTGCTCTTCTGGGATCGCCTCGACGTGGTGGGCATCCAAGCCTTCTATCCCCTCGCCACGCACGAGGGCGCCACGCTCGACGAGCTGCGCACCGCGGCGCGACGCAGGGCCGATGACCTCGAACGCTGGGCCACGCGCGACGGTCGCTCGGTGATGTTCGCGGAGTACGGCTACAAGGCCGTCGTCGACACCACGCTGCGCCCCTGGGAGTGGCCCGACGGAATGACCAACGTCCGCGTGAGCGGACTCGCGCAGGCCGAGGCGTACCGGGCCCTGCTCGAAGCCTTCGTGCCGCGTCCGTGGTTCGTCGGCGGCTTCGTGTGGCGCTACTACGCCGACCCCTGGGACAGCTCGCAGGAAGAAGCCTGGGGCTTCTCTCCGCGCGACCGCGAGGGCGAAGCCGCGCTCCGTGAGCTCTACGCCCCGGCGCTCCCCTGGGGTTCGGACCCGCCCTCGCCCGCGGCGTGGTGACCCTCCGTCACGCCCTTCACGAAGGGCACTTCGCGCAGGGAGCTCCTGCCCGATCGTCGCCAGAATTTTGCGCGTCTCGCGGCGCAACCTGTACACGGGGCCCATATGGGTCGCTCCCGGGTCACGAACGCGTTCAAGCCGCACTTTCGCCCTGAGGGTCACTACGACCGCTCGGCGGCGCACAAGCCCATCCTCGTGCTGGAGAACGTGATGAAGGTGTACCGCGCCGACGCGCCGGTGCTCCGCAACGTCGACCTCACGATCGAGCGCGGCGAGTTCGTGTTCGTCACGGGCCCGTCGGGCGCGGGCAAGAGCACGCTGCTCAAGCTCATCTACCTGGCCGAGAGCGTCGACGAGGGGCGCGTGCTCTTCTGCGGACGCGACATCTCGCGGCTCACCGACGAGAGCATCCCCCACCTGCGCCGCAACATCGGCGTGGTGTTTCAAGACTTCCGCCTCGTGCCCTACTGGACGGTCTACCAGAACGTCGCCGTCGCCCTCGAAGTGATGGGCCTGCCCTCGCGCGTCGTGCGCTCTCGCGTCGCCCTCGCGCTGGAGCGTGTGGGCCTCGACGGCCGCGGCGAAGACCGCGTGAGCGTGCTGTCGGGCGGCGAGCAGCAGCGCGTCGCCGTGGCGCGCGCCATCGTGAACGAGCCCGCGATCGTGCTGGCCGACGAGCCCACGGGCAACCTCGACCCGGTGCTCGCGCTCGACATCCTGGGGCTCTTCGAAGAGATCCACGAGGCGGGCACCACGGTGATCTTCGCGACGCACGACCGCTCGCTGCTCGAAGCCTCGCCGCACCGCCTCGTGGTGATCGACGACGGGCGCGCCATCGAGGCCCGCGACGGCCTCGGCGACCTCGGCGAGGTCATGCGCGCCGATCCGCTCGCCAGCGTGCACTGAGCGCCCGCGCGCGCTCTCCCGACGATTCGTCTCGTGTCCCGGCGCCTCTGTTTCACCGCCTGAAGGAGATCCATTCCGATGTTCGCCCGCGCGCTCCGTGGCGTCCGCCAGCAGGTGGGGACGCAATTGCTCTCGGTGATGACCGTCGCCCTCGCGCTGTTCTGCATGGGCGGCGCGCTGCTCGCGCTCGAGAACGCGGGCGCGATGGTGCAGCGCTGGGGCGCTCCCGTGCGCGTGACGGTGTTCCTCGCCGACGGGGCCACGGGCGCGCAGACCGAGACGCTCCGCAGCGCGCTCGCAGCGCTGCCCGAGGTCTCCGAGGCCCGCTACGTGTCGTCGGCCGAGGCCCGCGCCTCGCTCGGACAGAGCGGCGACCGCGCCATCGCCAACGCGCCCGTCGAGCTCTTTCCTGCGACGATCGAGCTGAAGCTCACGCCCTCGTCGGTGACCCGCGCCCGCGTGGCGAGCGTGGCCGACCGCGTGCGCCGCCTCCCGATGGTCGCCGACGTGGAGACGTACCGCGGCTTCACCGATCGCCTCCACGACATGCTCGTGGGCGGGCAGGCCGCCGTCGTGGTGATGGCGCTGGGCGTGCTGCTCACCGTGCTCGCGGTGGTGGCCAACACGGTGCGCATGTCGCTCGCCGCGCGGATGCGCGAGATCGAAGTGCTCCGCCTCGTGGGCGCGACGCGGTCGTACGTGCGCGGACCGTTCCTGCTCGAAGGCGCCATGCTCGGCGCGATTGGGTCGGTGGTGGCCCTCGCCGCGCTCGCGCTGCTGTTCTTCACGACGCGCGCGCAGTTCGAGACGGCCGTCGGCGCGGCCCTCGGCCTCCACCCCGTGTTCCTCTCGTGGACGGTGGTGCTGGGCTTCCTCGCCGGCGGCGGCGCCCTCGGCGCGATGGGCTCGGCGGCCGCGCTGCGCCGCGGTCTCACGATCTGAACGGAGCTTCGCGATGAACGCCCGCCACACGCTCACCCTCGCCTGCTGCCTGCTCGGATTGATGAGCACGTCGGCCCTCGACGCGCAGGTGATGGGGGCCGCGCCGACCGACACGCGCGACCTCACGGCGGTGACCGCCGAGGTCTCGCAGCTCACCGCCGACGCGCAGCGCCTCGAAGCCGAAGCCTCCACGCTGGGACCGCGCCGCGACGAGCTCCGCGCCCGCGCCCGTCAGCAGACGCGCTGGCTCTATCACCTCACGCAGGGCGCCGCGCTGGTGCTTCAGGGAGGCCCCGAGATGCTCCTCGACCACGCCGCCCGCTCCGAGCGCGTGCGACGTCTCCTGCACCGCACCCTGCGCGAGCTCGACACGGTGGAGCGCCGTGCGGGATCACTCGACGGCGAGCGCACGCGCGTGGCGCACCTCCTCGACGCGGCGCAGGCGAACAAGCGCGCCCTCGAAGCGACGCAGCGCGCGGCGCACGCCCTCACGGCGCAGGCCTGGGCGGGACCGTCGACGGGCCCCGGTCCCGCGGTGACGGTGTACGGCGGCGCGCCGGCGGCGGGCATGGTGGTCGAGAGCTTCAGCGCGAGCGCGGGCCATCTGCTCTTCCCCGTGGCGGGACGCGCCGAGGCGCGTCGCATGTGGCGTGAGGGCGCCGACGGTCCCGGCGTCGAAGTGCGCTGCCCCGGTGGAACGCCCGTTCGCGCGGTCTATCCCGGCCGCGTGGCCTTCGCCGACCGCTATGGTGCGTACGGACAGATCGTGATCGTCGACCACGGCGAGCACTACTACACGGTGAGCGCGAACCTCGGCACGGTGCGGGTGCGCGTGGGCGACGAGCTGGCGCAGGGCGCCACGCTGGGCACGGTGGGCGAAGACGCCTCGGGCTCGCTGATGTTCTTCGAAGTGCGCCACGGCAGCGAGACGCTCGACCCGGCTCCCTGGCTGGGTCTGTAGGCGCCGAGAACTTCTCGCGCGCGGCGCGGAGTTGCTACGACGGCGCGCGATGGCACGCACGCGCTACTGGCTCATGAAGAGCGAGCCCTTCAAGTACCCCTGGTCGCAGCTCGTGACCGACGGCAAGACCCACTGGGACGGCGTCCGCAACTACGAGGCGCGCAACAACCTCCGCGCGATGAGCGTCGGCGACCTCTGCCTCTTCTATCACTCGAACGAGGGCAAGGAGGTCGTGGGCGTGGCGAAGGTGGTCCGCGAGGCCTACCCCGACCCGAGCACGACGGAAGACTGGTCGTGTGTCGACGTGGCGCCCGTGGTGGCGCTCGCGAAGCCCGTGGGGCTCGACGCGATCCGTGAGCGCAAGTCGCTGGCGCAGATGCAGATGCTCACGCGCAACCGCCTGTCGGTCACGTCGGTGACGGCCGCGGAGTTCCGCACGATCCTCGCGATGGGCGAGACCGAGCTGCCGTAGTCGCGGTGGGGGTGGTGTCAGCGCGCGGTGACCGTGATCAGCACGGGCCAGCGCGCGGTCGTGGGCGCATCGCCCTGCGTCGCACGACGGAGCGTCAGCGTGCGCGCCGTCGCAGCGCTCGCGAGGGTCGCGCATTGCGTCGCCTGCCAGCGCAGCGATTGCCCGTCCTCAGAACCGGGGAAGCGCACCGTCAGGGAGGCCACTTCGGGCGCGCGCACACAGACCTGCACGTCCTTGTCGTTCGCGGTGATCGCGACGGCCGTGTCTGCGTCAGGCACCACGAGGAGACTCGTTCCCTGCGCCATGGCTGCCGATGTCACCGTGGTCGCTTCGGGCAACGTGAGGCCCTCGGGCGCTGCCAGCGCAACGCGCGTCAGCACCGGGCGCACCGTCGTGTCCGCCGACGTCTGCGTCACCCGCACCTGCTGCCAGGTCGTGCTCGCATCGCACACGAACATCCCCGCAGAACCCGACGTCAGCGCGAAGCCACGCGCTGCCGTGGCGTCGCCCTCCAGAAGCCCGAATGCGAGACGGTCTCCGCGGTCGTCGGGCGACGTGACCACGTAGAGCGTGCAGCCGCGCGTGCCGTCGCGCATCGGTGTGTTTGCGGCCAGTGTCGAGAGCGTGCAGCCGTGGCCATCGTCGGCCCCCGTCAGCAACGTCGGCGCGGCCTCGACGACGGTGTTCACCGGACACACCGGCGCGTGGGTGCGACCAACCGGCGTATTCACGTCGGCGAGGTCATTGCCGAGCAGGGCCATCACGGCGTCGACGCTGCGGCTTCGGAGCGACGGGGTCACCGTCGCAATCAAGCGCGGCCCGCCCCACCCGAAGCCTACCGCCAGCTCGGCGCCATACACGGCGTCCGCGGGGAACTCGGCCGCGAGGCCCTGAAAGAGCCGCAGACCGAGGCGCAACCGAGCGTCGAGACCGAAGGGGCTCCCGTGCGCACAGGCCGTTCCGACGCGGAGCTCGGGGCCGAAACCGAAGGCCAGCGCCGTGGTGTCACCGTTCACGGCTGCGCCCACGGTGGCCCATCCGCCGAAGCGCGCGTGCGGGTTGCCGAGGCCACCCGACACGGCCGCGCCGCCTTCGAGCAGCACCCCCTGCGTGGGCGCCTGGCCCGGCGCGGCGAACGTGTGGAGCCATGCGATGGCGCCCTCGACGTCGACGTTGCGTCCGATCTGATAGCTCCCGCGCGCGCCCGCACCGGCCACCGAGGCCGTGTTGGGCGAGTACATCGCAAGCCCGAAGGCGTCGACGCTCACGCGGCGAATGCCGTCATGCAGGTTGGGATTGCTCTCCTGCGCCCACGCGAACGCGGGCGTGAGGAGCACGCAGAGAAGCGAGGCGAGCGATGCAGTCTTCATGATCCCACCAGCGCGCCCACGGCGGCGAAGTTGATGTTCAGGAGAAAGAAGACGTTCTCCACGGTGAATTCCCCGTTGCGGGTGAAGGCGCGTGAGAAGAGCCCCGTGGGCACGACGTCGCCGCCCGCCGTGCTGCCACCGAGCACGGGCACGCCGCGGTAGAGGTCCACCGCGATCCCGACGCCCAACACGCCGTCGAGAAAGTCGATCGAGACGCCCAGGGCGAGTTCGCTCTTGCGCGACTCCACGTTGTTCACGCCCGCGATCACCTGAAGGCTCACGCTGATGGCCTGAAACGCTTGTCCGGTGTTCTCGTCCTGCCGACGCCACGGATAGTTGTTGGGCGCATAGGAGACCTGAAGCGTGAGCTGCGGATTGAGCCACTGGAGCTCAGGCTCGTACGATCGCCGGTAGCCCGGTTCGTCGCTGCGCCGCGAGACGCCGAGGCGCAGGAGCGGCACGCCGATGCCCCATCGCCACTCGCCTCGCTGCGTGGCGAGCACGCGGTGGGCCTCACGGAGCTGCGCCGCCGTGGGTGCCATGTTGCCCGTGTTGTTGTTCTGCGCCCACGCGTCGCCACCCTGCGCGACGCCCAGCAGGCACGCGATCAGCGCCACCGACGCCGCGGAAGTCCTTCCTGAGTCACGCACCCGCATCGGAATCCCCTCCATCCGCCGATCCATCACCGACCACCGCGTCGCCCGCATCGCCCGCGTCGCCCGCATCACCCGCATCACCCGCATCACCCGCGTCGCTCGCGTCACCCGCATCACCCGCGTCGCTCGCGTTCCCGGCGTCGCGCGGATACACGAGCCGCTCCCCCACACGCGTGGCGCACTGCGGAAGCGCGAGCATGTCGACCCCGGCGTCGTTCAACTGTTGAGCGAGCCGTTCGGCGCCGCGCTGCACGTCGTCGAACGCACAGGCCCCGAGCACGCGCGCGGGTTCGAGGCCCGTGGCGAAGCACGTTGCGAGCGCGTAGTTCGCGGTGATGCACACGCCGCAGCTCGTCGCGCAGAAGGCGCCGAACGGGCAGTCACGGTCGCTGTGACACTCGCTCTCGCAGCGCCCCGCGTTCGTGCAGATCGTGCCCGCGGTCTCGCTGCAGTCGCTCTGCCGTCGACAGGGTGGCGCGCGATCGCTCACGCACGAGGCCCACACGACGATCCCTCCCAGGAAGATCCATCGTCTCATGCGACCAATTTCAGCAACCAATATTCCAACCTAAAAATCTGCAATTTTCGAAGCAGTTCTATTCAGACAACGCACATCGCGACGCGCATCGCGCGCGTCGCCGCACGGCGAGTCATGCTCGAATGCCGTCGCAGCGCGCCGGGCACCTGGCGCACAGCGTCCGTCGCCCGCACCGCCCGCGCGCGCTTCTCCCACGCCCACGCGAGCTTCCGCCACGGGCCCTGTTCCCGCGATCCACGCAGGAGAGTCCCTCACCGCGCCCCAGCCCCCTCACGCGACGCCAGCCTCCGAGGCAGCCCTCGATGAAGGAAGAGTTCGGCGGCTTATCTCGGTGGACCGTTGCGAACGATCACTTCGCGGTCGGCCGGCAGATCATCGACGACATCGAGGCGCTCGCCAGCCGGAACGACGCACCGCAGGTCACCACCGCATCCACGCCGCGCTGAGCGACGCGCACGACACGGGGCCACGGCACCTCCGCGGCCCGCATCGCCCTCCGCAACGGCCGGGAATCCCATCGGGCGCGGCCCGCATCGCCCTCCGCAACGGCCAGGAACCCTTCGGGCGCAACCCGCATCGCCCTCCGCAGCCGCCGGAAGACCGACCGCAGCGGCCCGGAGACCGACCGCAACGGACGCGGGCCCCTTCAACGCCGCGCCCGAAGGCGATTTCCGCGGTCACCGAAGCATGGTCCCGGGTGCCCGATGGGGTTGAAGTGCGCGCCCGAAGGCGTGGGGATCGTCGCGGAGGCCTTGTTTCTGGCCTCCGATGGCATCCCCGCGGCGCCGTGAGCGTCTCCCTCCGTTGCGGAGGGTCTCCCACCCGTCGCGGAGGCCCTCGCCGCCCCCTCCCCGTTCGCCCTCAACCCTCGTTGGCGGGCCCCTCGATCGGCAGCCCCAGGTGGCCCGCCACGCGCTGCGCCGCGATGCGCCCGGCCGCGCCGTTGTTCACGTCGCACAGCTCGACCTCGCCCGTCGCGCCGCGCAGCACGATCTGCCGCCGCGTGCTCCCGCGCGCAGGAACCGCCCGATGCACCACGCGGCCCTCGCGCGGAACCGCCATCACCCGCGTGCGCCCCACCCCCAGCACGCCCGCGTGGTGGCGGATCACGCCCTGGGCGGCGTCGAGCTCCACCCGCTCCTGCCAGGTGAGTCCCGCCAGCGCGAGCACCACCGCCGCCGCGCCCAGCAGACGCGTGCGCCACGGCGCCCCGCCCTGCGGAGAGGCGTTCCACATGGCGAGAAGGGTTCCGCAGACCGCGATCACGATCCACGTCACCATCGTGCCCGTCGAGGGAATCAGCGAAAGCACCAGCGTGTCGCCCTGCGTGGCGAGGCTCACCTCGTCGCCCATGGTCCGTGCTCCTCCGTGGCGGCTCGCGGCTCCATGCCGCATCCACCGCGCATGAAAGGCACATGCTGCCGCGTGGCCAGAACCGCAAGTAGGAATCTTCGCCAACCGCCTCCATCGAGCGCGGCAGGGATGGACAGTCGCTACGCGAAGGGCAACCCCGCGAGCATGTACCGCAGCCACACGAGCTGTCGGAGCGCCGCGACGCCCGCGTAGAGGTACGGCTCGCGTCCGGCGGCGGCGCGCACGATCGTGGCGTTGAGGTCTTCGTTCACCGTGGTGGTGAGGGCCACGAGGGTTCCGTGGGCGGGGTCGCGGGTGATGTCCCAGCGCCAGCGCGCGCCGCGGAGCGAGCCCGTGGTGCCCTCGACGAAGACCGTGTCGGCGCCGTCGTGGCGTCGCGTGAGCTCTCCCTCGCCGCGGTCGAAGGGCGAGTCGAAGGCCACGGCGGCGCGGGCCTCGTGGGGGTTCGCTTCGCCCACGGCCTCGCTGCGTCGCACGCCGGGCACCACCTCGCGGTAGCGGGCCACGTCGTCGATGCGCGCGCGGAGCACGTCGTCGCGGCCGAAGGTCTGGTGCATCACCGTCGACTGCACCAGCGCCCCGTCGGGCGCGAGCGTGAAGCCGTAGACGTAGTACCGCCGCGGACCGTAGGTGAGCCCGTACCACGGCCCCATCGCGGGCCCTTCGAGGCGCTCCGTGGGCGCCGAGGTGCGCGGCGGACGCGCGGGGGTCGCCGTGCCCGCGAGGGTCGTCGCGCGACGGGCGACGGAGAGGGCCAGCACCAGATCGACGGCGACGTTCATGCCCGCCGTCGACGTGAGGTTCGCGCGCGCGGCCTGACGCAAGAGCCAGTGGCCCTGCGACGGATCGCTCCACGACGTGATGACCAGCAGGGTGCGTCCGGGGCCGTCGTCGACGAGGTCCCAGCGCGCGGCGGCCACGCCGAAGTCGCTCTCGGTGACGGAGAAATCCACGCGGCGCTCGCCCACCTCGGTGAGGCTCGTGGTGGCGGTCACATCGAGCAGCGAGGCGGCCACCTCGAAGCGGTACGCCGCGCGCCGTCCGCGACGGGAGAGCAGCGACACGCTGCGCAGCGCGGGCATGTACTCGGGCCATCGTTCCGCGTCGAGCAGCGCGGCGCGCACCGACGCGAGGGGCGCGTTCACGGGCACGGTCACGGTGATGCGCGCGCCCGGTCCCGCGTCGGGGTAGTAGACCAGCGCGGCGGCGCCACGCTCGGCCAGGGGACGGAGCGCGCGGAGTTCGTCGGGCGGCGGACACTCGATGCGGCTCCCGGCCTGCGCGGCGGCCGCACGCGGCGCGAAGAGGGCGAGGAGCGCGGCCAGCGTGGCGAGCGAGAACACACGGCGAAGCATCATGGTGCGGTTCAACGGCGCGAGGTGCGGCGCGCATTCACCGCGTCGGTCCAGTGCACGCACACGTCGCGGAGCGCGCATCCGTCGCAGCGCACGGGATCGCGCTTCGAAGGGCACTGGAGCGAGATGCCGAGGTGGCACACGGCCATGTCGTACTGCACCGGATCGTCGGGCGAGAGTGCTCGGAGCGCGTCGGTGATCTCGTCGGCGGTGCGCCGTGAAGCGTCGTGGCGCGCGGTGAGTCCGAGGTTGCGCGCGATGCGATGCACGTGCACGTCGACGGGGATCACCAGCGCCGAGGGCGGGATCTTCGCGAGCCCCAGGTCGATGCCGTCGTCGGGACGCACCACCCAGCGCATGAGCAGCAGCAGACGCTTGGCAGCGGACGGTCCGAGCGGATCGGGCAGCAGGTGCCGCGACGCGCGGGTGAGCCCCTCGGGCCACGCGAGCGTGCGAAGCGCGTCGACCCAGCGAGCGAGCGACGCGCGGAGGTCGTGCGTGTCGTTCCACGCGCGTTCGAGGGAGACGTAGAGGCCGCCGTCGGTGCGTTGCAGTTGCCCCGCGGCCCACGCGAGGCGCGCGATGTCGGGGCCCGCGAAGGTGCGATGGCGAAAGTCGGCGAGGCGCGACACCAGCGCGTCGCGCGACAGCGTCTGCGCGGTGTGCGAGGGCGACGGGCCGAGGAGCTGAAAGAGCGCGGAGAGCTTCGCGGTGATGATTCCCACGCGGCCGAAGGCGAGGAGCGCGGAGAGCATCGCGGCGAGCTCGCGGTCGTGCGCGTGGTCGTAGCGGCGCGCGAACTGGAGGGGGTCGCGGGCCAGCGCGTCGAGCGCACGGGTGCGACGGAACTCCGTGTGCCATCGGGCGATGGCGTCGAGGGAGCGGGCGCGCACCTTCGCGCGTTGTGCGGGTGACCGCGGCGCCATGGACGGGTTATAGACGCAGGCCGCGTGGAGCGATCAACTGCATTGTGCCTCGCGCTCGCGGCGTCGCTGACGTCGGTCGAAGCGCGCGCCGAGGGGGGACTGCGCAAGGGCCCGTGGCTCATGGACCTGCGCCGCGATGCGGTCGTGGTGATGGTCGAGCGCGAGATTCCCGGGCCGTTGCACGTGCGGGCCGAGGCACTGGGCCCTGCGATGGTGCCCGGCGATGCGTCGGTGACCGATGGCGGCCCGCTGCCTGCGCCCGTCGATCAGGACGACGACATCTCCCTCGACCTCCACGAGATCAACCTCCGCGGGCTGTCACCGGGTACGCGCTACCAGTACACGGTGAGCGGGCCGGGCGTGACGCCGGTGACGGGCCACTTCACCACGGCGCCCGAACGTCCGGTGCCCTTCCGCTTCGTGATCTACGGCGACACGCGCAGCGACCATCGGATGCACCGCGTGGTGGCCGACGCGATCCGCGCCGAGGGTCCCGACTTCGCGATCCACACCGGCGACCTCATCGAAGACGGCCGCCGTCAGGAACTCTGGCAGCGCTTCTTCGACGTGGCGGGGCCGATGCTTCGCGACGTCCCCTTCGTGCCGGTGATCGGCAACCACGAGTTCGTGAGCCCCATGTCGTCGGGCGCGGCGAACTACCAGCGGTACGTGCACTTCGACCCGTCGGGACCGACCCCGGAGCTCGACGCGGTGTTCCGCTTCGCCAACACGCGCTTCATCCTCACGAGCTCCTACGACGAGTGGACGGGGCCCTCGCGCGACTGGCTCGCGGGCGAGCTCCAACGCGCGCGCCGCGAAGACCCCGACGGATGGCTCTTCGTGGTGATGCACGAGGGACCGCGCTCGTCGGGTCCGCACGGCGACAGCGACGCGCTCCGTGACGCGGGCATCGACCGACTGCTCCGTCGCGCGCGCGTCGACCTGGTGATCTCGGGCCACGACCACGCGTACGAGCGCGGCGACGACGAGGGCCTGCGCTACCTGGTCTCGGGCGGCGGCGGCGCGCCGTTGTACCCGCGGCGCACCGGGCGCTCGATGTCGAAGATCTACCGCAGCGAGTACCACTACGTGCGCGTCGACATCGACCGCGACGTGGCGCGCTTCACCACCGTGCGCCCCGATGGCACGGTGCTCGATCGCGCGGTGCTCCACCACGACGGCTGGGAAGACATGCGCCGCGAGCCCGCGCCCGACGCGGGTGTGAGCGCAGGATCGCCCACGTCGCCGGAGCCCACGGCGCCGCCCCTCGACACGGAGCTTCTCGCGAAGCTCGCGCCTCTCTTCGTGCTCGTCTCGGTGGGCGCGTACCTCGCGCGTCGTCGCGGCGAGAAGCGCTGACCGTTCACCGCCCGCGGCAGCGTTCGGGCGCGGCGAGGTCCGAGAGCGCACAACGCGTGACGGCGGGCGCGCGTCGGCCGTCACCGGGCAGCGAAGGTCCGTCGGAGACACGGTGCGAGACGGGCGCGCCGTCGACGCGGCAGAGCAGGTCGACGTAGGTGGCGCACTCCCACGCGAGGCCCGCACGACACGACGCGCGGAGCTCGTCGCGCACACGGTCGCAGCCGTCGCCGCCGTGCATCGACGCGCGTCCCACGCCGAAGCTCCACGCGCGCTGGAGCGCGGGGGTGGGTTCGGGGATCGCGCGGTGGGCGAAGCCGACGCCCGACACACACGCGGGCTCGCGCACGGGGCCCAGCGCGCGGCACGTCGTGTCGATGGGATCGCCGTGCGTCGCGAGCGACTGTCCGAGCTGCCACACACACGCGCCCGCGGGGTCTCGCACGAGCGCGCGGAGGTCGTCGGGGTCGACGCGCAGGTCGGGCTGGAGCATCACCGCACACGAGAGCCCGAGGGCGAGCGAGGCGTGCCACGCGGTGCGCGGCGGCGCGACACGACGCGGCGCGAGGATGAGCGACGCGACCGCGAGCACCGTGAGCGGCGGGAGGAGGTACGCGCAGAAGAACACGCCGTCGCGGTCGAGCACGCACACCGCGGTCACGAGCGACGCGTAGAGGCCCACGAGCGCGCGGACGGGACGCGTGCGCCACCCGCGCAGCGCGGGCACGACGAGCGCGAGCGACGCCGCGAGGGCGAGGGCGCGAAGGGGATGGCGTCCGGCGACGAGGGCCCACGACTCGACGAGGAGTTCGGGCCATGCGTCCATCGGGCGAAGGCGGGTGAGGCGCGCGACGAGGTCGTGGAGGTCGCGGCCGTGGAGCGAGAGGCTCCACGCGAGGCGCGGTGCGAGGCCGAGCGCGAAGGCCGTGAGCATGGCGCGCCACGGTGCGCGGTGCTGCGGATGGGTGCGACGGAGCAGGGCCTCGCCGACGAGCGCGACGGAGGCCGGGAGGAGTGAGCCGACCTTCCACGCGACGAGGGCGCCGGTGAGGGCCCAGAGCGTGAGGGCATTGCGGCGCGTGGGCGATTGCACGCGACGCGCGAGCACCGAGAGCAGCACGAGGTCGGTGGTGGCCCCGGCGTTGTGCGTGCCGTGGAGCGCGAAGGCCATGAAGGTGTAGAGCCCCGGCAGCGCGCACTCGAAGACCGCCACGAGCGCGACGGCCTCGCCCAGCAGCGCCGCGAACGCGCGCGAGCGCCAGGGCACGCGCTCGCCGAGCACACGCGTCGTGAGGAACACCGCGGCCCCCACGCGCAGCGCGGAGAGCAGCGAGGCCGTGAGCTTCAACGCGAAGGCCGTCGATCCGAGGAGCGCCACCGCGGGCGTCGCCACGAGTCCCACGAGGAGCTGACCGGGCTCGTCGAGCGCGGGCGTCCACGCCGTGAGCGGCGCGCGGAGATCACCGTGGAGCAGCGAGGCCGCGAAGGATCCGGCGAGGCACTCCTCGGGCGCGACGACGGCGAGGTGCGCGCGCAACGCGAAGCGCGCAACGATGACGGTGAGGCACGCAACGAGGGCGTGGGCGAGGCGCGGCGGAGCGGGGGCGATGGGCCGCGCAGCGGAGAGCATCGCGAGGCTCGTACCCGATCGGAGCGCGGCGTTCGAGCGCAGACGTGCGACGAAATCGAGCTTCTAGAAAGGGCGATCGGCGCTGTGCAGGGCGTGACGCCCCGACCCGTGAAGGTGCTGCGCTCAGCCCGCGGAGAGGTGGAAGATGCGCTGCCCCATGAGGAGCGCGTCGTGGTTCGTGAGGGGGCGCACGCCGCGGATGCGCTGGTAGGTGCCGTTGGAGCTTCCGAGGTCGACGAGCATGACCTTGGGACCCTGCGGAATGATCTGGCAGTGGAGCCCCGAGACCCAGCCGTCGAGGGGGAAGCGCAGGTCGGCGCGGTTGCGTCCGAGCGTGATGCCCGTGCGCGGAATGCGGCAGGGGAACATGTTCTTGTCGACGTCGCGACCGACCACGAGGTGCAGCACGCCCACCGAGTCGACCGCGGGTGCGAACTCGAAGCGCAGGATGATGCGCCCGATGCAGAACTGATCGCCGTCGTTGAGCTCGACGTGCTGCTGCCGGGGAATGCGCGCGTACACGCCGTTGCGCGAGCCCTCGTCGCGCACCCACACGCTCGACCCCTGCACGATGATGGTCGCGTGACGGCCCGAGAGGAGGTTGTCCTTCGCGAAGATGCCGCCCACCTCGCGGCCCACGAGGTTCTCGCCCTCGTTCAGCGGGAACTCTCCCTCTTCGCTCCCATCGAGCTGGGTGATGAGGAACTTCGGGCGCGCGGGGCCGCCGAGGGCCATGCCGATGTGCGTGCGCGACTCCTCGATCTCGGGCTCCACCCGTTGCGCGCCCCACGCGTTGCCCTGCGCCGCATTGGGCATGTGGGCCATGGGCGCGGGGCCCGCGTTGGGCATCGGGTACCCGGGGTTGTTGGGTCCGATGGTCTGCGGCCGCTGCGCGACGGGCATCGGTCCGAGCGCATTGGGTCCGATGGTGGCGGGGCGTCCGCCCGCGAAGGGCACCGCGCCCGCGCCGAAGCCCTGGAGCCCCGAGGATCCCGACTGCGCGAAGGGATCGGTCTGCGCGAATCCTTCGGGCGACTGCGCGGCGTAGTTGGGCGCAGGCGCAGCCGCGAAGGGATCACCGCCCGACGAGAACGGATCACCGCCCGACGAGAACGGATCGCCACCGGTCGACGCGCCGAGGTTGGGCCCCGACGGAGGGCGCACGTTTCCGAGGGGAGGCAGCGGACCGAGACCCGTGCTTCCGAGCGCAGCGGGCGCACCACCGAGGGGCGGCAATCCACCGACCGAGGGGGCGGCGACAGGCGGCGCGACGGGCGCAGGCCCACCGCCGAGGGGAGGCAGCGGACCGAGACCGCCGAGGCCCGCAGAGGGCCCCGATTGCACCGCGGGAATCGACGGCGACGAAGGCGAATACGCAGGGCCTCCACCGACGCCACCGAGGGGAGGAAGCGGGCCGAGACCGCCGACGGGCGGCTGCGCGGGCGCACCCCCGAGCGGAGGCAGCGGACCGAGGCCGCCGAGGGGAGGTCCCGCGGGCGTTCCGAGGGGCGGCGCGACGGGCGCGACGGGGGCCGCGGGCTTCGCACCGAGCGAGCCGATCGCGGGCAACGGACCGAGCGAGGGCGGACCCCCGAGACCACCGAGACCCGCGGACGGAGGCGCACCGAGACCACCGAGACCCGCGGACGGAGGCGCACCGAGGGACGGGAGTCCACCGAGCGACGGAGGCGCAGCGCCAAACGAGGGCGGCGCCATCGGCGACGGCACGGGCGCAGGCGCACCCCCGAGAGAACCACCGAGGGGAGGAAGCGGGCCGATCACGGGCGGACCCGACACGGGCACTGCGCCCATGGGCGGCGCTGCGACGGGCGGCGCGAGCGGCGGCGGACCCATGATGGGCGGCGGACCTCCACCGAGGGGCGCACCGCCGATGGGGAGCGGTGCGGGCCCGGCGGGTCGCGCGATGCCAAGCGGCGGCGGCACGTTCGGCGCGCCGATCTTCGGCGGCGCCCCGGGACGCGCTCCGGCCCCCCGGGGTTGGATCTCGCTCCCGCACCCGAGGCAGAACCGGATGTCGTCGGGATTATCCTTGCCGCACCGAGGACAACTGACTTTCACCAACGCCTCCGAGTCGTAAGTACCTTCACCCGCGCGCGGAGCGCAACGCGTCACGGCGGGAGGGAGGGCGCAGTATCGCCACGCCCGCCCACGGAGTCCACCGTGCACCGCGTCGGCACTTTGCGTCGGGTCGAAGGGAACGTGTAAGCGTTCTCGCCGCGCGATGACAACCGAACTCTCCCGCAGGGCCCTCCTTGCCGCAGCGATCGGCGCGCTCCCCGCTTCGCGCACCGCCGCATGGGCGCAGCCCGCACCCGCCCGCACCTGGCGCGGACGCAGCGAAGACGAATGGCTCACCCTCATGGCCGCGCGCCCCGTGACCCGCATGGTCTCACGGCACAGCAGCACCGCGGTGGTGTTCCGCCTCGACCTCGGCGACGGCGTGGAGGCGGCGTTCAAACCCGAACGCCCGGGCCAGGAGAGCTGGTGGCGCAACGAGATCGTCTCGTACCGCCTCGCGCGGCTCCTTCGCATCGAGCACCGCGTTCCCCCGGTGGCGGGTCGCACGGTGCCCGCGTCGGTCTTCGGCCGTTACGCCACCAGCGATCGGCTCGTCACGCAGGGCGACGGCAGCGTGCGTGGCTCCGCGGCGGTGTGGGTGCCCGATCTCCACGGCGAGGCGCTCCACACCCCCGAAGGACGGCGCGCGTGGGCCGCGTGGCTCACGCCGGGCGCAGAGATTCCCGCGGCCTCGCGCGAGCGTGCGCGGCAGATCTCCGAGGTGCTCGTGTTCGACTACCTCATGGCGAACTACGACCGCTGGAACTGCTGCAACATCCCCGTCGACGCGCAGGGACAACTCGTAGTGCGCGACAACGACGCGGGCTGGTTCGCGTCGGTGATGAACCGCCTCAACGCGCCCGACCATGTGCGCAGGCTCTCGCGCACGCTGTGGAGCGCGCTCCATTCCGTCGATGCGTCGGCCCTGCGCGTCGAGGCTGCGCGCGATCCGATGCACGGCGTCGTTCGCATGGTGGGCGCGGGCGCGCTGGCTGCGTACGACCGTCGACGCGCGCGGCTGCTACGCCACGTCGATGCGCTGATCGCGCAGCACGGGGAGTCTGCGGTGCTCGCCTGGCCCTGAGGGTCGCGCAGACCTCGCGCAGGGCGTTCCACCATCCACACACTTCGCGCGGAGGTCGTACGCGCAGACGCATTGCGCGAGGCGACAAAACCCACGTCTTCGCTTGCCACGGCCGTTGGGGTTTTCTACGGTTCGCACCGTGAGCAGAAGCGACGAAACCGAAGCCTCCTCGCGCGCTGGCGCGATCGAGGTCCTGCCTGTTCTTCCTCTTCGCAACGCGGTGCTCTTTCCCGCGGCGGTGGTGCCGATCAACGTCGGGCGCGCGCGCTCGGTGAAGCTCGTCGAGGAGCTCGCGCACACCGAGGTGCGGCTCATCGCGGTGGTCACGCAGCGCTCGCCCGAGACCGAAGACCCTGCGTTCGAAGACCTCTACGCCACGGGCACCGTCGCCCGCATCGTGAAGGTCATCAAGCTCGGCGCGAACAACTACTCGGTGCTGCTCCAGGGCATCGCGCGCATGACGCTGCACGGCCTCGTCGACGAGGGGAGTTATCTCAAGGCCCGCGTGTCGCGCATCTCCGAGGTGCTCACGCGCACCCCCGAAATCGACCGCGCCGCGCGCGACCTCCGTGAGCTCGCCCGCGCGCTCGGAGAGTTCTCTCCGCCCGTGCCGAAGGAGCTCTCGCAGGTCGCCGAGAACGCAGCGGATCCGGGCGCGCTCGCCGACCTCTGCACGCTCCACATGCCCTCGCCGCCCGTGACCCCGGCGGACCGTCAGCAGGTGCTCGAAGCGCTCGACCTCGACGAGCGTCTGCGCCTCGCGCACCACCTCGCACGGCGCGTTCACGAGGTGCACCGCGTCCGCAAGGAGATCCAGTCGATGGTCTCCGGTGAGATGGGCCGCAGCGAGCGCGAAGAGATCCTCCGCGCGCAGCTCAAGACCATCAAAGAAGAGCTCGGCGAGACCGACGAGAGCGAAGAGGAGCTCGACCAGCTCCGCGAGCGCATCGCGAAGGCCCGCCTGCCCGAAGAGGCCGGCCGTGTGGCGCGCCGTCAGCTCGGTCGCCTGCGCGCGATGCAGGGACACTCCGCGGAGTACCAGGTCACGCGCCAGTACATCGAGTGGCTGGTCGACATCCCGTGGCACCGCCACACCGACGACCGCTTCGACGTCGAGGCCGTGCGGCGCGCGCTCGACGAAGACCACTTCGGACTCAAGCAGCCCAAGAAGCGCATCCTCGAATACGTGGCCGTGCGCAAGCTCCGCAAGGATCGCCGCGGCCCGATCCTCTGCTTCGTGGGCCCGCCCGGCGTGGGCAAGACCTCGCTCGCCAAGTCGATCTCGCGCGCGATCGGGCGCCAGATGGTGCGCATCTCGCTCGGTGGTGTGCGCGACGAGGCCGAGATCCGCGGGCACCGTCGCACGTACGTGGGCGCGCTCCCCGGACGCATCGTGCAGGCCATGAAGAAGGCCGGCACGATGAACCCGATCATCATTCTCGATGAGGTCGACAAGATGGGCGCGGACGTGCGCGGCGATCCCGCGGCGGCGCTCCTCGAGGTGCTCGATCCCGATCAGAACAGCACCTTCGTCGACCACTACATCGACACGCCCTACGACGTGTCGCACGCGATGTTCATCTGCACGGCGAACAACAAGGAGACGATCCCCGCTCCGTTGCTCGACCGCATGGAGGTGATCGAGATCGCGGGCTACACGCGGGTGGAGAAGCTCCACATCGCGCGGGAGTACATCGGCCCCAAGGCGCTCGAAGAGCACGGGCTCACCCCCGAGCACCTCGACTGGAACGACGAGGGCTACCAGACGCTCATCGAGAGCTACACGCGCGAAGCGGGCGTGCGAAACCTCACGCGTGAGGTCGCCGCCGTGTGCCGCGCGGTGGCCGTGCGCGTCGCCGCGGGCGAAGAGGTGCGCGAGAAGGGCGGCCACGACTTCGTGGTCAAGGTGCTCGGCCCGCCGCGCTACCAGGAAGAGGCCGCCGAGCGTCAGCCCACGGTGGGCGTGGTCGCGGGCATGGCGTGGACGCCCGTGGGCGGTGTGATCCTCTTCGTCGAGGCGTCGCGCTTTCCCGGCAAGGGCAACATCACCATCACGGGCCAGCTCGGGAACGTGATGAAGGAGTCGGCCGCGGCCTCGCTCTCGTGGGTGCGCACCCACGCGAAGGACCTCGGCATCGACCCCGACTTCCTCGCGAAGAGCGACCTGCACGTGCACGTTCCCCAGGGCGGAACCCCGAAGGACGGGCCCAGCGCGGGCGTCGCCATCGTGACGGCGATCGTGTCGCTCCTCACGCACCGTCCGGTGCGCAGCGACATCTCGATGACGGGTGAGATCACGCTCCGCGGCGTGGTGCTCCCCATCGGCGGCGTGAAGGAGAAGGTGCTCGCGGCGCACCGCGCGGGCATCAAGCACGTGCTCCTCCCCGCCCGCAACGCGAAGGACATCGAAGAGATCCCCGAGGAGGTGCGCGCCGAGCTGCGCATCGACACCGTGAAGCGCATCGACGAGGTGCTGGCCCACGCCCTCCTCGACCGCGCGATCACGCCCTCGGTGCCTCCGCCCGCCCTCGCCCCCGACGACGAGTCCTCCGCCGAAATCGACACGTGAACGCCCTCCGCGCGCTGCTCGCCACGCGGCGCGCGCGCGTCGCCCTGCTCCTCGCAGCGGCCCTCGCCGTCGCCCTCTGGCAGAACCCCGTCACCGACCACCTCGGATACCCCTCGGCCCTCGTCGCCGCCCTCTTCGCGAGCGTCGCGGGGGCCGTCTGCGGTGCGGGCCTCACGGTCTCACTCCGCACGCGCGCGCTCCCCTCGCCCGCGTCCCATGCACTCACCGTGGCGGGGTTGTTCCCCGTCGCGCTCGTGGCGCTCACCGCGCTCGGGGTGCTCGCGCACGGCCTCGTGGCGCCCGCGTGCGGGCCTTCGCAGGGGGCGGTCTACTGGCTCCTCGTGGCGCTCCCCGGCGCGGCGCTGGCGGGCCTCGTGGGTCTCGCACTCGGCGCCCTCACCCGCGAGCGCGGACGGGCCACGCTCCTCGCCGCGCTGCTCGTGCCCGCGTTCATCGTGTGGAGCGTCGCGCGCTTCTACACCTCGCCGACGATCTTCGCGTACGACCCGTTCTTCGGGTTCTTTCCCGGCGCACTCTACGACGAGCGCATCCCGCTGGGCCTCGCGCTGGTCACGTACCGCGCGGGCACGCTCGGGTGGATCGTCGCCATCGCGGGACTCGTGCACGCGCGCTGGTCGCCCGAGGTCTCGCTGCGCGGCGAAGCTCCGTGGCGCGCGCGGTTCCCCTCGCTCGCGGTGTCGCTGCTGGGTCTCGCGCTCGGCGTGGGCGTGTGGCTCGCGGGGCCCTCGCTCGGTCATCGACACACGGCGCGTGACATCGCCGAGCGCCTCGAAGGCGAGACGTGGTCGCGGCGCTGCGTGGTCTGGTACGACCGCTCCATCGACGCGCGGCAGGCGAGGCGCACGGCCCGCGACTGCGACGTGCGCGTCGAGCAGCTCGAAGACTTCTACGGCGTGCGTCACCCGCAGCGCATCGCGGTGTTCCTCTTCGCGAACGCCGACCAGAAGCAGTCGCTCATGGGCGCCGCGGACACGTACATCGCGAAGCCCTGGCGCTCGGAGGTGTACCTCCAGTACGCGCCCTTTCCGCATCCGGTGTTGAAGCACGAGCTCGCGCACGTCGTGGCCGCCGCGATGGCGCCGGGGCCTTTTCACATCACCGCGCGCGCGTCGTTGCTGCCCGTGCCCGCGCTCGTCGAGGGCGCCGCCGTGGCCGCGGCGTGGGAGGGCGAGAGCGAGGCGACGCCGCACCAGTGGTCGCGCGCGATGCTCGAAGCGTCGATGGCGCCGCGCGTGTCGCAGCTCGCAGGACTGGGGTTCTTCGCCAACGCGTCGGTGACCGCGTACACGGCCGCGGGGTCGTTCTGCCGGTGGCTCCATGACACGCGCGGGGCCGCACGATTCCGCGCGCTCTACGCCTCGGGAGACTTCGAAGCGGCCTACGGCGAGCCCCTCCCCGCGTTGGAGCGCGCGTGGCACACGTTCCTCCGCACGGTGCCCACGAGCGAGCGCACGCTCACGCGGGCCCGCACGCGCTTTCGTCGCGCGTCGGTCTTCGCGCGCCAGTGTCCCTACGAGCTCGAGTCCGTCGCCGACGCGGCCGCGCGCCACCTCGACGCCGGCGACGTCGCCCGCGCGCGCAGCGAGTACGGAACGCTCGTCGCGCAGGATCCCACCGACACGCGTCACCGCGCGGGCCTCGCCATCGCCCTCGTGCGCGGCGGAGACCTCACCGCCGCCGACCGCGTGGCCGACGCCGCCGCCGACGCGCTCGGACCGGCCGCGGGCAATCGCATCCGCACGGCCATCGCCGACGGCGTGTGGCGCTGGCGCGGCGGTGACGAAGCCCTCGCGCGCTACGACCGCGTCGACGCCTCGCTGCTCGAAGAAGACGAGGCCCGCACGCTCACCCTCAAGCGCGCCACCTTGCGCGCAGGCGGAGACCTCGCCGAGGCCTTTCGCGACCTGCTCATCGGACGCGGCGAGCTCGACCCCGCGCCCGTCGCCGCGATGGCCCGACTCGCGCCGATGCGCACGCCCCTCGCGGCCTACCTCGTGGGCCGACAGCTCTACCAGCACGAGCGCTTCGCCGAGGCCCTCGCCGCCCTCGACCTCGACCTCATCGCGCAGAGCGGCGACGCCCGTGTGGTCGCCGAGGCCCGACGCATGATCGCGACGGCGCAGTACCTCTCGGGCAACCCCTCCGCCGCGCGCGCGCAGTTCGACGCGCTGGCCCGCGATGCTGCGCGGCCCGAGGGACTCCGCGACACGGCCCGCGATCAGGTCGACCGCATCGACCGCGAGGCCCGTCGCGCCGCGCGGCCGTGATACACCGCGGCGCATGAGCGACGTTCCTACGCTGACCATCGAGATCGCGTCCGACCTGGTGTGCCCCTGGTGCTTCGTCGGCAAGCGCAGGCTCGACCGCGCCATCGAGCGGGTCGCGCCGCGCGTCACCGTGAAGACCCGCTGGCTGCCCTTTCAGCTCGACCCCTCGGTGCCCCGCGCGGGCGTCGACTACAAAGACAACCTCGTGCGCAAGTTCGGCAGCGCGAAGCGCATCGAGGACGCGTGGGCGCGGCTCACCGAGCTCGGTCGCGAAGACGGCATCGCGTTTCGCTTCGACGCGCAGAAGGTCATGCCGCACACGATCACGGGCCACCGGCTCGTCGCGCACGCGCAGTCGCTCGACGACGCGTCGCTCACCGACCGCCTCGTCGAAGGGCTCTTTCGCGCGCACTTCTGCGACGGACGCGACACCGGCAACCTCGACGTGCTCGTCGACGTAGCGGCGGATGCGGGCCTCGAACGTGAGGCCACGCGCGCGATGCTCCTCGGAGACGCGCACGCCGCCGAGGTGGCCGACGAGATCGCCGAGGTGCGCGCGCTGGGCATCAGCTCGGTGCCCACGTTCATCGTCGATCGGCGCTTCGGCGTCGCGGGCGCGCAGCCCGTCGAGACGCTCGAAGCCGTGATCACCCGCGCCCTGCAGGAGTCCTGACCGACGCGCGCGGCGCCCATCGCGACGCATCGCGCGCCATGCGCTCGCGTTGCGACGTGGTGAGGCCCAACGCATCGGCCACGCGCGCGTCGAGGTCGCGCTGCTCGTCGTCGGAGATGCCCGCGTTGCGCGCCCCCAGCGCGGCTCCGATCGTCGCGAGCACGGGCACCAGCGAGGGAGGCGGCGCGGCGATGCTGCGAAGGTGCCCGATCTTCACCTGCGGCATCCCCAGACGCGCGTCGCGGTGGCGGTAGAAATGGGCCCAGCGCACCGCCGTGCAGTTGAGCCACGCGAGGAGCGCGTCGGCCCCGAGCGCGTCGGTCGCGAAGCCCGCGAGGAGCGTGTTGCGAAAGGGCGCGCCGTCGTTGCGGGCCGCCATGGGCACGCGCGCGGTCTGGCGGATCACCAGGTCGACGCGCATCCATGCGTCGGGCGCGCGGAGCCGTGCGGTGATGCGCGCAGGATCGGCCCACGCTGAGGGCGCGCCGCGCTGAAAGGGCTGCACGTCGCTCCCCACGCGGAGGCCCAGCGTGCGGCGCGCATCGGGGGTGGTCGAGAAGTCGGCCGCGTCACCCGCGAAGGTCTGGAATCCCCGCTCGCCAAAGGTCTCCGGCGGCAGCGGCGGCCCCGCGAGTCGAGCGAGCAGCGCGCGCGCCTCGTCGTCGACGTCGGGACGCTCCAGCGGCCACGGATCCGCGGAGCCCACGTCGAGCGGGCGCGCGCGCACGGTGCCGAGGAGCGCCATCGAGGGCTGGTCCACGTCGTCGAAGCTCTCTTCGCCGAGGTCGGGAAGTGACGGGTCGCACACCGCGTGACGATCGAAGGCCGCGCGCGTCGGCGCATAGCCCGCGAGCTCTGCCATCGAGCTCGGGAGCACCACGCCCACACGCGCGGCGGGTCGCGCGATGCGCGCCATGCGTTCGAGAAAGATCCCCTGCAGGTTGCGATACCCCGCGAAGGACGCGTACCGCTGCGCGAACCAACGCCGTCGCGACGCGTCGAGCGGCTGCGCGGCGCGCCCCGCGTACGACACCCACGGGGGATTGCCCACCACGAGGTCGAAGCCTCCGCGCGCGAACACCGCGGGCCACACGAGCGCCCAGTGGAAGCACCGCGTGTCGCCCATCGACGCATGAACGAAGCGCTCGGCCGCCGCGTGGTCACCGCGCGCCAGCGTCGCCTGCCACCGCGCTTCGAGCGAGCGCTGCGTGTGCTTCGTCGCGCCCGCGAACACGCACGCCACCGCCACGTCGGCCGCGCGCGCATCGTCGAAGGATCCCACCTCGCCCACGAGCGCATCGCCCACGCGGAGCGTGTCTTCGAAGGCATCCACGCGCAGGGTCGCATCGCCCGCTTCGAACCACAGCGCGAGGCGCGCGAGCTCCACCGCGGTCGCGTCGCGGTCGACGCCGTGGAGGCATCGGGTCACCGCCGTCCTTCTCGCGCCCTCGTCAGCGCCACACGCGCGCAGTGCCTCGTCGAGCACGCGTGCACACGCCGCGAGAAAGGCCCCCGCGCCCATCGCCGGATCGCACACGCGCAGCGCGAGCACCGCGTCGATCGTGGGCGACGCATCGAGCAGCGGAGCCATCGCCGCGCGGGCCACCGCATCGGTCACGGCGCGCGGGGTGTAGTGCGAGCCCGAGCGTCGGCGCGCGTCGCCCGCACGGAGCGTCCAGGTGCCCTCGGGCGCGCGCATCGGAACGTCGGCGAGCAGGTTCTCGTAGAGCTTTCCCACGGCCTCGACGTCGAGCGCAGACGCAGCGTTTCCGTCGCCGAGGAGCAGGTCGAGGGCCCGTCGCAGCGCGCCATCTTCAAAGGCCGCGTCGTCGAGCATCGGCCACGTCGCAGCGTCGAAGAGACGCCCGCCGCACGCCGCGTGGAGCACCGCCCACGAGCGCACGAGCGCGCCCCACACGTCGGACTCCGCACGCACCGCCGCGAGCGTCGGCGGGAGCAGCGCGCGGGCCTCGCCCATCGCCGCCGCGAGCACGCGCAGCAGCACCGCGCAGAGCGCGCCATGGAGCGAGGTGGGGTCCACGTCGGACGCACCGTTCCACCCCTTGAGCAGCGCGCGGAAGGCCTCACGGGCGCGGGCCACCAGCGCGCGCATCGGCAACGCGAGGGAGCCTCGAAGGGGAGCGTCAGAAGGCATCGGCGCGCGCGACCCTACCGCACTCGACGCCCTGTTTTCAGCGCCCTGCGTGCAGTGACAGACTACGTCACCACGGGGCTCGCTTCTTCGCGCGGTGTGTGCGATGACGCACCTCCCTCGCAGGAGCAACACACCATGAGTTTTGGCAAGAACCCGCACGTGGCGAAGGCCACCGCCGCCGAGCAGAAGGCCCGCGCGGCCACCGACGAGAACGCCCGCGAGAGCGCGTGGCGCGAGGCCGCCCGCCAGTGGGAGCGCGCCGCCGAACGCGAGGCGCTCCCCAAGCGCGCCGCGGAGTACACCCGCAACGCCGAGGCCGCCCGCGCCGAGGCCGACAACGCCCCGCAGCCCGAGGCCGACGAAGCGCCCGCGAAGGCCCCCGCGCCCATCGACCGCGGCGTGCTCAACTGACCGATCAGAACCAGGCCGTCGCGCCCACGAGCACGGTGTTCTGCCCGTCGGCGGTGGGCAGCTCGGCGCCCGTGGCGCGCTCCACCCGCCGCGTGGCGTCGTAGTAGAGCGGCGCGTCGGCGAGGTCGTGGCGGTACTCCAGACGCACGGAGAAGTGATCCTCGGGGCGCGCTTCGAGGGTGACCGTTCCCGAGCCCACGGTGCGCGCGGTGCCCAGTGCGAAGAGGCTCGCGCCGCGGTCGGGCACCCACTCGTGAAAGCCATCGATGCGCGCCGCCGCGAAGAGCCAGTCGAGCATCTGCACCCGCGCGTAGGCCGCCGCGCCGAACCACCCCGCGGTGCCCAGTCGGTTCGGTTCGAGGCCCGCGAAGACGTGCCACCGGAGTTGCAGCCAGGTGTTCACCCGCGCCTCGCCGTAGTGGTCGAAGGTGTGGCGCACCCACGGACCTTCGCGCGCCGTGCGGTCGCGCTCGACGCCGGCCATGTACTGCACGCTCAGCGCGAGGTCGTCGCCCTTCGTGTACTCGGCCTGCACGAGCAGCGTCTGGTAGTCGTTGTTGTCGTCGACGATGCGCTCCCAGCCCGAGTAGAGGCCCGCGCGCAGACGGATCTCGTCGGTGAGCTGCCACCCGGCGCGCACGCCCGTCATCTGGAAGGGCGCGATGTAGAAGAGGTTCGACGGCGACCAGTTCCAGTTCTTGTAGATCTGCACGTACTCGACGCCGAAGGGCGCCACGAAGAGGCCCGCTTCGAGCGTCAACGGACGGCGCCCGCGGATCGACGGCGACCACCCGAAGGTCGCCTCCTGCACCACACGCCAGAGGAGCTCCTCCTGCGCGCGGGCGAGCGTCGTCGCCGACTCGTAGGCCTCCGCCGCGAGCGCGCCGAGCTGGAGCACCACGTGGCCCTGCACGCCCCGCGTCTGCCATCCGAGCTCAAACGCCAGGTTGTTGAACGCGAAGTGGTCGTGGCGCAGGTCGTAGATCCGGTACGCGTTGATGGCGTTCCACGGCGTGTTGAAGTTGTAGGCGAAGTACGTCTCGGCCCATCCGCCCAGGGTGATCGGCGGAGGCGCAGACGGCGCCGCGGGGGCCGCAGGCGCGGGCACCAGAGGCGCTTCCGGGGCGGGCGCGGGGGTCTCTGCGGAGGGTGGGGCTTCCGTCGTCTGCGCGGGCTGTGGAGGCGTCGCAGGGGTCACCGCGCGAGGCGCTCCCGGACGCTCGTCGTCGACCGCGGCGGGCGGGTCGGTCTGCGCGTGCGCCGCGACGGTGTGGAGCGTCAGGGAGGCCAACACGAGCGGGGCCGCGGCCCGCAAACGCAGAGAGGTCATCGCGGCGCGGAGTGAACCACGGCGCCGCGCGGGCTCCGAAGAAACGGCGGGCGGAGGGACTCAGCGCGCGGTGTGATGGTGCCGATGCGCGCGCGACGAGGCAGGCAGCACCACGAGGCGGATCTCGCGCTCGGGCGCATACGACGAGTACACCGCGCGCGCCGTGGGGAGCGTCACCGACGCGAAGGCGTGGCGCACGCAGCGGCGCTCGGCCCGGAGTGAACGCGCGTCGCGGTCGGATTCGAAGACGTGGGCGTTGCGCACGTGGCCCCGCGGGTCGACGGCGGCGAGCAGGTCGACGCGGCGCGAGGGCCCATGAAAACAGCCCTGCACGAGCGGAACGAGCGCGAGCCCCACGGCCGCGGGCTCGTCGTGGGGCACCACCACGGGCGCAGGATGCACGGGCGCAGGCGGGGTTTCAGGGCGCACGAGCGCGGCGAGCGAGGAGTGCTCCTCGGGCGGCGGCGTGAACACGCAGGGCGCGGGGCACGCGCTGTCGACCTCGGCGTACACCGACCGTTGCGCGGCGTCGTGGAGGAGCGCCGCGAGGCATCCCACGGCGCCTGCGAAGAGGGCCGCGCCCACCAGGAGTCCGCGGCGCAGCGGACGCGCGCGGAGGTCGGGCGCGTCGTCGGGATCGAGCTGCGCGAGGAGCCAGTGGTTCTGCGTGCGCAGCCGTGCGTTCTCGCGTTGGAGCGCGTCGACGCGGGCCAGCGCGGCGGCACGGTCGTCGCGGTAGGAGGAGCCCATGCGCACGAGCCTACCGTCACCGCGCCGCGGCCCGAAAGGGCCACGACCGCGCGAAGTGCGTCAGCGGATCACGAGCGAGAGGGAGAAGAGCACGCCGAACGCGAGGAGCATCTTCGCCGTGCTCGCGAGCGTGTCGTTGAGGGGCCGCCCCTCGGTGGTGGCGACCGTGCGAATGAGCTTGATTCCCGCAGGAATCGTGAGCAGCGGCAGCAGTCTCACCGGCGCCCCGTCGCGCACGGCGAGAAGTACCGGCACCGCCCACGCCGCGGCCCAGAGCAGCGCGTATTCGACGGTGCCGAAGCGTCGGCCGAAGCGCACCACGAGGGTCCGCTTGCCCGCGCCCACGTCGGTGTTGCGGTCGCGCACGTTGTTGACCACGAGCACCGCGGTGGCGAGCGCGCCCACGGGCACCGCCGCGAGCCACGCGAGGGCGGGCACCGCGCCGGTGCTCACGAAGGCCGTTCCGCACACGGCCACCAGCCCGAAGAACACGAACACGAACACGTCGCCGAGGCCGTTGTATCCCAGCGGATAGGGCCCGCCCGTGTACGCGATGCCCGACGCGATGGAGGCCACGCCGATGGCCACGATGGGCCACCCCGCGGAGGCCACGAGGTACACGCCCGCGAGGGTCGCGAGGCCGAACGACACGACCATGCCGCGACGCACCTCCGAGGGCGTGAGCAGCCCCGACTGCGTGACCCGCGTGGGCCCGAGGCGCTCGGCGGTGTCGGCGCCCTTCTCCGCGTCGAAGACGTCGTTCGCGAGGTTCGTTCCGATCTGGATCATCATGGCCCCGAAGAGGGCCGCGAGGAGCGCGCCGAGGCGCAGTCCACCGACGCCCACCGCGTGCACCGACACCGCGGCGCCCACCATCACGGGCACCACGGCGGCGGTGAGCGTGGCCGGGCGACAGGCCATCACCCAGATGCGGGCGCGCGAGGGCTTCGCGTCGGCGAGGGCGTCGGTGCTCATCGGGGTCACGCGCGCGGCGTGGCGACGTAGAGGGTCACCACCCCGAAGGTGAACGGGTGCACGCCCACGATGTCGAGGCCGCTCTCGCGCATGATCTCCGCGAAGCGCTCCGCCGGCGGAAAGGCCGCGATCGACTCGTGGAGGTAGCGGTACTCCTTCGCGCCCGAGAGCAGCGAGCCGAGCCACGGCACCACCGTGTGGATGTGAAAGCGCGCGAACGACGACAGCACGCCCTTCTTCGGGTCGGCCAGCTCGAGGATCGCCACGCGCCCGCCGACCTTCGTCACGCGCGCCATCTCGCGCAGCGCCTTCGCGCGGTCGGGCACGTTGCGAATGCCGAAGGCCATGGTGATCCCGTCGAACTCGCGGTCGCCGAAGGGGAGCTTCTCGGCGTCTCCCTCGACGAGCGTGATGCGCGACGAGAGCTGCCGCGCGTCGAGCTTCTCGCGCCCCACGGAGAGCATGTTGCGCGACGGGTCGAGGCCCACCACGGTCACGTCGCCGTGCATCTTCGCCGTGAGGATCGCGAGGTCGGCGGTGCCCGTCGCGAGGTCGAGCACGCGCCCGCCGGGCTTGAGCTCCAGGGCGCGCACCGTGGCGCGACGCCAGCGCTGGTCGACGCCGAGCGAGATGATGCGGTTCAGGAGGTCGTAGCGGCCCGCGATGGCGTCGAACATGGCGCCGCTGCCGTTGCGGGGCGCGAGGGTGTTGGCGTCGCTCACGGGCGCACCTCGGGGAGCGTGTGACCGTGGACCGCGTGACCGTTCACCGCGGCCTGTTCGGCCTCGGCCTTGCGCGCGTGGAGCTTCATGTGTCCCTTCTGGATCCCTTCGCCCGAGAGGGCGCGGAGCGCGGCGAGGTTCGATGCGAGACCCGCAGCGGCGAGCACCACGGCGAGCTCCTGCGCGTGCGTGACGCCGAGGAGCTTGAAGGCCGCGCGAACGCCCGCGTGCGCCGTCGTCGACCCGCCCACCGTGCCCAGCGCGAGCGGGAGTTCCGCGCGTCCCGTGAGCCCCGTGGCCGTGCGCGCCCACGTGCTGATCGGTCGGTAGCGCCCTTCGAGGGCCACGTAGGCGTGGGCGCCCGCTTCGATGGAGCGCCAGTCCTGCCCGAGCGCCACGGCGGCCGCGTCGAGGCCGTTCATGAAGCCCTTGTTGTGCGTGACCGCGCGCTGCACGTCGAGCTCGGCGAAGCGGCTCGCGCGGGCGATTCCGTCGGCCATCGCGGCGCCTCCCACGGCCTCGGCGCTCACGTCGCAGCGCACGCGCACGCGGCGTCGCATCGGGAGGTTGGTGAGAATGCGCAGCCCGATGGTGCCGCCGATCATCGCGTGGATCACCGGCGCCACGGCCTCGGCCACGGTGTCGACGGTGTTCGCGCCCATCGCGTCGCCCACATCCACATGCAGGTCGACCACCATCACGCCCGCGTGCCGATCGAGCACGCGCACTTCGAGGTCGCGGCAGCCGCAGCCCCGCTCGATCATGCGAGGAATCGACGCATCGCCCGCGCGCAGGATGCGATCCTTCTCGGCGAGGATGCGCGACGCCGCGTGGTCGGGCTCTTCAACGTCGTCGAACTGCACCTGCGCGGTCATCACCGGCGCGTCGGCGTCGCCCACGAAGCCGCCGCTGTCGCGCACCATGCGGGCGGCGTTCGAAGCCGCGGCCACCACCGAGGGCTCCTCGACGGACATCGGGATCACGAGGTCGCGACCGTTCACGCGGAAGTTCAGCGCGACGGCGAGCGGGAGCCCGTGCACCGCGATGACGTTCTCGCTCATCTTGTCGGCCACGGACAGGTCGAGCCCGCCGCCCTCCGCGAACCACGCGCCCGACTCGGCATCGAGCCCCGCGTGCGTGCGAAGCGCGTCGAGGCGACCGCGCACCGGGAGCTTGTAGAAGCCCTGGATGCGGCTGTTGACTGACTCACTCATGACATCCTCACCATCGCGCGGAGCCCTTCGAGCACGCCGCGCAGCTCCGCCGGCGGCATCGCCTGCGGACCATCGGAGAGCGCGCACCCCGGGTCGTCGTGCGTCTCGATCATCACGCCCGCCGCGCCCGCGCCGAGGGCTGCGCGCGCGAGGGGTGCCACCAGATCACGCCGTCCCGTGGCGTGCGACGGATCGACCACCACGGGCAGCCGGTGCACGTGCGCGAGGAGCGCGACGGCCCCGAGGTCGATGAGGTTGCGCGTCGAGGGGTCGAAGCCCCGGATGCCGCGCTCGCAGAAGATCACGCCCGACGCGCCGTGCGAGAGGAGGTACTCGCCCGCGAGGAGCCACTCCTCGACGGTCGACGCCATCGCGCGCTTGAGCAGCACCGGGCGCCCCGTGCGGCCGATGGCCTTGAGCAGCGCGAAGTTCTGCATGTTGCGCGAGCCCACCTGCACGAGGTCGGCGTACTCGGCGACGAGGGGAACGTCGGCCTCGCCGAGCGCCTCGGTCACCACGCGGAGCCCGTGCGCATCGCCCGCGCGACGGAGCCAGCGGAGCGCCACCTCGCCGTGGCCCTGAAACGCGTAGGGCGACGTGCGGGGCTTGTAGGCGCCGCCGCGGAGAAACTGCGCGCCTGCCGCGGCGACGCGACCGGCGAGGGCGGTGATGCGCTCCTCGCTCTCGATGGCGCAGGGGCCGCACATGAACACGGGCTTCGCGGGCGCGCCGACGGCGACACCGCGCACGTCGACCACGGGGCCCTGGGCCGAGACCTTCGGATGCGGAGACTTCGGCGCGGCGACGGAGGCCACGCCCTCGATGCGAGCGAGCTCGGCGACGTCGACGGCGGCCGAGGCGGTGGAGACGACGAAGTGCGCGAGACGCGCGCCGTCGTGGAGGGGAGAGATCCAGAGCCCGCGCGCGACGAGCTCCCTGCGAACGGCATCTGCGTCGGCGCCTTCACGCAACGTGACGATCATGGCCGACCTCCTTCACTTCCTGCGTTGGAGCATCGCGACGGCGACGCTCTCCAGCGAGTCACGCGCGCGGCCAGCGGGCAGCGCGCCGAGGGCCTTCACCGCGTCGGACGTGAGCCGCCGCGCGAGGGCCACCGAGTCTTCGACCGCACCCGTGGTGCGCATCACCTCCGAGGCCCGCCGCACGAGCTCGGGATCCACCGCGGTGGCCTCCCCGAGACACGCCGCGCGCAGGGCCTCGCCGAAGCTCCGATCGCGCTCCACGGCGATCGCGAGCGGGTACGTGAGCTTGCCCTCGCGCAGGTCGGTGAACACCGACTTGCCCACCTCCGTGGCATCGCCCGCCACGTCGAGCACGTCGTCCATCACCTGGAACGCGATGCCGAGGTTTCGCCCGTAGATCTCCAGCGCGTCGCACTGGGCCCGCGAGAGCCCGCCCGCGCGACCGCCCGCATACATGGCCCACTCGAAGAGCGACGCGGTCTTGCCTTCAACCACCGTGAAGTAGCCCTTCACATCGGGCGCGAAGGCCCCGCGCGCCGCGAGCTGCAGCGCCTCGGCGTTGAGCATCGCGCGGAGCACGCCCAGCGCGCGGTCGAGCAGGTCGTCGAAGCCCGACGCCCGGATGCGCGCGATGGCCTCCACCAGCAGCCAGTCGCCCGCGAAGATCGACGCCGCGTTGCCGTAGACCACCCGCGAGGTGGGCGCCCCGCGGCGCACGTCGCCCATGTCGACCACGTCGTCGTGGAGGAGCGTCGCGCTGTGCACCAGCTCCGCGGCCACGGCGAGGTCGCGCGCGGCGGTGTTGAACCCGCTGCCCGCGCGGGCCGCGAGGGCGACGCACATGGGCCGCAGGCGCTTGCCGCCGAGGGAGAGCAGGTGCCGCGCGGAGTCGTGCATGGGCGTCGGCGCGCGGTCGAGGGCCGCGAGCGTGCGCTCCACGTCGGAGAGGTCGTCTTCGATCCAGGTGCGGAGCTCGACGAGGCGGCGACCGAGGTCGGCGTCACCGCGCGCGGCGTTGACGTCTTCGATGCGGTGCAGGGTCTCGGCGGAGCCGTACATCTGCCCGGGGGTCGGCGGCGCCGACGAGGTGTGCGTGTGCGAGAGCGTTTCCATGTGTCACCCCCTGCGCCCGCGCAGCGCGCCGATGATCGACGGGCGTGAGAGCTGGAGAAGGTTGCTGAACTCGGAGAAGTCCGCGCGGCGCGACGCGAGGAACGACTCGATCACCGAGTCGGCCATCGTCGCGAACGAGAGCAGCCGGCCGATGCGCTCGATGCGCGCGCGCACCGTCGCCGTCTGCGGGGCCTTGCGCAGCAGCGCGCGAGACCGTTCGAGCCGCTCGCGCACCGAGCCCACGAGCGAGCGCTCGCGGTCGTGCACCACGCGGGAGATCATCTTCCAGAAGTCGGTCTCGGCCTCGTAGAACTCCCGGCGCTCGCCGGGCTTCCACACGCGCCGCACCACGCCCCAGCGCTGCAGCTCCGTGAGCGCCATGCTCACCGCGCCCGCCGACATGGCGAGGCGCTCGGCCAGCTCCGCGGCCCCGAGGGCGTCGTCCGCGAGGTAGAGCACCGTCCACGCGCGGCCCAGGGCCTTGCGGAACCCCCAGTGCTCGATCACGTCGCCGATCGCGTCGGCGGCCAGCAGCTCGGCCTCGCGCTCCACGGACTCACTCATCACGCCCTCGTGAACTTTCAAAATCTTCTGAACGTTCAGTAGATGCCCCGGGCGCGACCGTCAAGGCTCTGTCTCCCACAAACGCTCGACGCGTGCGCGCAACCGCCCGTCGCCGCGGTCACACCGTGACGTCAGAAACAGCTTCTTTTCAGGGAGATGGGCGCGAGACGTCGCGGCGCTCGACGCGGTGTCCGGTCTAGCCGTCGCCGTGGGCGCGCTCGGTGTGGAGCAGCCACCCCTCGCCCGTCTCGGCCACCTCGCGGGCGCGGGCGAGCTCGTCGGCGGGCCAGTCTTCGACGTAGCTCTCGAACACGCCGTGGTCGAAGGGAAGGCCCGGCGCCGGCGTCACAAGTCGCAGCCGCTCGCGCTTGCCCTGGCGCAGGTACTCGAGCGCGCGGTGGTGGCAGAAGGGGTTGTTGCCCGCGCGGCCGTAGACCACGTGGGCCGTCCACGAGCAGCCGCCGCGGCACTCGTCGCCGTAGTAGCAGTCGCGGCAGTAGCCCCAGAGGTCGTCGAGGGTGCGGTCGCGGGTGAAGCGCAGCGCCGAGGCGCGCTCCCAGATGTCGCGCAGGGTGTTGTCGCGCACGTTGCCGCCCACGTAGTCCTTCGTGGGGAGCGAGGGGCAGCCCTTGATCGACCCGTCGGCCTCGATGCCCAGGGTGATGCGTCCGGCGCCGCACGACGACATGTGCCCGCGCGGCATCGTTCCACGGAGCAGGGTCTCGTACGGACCGAAGTACCCGATGTCGTTGCCGGGCCAGAGGCGCTTCTTCACCGACGCGAGACGGCGCTTCGCACGGGCGATGAGCGGCATCACTTCGAGCACCTGAAAGGGTTCGAGAATGAGCTCGGGCTCGTCGGCCGCGCGGCCCATGGGCACGGTCATCGACACCTGCCACGAGTGCACGTCGGCCTCGATGAGCTTCTCCAGCAGCGGCTCGATCTGACGCAGCGCGGGCCGCGCGATCTGCGTGTTCGCCGACACCGGAACGCCCGCCGCGCGGAGGTGACCGATGGCGTCCATCGCGGCGCGCCAGCTCCCCTTCACGCCGCGAAGCTGGTCGTGCATCGCTTCGAGCGCGTCGACCGACACCGAGATGCTCTGCACCCCGGCGGCCTTCACCTCGCGCGCGCGCTCGGCGGTCATGCCGCGCCCGCCGGTGACCATCGTGAGCTCCATGCCGCGGTCGCGCACGGCGCGGGCGATGGTCTGCCAGTCGTCGCGGAGGTACGCCTCGCCGCCGATGAGCGTGACCTCCTTCGTCTTGAGCTCGGCGAGCTGGCGCACGAGGTCGAGGGCCTCGTCGGTGCTGAGCTCGTCGGGCCTCGCGCGCCCCGCCCGCGAGCCGCAGTGACGGCACGCGAGGTCGCAGCGAAGGGTGATCTCCCACACCGCGATGATCGGGCGGTGCTGCTGGTCGATGGGGCGGCTCTCGTCGGCGAGCGGGAGCCGCCGTCGCGCGGGTTCCGCGGTGGGCGCGAGGGGAAGCGATCGCGGGCGCGGCGGCAGCTCGGTGCTCATGGCGTGCGGATCACACCCAGACGTCGGCGGGAGGCGCGCCGTAGCGCACGCCGATGGCGCCATCGGCAGCCGCGTCGTTGTTGGACGCATCGGCCTGCGCGGCGTCGGGCGGCGGCGCGCCGTAGAGGGCCATGGCGCCGCCGTTGTCGGTGGGCGCATCGGTGGCCGCGTCGGAGGCGCCCGTGTCGCTGCCCGCGTCGGCCGGAGGAAGGCCGTAGAGCGCCATCATGCCGCCGTTGTCGGCGGGGCCCGTGTCCGTCGACGAGTCCGCGGGGGTCGCGTCGCTCGACGTGTCGGTGGCCGCGTCGACGGCGGCGGCGTCGGGGGCGGGCGTCGTGGTGTCGCCGCAGCCTGCGAGGGCGAGCGAGGCGGTGAACGCGAAGGCCGCCGCGCGCTTGAGGCGCTGCGTGGCCGCGGGCACGGCCTGCGAGGCGAGGGAGTCTGAGAGCGCCGAGGCGCAGAACGGGCACGAGGCCTCGGAGGCGCGCACATGGCGCTGGCACGACGGGCAGGGAACGAGGGTCTTCATGGCAAGCAACAGCTCCTTCAGGGGGTGTTCACGGGCGATCGTACGGTACCGAACGATCGCTCCGCCGGGTGCAGCGAAAGCCCTGCGAGCAAGGCTTCCGGTCGATGGTAGGGGGGCGTACGGCTCTCACGCGTCGGGCGGGGGAACGGCGCCGTAGCGCACGCCCACCGCCGCATCGCCCGCGTCCGATCCCGCGTCGGGCGCAGGCACCGCGCCGTAGAGCGGAACGATGCCGCCGCCGTCGCGCACGGTGGCGTCTTGCTGCGAGCCCGCGTCGACGGGCGCGCCGTAGAGGGGCATCACACCGCCGCCGTCGATCGGTCCGCTCGCATCGCCGGGACCCGCATCGGCCGGGGCGCCATACGCGGGCACGGGACCGCCGTTGTCGGGCGTGCCCGTGTCGGTCGCGGGCACGTCGGCGGGCGCGCCGTACGCGGGCACGGGACCGCCGTTGTCGGGCGTGCCCGAGTCCCTGGGCGTGGCGTTGTCGGTGGGCGTGGCGCTGTCGGTCGCGCTGTCGGTGGCCGCGTCGGGGGCGGGCGTCGTGGTGTCACCGCAGCCCGCGAGCGAGAGCGTGGCGGTGAACGCGAAGGCCGCGGCGCGCGAGAGGCGCTGCGTGGCGCCGGGCACGACCTTCGAGGTGATCGTCGACGACACGGCGGCGCCGCAGAACGGGCACGCGCGCTCGGCCACACGGATGTGGCGCTGGCAGGCAGGGCAGGGCGCAAGACTCATCGAGGTGTGACTCCTTCTCGGGGTGGTAGAACGCGGTCGCGGTGCGGGTCAGTCGGTGAGCCATCCTTCGCCGGTCTCGGCGAGGCGGCGGGCGCGCGCGAGCTCATCGGCGGGCCAGTCTTCGAGCACGATCTCCCAGGTGCCGTGGTCGAAGGGAAGGCCCGGCGCGGCCTCGGTGCGCACGAGGCGCTCGCGCTTGCCCTCGCGCAGAAGCTCCAGCGCGCGGTGATGGCAGAAGGGGTTGTTCCCCGGCTTGCCGAAGAGCACCTGCGTGGTCCACGTGCAGCCCGCACGGCAGGTGTCGTTGTAGTAACAGGTGCGGCAGAAGCCCGAGAGGTCGTCGACGGTGCGGTCGCGGGTGAAGCGCAGCGCCGACGCGCGCTCCCAGATGTCACGGAGCGTGTTGTCGCGAATGTTGCCGCCCACGTACTCCTTCGTCGTGAGCGAGGGACATCCCTTGATCGACCCGTCGGCCTCGATGCCCAGCGTGCTCCGCCCCGCACCGCACGACGCCATGTGACCGCGCGGGAGCGTGCCGCGAAGCAGGTGCTCGTAGGGCCCGAAGTACCCGATGTTGTTGCCCGGCCAGATGCGCACGCGGGCCTCGTCGGCGCGCTTCTTCAGCCGCGCGAGCATGGGCATCACTTCGAGCACCTGATAGGGCTCCAGCAGGATCTCGGGCTCGTCGGCCGCGCGCCCCATCGCGACGGTGAGCTGCGTCTGCCACGAGTGGATCCCCGCCGCGATGAGCAGCTCGAAGAGCGCGGGCATCTCGCGGAGCGACTGGCGCCCGAACTGCGAGTTCGCGGAGACGTGCACCCCCGCGGCGCGGAGGTTCTTCAGCGCCTCGAAGGCCGAACGCCAGCTCCCCTGCACCGCGCGGAGCTTGTCGTGCGTGGCTTCGAGCCCGTCGAACGACACCGACACGCTCTGGATGCCCGCGGCCTTCGCCTCCTTCGCGCGCTCCGCGGTGATGCCGCGACCGCCTGTGGTCATGGTGCACTCCATGCCGTGGGCGCGCACCGCGCGGGCGATCTGGGTCCAGTCGTCGCGGAGGTAGGCCTCGCCGCCGATGAGCGTGACCTCCTTCGTGCCGAGCTCTGCCATCTGTCGCACGAGGTCGAGGGCCTCGTCGGTGCTGAGCTCATCGGGCCGCGCGTGCCCCGCGCGCGAGCCGCAGTGCCGACACGCGAGGTCGCAGCGCAGGGTGATCTCCCACACCGCGTAGATGGGCTGCCAGCGACGGTCGATGGGGCGCACCTCATCGGCCAGCGGGAGGAACCTCCGCGCGGGCGGCGCCTTCGGTGCGATGGGGAGCAAACGCGGTCGCGGTCCGAGCTCTGACATGGGTGTCGCGCTGTGCCTTCGTCGGAGGGGTGTGCCACACGGAGCCGCCGCACTTCACGGCGCCCCGCCGTCGGTCAGCAACCACCGTACCGTGCGGCCCTCGACGAACACAACTGCGTGCGCGCTCCGCAAAGTGGAGCCCGCGCGCGAGCCCGTGGTACCCGCCGCCCATGGATCGCAAGCTTCGTGTGGGACTGGTCTTCGGCGGGCGCTCGGGCGAGCACGAGATCTCGCTCCTGTCGGCGCGCTCGATCTTCGACGCGCTCGATCGCGACCGCTACGAGCCCGTGCTGCTCGGCATCGACCACGACGGCCGCTGGCACCTTCAGGAGTCCGCGCGCGCGCTCCTCGCCGCGCCCGGCACACCGCTGCACCTCGACGCCGCCGCGCCCTCCGTGGCCGTGGCACCGGGCAGCGCCTCGCACGACGGAACGCTCGTCACCACGGCTCCCTCCGCGAGCACGGTGGGCGCGCTCGACGTGGTGTTCCCCGTGCTCCACGGCACCTACGGCGAAGACGGAACCATCCAGGGACTCCTCGACATGGCGGGCGTCCCCTACGTGGGCAGCGGCGTGCTCGGGTCGTCGGTGGGCATGGATAAAGACTTCGCGAAGCGACTCTTTCGCAGCGCGGGCCTCCCCGTGGTCGAGGGCTTCGTGGTGCGCGCGGGCGAGCGCCGCGACGCCGCCGACGTGGCCCGCGAGGTGCGCGAGCGCTTCGGGTTCCCGTGCTTCGTGAAGCCCTGCAACATGGGCAGCTCGGTGGGTGTCTCGAAGGCCCGCGACGAGGCCTCGCTCGCCGACGCGCTCGCCACGGCGTTCACCTACGACACCAAGGTGCTGATCGAGCGCGCCCACCGCGTGCGAGAGATCGAGGTCGCGGTGCTCGGCAACGACGCGCCCGAGGCGTCGATCGCGGGCGAGATCGTGCCCACGCACGACTTCTACTCGTACGAAGCGAAGTACCTCGACGAGCACGGCGCGCACCTGAAGATCCCCGCGGAGCTCACCCCCGAGCAGCAACACATCGTGCGGGTGATGGCCGTCGATGCGTTCCGCGCGCTCGACCTCGCGGGCCTCGCGCGCGTCGACTTCTTTCTCGATCACGAGACCGGCGCGTTCTACCTCAACGAGGTGAACACCATGCCGGGCTTCACGCGCATCAGCATGTACCCGAAGCTCTGGGAGGCCACGGGGCTCCCCTACGCGCGCCTCGTCGACCGGCTCATCGCGCTGGCCCTGGAGCGCCATCGCACGCGCGCCGCCCTGTCGACCCGCTACGTGCGCTGAGCGTCACCGCACGACCACCGTGGCGCCGAGGCTCTCGTCGCCGAAGCGGTTCACCGCGCTCACGGCGTACGTGCCCGCGGCCGAGACCGTGAGCGAGGTCTGCGTGGCGGGCTGCACCTGGTCGAGGGTCCACGCGGATCCGTCGAGGCGGTACACCGCCCACGCGCGGAGCAGCAGCGCATCGGGATGCGTCGGACGCAGCACGCGAGCGCTCGCGGTCACCGACGGCGTGGGCGGACGCGGGCGCGCGCCGGCCATGGGCGGCGTGAGCACGTCGGCGGTGTAGTAGTTCGCGCGAAACACGTCGGCGATGCCCATGCGGTTGCTCTGAAAGGGCTGCACCGTGAACCAGATGTTGCCCCGCGCGCCCCGCGACGACTGCGCGCGTGTGAGCTCCACCTGCCGACGGAACTCGTCGACGGTCCACGCGCTCGACGACCCGAGCTGGCCGAGGTTGTTGCCCGCGAAGACGCTGCGTCCGTTCGTGGCGAGGCCCGCCCACCACGCGATGAGCGCGCCGTAGGCCTGCGCGGTCTGCGTGCTCGGCCAGTAGAGCTGCGGGGCCACGTAGTCGAGCCATCCCTCGCGCATCCACCGCACGGGGTCGCAGTAGATCGCGTTGTAGGCGTCGAGGCCCGTGATGCCCGCGGGCATTCCGGGGCGGTAGATGCCGAAGGGCGAGATGCCGAAGCGCACGCTCGCGCGGGTGTCGGCCACGGTCTGCGAGACCCGCTGCACCATGCGGTTCACGTTGTCGCGTCGCCAGTCGGCGAGCGAGAGCGTTCCTCCGCCCGAGGTGTACGCGCTGAACTGCGACGCATCGGGAAAGGCCGTTCCCGTGATGGGGTACGGATAGAAGTAGTCGTCGAAGTGAACCCCGTCGATGTCGTAGCGGGTCACCACATCGCGGATGACGTTGATCAACCGCTCCTGCACGACGGTGCGCGAAGGGTCCATCCAGACGGCGCTGCCGTAGGTGACGACGGCCTCGGGGTTCGTGACGCTGATGTGCGGCGCGACGGCCGTGGAGCTCGCGCTCGACTTCGCGCGGTACGGGTTGAACCACGCGTGCACCTCGATGCCGCGTCGGTGCGCTTCGCCCACGAGAAAGTACAGCGGGTCGAAGCCCGGATCGCCGCCCTGACGCCCGGTGAGAAAGCGGCTCCACGGCTCGATCGTGCTGCGGTAGAGCGCGTCGCCCTCGGGGCGCACCTGGAACACCACCGCGTTGAGCCGGTTGCGCTTCACCACGTCGAGCATGGCCGTGAGCTCGGCCTGCGCCGCCGTCGCCGAGAGCCCCGTGCGGCTCGGAAAATTGATGTTGCTCACCGACGCGACCCACACCGCGCGGAACTCGCGCGCATGGCCCACCGCGACGGTCGACGGCACCGCGCCATCGCCCGCATCGACGACGCTCGCATCGCCCGCATCGGCGACGTTCGCATCGCCCGCATCGCTCACGTCGCTCACGTCACCCACGTCGCCCACGTCGCTCGCGTCCTCCGCGTCGTCGCGGGCGGCGTCGGTCACCGGGTCTGCGTCCGTCGTGTCCTCGCCGACGTCCTCGCCCACGTCATCCACTGCGTCGGGCTGTGCGTCGTCGGCCGCGTCGGGCTGCGCATCGCCCCCTGCGTCGCGCGCGTCCATCGCGCCGTCGGTGGGCGTCGTGTCGTCACCGCCGCCGCACGCCATCGCCAGCGACGCGAGCACCACACACCATCGCAGCCTCTCCGCAGCCTTCATCGCGCGGAGTGTCGTCGATCGCCCCTGCACGAAAAAGCCGTTCTGTGAACGGGTCCGTCGCTCTGCAAGTTCTGCGAGGTGCCGCAGCAGGATTCACACCCCGCGCGGGAATCGACGGCGATTTGTGCTGTGCAGGTTGCTCACGCCCCCATGGACTGAACGTTGCTACCCTGTCGCGGCACCGCACACCCCGATGGAGCCCCCTGCCGTGACGCCACGAACGCCCCGCGACGCCTGCCCACGGCGTCCGCTTGTGGTCTCTGCGCTCGCGCTCTCTGCGCTCTCGCTCCTCCCGCTCACCGCTTCGGCCCAGCAGAACAACCTCCCCGACGAGGCCCGCATCGTGTGGACGCGCGGCACCGTCGACGTGCTCGGCCCCACGGCCCACGCCGCACAGCCCGGCGAGACGCTCACCCGCGGCACGCGCCTTCGCACGGGCGCCGACGGCGCGGTGGCCGTGACCTTCGCGAACGGCGCCGTGGGCGAGCTCGATGCGAACGGGCTTCTGGTGATGTTCGCCCCCGCGGCCCCGTTGCCCGCCGACGCGCCGCCCTCGAACAGCACCACCCTCGCCCGCGGAACGCTGCGCATCCGCGCGGCCACGACGGGCGCCCGCACCGTGCCCGTGCCCGTCGAGACGCAGGCCGTGACCGTGTGGGCCGGACGCGCCGACGCGATGCTCTCCGCCGACCTCGGAGGACACATCACGCGCATGGCCGTGTGGCGCGGTCGCATGCGCGTTCGCATGGGGCGCCGCGAGTACCTGCTCACGCAGGGCTACGGCGTGCAGGAGGAGGTCGGCCACGCGCCCGGTGTGCTCCAGCAGCTTCCGCGGGCGCCGGTGTGGCGCGCGACGCCGCCTGCGCGGGTGCTCTCGTTCGGTGAGCCCATCGAGGTGTCGGGCGCGTGGGCGCCGTCGCCGCACAGCGGAACCGCGGCGCCGCGCGAGTGGAAGGTGCAGGTCGCCCGCGATGACGGCTTTCGCGACCTCGTCGAGAGCGTGCGCGTGCCCGCCGCCACCACGCGCTGGACGGGACGCGCGCTCCCGCCGGGCACCTACCACGTGCGCATCGTCACCGTGGACGTGAACCGCTTCGAGAGCACGGCCTCGCCCGTGGCCCGCGTGCAGGTCGCCGCGCCCACGGTGGTGCCCGCCCTCGACGGCCCCGACGAGCGACGCGCGTCGGTGCGCATTCCGCAGGGCTTCTTCTGCGGCCTCGACGGAGCGCCCCTCGCCTCCTCCGACGCCTCGCTGCTCCTCGCGCCGGGCCGCGCGCACACGCTCCGTTGTGCGACCGATCCCGCAGGACGCAACGCGCGTGAGCGGGTGATTCCCGCGGGCCTCTCGGGTCCGTTGCGCCGTGAGATCGACGTGGGCGCCGTGGCCGCCGACCGCGAAGACGGCGCCGCCTCGGGCGCCCTCTCGCTGCGTCTCCGTGACGCCGCGGGCGAGCCCGTCTCCCTGGCCCGCGTCGATGCCGTGGCGACCGGGGGAGTGACCGTCGACGCCGTGCGCGAGACCGAGCAGCGCGGGGTGTACACCGCCACGCTGCACTGGCCCGCGGGGGTTCGCGCGTGCCGCGTGCGCTTCACCCTCAACGAGTCGCTGGAGTTCGAACACGAGGCCCGCGCGCCGCGGGTGCAGGTGGTGGCCGCAGCGGCTCCGACGCCGCGACGTGAGCCTCCGCGCGTGCAGGTCGACGTGGTGCAGATGGCGCCGCCGAGGGACCCCGAAGACGACGCGCCCCTCGACCGCGAGGAGTGATCCGACGCCGCGACACGCGGTGGTCAACGCGCTCCCACTTGTGGCCGGTGTGCGCCACGGGCTCTAATCACCGTCTCTTTCACGACGCGCGGGCGACCGCTTCGCGCTGCGAGGAGACGCTGCCGTGATGAGCCCCCGCCAACTGCTTCCCTGGATTGCGCTCGCACTCGTGAGCGCGTGTGCGCCCTCGGCCCCCATCATCATCGATCCCGGGTCGGACGGAGGCACGGGCGATGGCGCCGTGACCGACACGGGCTCGCGCACCGACACGGGTTCGCGCGATGGAACGGTCTCCATCGACACGGGCCCCGAGGTGTGTGCCGACACCGACCGCGACGGCCTCGCCGACACGTCGGAGGGTGCACCCTCGCGCGACACCGACGGCGACGGCACGCCCGACTACATGGACACGGACTCGGACAACGACGGCTTCCTCGACGTGAACGAGGCCAACCGCTCGTACCCCGGGTACTCCACGCCCGTTCGCATCGTGTGCGGCGGCACGGGTGACAACTGCGACGCGCTCACGGCGAGCCGCGGCGACACGATGCCGAACTACCGCGACCTCGACTCCGACGACGACGGGCTCACGGACCGCGAAGAGTTCATGGCCCAGTCGAACCCCTGCGCCGCCGACACCGACGGCGACGGCGCCGAGGACCTCATCGAGACCGCCGCGGGCAGCGACCCCCGCATGGCGTCGAGCCGCCCGCCCGAGAACTCGCTCTACGTGGTGCTCCCGCACTACCCCGCGCCCATGATGGGGCCGCACGAGAACCGCGAGTTCACGTTCTCCACGCGCATCCGCCAGGCCGACGTGTTCTTTCTCGTCGACAACTCGGCGAGCATGGAGCCCGTCATCGCCAACCTCCGCTCGAACTTCTCGATGGTGATCGTGCCGGGCATCCAGCGGCAGATTCCCGACGTGCGCATGGGCGTCGGCAGCTTCGACTCGATGCCCGTCTCGCCGCAGGGCAGCGCGGGCTCGCCCGGCGACTACAACCTCTGGGTTCGCCAGGCCATCAGCGCCGACGTGGCCGCGTCGCAGAACGCGTTCAACACCATGACCACGATCTCGGCGGCGACGGGCAACCGCTTCTTCGGCGGCGACTACCCCGAGAACCAGACCGAGGCGGCCTTCGAGGTCATCGCGGGCGATGGGAACCGCGGCCACGAGAGCGACGCCGCGGCGCTCTACACCGTGCGCAACGCGCTCGACCCGCGGGGCAACGGATGGTGCCCGCGCAACAACCCCGTGCGCGACTGCGGCTCCACCGACGCCGCGCCGAAGTACGGCTGGGGATGCTTCCTCGAAGGCCGCGTGCCCATCGTGGTGCTGGCCTCCGACGCGAGCTGGTACGACGGCTGCGCCGCGGGATCGCCCGCCACGCCGGGCAACCCCGGTCACAACTGCGACGAGCTCGTGACCGCTCTCAACCGCCGCGGCGGCTTCTTCATCGGCGTCGACGTGGGACGCGGCGTCGGCGGCGACACGTACAACAACGCCCGCGTGGTCGCGATGCGCACGGGCACCGTCGACGGCACCGGCGCACCCATCGTGTTCGGCCCGGGCTCCGCGGGCATCGCGGGTGCCTCCATGGGCATCGTCGACGCGGTGACGCGCGTCGCGGGACAGTCCCGTCAGGACATCACCACCCGCGTGGTCGCCGACCCGATGGCCATGGGCCTCGCGTCGGGCCACACGACGGCGGAGTTCATCAAGTCGGTGACGCCCCTGCGCGGCATGCCCGACATGCCCGACGGCTACACCCGCCGCGACGCGACGACCTTCTACAGCGTGTCGCCCTCGACGCGCGTGGTCTTCGGCGTCGACTTCTACAACGACTTCCAGCCCGGGGCTTCGACGGCGAAGCTGTTCCGCGCGACGATCGAAGTGCTCGGCCGCGGCGGCACGGTCGTCGACACGCGCCCGGTGTTCATCGTCGTGCCTGCGCAGGGCGCGTCGATCCCCGTTCCGCTCTGAGATCCCCTTCGCGCGCGGGTCTCACACCGCGCGCTTCGCCTTCCCCTCGCACCACCGCTCCCACGCCGCGCGCACGGCCTCGCACCATGGTGCATCGCCCTCGGCGAAGAGTTCTCCACCCCATCCGCCCCACACGTCTTCGACGAGCCGCGCGTCGCACCCACGTCCGTCGTCGCCGACCCAGCGCACCTCGACCTCGGTGCGCGTGCCCCCCGCATACGGACAGGGCGTCGGGTGTCGCCGTGTGAGCGTGCGTGTGCCCCCCGCGACGCGCTGCACGTGCTCGATGGAGTGTCGTGTGTCGAGCTCCGCGGGGGCCGCGAGGTCGAGCGCGAGGGCCGTCGCGAGCGACGCGGCGAGGTCGCGCAGCGGATCGTCGGGCATGGACTCATCGCGGAGGCTCACGCCGCTTCGCACGCGCATCGGTCAGGCCCTCTGTGAGAGCGCGACGCCGCGGTACACGTCGTCGACGGAGAGCGTTCCGCGCAGGGCGTCGAGGGACACGTGCTCGCCCTTCTCGGCGACCGCGAGCGACCAGCGCGGATCGTCGCCGCGCGTGAACACCTCGATGCGCGCCTCGTGCTGCGACACGCGCACGTAGTGAAGCAGGCTCTCCATGCGGCGGTAGTGATGGAACTTCTCTCCGCGGTCGTCGCGCTCCGTCGTGTCGGAGAGCACCTCGACGATCACCGTGGGGTTCACGATCGCGTCGGGGTCCTCGTCGTCGTGCGCGACCTCGCCACACACCACGGACACATCGGGGTACGCAGCCCTCCCGGTGGCGGGCACGCGCACGCGACCGTCGGCGTTGAACACCGCGCAGCCGCACGCGTCGGCGAGGCGAAGCAGCTCCGCGGTCATGCGCGCGGCGAGGCGGCTGTGGGCGAGCGTTCCACCCGCCATGGCGTACGTGCGCCCGTCGTACCACTCGTGCTTGATCGGGCTGTCGATCTCGCGGACGAGGTACTCGGCGTAGGGGATGCGTTCGCGCGGCGTGCCCTCTCCCATGCGCGCGACGGTATCGCAGCTCACGCGCGCGGCGCACGCCGTCGGTCGAGCATCGCGTCGAGGTGGCGACGGAGCGTGTCGGCGTCGTCGGGGAGTCCGGCGTCGCGGGCGATGCGCACGTAGGCGTCGAGGTTCGCGACGAGCGACTGCATCACCGGGTGCGCGCGGGGCTTCATCGTCGAGAGTTCCTCGCGCGTGAAGCCCTCGGAGAACACGGGATCGGGCCAGCGACGTGCGAACTCGAACTGCGCGCGCAGCTCGGCGACGCGGCTCACGAAGGCCGCGGTCACGTCACCGTGGGGCGTGTCGAGCATGAGGGCTTCGAGCGCGCGCTTCGTGTGGGTCACGTCGACGAGCGAGAGCGCGCCGTAGGCCTCGCGGAGCAGCGGCGCGCGGTGTGACGGAGGCAGCGCGCGCAGCGCGTCGACGAGCGGCGGAAGCAGCGCGGGCACCGCGGACACATGGTGCAGTGGCACGCACGCGAGGCTCGCGAGGAGCGCGTCGCACGGCGGCGTGGGCGTGCGGCGGGAGAGCGCGCTGAAGTCGGAGAGCGCGGGGTGCATCGGGGCGACGCGAGCGTCGTATGGCGCGCGTTGGGGGGCAAGCGGGCGGTGCGGGTGCAGCGGAGGGCGGTGCGGCGGCGCAGGAGGGATGCGCGGCGGCGCAGAAGGGATGCGCGAGGGCAGCGGAGGGCGGTGCGGCGGCGGAGGGCGTTGCGGTGGCGCAGGAGGGCCGCGCGGGGGCGGACCGGGGTTCCCATGGGTCACCCCGGGCTTACGTGCGAATCGCACCGGGCGTGGCCCGGCGCTCCCAGAAGCGAGCGAAGTGCGATGCAGCGTCGGAGGCACACTCCGACGCGACCGC